>CASEXH010000003.1 GCA_949291945.1 uncultured Bacillota bacterium | reverse complement strand
TCTGGAACAGACGGGAATGCAAGCATTCCCGGATGAGGAAGACAGACCGGAGTCATTTGCGGAGCAAAGGACACGAAATAGACCGCAGGTCTATGAGTGACCGATTGCTAAGCGGACGGGGCCAATACCTAAGTAAAGCGGCAAAGTTGGATAAACAGTTTTACATGTGTGGTTTTGAAGGTACAGTAAATTAAACAAGAGCTTCTCTGAGAAGCGTATAAAAAACGGCTCCTTGGTCAAGCGGTTAAGACATCGCCCTTTCACGGCGGTAACACGGGTTCGATTCCCGTAGGAGTCACTTAAAAAAATACTTGCATATTTTATAAATATGTGTGTATAATATAGTATATGGCGCCATAGCCAAGTGGTAAGGCAAAGGTCTGCAACACCTCTATCACCAGTTCAAATCTGGTTGGCGCCTCTCTAATCCTCCTTAGCTCAGTCGGTAGAGCATGCGGCTGTTAACCGCAGTGTCGTTGGTTCGAGTCCAACAGGGGGAGTTGGAAACCTGTAAATGAAAGTTTACAGGTTTTATTTTTTATTTATGCAGAAAAGAGGAAAATAATGGTATATACTGTATTAAAAATAGAGGAAGATCTGGACTATGGATGTGAGGATAGAAGAGATGACCAGCCGGTTATGGCTGTAGTTACTCTCAGATCAGAAGAAGGAGTGGAATGTACAAGGAAAATTCCGGATCAGCTCCTTTATGAAAGAGAGATTGCTCAGGGAGATGAAGTGATCTTTGATGAAAATGATCAGATCCGAAAAAAATTAGGAAAAGACTGGACAGAGCACTGCAGCAGCAAAAATACCAATACACAGGAATTCGCAGGCTGGCTGCAGGCTGCCAGAACAGGAGAAAACATTCAGAAGGTATGTCCCTTCTGTGGAGGAAATGTTGGCATCTTATCCAATATAGAAGGGCGTACTCTGATAGGATGCGATTCCTGTAATATGCATATTGAACTGGACATAACCGGGGATATAGATATATAACATAAAAAGGAACTCTCTGCAGGATCAGTGGTTTTGTGGTTTTGGCAACAAAACAGGATCCTGCAGGGAGTTTTTATAATTTACGGGTATATTAAACGGTATCTCTCATGTGTCTGGAAAGAAGTGCAAAAGTCTTCTGTCATGAACAGGCAGCTATGGATGATTTCCATAAAGTAAACGAAGAACTTCGAAACAGTACCAACAAGGCCAACAGCTATGCAAACCTGCTGATGCCTGTAAACGCCAATATCGGCTGGATCAGCTATGCCCTGGTGGCCATCATAGGCGCCATCCTGGGGATCAACGGTCTGGCAGGAGTTACCATTGGTACCGTTATCACCTTTGTCGGACTGAACAAGAGCTTTACAAACCCAATCACTCAGGTCAGCCAGCAGATCAACTTTGTGGTCAACGCAGCAGCCGGCGCTCAGCGTGTTTTTGATCTGATGGATCAGACACCGGAAGCTGACGAAGGTTATGTAGAACTGGTCAATGCAAAAGAAGATGAAAATGGAAATCTGACAGAAGCTGAGACAAGAACAAATCTGTGGGCCTGGAAGCATCCTCACAAAGCCGAAGGAACCGTTACCTATACCAAGCTGGAAGGGGCCGTTGTTTTTGATGACGTAGACTTTGGCTATACAGATGACAAGATCGTCCTGCACAATATCAGCCTTTGGGCCAAACCTGGACAGAAGATTGCCTTTGTAGGAGCCACCGGCGCCGGAAAGACCACCATTACCAACCTGATCAATCGTTTCTATGATATTGCAGACGGAAAGATCCGCTATGACGGCATTAACATCAATAAGATCAAGAAACCGGATCTCCGTCGTTCTCTTGGTATGGTCCTTCAGGATACCCACCTGTTTACCGGCACGGTTATGGATAACATTCGTTACGGCAAGCTGGATGCCACAGATGAAGAATGTATCAAAGCTGCCAAGCTGGCCAATGCAGATGGTTTTATCCGCCGTCTGCCCGATGGCTACAATACCATGCTTACGGGAGACGGGGCCAACTTAAGCCAGGGACAGCGCCAGCTGCTGGCTATTGCCAGAGCTGCTGTGGCAGATCCTCCTGCCCTGATCCTGGATGAGGCAACTTCCTCTATTGATACACGTACGGAGAAACTGGTACAGGATGGTATGGACGCTCTGATGAAGGGACGTACTACCTTTGTCATTGCTCACCGTCTGTCAACGGTTAAAAACTCTGACTGCATCATGGTCATGGAACAGGGACGTATTATTGAGAGAGGTACCCATGACGATCTGATCGCAGCAAAAGGCAAGTATTATCAGCTGTATACAGGAAATTTTGCAGATTAAAGATATATGCCTGCGGCGGGGAAACCTTCCGTGGGCATTTTTTTAGCGCATTGACAAAACAGAAGGCTGCTGTTATCCTAAGCAGTAGATGACAAATAAATAGAAAGATACAAGGGCGTATTTACTGTAAAAGGTGAATACGTTTTTTTGTGCGATACGCCCGGCAAGCGACAGGTTTTGCATGGAGCTTCCCGCAGTATTACGGCGGCGCACAAAATGTTCAAGCCTCTCAAGATTGAGGGGAGGGAAAATTGAAGTGGGCTTAACTGCCAGAAAGGAGTATATATGAAAATTACATGCAGAAGTATTTTAAATCTTCCTTACGCCAATCAGCTGAAGCCGGTGGCAGGAAAGGAAGGCATGGATCATGTGATTTCCTGGGTTTACTATATGGAAGAGCTTCATTATATTGAATGGCTGAAAGGGGGAGAACTGGTCCTGATCACCGGACTTGTGATCAAGGAACAGGAAGACCGCCTTTTGGAGCTGATCAACGCACTGTATGAAAAAAATGTGGCAGGGCTCATTATCAATCTGGGTGTTTATATAAAGACGATCCCTCAGGCAGTTCTTGACAGAGGAAATTTTCTGGGGCTGCCTATATTTGAGATGCCTGAACTGCTCAGGATCGTTGATATCAGCCAGAGCATCTGTTTTGCGCTGTGCAGGCAGGAGAAAGAACGATATGACGTATCCGTGGCCCTTCTGGGAATACTGTCCGGAAGCAGGCTGACTGCAAAAAGGCTCAGTTGTCTGGAAGCCGCCGGATATCAGTCCAGGAAAAGGTACCGTGGGATTGTTATACAGAGCCTGGAGCTGCCGGGAATCGGATCAGAGAAGGAGCCTATTTACAGTGAGGATGATCAGCGGGAGCGGGAATTCCATATGCTGGACCAGGATGTGAGCAGTTTTATGCAGGGAAAAGAATGCCTGACTACCAGTGATGATGAAAACTATATCTGGATGGCGCCTGCAGAGGAAGAGGACAGTATTTTGGATGAAATAGGAAATTTTGCAGGCTTTCTTCATAGTAAATATAAAAAAGCGGCTTTCAGGATCGGAGTGGGAAGTGTTTTTTCGGATCTGCGGCAGTTTAAAAGCAGTGTGGAAAGTGCTATGGAGGCTATCCGTATCGGGGCTGACAATCAGAAAGGAAAAGATATATTTGTCTATGACGATATGATCCTTTTAAGACTGTTTGACAAATTTGAAGATAAAGAGGAACTTCTCCAGATCGCAGTCCAGGTGCTGAAGGAACTGATGCTGCCGGAGCAGGAGGAACTGCTGAAAACACTGATGGAATATGTAAAAGCGGGATTTCAGGCAAAGGCTGCCGCCGGAAGCCTATATATCCATGAAAACACGATGCATTACCGTCTGAAAAAAATCGGAGACATCCTCCGGATGGATCTGAAGGATTATCAGGATCTGTTTAAGATCAATCTGGCTTTGGAAATCCTGAATGTGTGCAGAAACTGAAAACAATGTCCTGATTGTGATCATAAAACAAATTATCAGTCTCTATTATGTGTCTGAATGATAAAAAGGTGTTTTAGGGTTTATGTGCATTTCAAATAAAAGAAATAAAGATTCTTTCACATTTTGGTAAAATCGCAATAATATTTCCGGGAAACCGGGAAAAGACTGAATAAAGTAAAGAAGAAATTATTTTCCGGCAGAGGGTTGAAAAAAATGAAATTTGATATAGAATTGCATAACATAAGATTTAAGCAAAGGAGCTGACAGAAATATGTCGGCTCCTTTTTCCGTATCCGGAAGAAGAGAGGTGGATGATCTTATGAAAAAATATCATATATGCGGATCCAAGATTTTAAATGAAGATCTGAAAAGGTACATTCCCGGAGGAGTCAGCAGCTCCTTTCATAAACCTCAGTATCGTGACTATCCCCTGGCGATAGATTACGGGAAAGGTTCAAAGCTTTATGATGTAGATGGAAACGAGTATATAGACTATATCGGCGGCTTCGGACCAATGATCCTGGGGTATGCTCCTGAGGCTGTCTCTGAGGCTGTGGAGGAGCAGCTGAGATACGGATCCCATTTCTCATCCCCTACCCTTTCTATGCTGGAGCTGTGCAGACTGCTGACAGAAGTGATCCCTTCAGCAGAAATGGTCAGTTTTCAGAACTCCGGAACAGAGGCGGTGATGCAGACTTTGAGACTGGCACGGGCCTATACAGGGAAAAATAAGATCATTAAATTCGAAGGGCAGTATCACGGATGGGCAGACGAGGAAAAAGTGACCATCACTGCTTCCTCGGCAGAGGAACTGGGAAACCGAAGAAATCCCAATAAGATACTCCATACCAGGGGAATGAGACCGGACAGTGCCCGATGGCTGTTCATTGCTCCCTGGAATGACCTGGATTATCTGGAAGACCTGATGAGAGAACACCATCATGAGATTGCCGCAGTGATTACGGAACCGATCATGTGCGATTCCGGACCAATACTTCCCCGGCCGGGATTTCTGTCCGGGCTGCGGGAGCTGACGTTCAAATATGGAATCCTCCTGATCTTCGACGAGGTGATTACCGGATTTCGGGCGGCTCTTGGAGGGGCCCAAGAGTATTATCATGTTGCACCGGATCTGTCAGCTTTTGCAAAAGCCATAACTGCAGGATACCCTTTCGGGGTCATCGCAGGGAAAAGAGAGATCATGGACGGAGGAGTTCCTTCATCCGGTACTTTCAACGGAAATCCTGTAGGTATTGCCGCAGCCCTGGCCACAATAAGAGAGCTGCAGAAGCCGGGGACATATAGAAGACTGGAAGAAATAGGAAATGCCCTTGCCGATGGCTTTCAGAAACTGGCGGTCAAATATAAGATTCCGATTTATACCAGGGCGGTAGGAGGGATTTTTATTCTTTATTTCGGATTTGAGGAGGATGTGGTGGATTACAGAGAATGGCTGGAGAAGGCAGATATGCAGTTCTATGAAGAGTTCGTAAAAGGATGCGAAAGGTATGGCGTCCGGTTTACGGACCAGAGAGGGAGAGAATATATTTCTACAGCACATACCATGGAAGACGTGAAACGTACTCTGCAGATCGCAGATGTGGTCCTTGGGGAAATCACAGGTAAATACGGGAAAGATTAAGGGAGGAGCATTTATGTCGAAAAGATATGTAGTTACTATCACAAGAGAGTTCGGAAGCATGGGACGGCCCATTGCAAAAAGAACAGCGGAGCTTTTAGGGATTGAATATTATGACAGAGATATTGTGGAGGAGACAGCTAAGAGAATGAATATGCCTTTGTCTTCTGTTTCCAGGGAGGAGGAAAGAGCGAAAAGACAGTTTTTTGGTATGAAATATCCTCTGGGAATGGGAACCACAGATGTCCAGGATAATATTTTTATCGCTCAGCAGAAGATCATCAATCAGCTGGTGGAGAGAGACTCCTGTATTGTGGTAGGAAGATGTTCTGACTATATTTTAAAAAATATGGAAAATGCCATTCACGTTTATATTTATGCCAGCTATGAAAATAAAATGAAAAACTGTGTGGAACTGTTGGGAATGAAAGAAAAAGAAGCTATAAAAATGATCCATGACGTAGATAAAGCCAGAGCTCAGTATCACAGGCATTATGCAGGGTATGCAATGGACGATCCAAAATATAAGGACCTGATGATAAAATCTGATCTGCTGGGTGTTGAGGGAACTTCAGAACTCCTGGTAGATATTGTTAAAAGAAAGTTTATAAGTGATTTTGAAGAAAAGTCAAATACCCCGATGCAAGCATACGGGGCATCAAGCTAGCAGTGATGCAAGTAGCGGGGTATTTGACCCTTGCGGCAGTCGCCAAATGGTCATGCAAGCATGCCCGCTTGGCTCGTTGCTCGCAGAAATAAAGCAACGGCGCTTATCCGGAGAAGACAGAGATTTTCGGACAGGTGCCGTTTTTACATAGAAAAATAAAAAAGGAGGAGTCTCCATGGCACTTTTGGAAATTAAAAATCTTTCGAAATCTTTCGGAGATCTGCAGGTGTTAAAGGATATCAATATCCAGGTGGAAAAAGGAGAGGTCATTGTCATCATCGGCCCTTCGGGTTCCGGCAAAAGCACGATGCTCAGATGCTGCAATCTGCTGGAAAAGCCTACGGGCGGACAGATCATATATAAAGGAGAGGATATTACAGGCCTTGGGAAAAAAGTTAAAAATTATCGAAAAAGCGTAGGCATGGTCTTTCAAAGGTTTAATCTTTTTGTAAATAAAACCGTATTGGACAATGTTACCATAGCCCCTATACAGCTGAACAAGCTTCCCAAGGCAGAGGCAGAAGCAAAAGCCCTGGACCTTCTGGACAAGGTAGGGCTGAAGTCTAAGGCAGGGGTTTATCCGGAGACACTTTCCGGAGGCCAGCAGCAGCGGGTGGCCATCGCAAGAGCCCTGGCTATGGATCCGGAAGCACTGCTTTTTGACGAGCCTACTTCCGCCCTGGATCCGGAACTGGTGGGAGATGTCCTTGAGGTCATGAAGAAACTGGCAAAGGATGGCATGACCATGCTGGTGGTAACTCATGAAATGGGATTCGCAAGGGATGTGGCAGACCGTGTTATTTTCATGGCCGACGGCTATATCGTGGAAGAAGGCATTCCCGATGAGATCTTTACCAATCCCAAGAATGAGAGGACCAAGGCATTCCTTTCCAGGGTGCTGGAAAAGTAGAGGAGGTTATGTTTATGAATTTATATTGGGCACAAGCTTTTCAGCAGTTAATGCCAAGTCTGATCCAGGGGATCGGTGTTGTATTATACGTAACGGCGCTGGGCTTTTTAGGAGCTTTGATCCTGGCGCTGCTCCTGGCTATCGGAAGAGTGAGCAAAAATAAGATTTTAAACAGAATACTTATCGTATTTATCGAATTTATCAGAGGTACGCCTCTCCTTGTGCAGTTCTTCTATATTTACTATGTAGTGCCTATGCTTATTGCCGGTGCTGCCGGGATCTTCGGTCTGCAGATAGAGGTGCAGATTTCTGCTACCTTATCTGGTATTATCGGATTTACCATTAATTATGGCTGCTATATGTCAGAGGTTATCCGCTCTGCAATCTTATCTATTGACCCCGGACAGCGGGAAGCCGGGCTGGCCCTTGGCTTTTCAGAAACCCAGGTATTATTTAAATTTATCATTCCCCCGGCAGTAAGAAACTCTATTCCGGTATTCGGAAATTATCTGGTCATGATGATCAAGGATACTTCCCTGCTGGCCATGATCTCAGTTCAGGAACTTCTGCTCAGGACAAGGACTTTTGCCTCTCAGACGTTTATGACCGTAGAAGCATATACCATTGTGGCCCTTGTATATCTGGTTTTGTCGGTACCTCTTTCCCGCCTGGCGGTGGCTCTTGAGAGACATTTAAAACGGGCGAGATTAAAACAAAAAGAAATCAAAGGATAAAAGGAGAGATTATTATGAAGAAAAAGTTATTATCTATTGTATCAGCAGCATTTTTTGGAACAGTTTTACTGACAGGCTGTTCAGTCAGCCAAACAACAGCTTCTGAATCTGAAAACGATACTGACTCAGATTCAGAACCAGCAGAAAGTGAGTCTTCGGGTGAGGAATCCGCACTGTTGACAGAGCTCAAAGATAAAGGCTATATCACCATCGCCACTTCCAATGATGCGCCTTTCTGCTATTATGATGTGGACACAAATGAACTGGTGGGGCTTGATGTTGATATTTTACAGGAAATCTGCAACCGGCTTGGAATTCCTGAGATCAGGGCGAATGTAACAGATTTTTCGAATATGCTGATCGAGTTAAATAATAAGAACGTAGATATGGTGGCAGACGCCATGTATATTACCGATGAAAGACTGGAACAGGCTTTGTTTACGGATGTGTGGTATACAGAAGGTGAGGCTGTTGTGACGACGGCGGATTCTGAATTTACCACAAAAGAGTCTCTGAAAGATGCTTCAGTAGGCGCACAGCCGGGAACTGCCTTCTATGAGCTGGCACAGCAGTGGGCAGAAGAAGGAACCGTGAAGGAGGTCGTTTCTTATGAAAATCAGGCAACCCTGATGACTGCCGTAAATACAGGCAAAGTAGACGCTGCTGTCACCGACGGTATCGTGGCTTCCTATACCCTGGCCCAGGATTCCAGTCTGGATCTGAAGCTGATGAGCCCATATGAGGCTGAGGCAACAGGACAGATCGGTGCGGCTGTTCGTTTTGAGGATCAGGATTTCCTGGAAGAAGTTAACGGAGCGCTGAATGATATGAAAGAGGATGGAACTCTGATGGAGATCCTGGAGAGCTATGGTCTGACGGAAGATTACTTTATCGGCGCAGATGAAGGAAAAACAGAAAATGTACAGTAAAGAGGCGAGATTATGAAAACATTTCAGGTAGTACCTAAGATTTCCATCCTGGATACAGTGAAAGAATTTATAGAAAAGTTTTCTTTATCACCGGAGGATCTGGTCATTGCAAGCCCTTCTATATGGAATCGGTATTTTCAGGAGGCTCAGGCCGGACAGGTGATCCTGATCCGTAAATATGGTTCCGGAGAACCTACAGATGAAATGGTGGAGGCCATCGGCAAAGACGTAACAAAATCCTATAAAAGGGTAGTGGCTATCGGAGGGGGAACCGTGATCGATGCGGCGAAACTCTTCTGCCTTGAAAAGTTTATGCCAGTGGGAGATTTATTTGATCACGTCTTTCCGGCAGCTAAGAAAGTACCTCTTGTGATCGTCCCGACAACCTGTGGAACTGGAAGTGAGATGACAAATATTTCCATTTTGGAATTTAAAAGCAGGCATACGAAGTTCGGGCTGGCTGATGATGCTCTGTATGCAGATGATGCAGTGCTGGTTTCTCAGCTTCTGGAAAAACTTCCTTTTTCAGTATTTGCCGCAAGCTCCATTGATGCGCTGGTTCACTCTCTGGAATCATATCTGTCCCCAAAAGCCACAGAACTATCAGAGACTCTCAGCTTTCAGGCAGCCAAAATGATCTTAACTGCCTATAAAAAGATTAAAGAGGCAGGGGAAGAAAAGAAAAAAGAGGTCATAGAGGCGGAAGCGGGTAAAGTTCTTACAGCTTCTGCCATGGCGGGGATCGCCTTTGGAAATGCCGGGTGCGGAACTGTCCATGCTATGAGCTATCCTCTGGGGGCTGTCTATCATGTTCCTCATGGGGAAGCCAACTATGCAGTGTTTACCGGTGTATTTAAGACCTATATGAAATATCTTCCTGAGGGAAAGATCAAGATATTAAATGAAGAGCTGGCCAAAACTTTAGGCTGTGGGCAGGCAGATGTTTATATAAAAATTGAGGAACTGCTCAACGAAAACATCCTTCGAAAGAAGTCTTTAAAGGAATATGGACTGAGCCGGGCGGAGCTTTCAGAGTTTGCTCATTCAGTGATCGCCAATCAGCAGAGACTTTTGGAAAACGGCTACATTCCTATGACAGAAGAACAGATTTTATCTATTTATGAAAGTTTATATGACTAAAAGAGAAAGGAAGAGATGAAAATGTCAGAACTGAGAACCGCATTGCCGGAGATTAAAACAGAGGTTTTACCGGGACCTAAAGCCAAAGCGATTATAGAAAGAAGAAAAGAATCCATGCCCGGCGCCGTTAAATGTAATTATCCTGTTGTTATTAACAGAGGAGAAGGGGCAATGGTGGAAGATGCAGACGGCAATATTTTCTTGGACTGGGTAGGCGGCGTAGGCGTGTTAAACGCAGGATATTCACAGCCGGAGATGATCCAGGCGGTAAAAGACCAGTCAGAGAAATATTTTCATGCTATGATGAATATCATGACTCATGAGAATTATATTACACTGGCGGAGATGATGAATACGTTCATGCCGGTCAGGGGAGAAAGAAAGAAGACCATGTTTGCCAACAGCGGCGCTGAAGCAGACGAGAATGCGGTTAAGATCGCAAAGTCCTATACGAAAAGACCGAATATTATTGTATTTTCCGGTGCGTTTCACGGAAGAACTGCGCTGACCATGGCGATGACCAGCAAAAAATCCTATGCTTACGGAATGGGTCCTATGCCTGACGGAGTTTATCGTGCAGAATTTCCCTATCTCTACCGGGCGCCAAAAGGATTCACAGAGAAAGAAGCTATCGACTACTATGTGAAACGTCTGGAAATGGTATTTGAGGAGTGTTCTGCTCCGGACTATGTGGCTGCTGTCGTTGTAGAGCCTGTTCAGGGGGAAGGAGGATTTGTGCCAGCTCCTATCGAATGGGTGAAAGCAGTCCGGGGTATCTGTGATAAATATGGCATTCTTCTTGTGGCAGATGAAGTCCAGTCTGGATGGGGACGGTCCGGAAGGATGTTTGTTTCAGATTACTGGAAAGAAGCAGGCTGCGCTCCAGATATCATTGCAACAGCAAAATCCATTGCTGCAGGTATGCCTCTTTCTGCAGTTACAGCCAGGGCAGAGATTATGGATGGAGTTACCCCGGGAACTATCGGCGGTACTTTCTGCGGAAACGCCGTGGCCTGTGCCTCGGCTATTGAAACCATTAAATTTATAAAGAAGAATGACCTCTGCACCCGGGCCCTTGAGATTGGCAAGAAGGTAGAGGATTTCTATAAAGGACTGGCAGAAAAATACCCGGTAGTGGGAGATGTGAGAGGTATCGGCGCCATGATGGGTACAGAGTTTGTAAAAGAGCCCAAGACAAAAGAGCCATACCCGGAACTGGTAACCAGACTGGTGCAGACAGCAGCAGGAAAGGGTCTGATCATAGAAAGCGCCGGTACTTATAACAACGTAGTCCGTTTCCTCTGTCCCCTGGTCGTTACAGATGAACAGCTTGAGGCTGGATTCAGGATCATGGAGGAAAGCCTGAAGGAATGCCTTGAATCATAAAAGGCTTTTATGATAAAATCTTCCGGATAGCCCCTATTGACGAAATTTGCACAAAGCAGTAAGATAAGCTTTGCAGAAAGCGAATTTTTGGGGGAAATGTCCATGAAAAAGAATAAGTTCGAGATTGATATGTGCAACGGATCCATTATGGATAAGCTGATTTCCTTTTCCCTTCCTCTCATGCTCACAAGTATCCTGCAGCTGATGTTTAATGCAGTGGATATTATTGTAGTGGGAAGGTTCAGCGGAAGCCAGGCTCTTGCGGCGGTGGGTTCTACTACAGCTTTGATCAATATTTTTACCAACCTGTTTATTGGGATCTCGCTGGGGGCAAATGTCCTTGCAGCCAGATATTATGCAGCAGGACGGGATAAGGAGATGTCGGAAGCAGTACATACAGCTATTGCCCTGGCTCTGGTCAGCGGTATTATCATGGCTTTTGTGGGAGTGGGGGCATCCAGATTTGCCCTTGAGCTTATGGCCACTCCGGCAGATGTGATCGACCAGTCGGTGGTTTATATGCGGATTTATTTCATGGGCATGCCCTTTTTCATGCTGTATAACTATGGGGCTGCTGTTCTGAGAGCAGTAGGGGATACAAAGCGTCCTCTGTTTTTCCTGCTGGCGGCAGGTATGACCAACGTGGTGCTGGATCTGCTGCTGGTTATCGTCATCCCTCTTGGAGTGGCAGGAGTGGCTATCGGAACGGTGGCTTCCCAGATGATTTCCTGTATTCTGGTGCTCTGGTGCCTCCACAGGACGGAAGGAAGTTACCAGCTGCGGTTTTCAAAGCTCAGGATCCGGGGCATATATCTGAAACGTATTTTTCAGGTGGGTATACCCGCAGGGATTCAAAGTACTGTGATCAATTTTTCCAATGCATTGCTCCAGTCTTCTGTGAATTCCTTTGGCTCAACGGCAATGGCCGGCTATACGGCTGCCAATAATGTGCTGGGATTTTTATATTCATCGATCAATGCAGTGACCCAGGCATGTATGAGCTTTACAAGCCAGAACTATAGTGTAGGGAAAACAAAGAGAATGGACAGGGTCTTTGTGGACTGTATAATCCTTTCTGTAGGGGTATCGGCAGTCCTTGGAGTGGGTGCCTATGTGTTCGGTTCTCAGGTACTGGGAATTTATACCAGCGATCCGGAAGTTATTCAGTGTGGTCTGGAGATTCTGTCCATTACCACCGTGCCCTATTTCCTTTGCGGTATTATGGACCTTATTCCGGGAGCTCTCCGGGGAATGGGCCATTCCGGTGTGCCGATGATCCTTTCGATTATCGGAACCGTAGGCACCAGGATCTTGTGGATTTATGCTTTTTTCCCTCAGCACAGATCCCTTTACTTTTTATTTATTTCTTATCCGGGTTCCTGGATCGCTACCATTGTTATGCAGGCGGTGTGCTTCTACTTTGTGCGGAAACAGTGTATGAGGCAGATACACCAGGAAGTCCCATCTGGCCAGAAGTAAGAGCAGCAAGGTTATATGTTTATAAAAATAAGCGGAGATTTCAAAAATTTTTACAGTTTTTGAGGTCTCCGCTTCTGTGTTATAATGAGAAAAATTCGGAAGTAAAACAGAAACAGGAGATATCGTTATGGAGAAAAAAATACCTAAGGTAATGGCAGATCTATTTGTGTCTTTAAAAGAGCAGTGGAAGGAAGAACCGGAACTGCTGGAGCTGTTTAAGACCTGCTATACCAATACATTGGATACTACGGTGAAAAAAATGGAAGACGGCACTACTCATGTGATTACCGGGGATATTCCCGCTATGTGGCTTCGGGATTCAGCGGCGCAGCTTCGTCCTTACATTTTCCTGGCAAAGGAAGACCGGGAGATCCGGGAAATTATAGCAGGTCTGGTAAAGCGCCAGTTTCAGTATATTTGTATCGATCCTTACGCCAATGCTTTTAATTCTTCTCCAAGCGGCGCCTGCTGGGAAAAGGACGATCCGGATCAGAATCCCTGGGTGTGGGAGAGAAAGTTTGAGGTAGATTCTCTTTGTTATCCCATACAGCTGGCCTGGCTGCTCTGGAAGAATACAGGATGTGTTTCCCAGTTTGAAGGAGAGTTTCAGAAAGGCATAGGAAAAATTCTGGAAGTCTTTTGCACAGAACAGGCCCATGAGGAAAAATCCGACTATCGGTTTATCAGAGGAAACAGTTTTTACAATGATACCCTGTCCAGAGAAGGAAAAGGCGCTTTGGTAAAATCCGATACAGGGCTGATCTGGTCAGGTTTTCGTCCAAGCGACGACGCCTGTACTTATGGGTATCTGATCCCCTCCAATATGTTTGCTGTGGTAGTGCTGGGATATCTGGAAGAAATCGAAAGGGAGATCTTTCACTGCCCGGAACTGGAAAAAGAAGCCAGAGAACTGAAGGAAAAGATCCACTATGCGATAGAAAGCATAGGGAAAACCGCCACTCAGGAATTCGGGGTGATCTATGCTTATGAGACAGATGGTTACGGTATGTATAATCTGATGGACGATGCCAATGTGCCAAGCCTGCTGGCTATGGATTATCTGGGCTATCCTTCGGATCCGGATGTTGGGGAAAATACAAGAAGATTTCTTCTTAGTAATGCCAATCCTTATTATTATGAAGGCAAGAAAGCCGCAGGAATCGGCAGCCCCCATACACCGTCCAGCTATATCTGGCATATATCCATGGCGATCCGGGGGCTGACCAGCAAAGAGAAGGAAGAAAAGAAAAGGATCCTGCGGAACATGGCGGATACTACCGGTGGAAAAGGGGTCATGCATGAGGGCTTTCATGTGGATGACGATACCCGATACACCAGAGAATGGTTTTCCTGGGCAAATGCCATGTATGCAGAACTGTTTCTGGACTGCAGCGGATACCGTTTAAAGATCAGAGCATAACAACAGTGAAGAAAGGATAGAGGCAGATGGAAAAAGAAAGATTATTACGATATGCCGGACATATGGCCCAGGCAGCTGAGATACGGGAAATATCCTATGAAGAAGGCAGAACAGGGGGAATGAAAGCCTGGCAGATCAAGAACGGCCCTCTGAATTTTACAGTGATGAAGGACAAGTGTCTGGATCTGGCGGAACTGTCTTATAAAGGGATCAATATGAGTTTTTTGTCTAAGCCGGGACTCCAGGGAAGAAATCATTATGATACCAATGGTCAGGAAGCCCAGAGAAGCATTATGGGCGGTATGATGTTTACCTGCGGCCTGGAGAATATCTGCGCACCTTATTCTTCACAGGGAAAGAACTATCCCATGCATGGCAGAATCCGGACTACACCTGCAGAGCATACAGGTTCCTGGACCCGGTGGGAGGAAGACTCTTATGTGATGACGGTCCAGGGAGAAATGCGGGAAGCAGAACTTTTCGGAGAGAATATGGTCCTGAGAAGAAAGATTACCACTTCCTGGCCGGGGAAAGAGATCCTCATTGAGGATACTATAGAAAATCAGGGATTCCGGGAAGAAACAGCTATGCTGCTGTATCATTTTAATGTGGGCTATCCTCTGCTGGATGAGCATGCCAGGATCGTGATCCCTACCCAAAAAGTGATCCCCAGGGATGAGCAGGCGGCAGGCCATGAGGGGTTGTACTGGAAGATGGAAGCACCTGTAGACAATGAACCGGAATATGTATTCATTCACGAACTGAAAGCAGATGAGGAGGGAAATACTTTTGCCGCAGTGATCAATGAAAAACTGGGGCTGGGTATCCGGCTGGAATTCAATAAGGAACAGCTGCCCTATTTCATGGAATGGAAATCCCTTGCCAGCGGAGACTATGTAGTAGGATTGGAGCCGGCAAATTCCAGTGTCTACGGAAGAGGATACCATGAGGAGAGAGGGGATCTTCACAAGATTCCGCCTTTGGATGTGGAAAAGAACTGGCTGAGGATCGTGATACTGGAAGGAAAGGAACTGGAGGCGATAACAAAGGAGGCAGATAGCATATAATTTTTTCACCAAATATAGAAAATGGAAAATTGTAGTGGAAGAGCGTGTTTTGTATAATATAAAAAAACAGGAAAACTACTACATTACAATATAAATCACAGGAGGGTTCCTATGAAAGACATGTTTTTAACAGACAGGAAACTGGACAGAAGAATTACAGAGGTGAAAAAATACAGATACCGGAATATCCGGAATCTGGAGGCGTTTGCGGTGCAGGAAGATCTTCAGGGAGTGGTGAATCCTCAGGTGCCCGCAGAGTTTGACAACTGGGATACCATACACACCGGAGACTGCTGGTCAGGAAGAGACCGTTATCTCTGGATGCATAAGGATATTGAGATCCCGGCCCAGTGGAAAGGCCAGAGAGTTGTGGGTATTTTTGATTTCGGCAATACAGGTGCCGGAAATAACTCCGGTTTTGAAGCTATGTGCTACATAGATGGAAAACCCTACCAGGGCGTAGATGTAAATCACAAGGAAGTATTTTTCCCGGAAGAGCTCTGCGGAAAGACAGTGAACCTTACCTTCCGTCTCTGGTCCGGACTGGAAGGAGGAGGAGTTCCTGCCGTTCAGGAGCATAAGATCCGTCAGGCAGATCTGGCCTGCTTAGATGAACCGGCAGATGATTTTTATTACATGGGCACTCTGATCCTGGATACCATTGCCAATCTGGAAGAGGGAAATCCGGTGAAGTACGATCTGAGAAATGCACTGGATCAGGCTTGTCATTGTATCGACTGGTCCTATCCCGGAAGCGAGTCTTTTTATGATTCTCTTCACCAGGCAGATCAGATCTTAAATGAAAAGATCGACAAAATGGAGAAACATTCTCCTGTGAATGTTTACTGTGTGGGACATACCCACATTGATATGGCATGGCTGTGGCGGCTGAAACATACCCATGAGAAAGCTTCCCGTTCTTTCTCCACAGTACTGCGTATGATGGAAATGTTCCCGGAGTATATTTTCCTTCAGACCCAGCCTCAGATTTACGAATACATAAAAGAAGATTTTCCGGAAATCTTTGAGGAGATCAGGAAACGAGTGAAAGAAGGACGCTGGGAAGCCGACGGAGGCATGTGGGTGGAAGCCGACTGTAACCTGACCAGTGGAGAATCTCTCACCCGGCAGCTTCTCATCGGAAGCAGATTTCTGAAAGAGGAATTTGGAAAAGATGTGGAATATCTGTGGCTTCCTGATGTATTCGGCTATTCCTGGGCGCTGCCTCAGATTTTAAAGAAATCCGGTATTGACGTGTTTATGACTACCAAGATCAGCTGGAACCAGTTTAACCGTATGCCTCATGATACCTTCCACTGGAAAGGAATGGACGGTACCGAGGTGCTTACACACTTTATTACCACCCCGGAACCCTGGAACGGACCGGATTCCTGGTTCTACACTTATAATGGCCTGCTCACTGCAAAGACCGTAAAGGGTGTATGGGAAGCCTATAGTGAGAAAGCTATGAATAAAGATCTGCTGATTTCCTACGGATATGGAGACGGAGGCGGCGGTGTAAACCGTGATCTGCTGGAGGCCAGAAGAAGGATTGATAAGATCCCGGGACTTCCGAATCTGAAAACTTCCACTGCAGGAGACTATTTCCGGAAATTAAAGGAAAATGTAGAAAATACCGATCAGTATGTAAACACCTGGGATGGAGAACTGTACCTGGAGTATCACAGAGGCACTTATACCAGCCAGGCTTATAATAAGAGAATGAACCGGAAGATGGAGCTTTTGTACCGCAGAGCAGAGTGGATGACTGCTATGGCCGCCATGGGAGCAGGAAGTCTGTCCCTGGCAGAACAGGAAAAGCTGACAAAAGGCTGGAAGCTGATCCTTACCAACCAGTTCCATGATATTATACCTGGATCTTCCATTCATGAAGTATATGAGGATTCCAGAAAAGACTACCAGAAGATTCAGGAGATCGGCATGGAAGTCCTGGAAGATTTCCGGAAGGATTCTATGGAAAATACAGAGAAGGCTTATACCGTATACAATGCTTCCGGATGGAATATGAATGAGACTGTGGCCCTTCCGGCAAGCGGATCCTGCAGCTTTACCGATGAGGAGGGAAATCTTCTGGTTTCCCAGGATCAGGGGGATGTTGCTTACGTACAGGTAACGGATGTGCCGGCCATGGGACATAAGACGATCTTTGTGAAAGAGGGCAGGGAAGACAGCGGACAGATACCTTTCAAAGTAGAGGAAAGAAAGTTGGAGACGCCATTCTATCTGGCAGAGTTAAATGGTTATGGACAGATTACCCGCCTTTATGACAAAGAAGCTGGCAGAGAAGTGCTGGCAGCCGGAGAGAGAGGAAATGTCCTTCAGGTTTTTGAGGATAAGCCTATTGATAACGATGCCTGGGATATCGATATTTTCTATCAGCAGAAAATGCGGGAGATCACGGACCTTACCGCTTTCCAGATCACGGAAATGGGACCCCTGCGGTTAACTGTTCATATGGAATGGAATTATATGAATACTGCCATATTCCAGGATATGATCTTCTACAGCAACAGCAGAAGGATCGATTTTAAGACTAAGGTAGATTTCCATGAGCGGCAGCAGCTTATAAAAACAGCATTTACAGTAGATATCCGGAGTACATATGCTACTTATGATATCCAGTACGGAAACGTTCGCAGACCAAACCACTGGAATACAAGCTGGGATCAGGCCAGATTTGAGAGTGTGGGCCATCGGTTTGCAGATCTGTCAGAGAGAAACTACGGCGCAGCCCTGCTGAATGACTGCAAGTACGGATATGACATTAAGGACAATGTGATGCGTCTGTCCCTTCTTCGTTCCGGCCTTCAGCCGGATCATCTTCAGGATCTGGGCACCCATGAGTTTACTTATGCTTTCCTGCCCCATACAGGAGACTTTGTGGCAGGGCATGTGGTGGAAGAAGCCTATGGACTGAATAATCCTATGGATGTTTTCGAAGGACAGGACAAGACCGGATATAACAGCTTCTTTACCCTGGATAATCCCCAGGTAGAGATAGATGCGGTAAAGAAATCAGAGGATGGAAAGTATCTGGTGGTAAGATTCCATGATTTTGCGGGATCCTCTCAGAAGGTGGTGCTGAATCCGGAATTCGGCTTTGACGCCTGGATGGAAGGAGATCTGATGGAACGGCCTATGGAAGAGCCGAAAGAAGGCAAGGTGGAGGTAAGTCTTCACCCCTATGAGATCAAGACATTGCTTTTTAAACTGTAAGAAAGTCAGGAGGAAGTAAGGTGTTAAGTGAGATTTTTAATATTGAAAAGATACTGGGAGCCTGTGACAGATTTTTGTATTTTTTGAAAATTAATTTTTTCTTTCTTGTGTCTAATATACCTGTTCTGCTGTTTTTCCTTTTTGTGGGGATCAGCCAGGTAAGAGCCTGCTTCCCTCTGTTTCTGGTCTGCGCCG
Organism: uncultured Bacillota bacterium; assembly: GCA_949291945.1. Lineage (GTDB taxonomy): Bacteria > Bacillota > Clostridia > Lachnospirales > Lachnospiraceae > Blautia. The sequence goes on along the minus strand of CASEXH010000003.1, from coordinate 128,185 downwards.
TCTGGGCGGGACCGGCTTTGTGCGGGGTGTTCTTCGCTATGAACCGGGTACTCCACAAGACCGATACTACGGCGTGGAAAGATTATAAAGCAGGATATCTGGATGCCTGGGGAAGAAAGATGGGAGTAGCTGCTCTGCAGCTTCTCCTGGTCTGGATATTCTGGACGAATACAGAGTTTTTCTCTGTGCAGATGCCCATTCTGCCTTTGGCGATCCTTTTTGGAATCCTTTTCGCCGGGGCAGTGATCCTGACACCGGATCTTTATCTGCTGGCCTCCAGATATGAGATGAAGATCCGGGATATCTTCAAAGGGGCTTTCTGCCTGTGTATCACCAGGCCGGTGATCACATTGGGCAATACCGCCATGCTGGCAGTGGTGCTTATGCTGCTGGAGATCCAGGCGGGAACTTTTATTCTATTTATTGCAAGTATTTATGGATTCATGGTAGTATTTATGAACCAGAGAGTACTGAGAGCGATTGAAGAGGGGCATTGATCTGCACCCTCTTTTCCTGCTGCTATCAGCCGGAAAAGACTGATACTGGCTGACAGCCGGAAAGATGCAGGCAGTTTATAGAAGAGGGGGAGGAGGCTATGAAAAAGAAAAAAACGGCGCAGCTTTATTTTAAAATGTTCTGGTCCTATACAGCGATTGTTCTGTGTATTGTGTCAGCGCTGGTGGTGTATTTTATATCAGATTCGAAAAAAAGGGTCCTGGAAAATAACCGGATGGCTATGGAGAGGATCAACCGGGAAGCCTCAGACTATATCAGGGAAACAGAGGAGATCAGCGACTACTTGTTTCAGGATCTGTATCGTTCGGAAACGGAATTGGAGGATCTGCTGGCCTATCTGAAGCTGGGGCCGGAAGAATATCTGGAATATGGACTGGATCGGTATTCCGCAGAAGATAATCTGGTGTATCGTGGAATTTATAATTTTATTAACGACGCTTTTGAAGGATATGGAGCATTGGAGTCTATTGAAGTGATCAGCTACGATACACTGAATCTGACTCAGTGTTATCCCCAGCAGATTTTTTATCCGGGGAAGGATGGAAAAGCAAGACTGGAAGAAATTGAAAGACCGGATTTTAGAGAAGAGGGAAAACTGCTCTATATAAAGGAAATCCGCAATCCTGACAACATGACAGGCGCAGGCTGCATGATCTTTACTTTTGAAGGAGAGAGCCGGTTTCAGAATCTTCAGGATAACCGATATACAGAGCTGACCGTATGTAATCAGAATGATCAGGTAATCTACCAGGATCCGCCGGGAGAAAATTGGCAGGACAGATTAGAGGACAGCAGGTATCTTACTTTGAAAGAATCCGAAAATCTGTATACGGTCTATACTTTTCTGAACAGCAGCCAGGCTTCCAAACTGCCCCTCCAGACGCTGGCTATGATCCTGGCGGCAGGGGTAGCGGCTGCGGCTTTGGGGATTTTGGGAATCGGCTACTATGTCCGCCGCCTTACCAGAAGAGTGGATTCCATTTTATATGCCATGAACCAGGTGACTACAGGAAATCTCCAGTCCAGGCTAAAGGTCAATAAAAAAGGAGATGAGCTGGATATGGTGGCGGAGCAGTTTAACAGAATGTGCGAAGACTTGAATCTGTATATCCAGAAAAGTTATCTGGCGGAAATCGAGCGCAAAAATGCCCAGATGCAGGCCTTACAGAGCCAGATCAATCCCCATTTTCTGTACAATACACTGGAGGCGATCCGTATGAAGGCAATCTGCAACGGAGACCGGGAAGTAGGGAAGATGCTTTACAGCATGGTGACTTTATTCAGAAGCCAGCTAAAAGAGGCAGATGTGATCACTCTGGGACAGGAACTGGATTATTGCAAACAGTATATGGAACTTTTTGAATACCGGTATCAGGGCTGTTTTTCTTCACAGGTTTCCTGTCCTGTGGAACTTTTAACCGTACCGATTATCAAGTTCGTTCTTCAGCCCATTGTGGAAAATTATTTTGTCCACGGGATCGAAAGAGACCGGAAAGACAATCTGGTAAAGATCTGGGCCAGGGCAGAGGGAGAGGCGCTGAAGCTGTATATTCAGGATAATGGAAAAGGAATGTGCCGGGAGGATATTGAAAGAACGAATAAGGCACTGAGAGAAAATTCTCAGGAGGAGAGAAAAGACAAGTCTATCGGAATTGCAAATGTCAACAGAAGAATTAAGGCAGTTTACGGAGACCATTATGGACTTCTTCTGCAGGCGGCTGCACCTAAAGGCCTGTTGGTGATTGTTACAATAAAGATAGAGGAGAATGAAAAAGATGAAAAAGGTGATGTTAGTGGAAGATGAGGAATTTATTCTTCAGGGAATCCGCTATATTATTGACTGGGAGGAAATCGCTATGGAAGTGACCTCCATGGCTCACAACGGGAAGGAAGCGCTGGAAATGTTCCGCCAAGAGCCGGCGGATATTGTGGTGACGGACGTGGAAATGCCGCTGATGAACGGATTGGATCTGCTGGAAGAGATACGGAAGATCAGTCCCAGGACCAGATTTCTGATCCTGTCCGGTTATGATGAATTTGAATATGCGAGAAAGGCGCTGAAGCTGGATGTGGAGGAATACATTCTGAAACGTATAAAAATATTGGAAATGACGATACTTATGAAGGATTTATGCACCTGCGGAAAGCCCACTATATGTTCGGCTGGGACTGGGGGGCCCATCTTCCCGATGCAGGGATCTTCCGCCCGGTATATCTGTGCTATGTAAAAAATGCTTCCCTGGAAAATGTGTATATCCGGCAGCGCCAGGAAAAAGACGACTGGATGCTGGATTTTGAGATCCGGAAAAAAGAAGAGAAGAAAGGTGATTATCAGATTCAGGTTTCAGCCCTTTCCCCCCAGGGAAAAGCTTTAGAGACCTGGCTTTCTCCGGATGGGACAGGCACTCTCAGGATCCCGGATCCCCAGCTGTGGTGGGTCAACGGTCTGGGAGATCAGCCTTTATATCAGATCCGGGCGGTGCTTTACCGGAACGGAGAACCGGAAGACTGCTGGGAGAGGAGGATCGGTCTTCGGAAAATGACGGTGAGAAGGGAAAAAGATCAGTGGGGGGAAAGCTTTGCCCATGAGATTAACGGGATTCCTTTTTTTGCCATGGGAGCCGATTATATACCGGAGGAACACCTGCTGGGAAAAAGAAGCAGAGAAAAAACCAGGCAGCTTCTGGAAGACTGTAAAAGAGCAAATTTTAACGTGATCCGGGTATGGGGCGGCGGCTTTTATCCGGACGACTGGTTCTATGATCTTTGTGATGAACTGGGGCTGGCGGTATGGCAGGATTTTATGTTTGCCTGCTCGGTCTATGAGCTGACTCCAGAGTTTGAAGAAAATATCCGCAGAGAGCTGGAGGAAAATATCCGGCGGATCCGCCATCACGCCTGCCTGGCTCTGTGGTGCGGAAATAATGAGATGGAAATGTTTGTGGACGAAAGATGCTGGGTTACCAAACATTCCGAAGTCCGGGATTATCTGTTCATGTATGAGAGGATCTTTCCGGAGATCCTGGGAAAAGAAGACCCGGAAACCTTCTACTGGCCGGCCAGCCCTTCCTCCGGGGGCTCTTTTGACAATCCAAATGATCCTGACAGGGGAGATGTCCATTACTGGAAGGTGTGGCACGGAGGAAGACCTTTTTCCGAGTACCGGAAATTCTTTTTCCGATATATCTCAGAGTTTGGCTTCCAGGCCCTTCCCAGCCAGAAGACTATCGAGACCTTTACCGATGATCCCCGGGACTGGAACCTGTTTTCCTATATTATGGAAAAGCACCAGAGAAATTACGGGGCGAACGGAAAGATCATGAATTATATGCAGCAGACTTACCGGTATCCTGGTGGATTTTCAGATGTGATCTATGCTTCCCAGCTTCTCCAGGCAGACGCCATCCGCTACGGGGTAGAACATTTCCGGAGAAACCGGGGAAGATGTATGGGCGCAGTATACTGGCAGGTCAATGACTGCTGGCCGGTAATCTCCTGGTCCTCTATCGATTATCACGGGCGTTGGAAGGCTCTTCACTATTATGCCAGAAGATTTTTTGCTCCGGTGCTCCTCTCCTGCCAGGAGGAAAGCTGGATGACCCAGGAGGCTAATATGAACCGGCAGCATTTCGAATTTGAGAAGTCCATTCACCTGAATGTTTCAAATGAAACGCTGGCCGAGAAAAAACTGACAGTGAAATGGCAGGTGCGCAATGCAAAAGCCCGGATCCTTTACAACAAAGAGAAGGAGATCTTGGTCCCTCCTCTTTCCAGTGTCTGGCTGGAGAAGGAAGAACTGCCGGATATCCATGTGTTTGAAGAATATGTCAGCTATCAGGCCTGGGAGGGAGAAACACAGATTTCAGAAGGAACCGTGATTTTTTCTTATCCGAAATATTTCCGGTATGAGGACCCGAAACTGTCCTGTACAGTGGAAAAGAACAAGATTACGGTTAAGGCAGAGACTTATGCGAAAAGTGTGGAGATTCTCAACGACCAGGAGGATCTGGTGCTGTCGGACAACTACTTTGATCTGAATGGAGACTCTAAGACTGTGGAAATCCTCAGGGGAAAACCGGAGAATATACGGCTCAGAAGCGTCTGGGATATCGGACAGGAGCCGGTATAAAAAAGGGAAATAGTGGAATAATCACCTGTATCTGGTACTTTTTTTTGCGGGCAACGAGCCGAGCGGATGTGTTTAGATATCTATTCGTTGACTGCTGTAAGGATCAAAGCCCCCATACTTGATCGGGGTCTTTGACTTATAAAATTGTAATAAAATGTTCCCGTAACCCTCCGCTTTGTGCTATACTAGCCACAGAGAAGCTGGTTTCGACATGAATGTTCCGGCTTTTGAGGGGAGTTGGTATAATAGGAGAGTACCATGGTTAAAGTCATGGACAGACAGATAAGGTGGGATTATTGATATGGATTCAAGGAGACGTACAAGATACAAACGCAGATACAAGGGGAATATTAAGCGCATCCGGCAGAGAAACCGAAGAGTAGGACTTTTTTTGCTGATAGTATTTCTGGCTATTGTCGGTGTGACAAACATAGTTAAGACAAAACACCGGGAAGCAGCAGCCCAGGCCTATGCAGAACAGCAGGCCGAGAAGGAGAACCAGGAGGCAAAAGAACAAGAGGACAGCGGTCTGAAGCTGGCAGATGAAAGCGAAAAAGACCAGTGGTATCTGAAGCTGGTAAATGCCAAAAATCCTATGACCCAGGAGGATGTTCCGGAAGTGGCAACAGAAACAATTGATTCTAATGGATATCAGGTAGATGCCAGGATTATGGATGATCTGGAGGAGATGTTTGCGGCTGCCCAGGCAGCAGGACGCAACCCGGTGATCTGTTCCGCATTCCGGTCCTGGGATACCCAGGAATACCTTTATCAGAATAAGATTCAGCGGGTAATGACAGAAGAAGGTTTGACGGAAGAGGAGGCAGCAGTGGAAGCCGGAACCGTAGTAGCAGTGCCGGGGACCAGCGAGCATCAGATCGGCCTGGCATTAGATATCGTATCTTCCCAGTATATGAACCTGGATGAGAAGCAGATGGAGACCGAGGATCAGCAGTGGCTGATGGAAAACTCCTGGAAATATGGGTTCATTCTCAGGTATCCTTTGAATAAGAGCGATATTACAGGAATTATTTTCGAACCCTGGCATTACCGGTACGTAGGCAGAGAAGCTGCAAAGGAAATTTATGAGCAGGATATTACCCTGGAGGAATATCTGGGAGCAGAGCCGGTGGGGTCTTCACAAGCTATCGAGAGTGACAGTGAAGAAAGTTCCACTGAATAAAAACGAACCGTTCAAAGAGAGAAAACCATGAATCCGGAGTTCTCACGATGAACGGTTCTTTTCGGTTTCTGTGCAGATTTAAGACTCGGCAATCTGCTGCGAGAATATTTACTGCCAAAGTCTGATCAGTTCTACAATAACCTCCGCAGATTTTTCCATTGCCTGTACACAGACAAATTCAAAATGTCCGTGGCAGTTGTGGTCCCCAGTGCCCAGGTTTGGACAGGGCAGCCCTTTAAAGGAAAGCTGGGCGCCGTCGGTTCCTCCCCGGATAGGCTGGATCTGTGGACGGATACCCAGTTTTTCGTATACTTTTAAAACATTGTCAATAAGGAATCTGTGGGGCTCTATTTTTTCTTTCATGTTAAAATAAGAGTCCTGGATTTTCAGGGATACAGCTTCATAGCCATATTTTGCATTCATGGTCCGGGCCATGTCTTCCATGTGTTCCTTCTTTTCCTGGAACAGACCCATGTCATGATCCCGGATAATATATTCTGACCGGGCATGGTCCACAGAACCCTGAAGAGCATCCAGATGAATAAAGCCTTCCCTTCCTTCCGTGCATTCCGGACGCTGATCTGCGGGCATGAGAGCCTCAAACTCCATAGCCAGGCGCAGAGCGTTGATCATCTTGCCTTTGGCAGAACCGGGATGGATGCTGACACCATGAAAATCTGCAACTGCCTCGGCAGCGTTGAAATTTTCATATTCCAATTCTCCGCATTCTCCTCCGTCCATGGTATAGGCAAAGTCGGCGCCAAATCTTTCCACATCGAAATGATCTGTACCCTGGCCGATTTCTTCGTCAGGAGTAAATCCTACCCGGACTGGGCCATGAGGAATCTCCGGATGAGCCAGAAGATATTCAGCGGCGGTAAGGATCTCTGCGATCCCGGCCTTATCATCTCCCCCAAGAAGAGTAGTACCGTCTGTGACAATGAGATCCTGTCCCTGATACTGAGCCAGATTGGAAAAGTCCCGGAGACGCATAACGATATTTTTTTCTTCGTTTAATACAATGTCTTTCCCATCATAATTTTTAATGATTCGGGGACGAATATTTTTGCCGGATTCTGCGCAGGAAGTATCCATATGGGAGATAAATCCCAGGATCTTGCCCTGATAATTTTCAACGGTAGAAGGAATGGTCCCGAAAACATATCCGTAGGAATCCACAGAAACATTCTCAAGGCCCATGGCTTTCATTTCCTCAGCCAGCATATTGGCAAAGTCCAACTGGCTTTTGGTGCTGGGGAAAGTATCTGAAGAAGGATCTGAGGTAGTATCCACGGCAATATATTTTAAAAATCGTTCTGAAACTGTCATATTCTGACCTCTCTTTCTGTTTCTTATTATTAGTATGACATTTACCACCTTATCCTATCACAGGGAAGAAATTATGTCTATGTTTTCAGAAGGCATTGACTTTGAAAGAAGAGAATCCTATAATGGACTGGTACGACCACTAACAAGGAGGAAAAAGTGAAGTTTTTAAAGCAATTCAGTATTATTTTGTTGATTTCATTTCTGGGAGAAATCCTGCATATGCTGATCCCCCTGCCTGTGCCTGCCAGTGTATACGGACTGGTGCTTATGCTGGGTGCTCTGATCACCGGCATTCTGAAACTGGGCCAGGTGCGGGAGACAGCGGCTTTTTTGATAGAGATCATGCCGGTGATGTTTATTCCGGCGGGAGTGGGGCTGATGGAGTCCTGGTCCTCTCTTCAGCCGGTCTGGCTGCCTGTAATCCTGATCACTATTGTGACTACGATCCTGGTAATGGCAGTGACGGGAAAAGTAACACAGGCAATGATCAGAAAGGAGAAAAAAGATGAAAGAGTTTCTCATTGATTCGGTGTTTTTCGGCGCAGTTCTGAGTTTTCTGGCCTATGAAGTCGGACTGCTTCTGAAAAAACGTTTTAAGCTGGCAGTGCTGAATCCATTGCTCATCGGGATACTCTGTGTCATGGGGGCCTTGGCAGTGCTGCGGATAGATTATGACCAGTATAACGGGGGCGCCCAGTATATCAGCTATTTGCTGACTCCGGCCACTGTCTGTCTGGCCGTGCCCCTTTATGAACAGCTTACACTTCTAAAAAAGAATTTTAAGGCAGTGGCGGCTGGAATCCTCTCAGGGACTCTGGCAAGTCTGGGAAGCGTGTATCTTCTGGCACGGCTTTTCCGGCTGGACCACCAGCAGTATGTGACACTTCTGCCAAAGTCTATTACCACAGCTATCGGCATGGGAGTTTCCCAGGAACTGGGAGGAGTGGTGACTATCACGGTAGCGGTGATCATTATTACCGGCATATTGGGAAATGTCATTGCAGAAGGAGTATGCAAGGTGTTTCGGATACATGAACCTATCGCAAAGGGACTGGCCCTGGGAACGGCTTCCCATGCTATCGGAACAGCAAAAGCCATGGAAATGGGACCAGTGGAAGGGGCCATGAGCAGTCTGGCCATTGCAGTGGCAGGCCTTCTCACAGTCTTGGGCGCATCATTGTTTGCAGGACTTCCTGTATAGGAGAGGAAGGAGAACAGGTATGGAAAATTTCAGGATTACCATTGGCCGGCAATATGGAAGCGGCGGAAAAGAAGTGGGAAGGATCCTGGCCAAAAAGCTGGGGATTCCTATCTACGGAAAAGAAGAATTGATGAAAATAGCCAAGGACCAGCCTGAATATGAAGAGGTCCGGGCTTTTTATGAAGAACAGCCGGTGAACAGCCTGCTGTATGCCATTGCCATGGAACAGGGAGAAAACCGGACAGGGGAGGTGCCTTTCCAGAAAATTCGCAAGCTTTGCAGCGGCCGTTCCTGTATACTTATAGGAAGGTGCGGCAGCTATATTTTCCGTGAAGATCCTTCCTGTGTAAAAATATTCATATATGCAGATATGGACAAAAAAATTCAATGGATAGAAAAGCAGGAAAACGTTTCTGCCCGTAAGGCAAAGAAACTGATCGAAAAAGTTGAAGAAGAAAGGGCTCAGTTCCACAAGTTTTATACCGGAGGGAACTGGGGAAATGTAAACGATTATGATCTCTGCCTGGATGCGGGAGTTACAGGAACCCAAAAGGCTGCGGATATCATAATGGCATATTTAGAAAACAGGGGATTTATAAAACATGGGTGAAAAAACAGAGAAAACAGAAAATACAGGAGAAAGTGAAAAAGTTTATTTTTTGGTGATTGAATACATTAAAGAGCTGGTGAAAAAAGGGGATGTGAAATTCGGCGGCAAGATTCCTTCTGAACGGGAACTTATGTCAACTCTGGGGCTGAGCCGAAATTCTATCCGGGAGGCTTTAAGGACCTTAGAAAACATGGGATTGCTGGAATGCCGTCAGGGCCAGGGCAACTTTCTGGTAAATCACATCGGGCAGAGCCTGAGCAGTCTCTTTTCTGTATTGCTGTTTACGAAAGAAAGCAACTATGTGGAGATCAGCCAGCTCCGGAGATTTATTGAGATCGGAGCTTTCCTTCTTGCTGCAAAAAATCCTGACCCGGAAGCCAGAGAAGAACTGGGGGAGATTCTGGACAAGATCGATCAGTGCCAGGCGAAAGAAAGAGTAAAGCTGGACAAACAGTTTCACGACTATCTGATCCAGATTTCCGGCAACCATCTGCTTGTACTTTTAAATGAGGCTCTTTCAGAACTGTTTGAGACAATGATCAGCGACTATACCCTGCATATTACCCAGAAAAACTGGGACCGGCTGCTGAAATGCCATCGCAGAGTATACGACTGTCTTATAAAAAACGATGTCCAGGAGGGCGTGAAGGCAATCCGGGAGCATTATAATATTATCGATGAAGATTTAAATGCATATCAGATTGGGGAATAAAGAGAAAAATTCCCGCCGGAATGGAGCAGATTTCTGAGTTGGATTTTTTGACATAGATTCCTTTCTGTAAAACGGTATGCAAAAAGCCTGATCTGCTATGTGTACTATAGCAGAAAATATAAAGACAGACAATGCGTTTTACTGATTCTGATAATGATTGACTTCAAAATTGAAAATTGTCCGAAAGGGACTGGAAAATATAGATCATGCATGGCTATGCATGTAAGAAATAATAAGAAAATTTGAAGCAGCAGCTTCCTGCATAAAATTATCTGCAATTTTAGGATAATACCAGCAGGGAATAAAGTCAATAGAAAATTAGAATCGAACTGTAATACTACATATTGTAGTATGAAAGGCTTTGAATTTCAATATATGGCACATCTGGCTATTGTGAAAAAACTGCGGTAAAATATATTTAATAACAGAAGAGGAGGTATTTCTATGTGTAAAAATGAAGGGGAAACAACAACCTTAACGTCGGAGCAGAAATTGTATCAGGAACGTTTGGAGCGGGTAGAAACAGCAATTCATTTAGGGACGCCGGATAAAGTACCGGTATTTGCATTCTTTTCTTCTTATATGCAGAGAGCCTATGGTTCCAGTTATGCAGATATCTATTATGATTTTGACAAAGCCGGGCAGGCGGCAGTGCAGTTTCATAAGGACCATCCTCAGCTGGATATCGGCTTATACCCTCGATTTACCAGCGGAAAAGCCAACGAGATCGCAGGTTCCTCTATGATCGACTGGCCAGGCAGGCCTGGCACCAGGGTCAGCCCTTACAGCTCCCATCAGATCATTGAGCGGGAACTGATGCTTCCGGAAGAATACCCGGAGATGCTCAATGATTTTACAGGATTTATGCTGCGGAAATATATTCCCAGGGCATATCAAAATCTTCCGGGGACAGCCGGCCTGCAGCTGACGCCTACTATTGTGTTGAATACGACTTTCCTCTCTCCCTGCTACAGTGATGAGATCCAGGAAACTTTTCAAAAGATCAGACAGATCGGAGAAGAAGACGCCAAGGCGGCGGCAGCCTCAGCAAAATATAGTAAGATTTTAGAGCAGATGGGCTTTCCGCCGATGATGACCGGATCTTCTGAAGCGCCATATGATATTCTGGGGGACTATTTCCGGGGAACCATGGGAATCTTTGAAGATCTGACAGATCCGGATATGGCAGATTATATTGACAAAGCCTGCGAAATGTTTGCCCAGCAGCAGATCCAGGCCCTTCAGTATTTCCGCTTTGCAGATATGCCGGTGAAAAGAGTGTTCTTCCCGCTCCACAAGGCTATGGACGGCTTTATGAGTGATGAACAGTATGAAAGGTTCTACTGGAAGCCTTTGCGCAAGATCATAATGGCCCTGATCGATATGGATGTTACACCCTATATTTATACAGAGGGCCCATACAATACCAGATTAAAATTCCTGACAGATGTTCCTAAGGGAAAAGTTTTCTATCATTTTGAAAATGTGGACATGGCCGAGGCAAAGAGAGTACTTGGGGATACAGCGGCTATCTGCGGAAATCTTTCTATCAGCCGTATGGAGTTTGGAAAAAAAGAGGATATCATCGAGGAAACAAAAAGGCTTCTGGATGTCTGTGCTCCGGGAGGAGGATACCTCTTCGACTTCAATGGCTCTCTGGAAAACTGCAAACCGGAGAATCTGGAGGCGATGTTTGAGACCTTGGATAAATACGGGAAGTATTAAGGACAGTTTTGGCTGACAACCTCAGGGCAGTTGACTATAATACACTTAACAAGGGAGCCGGAAGGTGAGTGCAGGTCACCCGATCCGGCGAATAACTATAAAAAATAGCCGTTAGTTTTCGCCAAAGAAACAGGACGGCTATTTTTTATGCGTATAAGTTAGAATTGCAATAACCAGTAACGCAAAGGCATAGCATTCAATTTGTTGAAAAAAGTCTGCCTCATTCAGCAAATCTTTCCTCAGAGCTGTATGAGACAGACTTATTTTACTTATCTCCAGATTCCTGGCTGTCAGGATCTTCCGGATCGTAAAAATCTTTGATCATGGCTTCCCTGCCATTGATATTAATATTTTCCATATGGCAGAAACACCACCGGCCTGACTCAGGGGAATATTTGACGATGACCGGAATCCAGCTGTTCTTTACCCGAAAATAGATATACTGGCCTGAGCTTAAATTGATTTTTTTGTGTTCTGCGTAATTGTCTAAAAAAATCTTATTGTCCCTATTAACATGTAATACTCCCATCAAAATAATCACTTCCCTGTAAAGAAAATATAAAACACGAAAGGTATCATAGTTTCAAAACAGTTCAGAGACGATATATGTTTTATTCCTCCGTGGAACTGTCGGAATCCAGATCGTAGGAGCTGGAACTGTCAGAGTCCAGGCTGTAAGAATCACTGCTGTCCTCTGAAGAATCCAGAGAAGTGTCTGAACTGCTGGAATCAGAGCTGCCGGAATCGGAAGCATCTGTGCTATCCGTACTGGAAGAATCGGTATCTTCAGAATCTGAACTGTAGGTGCTGGAAGAATCCGAACTGCTGTCTTCTTCATCATTGCTGCAGGCGGTAAAGGCCGACACAGATAACATAGTCACACAGGCTAATGCCAGTAATTTTCCGTATTTTTTTGCTTTCATAGAAGTCTGCTCCTTTCACATTGCTGTAAAAACTTGATTTCCCTGTTACTGCCATTCAGTCTAAGGGGAACCTGTGTTTTTTCTGTGACAACACTATGAGGATTCCGTGTAAATTCTGTGAAAAGGAGGCAGACCTGAGAAAATTACAGTTCTATCACAATAGCCTGATAGCCTTTCAAATGTACTGCAGTCTTTTCTTCATTCATATCCAGGTCCTGGTAATTGTTCAGCAGAAGATTTTTGCAGGTGGAAGGAAGGACTGCAGTCTGAGGATCCTTTTGAAAGTTGCCGATTACCAGCAGATCTTTTTCTCCCTTTCTGTGATAAGCCATCAAATTGTGCTGGTCTTCCAGATAAGGAATGACAGTACCGTATACCAGAGTTTCCTTATAATCCGGATTTTTCCGGAGAGCGATCAGCTTTTTATAGAAAGCAAGGACAGAATCCGGATCGTTTTCCTGGGCCTCCACGTTAATTGAAGTATAGTTGGGATTTACCATAAGCCATGGAGTGCCCTCTGTAAATCCGGCGTTCTTTTCGCTGGTCCACTGAACCGGTGTTCTGGCGTTGTCTCTGCTGTAAATGGAGATTACCTTTAATGCTTCCTCTGGCGTAAGCCCTGCGTCCAGGCTTACCTGGTATTGATCTAAAGCACTGATATCGTCAACCTGGTCAAGAGGAACAACGCCCAGGTTCTCCATGCCGATCTCCTGGCCCTGATAGATAAATGGAAGACCTCTCATCAGGAAATACATGGCAGCCAGAAGTTTCTTGCTGGCATTGCAGACTTCACCTTCCGGAATATAGTAGCTGACGCCTCTTGGCTCATCATGATTTTCAATAATATTTGAGTAGAAACCGACATCACCCATTTCTTCCTGGGATCTAAAAAAACATTTCTTATAGTCGTCAGGAGATGGCTTTTTGCAGGCATACCAGCCCTTGTCGCTTTTTCCAAAAGATGTAGTGGAAAAATCAAAGATCGAAGAGAAGTAGCCTTTGTCTCCTACAAAATCAGGAAGTTCTCCCTCTTTGAGATTGAAGACCTCTCCCACAGAAAATGCGTCATGGGGACCGAAGGTCCGGGCCTGCATTTCTCCTAAAAATTCTCCGATACCCTGGGCCTCTGCCAGCATAAGGGCGATATCGGAAAGACCGTCGTCTCTGTCAGAAGGATAATCCTTATAAGGAAGCGCTTTCTTTATATTAATGATAGCGTCTACCCGGAAGCCGCCCAGGCCTTTATCCAGCCACCAATTGATGTTTTTGTAAACTTCTTCTCTTACTGCCGGATTTTCCCAGTTCAGATCCGGCTGCTTTTTATGAAAAACATGCATGTACTGCTTGTCAGGGTGTCCTGGGAGCGGTTCCCACACGGGACCGCCGAAATAACTCCTCCAGTTGCAGGGGAGCTCTCCCTCTTTCCGGTCCTCGATATAGAAAAGATTGCCGTATTCTCCATATGGATCTGCACAGGCTTTTTCAAACCACTCGTGTTCATCGGAACAGTGGTTTACTACCAGGTCCATCAGAATATACATCTGACGTTTGCCGGCCTCTCTGATCAGCTCGTCCATATCTTCCAAAGTGCCGAAAGTAGGGTCAATATTATAATAATCGGAAATGTCATATCCCTGGTCTGCAAAGGGTGAAGGGTAGATGGGGGAAATCCACAGGATATCCACCCCTAAATCTTTCAGGTAGTCTAATTTACTGATGATTCCCTGGAGATCACCAATGCCGTCTCCATTAGAATCGTAAAAACTTTTCGGGTAAATCTGATAGGCTACTTTATCGTGCCACCATTTCTTTTCCATTGTTCTGTAACCTCCGTTATATTCATTCTGCCGGGCCCTTAAGTTCCCTGTTTCTGGTAACTCATTATAATGTGGAAAGTCATGGAGGTCTTGCAAATATTTGATTAAAAACTACGAAATTATGACTTTTTAGATGAAAAATGTTTACGGTACTGAAGCGGAGTGAAGCCGGTGTGCTTTTTAAATTCCCGGAGAAAATTCCCTAGATTATTAAAACCGCAGTCCAGACAGATGTCCATGATGGCTTCATCAGTGGTCTGAAGAATGATAATAGCCTGTTTGATCCGGTATTCGTTAATATAAGTGATCGGGGATTTTCCAAGTATTTTTTTGAAAAATCGACAGAAATATTGCTCATTCATATTGGCATTTTCAGCCAGAGCCCGTATGTAAATCCTTTCCTGATAATGATTTCGGATAAATTCCAGGGAAGACTTGATGATCTGGACCCGATAATCATCTGTTTTTTCAGGATGGGTCAGCAGGGAAAAAGAGGAAAGAGTTCCCAGGATCTTCAGAAGCCCTGCCCGGATAAAAAGCTGAGAAGCCACGTCTTCGGTAACGGTTTCATATTCTCCTGAGAGAAAGAAGCCGGTCTGATGAAAGACATTCAGGATATCCAGATATTCCTTCTTGATCCTGGAGAACGCCGGATGGTTTATGTCCAGGAAACGGGGGAGCTGGATTTCTCCTTTAGTCAGGGGCTGGAGCAGTTGGGTTTGGGCAAGATCGTAGTGCTCGAAATTCAGGATGCAGGGATGAAATACAACAGCAGATTCTACAGCAGGGGTGTAAACTTCCACAGAATGAATCTCTCCCGGATTGACAAAGAAAAAACATTCCTGGTCAATGGAAAAGCTTTCCATATTAATGGTCACTTTAAAACTGCCTTTCATAAAATAGAGGACTTCGATCTCGTCATGCCAGTGATGCTTTACGCCGTCCCAGGGAGCATCGTCAAAAACTTCATATAATCCGCAGGGAAATACAGAAGTTCCATGATCTTTTTGTTCTTTTAATTTAGAAGTCTGGTTCATAACATACTCCTTTTTGGGAGCCGTGACATATGTTTAATGCCACGTCTTCATATTCATAGGATAAAGATAACACAGATGATCTGCCGGAACAAGAAAAAGTGCCATAGGCTTGACAAAGTACTGCCTGAGGACTATACTTATATTAATAAGAAATAATTGACGCGGGGTGGAGCAGTCTGGAAGCTCGTTGGGCTCATAACCCAAAGGTCGTAGGTTCAAATCCTACTCCCGCTATTTAAAGTATGAAGAAAAGCCAGTGACAGGAGAGAGGTCATTGGCTTCTTTTTTACACAGATTTAGGTGTAGTTCCTGAAAAAATATGTTAAAATGGGTAAAAAAGGGAGAGGGAGGGTGAGATATGAAGTATACCTGCAGCCTTTGCGGCGGAAAATTGAAAGACGGTATCTGCACAGAGTGCGGCATGAACAACCAAAAGTCTGATGAAATGTACCGGGATTGTCTGAATCGGTCGAAATACGATCATGCTTCCATGGAGTCTATGAGTCATGTTCATACAGAGCAGGGGGTAAAACAATATAAACAGCCGGTGTTGAATGAAAATAAAAGGGCCGGGAAGGGGAAAGCAGAAAGTCCCGGACAGAATAAAGGGACAGCTCCAAAGACCGGGACCGGAGCCAAAGCTTTCAGGCAGCAGCCCGGGAACCAGGCCTTTCGGCAGCAGGCAGGGGTCGGACGTTATCAGGGTACAGATTTTAAAAATATAAAGAGTGCTTTTTCTGCTTCAAAAGGAAGAAAAAGCCAGTCCTCCAAGACAATGGTTGTGGTGGCTGTTATAATTCTGGTGTTCATACTGGTAACGGCAGGCATGTCAGTGTTTGGCTTCATCCGGGAGGCCACAGACGGAAGCGGGGCTGTAGTAAGCTATAACTATGATTATGAGGAAATACAGGAACAGCTTCCGGCTCAGGGAGAACACTGGGACAGCCAGCTTCCGGCAGGAATGTATATGGTAGGAACCGACATACCGGAGGGAGAATATACTGTAACCGGCTCAGAGGGAAGCAGTTTTGAAGTCCATGACAATACCCATTCCATCTACAGAAGGGAATCTTTCGGGACAGAAGAATACGAGATTGAACGGGCAGAAGGGATTCCACTGTTTACAGGAACACTGGTCTGTGTGGATGGGATGAATCCGGTGTCTTTTGTATCAGAGAATGCTCAAACTCAGAACTTGGAGGAACGGACAGACAATCCGGTTACTGAGACGATAGATGTCAGCGGCACTAAGACAGCAGGGATAGATTTCCCGGCAGGAACCTATGACATTGAGGCAGTGGGAGAAGACTTTGGATATGTTACATATGAGATTCCTTATGAAGATCCATACAGTGATGGAGAACAGTCCTATTATTCTTTTGGAGTTATGATGGAGAAAACTCCTACGTCAGAATATCCGGCATATTGCTCCGTATATAAAAATGTGGTCCTTCCGGAGGGGGCAACTGTGAACTCTGAGGGCTATTCATGCCGGCTGGTACCCAGCAGCGGTATTGTTTCGGAGGATTACAACGGATTTTATGACAACTTGTATTAAATAGACAGGAGCGGAATATGAGCAGAGGTAAGAAAAAAAAGAAAACAGCAGGTGACATTTTCCGGTACATTGTAGTAGTCATTGCTGCCTGTGTATTTGTGTTTTCAGCTGTACAGCTGGGGCGGATATTTCTGGAATATCGGGCGGGAACCCAGGAATATGACCGTATCCGGGAATACGTTCAGGAGGAACCTCAGGAGGAGACGGATGAGTTACTGGAGGGTGAAGCAGTGGATCGACCGGTGCCTCCTGAGGTAGACTGGGAGAGTCTGACGGCAATCAACCAGGATATTATTGCATGGATACAGATTGAGGGAACAGAGATCAGCTATCCGGTGATGAAGGGAACAGACAATGATTACTATCTTCATCATACCTTTGAAAGAAACTCTAATTCCGCAGGCTCCATATTTATCGAGTATACCAACAGCAGTGACTTTCAGGACTGCAATACTATCATTTACGGACATAATATGAGAAACGGTTCCATGTTTGGAACTCTCAGAAAGTATTTCCAGAGCCAGGATTCCCTGCCTGGACGGTATATATGGATATGTACGCCGGATAAGAACTACCGATATGAGATTTTTTCCAGCCATGTGGTAGATGCGGCAGGAGAGGTGTATACATTATTTTCTGCTCCTGATCAGCAGTTCCAGCAGTATCTGGACAGTATGAAGGCCCAGTCTCTGGTGGATTTTGGAGTGGATGTGACAAAAGAGGACAAGATCATAACTCTTTCTACCTGTACAGGGAATGATGCCACCCGTTTTGTGGTTCAGGCAAGAAGAGAGGGAGAATATTAAGAATTTGCAAGTATAAAAAAGACCAGGAGGGACAGTTATGAAAAAAGATCCTGTGGGTGAACTGCAGAAAATTATTTCAGAGAGCAGCAATATTGTTTTTTTCGGAGGAGCAGGGGTTTCTACGGAAAGCGGGATACCGGATTTCCGTAGTGTGGACGGCCTGTACCATCAGCAGTGGGATTATCCCCCGGAGGTGATCTTAAGCCACAGTTTTTTTATGAAAAATCCGGAGGAGTTTTATCGTTTCTACCGGGCAAAAATGCTCTGTGAGGCCAAGCCTAATCCGGCGCACAAAAAGCTGGCGGCCCTGGAGGGAACAGGAAAACTGAAGGCAGTGATCACCCAGAATATTGATAATCTTCACCAGCTGGCGGGAAGTAAAAAAGTCCTGGAACTTCATGGCAGCGTTTACCGGAATCATTGCATGAAATGCGGAGCCTTTTATGATGTGGAATATATCAAAAGCACTCGGGGAGTGCCCCGGTGTCCGAAATGCGACGGGATCGTTAAGCCCGATGTGGTCCTCTATGAGGAAGCTCTGGATTCCCATGTGATCCAGGAATCTGTCAGAGCCATTTCTCAGGCGGAAGTTATGATCATAGGCGGTACCTCCCTTTCTGTTTATCCGGCAGCTTCCCTCATTGATTATTTCAGAGGCAGTCATCTGGTGGTAATAAACAGAGATTCCACACCCCGGGACAGTATGGCAGAACTGGTGATCAGCCAGTCTATCGGAGAAGTATTTGCACAGATACAGGAGTGATGAGGAGAATTATGAAGTTTGATTACGAAGTAGGGGACATCGTCAGATTAAAAAAACAACATCCCTGCGGAAGCAGTGAATGGGAGATTCTGAGAGTAGGGGCGGATTTTAGACTGAAGTGTACCGGCTGCGGCCATCAGATTATGATCGCCAGAAAAGCTGTGGAAAAAAGTACCAAAGAATTGAAAAAAAAGGCTTGAATATCTCTTGGTCTTATGTTAAAATAAGCAACCGTGATATATTATTTCAGGACAGAAAAGTGTTTCCCGACACTTTCTGCAATCCTTGTTCCCTGAAAATGTCAGGGGGCCAAAAGACCAAAAGGAGGTACAACAAGCATGAACAAATACGAATTAGCATTAGTCGTTAATGCAAAGCTGGAAGATGAAGCTCGTGCGGAAGTAGTAGAAAAGGCAAAAGGCTATATCACCCGCTACAACGGAAACATCACAGAAGTTGAAGAATGGGGTAAGAAGAGATTAGCTTACGAGATCCAGAAAATGCGCGAGGGATATTACTACTTCATCCAGTTTGAGGCTGACGCTACAGCACCTGCTGAGATCGAACGTCATGTCCGCATTATGGATAATGTGTTAAGATATTTAGTTGTGAAAAAAGAAGCGTAATCCGCAGACCGCATATCAGAATCCATTTAAAATTACTGATTCTGAATAACGTATATTTGAGTATTATATGAGGTGATTATATGAATAAAGTAATTTTAATGGGTCGTTTGACAAGAGATCCTGAGGTAAGATATTCCGCAGGAGAGAATGCAACGGCAGTTGCAAGATACACACTGGCTGTTGACCGTCGTTTTAAGAGAGACGGAGATGCTACGGCTGATTTTATCGGTTGTGTGGCATTTGGCAGACAGGCAGAGTTTGCAGAGAAATATTTCCGTCAGGGAATTAAGATCCTGGTAACAGGACGGATCCAGACCGGAAGCTATACCAACCGGGATGGCAACAAAGTCTACACCACCGATGTGGTAGTGGAGGAACAGGAATTCGCTGAAAGCAAGGCTGTAAGCGACAGCCATGTGGGACGGGCTCCCGCAGGAGCGACCGCACCTTCAGAGGCACCTTCTCCAAGCATTGCATCAGCAGATGGATTCATGAATATTCCGGACGGGATTGACGAGGAGCTGCCCTTCAGCTAAAAGGACGGCAGATATTGATAGGAGGTAAAGACCATGGCTTACGAAAAAGGTAACAGACCGGATTCTCCAATGAAGAGAAGAGGAGGACGCAGAAGAAAAAAAGTTTGTGTATTCTGCGGACAGGAAAACAACGAGATCAGCTATAAGGACGCAAATAAATTAAAAAGATACGTTTCTGAGAGAGGAAAGATTCTTCCCAGAAGAATCACAGGAAACTGTGCAAAGCATCAGAGAGCTTTGACAGTAGAGATCAAGAGAGCAAGACATATGGCAATCATGCCTTATGTACAGGACTAATTGAAATATACGGGCGTACTGCTTAGGCGGTACGCCTTTTTTACTGTGAAGGTGTTTTCGGGCTGAGAATATGCTTCACAGGGTGTTCTCCGGCAGAAAATTAGTTGTACTGCTATTAAAATAATGGTATAATATATCAGAATATCTAATAATGGAGGACTGTTAAATGGCATTTTAAAATGCAGGCAGGTGAAATCATGGACGGAAAAATAAGAATTAAAGGCCAGTTGAAGTATTATATGCAGTGGCCCCTGATACTGACAATTTTGCTGGTGATCATGGACATTCTGGTATTCACAGTCAATAGAAAAGCCGGTGCTTTGGTGAGTGTTTTTGTTGCGGCTTATATTTTGATCGTGGTTTTTCTGTATTTTCACAGCAGAGCAGTCATTATGAACGAACTGATCTCCTTCGCTACACAATACGGGCAGGTGCAGAAAACCCTGCTGAAGGAATTTATCGTACCATATGCGCTGCTGGATTACAGTGGAAAGATCCTGTGGATGAATGACGCATTTGCTGCTCTTTCCGGAAAGAACCGGAGATACCGGAAGTCAGTGACCAATCTTTTTCCTGAACTGACCAAAGACAAGCTGCCCAGGGAGAATGAGGCGGAAGCAACCTTTCAGTATGAGGAAAAAGATTATCGGGCTGTGATGCGCCCCATATCTATTCAGCGGCTTCTGAAGGAATCCGGTCTGGTAGAAACGGAGGGACATAATGATCTGACCGCATTGTATCTTTTTGATGAGACGGAACTAAACCGGTACATTCGCCAGAAAGAAGACGAGAAGCTGGTAACAGGGCTGCTGTATCTGGATAACTATGAGGAAGCTCTGAACAGTGTAGAGGAAGTAAGAAGATCTCTTTTGGTGGCCTTGATCGAGAGAAAGCTGAATAAGTATTTCGGCGAGGTAGACGGACTGATCAAAAAGCTGGAGAAAGATAAATTTATTCTTGTCATGCGCCAGCGTTCTCTGGAGGAATTGAAGAAAAAACGATTCAATATCCTGGAGGATGTAAAGACGGTTAATATCGGCAACGATATGGCAGTGACCATCAGTATTGGTATCGGTATCAATGCCCCAAGCTATTCCCAGAATTATGAGTATGCCCGTATTGCCATTGACCTGGCTCTTGGCCGGGGCGGCGACCAGGTAGTGATCAAAGACCGTGACCAGATGACCTACTTTGGCGGGAAGTCCCAGCAGATGGGCAAGAGTACCCGTGTAAAAGCCCGTGTAAAAGCCCATGCTCTCAGAGAGTTTATGGTGAGCAAAGATAAGGTTGTGGTTATGGGGCATAAGATCCCGGATGTGGATTCTATCGGTGCCGGCATCGGTATTTACCGGGCGGCCAAATCCCTGAATAAGAAAACTCACATTGTAGTGAATAATCCTACCATGTCTGTAAGACCGATCATCCAGACTTTCAAGGACAATCCGGATTATGATGAAAATATGTTTATCAACAGTGACGAGGCCAGAGATATTGTAGACGATAATACAGTTGTGGTAGTAGTGGATACTAATAAGCCCAGTTATACAGAATGTGAGGATCTGCTCCACATGAGTAAGACTATTGTGGTACTTGACCATCACAGACAGGGCAGCGAGGTGATCCAGAATGCAGTGCTTTCTTATATAGAGCCTTATGCTTCTTCTGCCTGTGAAATGGTAGCGGAGATTCTTCAGTATTTTTCAGATGATATCCGTATCTACAATATTGAGGCAGATGCATTGTATTCGGGAATCATTATTGACACCAACAATTTCACTTCCAAGACTGGTGTGCGGACCTTTGAGGCGGCGGCTTTCCTTAGAAGATGCGGTGCTGATGTGACAAGAGTGCGGAAGATGTTCCGGGACGATATCCAGTCATACCGGGCCAAGGCGGAAGCAATCCGCCATGTGGAAAATTACAGAGGCTGCTTTGCCATAGCAGTCTGCCCCGCAGAGGGAATAGACAGTCCTACTGTAGTGGCCTCTCAGGCCGCCAATGAGCTGCTGAATATTGACAGTATCAAGGCAACCTTTGTTCTGACAGATTATCAGAATAAGATCTATATCAGCGCAAGAGCCATTGATGAAGTAAACGTCCAGCTGATCATGGAGCGTATGGGCGGCGGCGGACATATCAATATGGCGGGAACCCAGCTTCCCGGTGCTACTGTAGAGGAAGCTATTTCACAGCTAAAGATCACAATTGACCAGATGATTAATGAAGGAGACATAGTAATATGAAAGTAATTTTACTGGAAGACGTAAAAGCGCAGGGAAAAAAAGGAGATATTGTAAATGTAAGCGACGGCTATGCCAGAAATATGCTGTTTCCAAAGAAACTGGCTGTAGAGGCTACGCCCAAGAATATCAATGATCTGAAACTCCAGAAAGCCCATGAAGAGAAGGTTGCCAAGGAAAATCTGGAGGCGGCCAAAGCTTTTAAGGCAGAGCTGGAGACAAAAGAAGTAACTGTAAGCATCAAAGTAGGGGAGAACGGACGGACCTTCGGTTCTGTATCCTCAAAGGAAATTTCTGAAGCTGCTAAGGCACAGCTGGGATACGATATTGACAAGAAAAAAATGCAGCTGGCTTCTCCTATTAAGGAGCTGGGAACTACCATGGTGCCTGTAAAGCTTCATCCTCAGGTAACCGCTCAGTTAAAAGTGGTCGTTAAAGAAGCTTAGGAGAAGGGAGTTTCTTCAGTATGGAAGAAGCATTAATGAAAAGGATCATGCCCCATAGCCAGGAGGCGGAGCAGTCCGTTATCGGCGCCATGATCATGAGCAGAGATGCCATTGTGGAAGCTTCAGAGATCATTACCGGCGAGGACTTCTATCAGCAGCAGTATGGCGCTGTGTTTGAAGCTATGGTAGAGCTTCACGACGAGGGAAAGGCAGTAGATCTGGTAACGCTCCAGGAACGTCTGAGAGAGAAAAATCTTCCTCCTGAGATTTCCGATATGGAATTTATGAAGGATATTCTTTCCTCAGTGATCACTTCTGCAAATGTGAAATACTATGCAGAGATCGTGGCGGAAAAATCCATGCTGAGAAAGTTGATCAAAACTACAGAGGAAATCAGCAATGCCTGCTATCTGGGACAGGAAAAGACCCAGGACATCCTGGAAGTTACAGAGAAGAAGATCTTTGACCTGATCCAGAACCGGGGAACGGGAGATTTTGTTCCTATCCGGCAGGTAGTGCTGAATGCTATAGAAAAGATCGAGAAGGCCTCTCGGAACCAGGGGAGCGTTACAGGAATTCCTACAGGTTTTATTGATTTGGATTACAAAACTTCCGGATTTCAGCCTTCGGATCTGATCCTGGTGGCAGCGAGACCTTCTATGGGAAAAACAGCCTTTGTCCTGAACATTGCCCAGTACATGGCTTTTCATGACAATGTGACTGTAGCGGTATTCAGTCTGGAGATGTCAAAGGAGCAGCTGGTGAACCGTCTGCTGGCCCTGGAGTCTAAGGTAGATTCCCAGAACATCCGTACAGGAAACCTGGAGGATGAAGAATGGGCAAAACTTATAGAAGGGGCAAATGTCATTGGTAATTCTAATCTGATCATAGATGATAAACCGGGTATTTCCATTTCAGAACTCCGTTCCAAATGCAGAAAATATAAGATGGAATATAATCTGGGGATTATCTTTATTGATTATCTTCAGCTGATGACAGGAAGTGGAAGAAGCGAGTCCAGGCAGCAGGAGATCTCAGAGATTTCCCGTTCTTTAAAAGCCCTGGCCAGGGAGTTGAATGTTCCGGTGGTGGCGCTGTCACAGTTAAGCCGTGCAGTAGAACAGCGCCCGGATCACAGGCCTATGCTTTCTGACCTGAGAGAGTCCGGCGCTATTGAGCAGGACGCCGACGTGGTGATGTTTATCTACCGTGACGACTACTACAACAAAGATTCTGAGAATAAGAATATTGCTGAGATCATCATTGCAAAACAGAGAAACGGCCCTATCGGTACGGTGAACCTGGTATGGCTGCCGAATTATACAAAGTTTGTAAATATGAAAAAATAAAATGAGACTTTTCCGGACAGCCCATGAGCAGATGGACTGCCGGAAAAGTCTCTTCTTTTATTTCTGCGAGCAACGAGCCAAGCGGACATGCTTGCATGTCCATTTAGGACGGGACAGGGGGATCACTCGTCATAGATACTTACGATCTCACCTTCCAGGATACGGTTCATATTTTTCACTGCACAGAAGTTTCCGCACATGCTGCAGGTATCTTCTTTTTCAGGCTTTGCCTGGGCACGGTAGCGTCTGGCCTTTTCCGGATCAATGGCCAGGCGGAACATTTCTTCCCAGTCCAGATTTTTCCTTGCAGTACTCATCTGATGGTCCCAGTCGGCGGCGCCCTTGATCCCTTTGGCGATATCAGCGGCATGGGCAGCAATCTTAGAGGCTATGATTCCTTCTTTTACATCGTCTACATCCGGAAGCCTTAAGTGCTCTGCAGGGGTTACATAGCAGAGGAAAGAGGCTCCGTTAGCAGCGGCAATGGCACCTCCGATGGCTGCGGTGATGTGGTCATAACCTGGAGCAATATCTGTTACCAGAGGACCCAACACATAGAAAGGCGCTCCCTGACAGATGGTCTGCTGGATCTTCATATTGGCCTCAATCTGGTTTAAGGCCATATGTCCGGGCCCCTCAATGATCACCTGTACATCTTTTTCCCAGGCTCTTTTGGTCAGTTCACCCAGAGTCACCAGTTCTTCAATCTGGGAAATATCTCCGGCGTCTGCAATGCAGCCCGGTCTGCAGGCGTCTCCCAGACTCAGGGTCACATCATATTCCCGGCAGATTTCCAGGATATGATCATAATGTTCATAGAAAGGATTTTCCTCTCCGGTCATTTCCATCCAGGCAAAGATAATGGAACCTCCCCGGGAAACAATGTTGGTGAGGCGCTTGTTTTTCTTAAAACGGCCTGCAGTGGCTTTATTGATCCCCACATGGATGGTCATAAAGTCCACGCCGTCTTTGGCATGCATTTCCACGATATCGATCCACTCCTGGGAGGTGATCTCTTTCAATGGTTTGTGATAGTAGACCACAGCGTCGTAGATCGGTACGGTACCGATGATGGCGGGGCACTGGGAGGTAAGTTTTCTCCGGAACTTCCGGGTATCTCCGAAAGAACTGAGATCCATAATGGATTCTGCCCCCATTTTTACCGCATCATTGACTTTTTCAAGCTCCATATCCAGATCCTTCCAGTCCCTGGAAGTGCCCAGATTTACATTGATCTTTGTTTTAAGCATAGAGCCGATGGCATTTGGCTCCAGGCAGGTATGGAGTTTGTTTGCCGGAATGACAGCCTTTCCCTGGGCCATAAGCTCCCGAAGTTCCTGGACATCCATCTGTTCTTTTTTTGCAGCTGCTTCCATCTGAGGAGTGATGATCCCCTGGCGGGCAGCATCCATCTGTGTTGTGTAACTCATAGGTTTTCCTCCATTTAGACATAGTGACAGGGAGAATTCTGAAGTATATTATGGAGAGGATGGGTTTTCGTAATTCGAAAAGACTCCTGTTCCGGCGGGGCCTTTTCAAAAAAATCTTGCTGTATAGGAATGAGGCTTCTGCGCAATAAAAAATCTGTGCCTGATCAGGACACAGATATAGAAATGTTCTACGTATGTTATATAACACTCCCTACGTTGGCATGATCCAAATCAGGTGATACAGGTCGAAGTCTTTGGCGCTTCCTCTCAGCCCTTCAGGGCTCCCTGGCTGTTTTCATTAGTGTATCATCCCGGGTAGAACTTGTCAACGTTTTTTGTCGAACATATTTTCTTGCATTTCGGCAAAGGTCTGCTATAATGGGTGGAGAGGAAATGTGAAAGGGGTCAGTATATGGAGGAGACCATTTACTCTGTTTCTCAGGCAGTAAAACTTCTGGAAACTCAATCTCACGTGCTGCGGTACTGGGAGGAAGAACTGGAATTGCCGATCAAGAGAAATGAGATGGGACACAGATACTACACCCGATGGGATATTCAGGTATTCCTGAGTATAAAGGAACTGAAGAAGAGGGGGTATTCTCTGAAGGAGATCGGAGAGCTGACTCCCTTTTTTTATCCGAATCAGGTTCCAGATAAGAAGGGGCCTGTGGTCAAAAAGAAGAAAACAGAGGACACTGAGCATAAGCTTTACAAAGATAGGATCCCTACGGAATTTATGGAGATTATCAGCAGACTGGTGACACAGAGGCTGAAAGAACAAAATTCTGAGGAGGCTCGGTATAAAAGACTGGACCAGCGTATCCGGGATTGCCAGCAGTCCAGAAGAGAGGTGGCTGCCTCGGCGGAGAAGAAACAGAACAGGCGGAGACTGCTGCATGGAACAGAAAGAAAAAGAAGATAGTTAGAATGAACGTAAAACAAAGAGAAGAAAAACTGGTACACGGAGGAACATCCTTTGTGTACCAGTTTTGTTTCAATATTTCGATTAGCCTTCTACAATAGCCTCTGTAGGACATACACTAGCGCATGTTCCGCAGTCAACACATGTATCAGCGTCGATCACATATTTGGAATCTCCTTCAGAAATAGCTTCTACTGGACATTCTCCTGCGCATGTTCCGCAGCTTACACATTCGTCTGTGATTACGTATGCCATGGTCGTACCCTCCTTTATAATTCTGAATATGTAATTCAGTTACTACGCTTATTCTAATATATTTATTTCCATAATACAAGTCTTAAATTTGATACAATTCGCTGCAGACAGCAGTTTTTGCCGGGGCTTTTTGACTTGGAGGTATGAAGCCTGTAAAACAGTCTCATAGAAAATGGAGAAAAAAGGTTGAATATCCCTGAAAAAGAGATTATAATGATACAGAAAAACATTTTAAGGAGGAAAATATCCATGAAAGTAACACCAGAGATGACAATCGGTGAATTAATCCGTTTAGATGAGAATATCGTTCCAATTTTAATGAGAGCAGGCATGCATTGTATCGGATGCCCATCCGCTCAGGGCGAATCTCTTGCAGAAGCAGCTATGGTCCATGGCATTAACGGAGATATGTTAGTTGCCCAGATCAACGATTATCTGGAAAATAAATAATTTCTGCCATTTGCTGAATAAAAAGCAACAGGCCCCAAATGCACATGCAGGTATACGCACATGGATCGTTGTACGTGGAAACAAAAGGCTCCGGGGAGTTCTCCCCCGGGGCCTTTTTTAGAAAACAAACATCTTATTAAATTTGTGCCAGTTTATTTAATGCGGCTTCGGGAATCATGCAGCCGCCGTGTTCCATTAAGAATGCCTCCTTGACCGGAGAAGAAGAATTTCCCTTTCCATATTCAGAGAGCATATTGCAGACTTTATTGAAATCTTCCGGAGAAGTTTCAGCCTGATGAAGGATCAGAGAGTATGAACCGTTTTGGGCATCTTTATAGAGAGCACTTTCACCGGTGAAAAAGTTGTTCAGGCCGTGAGCTGCGGCGATCACTGCATCCAGTGTTGGAAAGGTATACTCCCGCATAAGATTGACAGAAATAGAACTCTGGGGAGCCTGAGTGGAAGAAGCTTCCGGATTCTTTTCTTTTTTCTGTTTTTCTATAGCCTTGGACTTGGCTTCGTAGATCTTCCGGAAGATATCCAGGATATCGTCCGCACCTTCCAGTTCGATACCGGTTCCTTCGGGATTTCCGCCGCCGGAACTGCCAAAAGGAGTAAATTTGGAAAATCTGGTATCCAGTTCTTCTGGATCCTCCACTTTGGAGATTATTAAGATAATGCTGTCTGCCGAAACGGGTATTGCTTCGATCATCAGCGGAATATTGTCAGCTTCAAAACCAAATTCGGTGTTGGCCTGCTGCATCATATCGCGGAAAAGATCTTTTGCCTTGTCGCTGCCGTAGGCCAGTTCGCTGAGTCTTATATGCCTTTCCTCAAGGTCGGACTTTGTAAGAGTGCAGCGGATCTGGTTTTCATTAATTTTTTCTATTTTCATATTTAGTCACATCCTGTCTAACATGATTATTAAGATGCTATTTTCCTTTTTATATTATATACTATGCGGTGCTGCCTTGTAAAGAAGGAAATACTTGCTATTGCCGGAGGATAATGGTATAATGGTTCACAGATAGAGAAGGCGGCTTACGTAGAATATACGGAAAGGGGTGAAAACTTCGGCAGCCTTCGGGAAAATCGGATTGTTCTTTTCAGATTCATTGTCGCAGCATTCTGTTGCAGGCGGAATAATACGTTCTGTATTGCCGCATATTCCAAGTGTAAAAGAGAAAATGCTATAGTTATATCATCGGGAATCAGACAGGGAGTTTTGCAAGGAGTGATTTTTTATCGGAACCGCCTCCTCTATCAGACAAGAAGTTTTAAATGGAGATGATTTTGCGGGAAAGGAGCTGCAGGGGAAATAATATATCACGGGAAAAACCTGCGTCAAAGACATGACAAAAAAGGAAATAAAAAGACTCCATCGGGAACTGAAGACCTATCGCAGAGAAGGGATTCCATTACTTTTAAATGGAAGGCAGACAACAGCAAAACGTATCGAGAAAGCCTGCCAGATTGCTGAGACAGGAGAATATATGCGGGATTATATACAAGATGATCAGGGAAGACTAAGAGGTCTGTCCTTTGATTTCATAAAAGATAACAGCTTTCAATTGTATACAAAATAGGAAAAAACTGAAAAATTCATGAAATCCTGGAAGAAATTAATGACGGAGAGGAAAAATATGCTATAATACACATGAGCCAAAAGAATATGATTGGCATTCCTGAATGAAGAAGAGGAGCTGAGATATGGCAAAAAAACGAAAAAAAAGGAGAAGGAGGCGCAGTAGCAGACTTGCTCCGGTCCTGGTGGCCCTGCTTCTGATCATACTAGTAGGAGCGGCGGGTGTCATTACAAGTGCCATACGTCGATATACTCCTTCAGATGCCAGAATGGATCTGACAGATTATTACCAGCAGAGTTCGGATAATGAGCTGTCCCTGGTCTTACAGGATACCATCGCCGACGCAAAAGGGAAGATAGAGGACGGGGTTGCGTATATTCCTTATTCGGTCATTACACAGGAGCTTGAAGGCAGATTTTACTGGGATCAGGAAACGCAGCAGATGTTATATACCATGCCCACAGAGGTTTTGAACATCCAGCCGGAGAGCAATACCTACCAGCTTGGGGGAGAATCTGTTACAGAGGACTATTCCATTGTGAGACAGATAGACGGGGAATATTATATTGCTCTTGATTTTCTAGAGCAGTATATGGAGATCCAGGGAACTGTCTATGAGGATCCGGCCAGAGCAGTGATCCTCTATAAATGGGGCACAGTAAAGACGGTGCAGGCCAGCGAAGAGACCCAGGTCCGCTATCAGGGAGGAATCAAGAGTCCGATCCTGAAAGATCTGGAGAAGGGAGAACAGATGCTCCTGCTGGAAGAACTGGACAACTGGTCAAGAGTCATGACCCAGGATGGAATCGACGGATATGTGGAAAACAGTGCACTGTCTGCTCCGGAAGAAACAGAATACGCATATACAGGCAGTTATGAAGAGAATTTCACCAGCCTGACCAGAGACCATAAGATTAATCTTGCGTGGCACCAGGTAACTTCTGAGGCTGCAAACCAGGCTTTTGCCTCGGACACCCAGAATATGACAGGAGTGAATGTAATCTCTCCCACCTGGTTTTCTGTTACCAGTACCCAGGGGAATATTTCCTCACTGGCAAGCAGCGACTATGTGAGCCAGGCCCATGCTAAAGGACTGGAGGTATGGGGACTTATCGATAATTTTAATGATGAGGTAAGCACTCTGGACACACTGTCTGTCCGCAGCGCCAGACAGCATATTATTGAAATGCTTCTTTCTGAGGCTAAGCGGGTGGATATGGACGGGATCAACGTTGACTTTGAAGCTCTGACAGAGGAAGAGGCCCCTCATTTTATCCAGTTTATACGGGAGCTTTCTGTTGCCTGCAGGAATAATGGCCTGGTGCTTTCTGTGGATAATCCGGTGCCTCAGTATACGGTGTTCTATAACAGGAAAGAACAGGGGATAGTGGCGGATTATGTGATTATTATGGGATATGATGAACATACGGTAGGTTCTGAGACAGCTGGATCTGTAGCCTCTCTCCCCTTTGTAGAAGAGGGCATTACCCAGACCCTTTCTGAGGTGCCGAAGGAAAAAGTGATAAACGGAATACCTTTTTACACCCGGCTGTGGACCGAAGCTAACAATGGAATGGTGACCAGTGAAGTGTGCAGTATGGACCAGGCGGATGCCTATGTGGAAGAATATAATATGGAAGTATACTGGAATACTGATGTGTCTCAGAATTATGCAGAGGCAGTTACAGACAGTGGCGTCTTAAAGATGTGGCTGGAGGATGAGAAATCTTTGGAAGAAAAAATGAAGCTGATCCAGGAATATGAACTGGCAGGCGTGGCGGAATGGAAGCTTGGATTTGAACGAGATGATGTCTGGCAGATTATCAGCAATTATGTACAATAAAAGATAAGAGGTGGAGTGTTATGGAAGAATATGAAATGATCAAAACTACACTGGTAGGTGGTTACAAAAAGGAAGAAGTTCAAGAATTGATACAAAAATTGAAAAATGAAAAAGCAGAAGTTGAAGCCGATTATAAGCAACAGATTGCAGAAAAAGACTCCAGAATTGCAGAACTTCAGAAACGCTTAGAATTAAAAGACGATTATCAGCTCCGGCTTGAAGATGAAATTAAAGAAAAGTATCAAAAGTATATTGACAATTTTGAAAGCATTGGGAAATTAGTGCTTGAAGCGCAGCTGAAGGCCGATTCTATGGAGGAAGCGGCCAAAAGAAAGACTGATGAAATGCTTAAAGAAGCTGAGAATGAGGCAAAAAACAGAGTAGAAAATGTGCAAAATGAGATTGAGGAGAAACTCGCAGAAGGAGAGAAAAGATACCATGTTCTGCAAGAAAGAATGAATGAACTTAAAAGAACAATAGAGCAGGTACAAGAAAAAGTAGAGAATTCCTGCGGAGAGATATTGCAGGTAATAAATGCTGCTTCAGATTTACTCAGCGGCAGGAAAACAGAAAATTCAAATGATGAGAACCAGTATTTATCTGAAGAAGTTGACGAAGAACTTGATTTTTTAGATTCCCCGGAAGATGTAGAAGAACTGGAAGAGTTTGACGAAGAAGATGATGAGGATGAAGACAGCAAGCTGGCTCTTCAGATTTCCAAAC
This sequence comes from uncultured Bacillota bacterium, assembly GCA_949291945.1. Taxonomy (GTDB): domain Bacteria; phylum Bacillota; class Clostridia; order Lachnospirales; family Lachnospiraceae; genus Blautia. Next base: position 97,173 of record CASEXH010000003.1, on the reverse strand, counting down.
TCCTCAGTGAAGAAGACGAGGCTATGATGGAAGAAGAACTGGATGATCTGTAAAAACAAAAAAATACGGGCTGTACTTGGGCCAGGGCAGGAAGTGGGGAACGCCAGACTTTCTACCCTGGCCTTTTAAAGTTTTCCAGGAAAACTATGGGGAATACAAGGAGATTTTCTATAAAATGCTTGAAATTGTCTATGTGTTTTTATAAAATGATTATATTGTTAAACATGACAAAAGGTGGATGTTTATGATTACGATTAAGGAAATAGCAAGGCAGTTAGGAGTCAGTCCTACAACCGTTTCCAATGTGATAAACGGAAGAACAGAGAAAATGTCCGAGCAGACTCGCATGAAAATAGAGGAGATGCTGGTGAAAAACCACTATGTCCAGGAAAACCGGGGAGGAAGAAGCAGCCAGGATGAGTTGAAACTGGTGATTGTGGAGTTTTTTTTCGGAGAAAGAGAGCATATTTACACAGATCCTTTTTGCGCAGAACTTCTGGAGGCAATCGAGAAAGAACTGGAAAAGACCGGAAGAAATGTGGTGTGCAGTACTGTTTACAGCGAGGACGAGTTTCTGAAAAAGCTTTCTGCCCACAATGTGGAAGGGAGTATTATCCTGGGCTGCGATCCGAGCAGATGTGAGGCCCTTTGCAAAAGAACGGCAAAGCCGCTGGTTTTTGTGGACTGCGGGGAGGGAAATTATGATAATATCGGTCTTCAGGACAGGGAAGGCGCCAAAGAGCTTACCTCTTATCTCATTAAGCAAGGGCACAGGAAGATCGCCTTTTTCTGTGACCAGGAGGAACCGATTGCCAGCAACCGGTCCCGGCTGCTTGGGTATCGGGAAGCCCTGGAAAAACATGAGATATCCTATTCTCAGGAGGATTTTTACTATATTCCTCAGGAAAAAAATCTTCGCTATGAAGTTTTGCGGAGGTTTGCCAAAACTGCAAAAACAAAGGGGTATACAGCAGCATTTTTTGCTGCCGATCTCTATGCAAATGAGGCAGTAAGCGTATTCTTCTCCAAGAACCTATGGGTGCCGGAAGATATTTCTGTTGTGGGATTTGACGACAATGTTTATGCCCGGCTGTCAAGACCAAGCCTTACTACGGTCCGTCAGTCCCCAACGGATAAAGGAAGAGAAGCAGTGAAGCTTCTTCTGAAAAGAGTATACGGACAGGAAGTCATGATAAGAAGTATGGAGCTGCCTACAGAGCTCATCGTCAGAGAAAGTGTGAGAAATATCTGGAAACACCGGAACATTGTATAAAAGAGGAGGGGCCGCCGCTGCCGTATTTTATGAAATGCCGAAATATTCCATGAATTTGGATTTCAGCATTTTGATAGAATACGGCAGCGGCTTCTTTTTGTGCATAATAGACAAAAAAATAGTAAAGGACTTGTAAAGTAATGTAGTTTTTTGCAACACTTATTGAAAAACCTTACAACACTAATTATAATTAGACTTATAAATTGAAACATAAGGAGGGGGATTATGGAAAAAGTGACCAGAAAATGGTGGGAAACCTCGGTGATTTACCAAATCTATCCAAGGAGTTTTTACGACAGCAACGGAGACGGGATCGGAGACATACAGGGCATTATCCAGAAACTGGATTATCTGGAAAAGCTGGGAATTGATGCTGTATGGCTGTCTCCTGTGTATAAATCCCCTCAGGATGATAACGGCTATGATATTTCAGATTATCAGGACATAGATCCTATTTTTGGCAGCCTTCAGGATATGGAAGAACTGATTCGAAAGGCAAAAGAGAAGAATATCCGGATCATTATGGATCTGGTGCTGAACCATACATCCGATGAACATCCCTGGTTTATAGAGGCCAGAAAAAGTAAGGATAATCCATATCATGACTATTATGTATGGAGAGACGGGGTGGAGGGAGAATATCCCAATGAACTGAAGTCTGCTTTCTGCGGGCCTGCCTGGGAGTGGGTGCCGGAATGTCAGCAGTATTATCTTCATCAGTTTTCTGTAAAGCAGCCGGATCTGAACTGGGAGAACCCGAAACTCCGGCAGGAGATCTACAAGATGATCAACTGGTGGATGGAGAAAGGAGTGGGAGGTTTCCGTCTGGATGTGATCGACCTGATCGGAAAAGAACCGGATAAAATGGTTATGGCAGAAGGAAAGATGCTCCATCCTTATCTGAAAGAGATGAGCAGGGCAACCTTCCAGAAAGGAGATCTGGTGACCGTAGGCGAGACCTGGAGCGCTACTCCGGAAAGGGCTATGCTTTACAGCAACCCGGACGGATCTGAACTTTCCATGGTGTTCCAGTTTGAACATATGGTGCTGGATCAGGTGCCGGGAAAAGAAAAATGGGATCTGCGAGAACTGCCTTTTGTAGAGTTTAAAGAGGTCTTTGAAAAATGGCAGACTGAGCTTTACAACAAGGGCTGGAACAGTCTTTTCCTGAATAACCATGATCTTCCCAGAGCCGTGTCAAGATTCGGCGACGACGGAAAATACAGAGTAGAATCTGCCAAGATGCTGGCTACCTGCCTTCATGGAATGCAGGGAACTCCATACATATATCAGGGGGAAGAACTGGGAATGACCAATGTACAATTTGACATTCAGGAATACCGGGATATCGAGCTTCTCAATGTATATAAAGAACGGATAGAACAGGGGTATCCGGAAGAAGAGGTTATGCGTTCGATCTATGTAAAAGGAAGAGATAATGCAAGAACGCCTATGCAGTGGAGCGAAGAACCTAATGCCGGTTTTACCAAAGGGACGCCCTGGATCCGCTGTAATCCCAATTATACTATGATTAACGCAGAGGAAGCGCTGATCGATCAGGATTCTGTATTTTATTATTATCAGAAACTGATCCGGCTGAGAAAAACGGAACCGATCCTTACGGATGGAAGATTCCGGCTTCTGCTGAGAGAAGATCCTTCTATTTTTGCATATACAAGAGAGACAGAAAAGGAGGAGCTTTTGGTACTATGTAACTTTAATGGACAGGAGGTTTCCTACGAACTTCCGGACATATGGAAAGATCAGGAAGTCCTTATCTCCAATTATGCCCAGGAGGGATCTTTTGGAACGCTCCGTCCTTATGAAGCTAAAATGATCATCATCAGGAAAGGGGAATGAGAAGATGAGAAGAAAAAAGATTGCCGCTGTCAGTGTTACTTTGGCAGGAATCATGGCGGCAGCAGGAGTAATGTCCGGATGCAGTCTCTCAGGGGGAGATAACGGAAAGATCCGGATCGAAATGATTCAGTACAAGCCGGAAGCCGTAGATGTGTTCGAGGAGCTGGAAAAGAAGTTCAATGAGACACATGATGATATTGAACTGGTCATCGACTCTCCAAACGATGCTACGACGATTATGAAGACCCGGTTTATCCGTGAGGACTATCCGGATATCATCGGTATCGGCGGTGATATGAACTACTCCAACTTCCTGGATGCAGGGCTGCTGATGGATATCTCTGATTATGAAGGTCTGGATAACATTAAAGAAGCCTATCTTCAGATGGATAAGGAACTGGAGCTGGTTCCTCAGGAAGGTGTTTACGCAGTGCCTTATGTAGCCAACGCTGCAGGCGTGCTGTACAACAAAGATATCTTTGACCAGTACGGCTGGGAGATCCCTACCACCTGGGATGAGTTTATGGAACTGTGCGAGGATATTGAGGCAGAGGGCCTTCAGCCTTTCTACTTCGGATTCCGTGATACCTGGACCTGTCTGGCACCCTGGAACGCCATTGCTGTAGACCTGGTAGATTCTGATATCTGCTCCCAGGTAAACAGAGGAGAAGCAAACTTTACAGATAATTACCGGGAAGTTGCAGAGAAGACCAAGGCTCTTCTGGACTATGCCCAGGATGATCCTTTTGCATACAGCTATAACGATGCATGTACAGCTTTTGCAAGAGGCGAGGCGGTTATGTATCCTATCGGAAGTTATGCGGTTCCTCAGATCCAGTCTGTAAACCCGGACATCAACATTGACTCTTTTGTAATGCCGGCAAGTGAAGACGCTTCTGTGAACAAGCTGAATTCCGGAAACGACCTGCAGTTCTCTGTTATGGCAGAATCTGAACATAAAGAAGCTGCCTATGAGGTTCTGGATTTCCTTCTGGAAGACGAGAATGTACAGTTCTATCTGGATGACCAGAACGCAGTTCCCTGTAAGGAGGGGGATTTTGAACTGGCGCCTATGCTGGACGGTATGAAGACTTACATCGAAGAAGGTAATCTGGCGGACTATCAGGACCACCATTATCCAAGTGAGATGGCGGTAGATGCCATGATCCAGACTTATCTCCTGGATAACGGTGAAAATGCAACAGACAGTTTCTTGAAGAAATTCGATACCGAGTGGGTGCGCTATAACCGTGATACCATCCGAAATCTGGAAGAGTACATGGAAGAGCATCCGGACGCAGAATAGGAGGAAGTTAAGATGAAGAAAAAGATGGGAAACAGAGAGAAAACATTTCTGTGCATTACAATTCCGATTTTGATTTTATTCTTTATGTTTAATACACTTCCGTTGATCAGAGGTGTGATTTACAGTTTTACAAACTATAAAGGCTATGGAACTTATGACTTTGTAGGATTCAGAAACTATGTAGATCTGTTTCAGGATTCCAGAGTTGGAAAGTCTTATCTGTTTACCTTTAAATTTGCCATTGTCAGTACCATTGTGACCAACGTGGTCAGCCTGATCCTGGCTCTGGGACTGAACAGCAAGATCAAAGGGAAAAGTGCTCTGAGGGGAATCTACTTCATTCCTAACGTACTGGGCGGACTGGTTGTGGGTTATATTTTCAGCTTTATCTTTACCTATATCCTTCCTACAGTGGGACAGAAGCTGGGAATCGGTTTCCTCTCCAGCAGTATGCTTTCCAGTGAAAGCAGCGCATGGCTGGCTATCGTATTTGTAGCATGCTGGCAGTCTGTGGCAATGAATACTATTATTTATATTTCCGGTCTTCAGACAGTACCGGAGGATGTATATGAGGCAGGCTCTATTGACGGGGCTACCGGATGGTCGAAATTCAAGAATCTGACTTTCCCGCTGATCATTCCTTTCTTCTCCATTAATATGGTGCTGTGTATGAAGAACTTTCTGATGGTATTCGATCAGATCATGGCTTTGACAAAAGGTGGTCCTGCACAGAGTACAGAGTCTATCTCTTACCTGATCTATAACAACGGTATGAGCGGCGGACAGTTCGGTTTCCAGAGTGCCAATGCGGTAATCTTCTTTATCGTGATCGTGGTAATCTCAGTAGCACAAATGAAATTTACAGGAAGTAAGGAGGAGCAGTTATAATGAATAGAAAAGGAAATAAACAGACGGCACGTACAAACTGGCCGATTACCATTCTCTTGATCATCGGCTGCTTAACCATTTTCTTTCCATTGTATATGACCATCATTATTGCTTTTAAGCAGCCTTCTGAAATGACTAATGACATTGCAGGAGCACTGGCGTTCCCAAGCTCCTGGAGCTTCAGCAACTTTGCTCAGGCTATGGAAGTTACCGATTTCTGGAACTCTCTGGCAAACAGTGTACTGATCACAGTGATTGCTATTGTCCTGGCAGTAATCATCCATTCTCTGGCAGGATATGCTATAGGCAGAAGCATGGCACACAGCAAGGCCTACAGTTTCATCTATCTTTACATTGTAAGCGGTATGTTCGTACCATTCGCAATCCTGATGATGCCGGTTGTAAAACTGACGGCACAGATGGGGCTGGCAAACAGAGTGGGCGTTATCCTGTTGTATACGGTATTCTATATGCCTATGAACTTGCTGCTGTACTCCGGCTATCTGAAAAATATCCCTCTGGCTCTTGAGGAAGCAGCAAGGGTAGACGGGGCAACCACATGGAAGACTTACTGGAGTATTATATTCCCGGTTATGAAACCCATGCATGCAACGGTAGCAGTTCTGACTGCTCTGGGTACCTGGAACGACGTTATGACTCCTCTGGTTATCCTTTCCGGAACCGATGTAAACACACTGCCTCTGGCACAGTTAAACTTCCAGACACAGTTCGGTACAAACTACAACCTGGCCTTTGCATCTTACCTGCTGGCCCTGATTCCGATCCTGATCTTCTACCTGGTATGCCAGAAACAGATCCTCAACGGTGTTGTAAACGGCGCTGTTAAATAAAGAAAAAATTCAAGGCTGTCCCTTAAGTGCGCTGCACTTCCAAGGGGCAGTCTTCTTTTTGCCTTTTTTTCCGCATATATTTTACAGAGGGAAAAGCAAGGAGAACTTTTATGTGGAAACGCTGGATAAAGAGGCTCATGGCTGTAGGAATGCTTTTCGCCATATATTTCTTGTCCAGAGAAGGGGCCGTTCTGGCAGGAAAGGAGCAGCTTCAGGAGCCAAAAGTGATCGTGATAGACAGCGGACACGGAGGGATTGATCCGGGAGTTGTGGGAATTGACGGGCTGGAAGAAAAGGGGATCAACCTGAAGATTGCCGGATATCTGGGGGAATATCTGGAAGAGGAAGGGGTTCAGGTTGTATTCACCAGGGAAGATGACCGGGGGCTTTACGAGGAGGACAGCCCGAACAAGAAAAACCAGGATCTGAAGAAACGCTGTGAGATCATTCAAGAAACAGATCCCCTTCTTACCGTGAGTATTCATCAGAACAGTTATCAGGACCAGAGTGTCTGTGGACCTCAGGTGTTTTATTACACCGGTTCAGAAAAAGGAGGGGAACTGGCAGAGTATATCCAGGAAGCTTTGAATGAAGAACTGGAGATCCAAAGGCCCCGAAAGGCCAAAGCCAATGATTCTTATTATCTGCTGAAGAAAAGCGAAGGGATTGTAAACATTGTAGAGACCGGCTTCCTTACCAATCCCAGAGAGGCAGAACTTCTTCAGACAGAAGAGTATCAGAAAAAATGTGCCCGGGCAATTTCTTCAGGAATCTTAAAATTTCTAAAAATTGTGGAAAAGGAAGGTGCAGATGTGGTATGATAAGGCTGAATTGTAAGAAACTAAGGGAGAAGAGGTTTTAAGGTGAATACAACAGTAGTCACAGTAGATAAAGAACATCCGGATGCAAAAGTGATGGAAGAGGCCGGCAGGGTCCTAAAAGAGGGCGGTCTGGTAGCCTTTCCTACGGAAACAGTTTACGGTCTGGGAGGAGACGGACTGAATCCAGACTCTTCCCGGAAAATCTACCAGGCTAAGGGAAGACCTTCAGATAATCCCCTTATCATACATATCGCAGATATGGAGAGCCTGGATAAGATCGTAAAAGCAATACCTTTAAAGGCCAGGAAGATGGCAGAAGCCTTCTGGCCGGGGCCATTGACTATGATATTTGAAAAAAGCTCTGTGGTGCCTTATGAAACCACAGGGGGACTGGAGAGCGTAGCGGTGCGGATGCCCAGCCATCCGGTAGCGGCGGCTCTGATCAGGGCAGGAGGGGGGTATGTTGCGGCTCCCAGCGCCAATACTTCAGGGAGGCCCAGCCCCACCCGGGCTTCTCACGTCCGGGAAGACCTGGAGGGAAAAATCGATATGATCATAGACGGGGGCAGTGTGGGGATCGGACTGGAATCCACCATTGTAGATTTTACAGAAGACGAGCCGGTAATCCTTCGTCCCGGTTATATTAACCAGGAAATGATGGAGGATGTGATCGGGCAGGTAAAGGTAGACAGAGGACTGCTGATTACAGATGAGAATGTCCGGCCAAAGGCGCCGGGGATGAAGTACCGCCATTATGCTCCGCAGGCATCTCTTACTATAGTAGAAGGGAAAGCAGAGGATACCATTGCATATATCAATACACAATGCGCAAAGCTGAAAGCAGAAGGAAAAGGGGCAGGGGTTATCGCCACAGACGAGACCAGAGGAAGCTATCAGGCCGCTGTGGTAAAGAGCATCGGTACCAGGCGGGACGAAGAAGGGATTGCCCGCCATCTTTTTGGGATTCTCCGGGAATTTGATGAAGAAAAGGTGGACGCTATTTTTTCAGAGTCTTTCGATACCCCGAAAATGGGACAGGCGATTATGAACCGGCTGCTGAAAGCGGCAGGCCATCACATCATACGGCTGTGAGAATGAAAAAGGAGAAGATTATTATGCAAAGGAGGTTTTTTAATGATAGCATTGGGTTGTGACCATGGCGGTTATGAACTGAAACAGGAAATTATAAAATATCTGGAGGAAAAAGGGATTCCATACCAAGACTTTGGCTGTGACAGCACAAAATCCGTAGATTATCCTGTCTATGCCAGAAAAGTAGGAAGGGCGATCCAGAATGGAGTCTGTGACAAAGGGATTCTGATCTGCGGAACGGGGATCGGTATTTCTATAGCAGCGAATAAAATGAAAGGGATCCGGGCGGCCCTATGCACAGACTGCTTCAGTGCAGAAGCTACCAGACTCCACAACGATGCAAATATCCTGGCTCTGGGAGGACGGGTAGTAGGCCCCGGGCTGGCAGTGAAGATTGTAGATACTTTCCTTCATACGGAATTTTCCCATGAGGAAAGACATCAGAGAAGGATCGATCTTATAGAGAATGAAGAGTAAAGATTTGCCTTTGCACGGCAGATACAGAGGAGAAATCATATGGGAAAAGTATTAGTAATGGAACATCCGCTGATCCAGCACAAAATCGGAATCATCCGGAGAAAAGAGACAAGCTCGAAAGAATTCCGGGAACTGGTAAGTGAAGTCGCTATGTTTATGGCCTATGAGGCAACCCGGGATCTGAAACTGAAGGATGTGGAGATCGAGACTCCTATTACAAAAATGACTGCAAAGGAACTGGCAGGCAAGAAAATGGCGGTAGTCCCCATCCTCCGTGCCGGTCTTGGCATGGTGGAAGGGATGCTGACCATGGTGCCTGCCGCAAAGGTAGGTCATATTGGCTTATACCGTGACCCCGAGACCTTAAAACCGGTGGAATATTACTGTAAGCTTCCCGCAGACTGCGGGGAGAGGGAAGTGTTTGTCACAGATCCCATGCTGGCTACAGGAGGATCTGCAGTGGCGGCAATTTCCATGCTGAAGGAAAAGGGTGTAAAAAATATTCGTTTTATGTGTATCATTGCCGCTCCGGAAGGTGTAAAAGCCCTTACAGAAGCTCATCCGGATGTGGATATTTATATCGGGGCATTAGATGATCATTTAAATGACCATGGATATATTGTTCCAGGTCTTGGAGATGCGGGAGACCGGATCTTTGGTACAAAGTAAGCGGCAGATGCATTCTATGACAGATGCCTGTTGCTAAGAATAGGAGTGAGACAGATGTCAGGAAAAAGACAGGGCTATATATCCTGGGATGAATATTTTATGGGGGTTGCCGAATTGTCCGGAATGCGGTCAAAGGACCCCAACTCTCAGGTAGGATCCTGTATTGTCAGCCAGGACAATAAAATCCTTTCTATGGGATATAATGGGTTCCCAATGGGCTGCTCAGATGATGAATTCCCCTGGGCCAGGGAAGGGGAGGAGTTTGATACCAAATATTTCTATGTGACCCACAGTGAGTTGAATGCGATCCTGAATTACAGGGGCGGATCTCTGGAAGGAGCAAAGCTGTATGTTTCTCTGTTTCCCTGTAATGAATGCGCAAAGGCCATTATTCAGGCAGGGATTAAGACTATTGTATATGGAAGTGACAAGTACGGGGATACCCCGGCGGTAAAGGCCTCCAAAAGGATGCTGGATGCGGCAGGGGTACGCTATTATCAGTACAGTCCTACAGGGAGAAAGGTGGAGCTGGAATTATAAGGAGCGGTTCAGCCTTGACAAATAGGAAAATTTCCAATAAAATGTTTCCAGATAAAGAAGAAAATGGTGATGAAGAGGAAAAGTACCTGAACGGAAGGGCACAGAGAGAGGATCAGCGGTGAGAGATCCTTCCCGGAAGAAGGGGAACCCGCCTTGGAGCTGCCTGTGAGGAGCAGGACGCAGGCTTTAGCGTTAGAAAAGCAGAGAGAGGACGGCTGCAAGCCGTCAATTAGGGTGGTACCGCCGAAATATGACATCGGTCCCTGGATGGGGATCCGGTGTCTTTTTTTCTCTAGGGTTGTCCTTCAGAACTTCCTAGAGAGTCAGATACCCCGATGGAGGTATATGGGGCATTAGACCCCTGCGGCGGCGCACAAAGTGCTCAAGCCCCTCAGGATTGAGGGAAGGGGGAGTTGAAGTGGGTTTGCCCACTTTGCTCTAGTAAGATAAAAAGGAGTAGAAAAATGGCAAAGGATAAGAAACTAGTTAAGGAAATCACCTCTATGGAAGAGGATTTCGCCCAGTGGTATACAGACGTAGTGAAAAAGGCAGAGCTTATCGATTATACCAGCGTAAAAGGCTGTATGGTGATCAAACCTGCAGGATATGCGATCTGGGAAAACATCCAGCATGAGCTGGACAGAAGGTTTAAGGAGACCGGGGTGGAAAACGTATATCTTCCCATGTTTATTCCGGAAAGCCTTCTTCAGAAGGAGAAGGATCATGTGGAGGGATTTGCTCCTGAGGTGGCCTGGGTGACTTATGGAGGAATGGAGCCTCTTCAGGAGAGACTCTGTGTACGCCCTACTTCCGAAACCCTGTTCTGTGATCTGTATTCTAAGGAGATCCATTCTCACAGGGATCTGCCTAAGGTATACAACCAGTGGTGCTCGGTAGTTAGGTGGGAGAAGACCACCAGACCTTTCCTCCGTTCCAGAGAATTCTTATGGCAGGAAGGACATACCGCCCATGCTACAGCGGAAGAAGCAGAGGAGAGGACCATACAGATGCTGAACCTTTATGCGGATTTCTGTGAGGAAGTATTGGCTATTCCGGTGATCAAAGGAAAGAAGACAGAAAAAGAAAAATTTGCAGGGGCAGAGGCTACTTATACCATTGAGTCCCTGATGCATGACGGCAAGGCCCTTCAGTCAGGGACCAGCCATAATTTTGGTGACGGTTTTGCAAAGGCTTTCGGCATTCAGTATACAGATAAAGAGAATAAACTCCAGTATGTCCATCAGACCTCCTGGGGTATGACTACTCGTATGATCGGAGCTCTGATCATGGTCCATGGTGATAACAGCGGACTGGTACTGCCCCCCAGGATCGCACCGGTACAGGCAGTGATCATACCGATCCAGCAGAGAAAGGAAGGAGTCCTGGAGACCGCAGAAAAATTAGAGGCTCAGTTAAGAGCGGCAGGTATCCGTGTGAAAACCGATAAGACTGACAAGAGTCCCGGATTTAAGTTTGCAGAACAGGAAATGAGAGGAATTCCGGTTCGTATTGAGTGCGGTCCAAAGGACATTGAGGCAAATCAGGCAGTGGTTGTCCGCAGGGATACCCGAGAGAAAACCATTGTTCCCCTGGATGAATTGGACAAGAAAGTACAGGAGATCCTGGACACCATGCAGAGGGAAATGCTGGAGAGAGCCAGGGCACACAGAGATGCTCATACCTATGCGGCAACCGATTATGAGTCTTTCAAAGAGATCATTAATGAGAAACCGGGCTTTGTAAAAGCCATGTGGTGCGGCTGCAGGGAATGTGAAGATAAGGTAAAAGAAGATGTTCAGGCTACGGCAAGATGTATACCTTTTGCACAGGAAACTCTGTCAGATAAATGTGTGGTATGCGGAAAACCGGCCAAGAAAATGGTTTACTGGGGGCGTGCTTATTAATTATGAGAATTGAAGTTCCAAGAAAGGCAGAAAAAATTATAGATGCTTTACAGGAACATGGATATGATGCTTATGTAGTGGGAGGCTGTGTTCGTGACAGCCTCCTTCACCGTTCACCGGCGGACTGGGATATTACCACCTCTGCTACTCCGGCAGAGGTAAAAAAGATTTTCCCAAGAACTGTGGACACGGGAATCCAGCATGGAACTGTAACGGTGCTTATAGAGAAAGAAGGATTTGAAGTAACCACCTACCGGATTGATGGAGAATACGAGGACAGCCGTCATCCCAAAGAGGTGATCTTTACTCCCGATCTGAAGGAAGACTTAAGACGCCGGGATTTTACCATCAACGCCATGGCCTACAATCACCGGACCGGACTGGTGGATATTTTCGGAGGGGTAGAAGATCTGAAAAATAAGGTGGTCCGCTGTGTGGGAGATCCCGGAGAAAGATTTACAGAGGATGCCCTGCGCATCCTGCGGGCAGTGCGCTTTTCTGCCCAGCTTGGCTTTTCCATTGAAGAGAAGACTGCCGGGGCAGCCAGAGAACTGGGAGAAACTTTGGAAAAGATCAGCGCAGAGCGGATCCAGACAGAACTGGTGAAGCTTCTTGTTTCTCCCCATCCCCAATACCTGAAGAAGGCATGGGAACTGGGGCTGACGAAGATTTTTCTGTGGGAATTTGATAAGGCCATGGAGACTCCCCAGGAAAACCCCCATCATTGCTATAATGTGGGAGAACATACCCTGAAAGCCATGGAAGCAGTAAAGGCTGACCGGATCCTGAGGCTGACCTTGCTGTTCCATGATCTGGGAAAGGTAGAAACAAGAACAAGAGACGAAGAGGGAATCGACCATTTCCACGGTCATCCTGCCCAGAGTGAGAAAATTGCCAGGATTGTACTGAAAAGACTGCGCTTTGATAATGATACCATCAATAAAGTAGGAAAGCTGGTATACTGGCATGAGTGTCCCTGGCAGGCAGCCCCCCGGTCTGTCCGCAGAGCCCTGTCTAAAACAGGCACAGAACTCTTCCCTTTGCTACTGGAAGTAAGAAGAGGTGACATTATGGCTCAAAGCACCTACCACCGGAAAGAAAAACTGGAGTGGCTGGATCGGCTAGGGGAAATTTATGAGGAAATCCTTCGGAAGAAAGAGTGTGTTTCCATAAAAGATCTGGCGGTTTCCGGAAGAGATCTGATTCAGGCCGGCATGAAACCGGGAAAAGAAATCGGAGAAACTCTGGACAGATTTCTGGATATTGTTTTAGAAAATCCGGAGAAGAATACAAAAGAATATCTGTTGTCCCTCCTTTGAATTCCTTCTAACCCCGAAATTCTCTGCATACAATGAAAGGGATATGAAAAAAAGGGGGAGAACAATGTGTATGACCGTGGTCTGAGCGTGTTGGAACAGTACGGACTGGAAGCCGGGGCTGTATACCGGGGCAGGGGGGCATTGATCTGCGAGACCCAGGAGGGTCTTGTACTGATTCGTGAATACTGGGGAACTCCCAGGAAGCTGGAGTACCAGGCGAAACTTTTGGAAAAGATTTCCGGCGCCTCTCCCATATGGACGGACCAGATCCTGAGTAATAAGGAAGGTTCCTATATATCGGGAGATAACGAAAGTGTTTCATACATCGTGAAAAAATGGTATGAAGGAAAAGAATGCGATACCCGCAATGAGGAGGAAATCTGTAAAGGAGTTTCTGCCCTGGCAAGTTTACATAAAGTAATGTGTATGCCTGTACAGAGTCATTACGTGAGGGAATCCCTGAACAGTGAATTTCAGCGTCATAACCAGGAACTAAGAAAGATCCGGAAATTCATTCTTGGAAAGCATCGGAAAAATCCCTTTGAACAGGAGCTTTTAGATACGATCTGCAGTTTTTTGGGACATGGGGAGGAAGCGCTGCAAAGACTGGAGTCCTCCGGATACGAAAAACTCCGGCAGCAGGAACTGGAAAGAGGAGCTGTCTGTCACGGAGAATTTAACCAGCACAATATCCTTTTTTCGGCGGGAGAAGTCAGGGCTGTAACAAATTTTGATAAGTGGAATTTTGATATCCAGGTGGGAGATCTCTACCGATTTATGAGAAAGGTTCTGGAAAAACATCAGTGGGATCAGAATCTGGGAAGAAAAATCCTTCTGGCCTATCAGCAGGTACGGCCCCTTTCCCGGGAGGAAGTGGAAAACCTCAGGATCCGGTTTGCATATCCTGAAAAATATTGGAAGCTGGCAAATTATTATTATACCCATAATAAGGCGTGGATTTCGGAAAAAAACCTGGAAAAATTAAAAAGATTGCGGGATCAGGAAGAAAAATGGAGAAACTTTGCGGAAAGTGTTTTTGCGGCCTGAGAAATTTCCGGATATGCTTGACAAACCATAGGAAACACGGTATAAATAACAGTAGACCGCAGTAGCGGTAGACTTTTAGCGTGATTTATATTTAGGAGGAAATACTCATGAACAGAACAGAATTAGTTGCTGCTATGGCAGAGAAAACACAGTTATCTAAGAAAGACGCAGAAGCAGCTTTAAAAGCCTTCGTTGATGTTGTATCTGAAGAAATGAAGAAAGGTGAGAAAGTTCAGTTAGTCGGATTCGGAACTTTCGAAGTTTCTGAGAGAGCTGCAAGAGAAGGCAGAAATCCTCAGACAGGAGAGACTATGACAATCGCAGCTTCCAAAACTCCAAAGTTCAAAGCAGGAAAAGCTTTAAAGGATTTAGTGAACGCATAATAGAAAATGAGACTTGATAAATATTTAAAAGTATCCCGACTGATCAAGAGAAGAACTGTGGCTAACGAAGCCTGCGATGCAGGCCGTGTGCTGATCAACGGAAAACCTGCCAAGGCTTCTGCCCAGGTAAAAGCAGGAGACATTCTTGAAATCCAGTTCGGGAGCAGAAATGTGCGGGTAGAGGTATTGGACGTACAGGAAACCGTCAAAAAAGAAGCAGCCAGCGAGCTGTTCAAATACCTGTGACACCTAGGGCCGAAAGGTCATGGATTTCATGCCTGCATGAAAATGCATATTAAGGATTAATCCCCCATATAATCTTTCATAAGGAAGAGAATATGGGGGATTGATTTTCTTTTGGAAGAAAAACAGAGCGGAAAGATTCACCGGCTGCAGCTTACCAACAGAGAAAAGGGCTGCATACAAGGCGTGAGAGATGTGAATTCCTTTGATGAAAAAGAAATCAGTCTGGTAACAGAGGCGGGGACTCTTTCCATAAAAGGGGAAGGACTTCATGTGACCCGTCTGGATCTGGAGAGACAGGAGGTCGATATAGAGGGAAAAGTGGACAGTCTTATATACAGCCAGGGGATTACCAAAGCCAAGGGGGGAGAAGGAATGCTGAAAAGGCTGTTTCAATGACCTACATGAGCAGCTATATGCAGGGAGAACTGCTGCTTGCTGCAGATGCCTTCCTGGCAGGCGTCTTTCTAGCAGTTTGTTATGATATTCTTCGCATTTTCAGAAACATTACAGAACACAACTCCGTTTGGATTGGGATAGAGGATATTCTGTACTGGTGTGCTTCAGGGATATATTTGTTCAACCTGATTTATAGGGAAAATGATGGTATGATACGCATCTATGTTCTTTTATTTACCGGATTGGGTGCTTTGCTGTATCATGCCGGTCCCAGTATGATTTTGGTGAAATATATTTCTGCTTTTTTGAGGAAAATAGGAAGGTTCCTGGGATTTATAGGGAGACCTATTAGAATATGCAGAAAAAGGTTGAAATTTTGGCTGGTCAGAGTTAAAATTGCCCTATATAAACGAAAGTCCATACAAAGAATCAGGAAGCGTTGGAATGAAAAAAGCAAAGAAAAGAAAATCACAAACCAGAATCGCAATGGTTAGCATTACCTTTGTGGTAGGTGTCCTCTTTGTGGGAATGATGGGGAAAAGCGTTGCTCTGCAGAATCAGCTGTCCTCGTATGATTCCCAGATTAAAGAACTGGATCAGCAGATCGAGGAAGAAGAGGGACGTACCACAGAGATTGATGATTTGAAGGAATATATGAAGACAGATGAATATGTAGAGGAGACAGCCAGAGAGAAGCTGGGTCTGGTCAAGGAAAACGAGATCGTCTTTAAAGAAGGCGATACAGAGGAAAATACCCAGGATACAGACAGCTCCGAGAGCGCACAGAGCTCCCAGGATACACAGAACGGTCAAAATGATGAGAATTCACAGGATGATACAGACTCTCAGAACAGTGAAGATTCCCGGACCGGCGGAGACTCTCAGACCAGCGTGAATTCCCAGAACGGGAACACTTCCAGGCAGACGGGAAGTAGCTCTGAAGAAGCAGAGGGATAAATGGAGATTTTTGTCTGAAAAATTTTTCCTCTGGAAGACGGTTTTTGACAAAGTTCAGAGTGAAAAGCATCTATAATACTCTTCTGATAGCGGTTGCTTATTCAGGGAGGGAAAAAGATGCAGGAATGGATCATTGCCATGCTCGTAATCGGCGTACTGCTGTTATTACGTGACATGGCAAAAACTATTTTTTCAGAAATGAAAAAAAGTGCAGCGGCTTTGGACTATGACCGGCATCCACAGAAAGAAAAAATGCAGCGCTATGCGGAATCCTTCCAAAGGCTGGCAAACAGCTTCTACGGCATGCCCTGCAGAAAGGACTATCTTTCCAGCTCGGAACTGAAAGATCTGATAGAAGAGGCCAAAGAAGAGGTATGCAGAAAATGCAGCCTGAACCAGGTGTGCTGGACTCAGCATTATCCCCAGACGTATCAGAGGTTTTACGGGCTTTTGCGGATCCTGGAGGAAAAGGACGAGGAGAAACTGAGAAAAGCCAGAGCGGATCTCATAGGAGTATGTGTGAACCAGGGAAAGCTGGTCCAGGAGCTTCAGCGGATCATGGACAGAGAACGGCAGAATCTTATATGGAATAATAAACTATTGGAAAACAGAATGGCGGTAGCCCAGCAGCTGGGAGAGATGGCCCAGCTTATGAAGCTTTTATCCAGAGATCTTTTTGACCTGACGGAGGTGGACATGCAGTTTCGGGATGATTTTGCCAGAAAGTTGAAGAGACGGCATATCCGGGTGCGGAATATGTGGACTTTAGAACAGCCGGACGGAAAACAGCGGTATTATGCGGAACTGTGTACCAGAGGAGGCACCTGCATCCCGGCAGGGGAAGCGGCAGAGGCTCTTTCCCTGCTATGCGGCTGTCCAATGACGGTAAAATCCGAAGGAAAAACCTTGATCACTAAAGACTATGGGATTCTGGGATTTATGGAGGAGGTAAATTTCAAAATACTTTACGGAGCAGCCAAAGTTACTAAGGATAAAGAAAATGTGTCAGGAGACAACTATACCTGTGCTGCAGAAGAGAATGGCCAGTTTTTTATCTGTCTCTCTGACGGCATGGGTTCCGGCCTGGAGGCCTCCAGGGAAAGCGAGACAGTGGTAGACACTCTGGAACAGCTTGTGGAAGCAGGATTTTCCGGGGAGACTGCTGCGAAAATGGTTAATTCGGTGTTGAATCTGAAGAACCGGGACGGCCGTTTTTCCACAGTGGATATTTCCATTGTGGACCTGTATTCTGGTATGTGCCATTTTCTGAAAGCTGGGGCGGCTACTACTTTTGTTAAAAGGAGTCATTGGGTGGAGGCAATCTCATCTACAAGCCTGGCTCTGGGGCTGGTGCAGCAGGCCGATTTTGAGTCTTCCACTAAAAAACTCTACGAAGGAGATTTTCTGATCATGGTCACGGATGGAGTCCTAGATGCCTTGCCTGGGGAGGATCCGGAAGAGATGATGAAGGAAATCATAATGGAAGTGAATACTACTGCTGCCCAGGAGCTGGGAAAGGGAATCCTGGAAAGAGTTCTTACATACTGTGAATACAAGGCCACAGATGATATGACAGTGCTGGTAGCGGGTTTATGGAGGAAATAGATACAAGAGGATGAAGATAGAAGAAAAAGTATTTTCCTATATAGAAGAATACAAGATGATAAAAACGGGCAGCCAGGTGCTTCTTGGAATTTCGGGAGGAGCAGATTCGGTATGCCTGTTGTTTTTGTTAAAAGAATATCAGAAAAGAAAGGATTTTGCTCTTCGGGGCATTCATATAAACCATGGGATCCGTGGAGAAGAAGCAGAGAGAGACCAGGCGTTTACCAGAGAACTTTGTGTAAGACTGGAAGTTCCCCTTACAGTCCGGTATTGTCCGGTGCCGGAGATAGCGGCTGCACAGAAGCTGTCTCTGGAAGAGGCAGGCAGGCTGGCAAGACGCCGAGCTTTTGAGGAAGAGGGCCGGGCCTGGGAGGCTGATCCGAAAAAATTCTGTATTGCCCTGGCTCATCATAAGAATGATCAGGCGGAAACGGTGATCCACAATCTTATCAGGGGAACAGGAGCAGGAGGGCTGGCAGGAATCCGTCCGGTACAGAGAGAGGAAAAGAAGTGCTATATCCGTCCGCTTTTGTGTGTGTCAAGAGAGGAAATACGAGAATATCTGAGGAAGAAGAGCATTTCCTGGGTAGAGGACGGCAGTAACCAGGATCTTTCCTATACCAGAAACAGGATACGGCAGATTTTGATACCACAGATGGAACAGATCAATTCCCAGGCGGTAAGCCATATAGGGATCACCGCCGGCAATATGGGAAAAATAGAGGAATATCTGGAGGAACAGGCAGATAAACTTTATGGGAACTATGTGAAGAAACGGGAAGAGCAGTATGTGGTAAAGGGAGAGCTTGCTAATGAAAAGGATATTATGCAGGAGTATGTTTTCAGAAAGGTACTGACTGCGGCAGCAGGAAGCCAAAAGGATATTTCCAGGATCCATATTGAGACAGTTAAGGCTCTTCTTCTGGCGGATACAGGATCCAGAGCATTTCTTCCTTATGGTCTGCAGGCGTGGCAGGAATATGGAAACCTTGTTATTGGAAGAGTAAAAGAAGAGAAAAGGGAAAAAGTTTCTCTGGAATTCCGGATTTTTCCCTATGAAAAACAGCAAATTCCAGAAAAAACATATACGAAATGGTTTGATTATGATAAAATAAAAGACAGTCTTGAAGTAAGGTTCCGCTTACCGGGAGATTATATTACCATAAATGCCCAGGGAGGACGGAAGAAACTGAAAGATTATTTTATTGACTGTAAGATTCCACGTCAGGAGAGAGAAAGGATCACTCTTCTGGCTGAGGGCTCCCATATCCTGTGGGCAGTGGGCCTGCGTATCAGTGAGTATTATAAGATTACCAGTCAGACAAAACGAGTGTTAGAAGTACATGTAAAAGGAGTAAAGGAAGATGAGTGAAAGAATCCGTCAGCTGTTAAGTGAAGAGGAAGTAAATCGTCGGATCTGCCAGATCGGAGAGCAGATCAGCAGAGATTATGAAGGGAAATCGGTTCATATGATATGCGTGCTGAAAGGCGGCGTATTTTTTACCTGCGAACTGGCAAAGCGTGTGACGGTTCCGGTAAGTCTTGACTTTATGTCTGTATCCAGCTATGGCAATGACACCAGTTCCAGTGGAGTGGTACGTATCGTGAAAGATTTAGATGAGCCCATAGAAGGAAAAGATGTGCTTATCGTGGAGGACATCATCGATTCCGGAAGGACTCTGAGCTATCTCATTGAGATTCTGAAGCAGAGACATCCTGCCAGTATCCATCTGTGTACCCTTCTGGATAAACCTGAGAGAAGGGTGAAGGATGTGAAAGTTGACTATGTGTGCTTCAACATACCCGATGAATTTGTAGTAGGGTACGGACTTGATTATGCGCAGAAATACAGGAATCTGCCTTATATTGGCGTTGTGGAATTTTAAGTAACAGTAGGCGGCTTGCGCTGCCAGACTGAAAAGAATGTTTGTCCTGAGGCATGGACTGACAGGGCGACAGAGAAATTATGAAAAGAGAGGAGAAACAAAGACGTGAATAAGCAGGCAAGAAACTGGGTGCCGGCTCTGGTACTGTTGCTGCTGATCGTTTTCGGGTTCTGGTTTATTTCCAGGCAGATGACCCGGGATTACAGCTATACAGAGCAGGCATTTCAGCAGGACATAGAGGAAGGAGAGGTATCTCAGGTATATATTCAGCCAAACAGAGAGATTCCTACCGGCCAGGTAACGGTTCGTATGAAAAACGGAGAGGAGCACAACTTTTATTCTCTGGATGTGAAGGAACTTCAGGATACTCTGGAGGCGGAAAGTGATGTTACCATACAGGTGGCGGATGTACCGGGAGATAATGTCTTTATGGCGTCTGTGCTTCCCCTGATTCTTACGGTAGTGCTGGTCCTGGTTATCATGAATATGATGAACCGGCAGATGTCCGGAGGAAGCAATGCCAAAATGATGAATTTCGGCAAAAGCAGGGCGAAAATGTCCACAGATGCAGATAAAAAAGTAACTTTTAAAGATGTAGCAGGCCTACAGGAAGAAAAAGAGGAGCTGGAAGAGATCGTGGATTTCTTGAAGGAGCCTCAGAAATATGTGAAGGTAGGAGCCAGAATTCCCAAAGGTGTACTTCTTGTAGGACCTCCGGGAACAGGTAAGACTCTTCTGGCAAAGGCCATTGCAGGGGAGGCGGGGGTTCCTTTCTTTTCCATCTCCGGTTCAGACTTTGTGGAGATGTTTGTAGGTGTAGGCGCTTCCCGTGTCAGGGATCTGTTTGAAGAAGCCAAGAAGAATGCCCCCTGTATCGTGTTTATCGATGAGATCGATGCCGTGGCGAGAAGAAGAGGCACCGGCATGGGCGGGGGCCATGATGAGAGAGAACAGACATTGAACCAGCTTCTGGTAGAAATGGACGGCTTCGGTGTAAATGAAGGAATTATTGTTATGGCGGCTACCAACCGGGTAGATATCCTGGATCCTGCTATCCTGCGTCCAGGCCGTTTTGACCGGAAGGTAGGAGTAGGAAGACCTGATATTAAGGGAAGAGAAGATATCCTCAGGGTCCATGCGGCAAAGAAACCTCTGGGAGAAGATGTGGACCTGAAAGAAATTGCCAGAACTACTGCAGGCTATACCGGAGCTGATCTGGAGAACCTTATGAACGAAGCGGCTATTATCACCGCCAAGGACGGCAGATTTTTCATTAATCAGAGTGATATCCGTCAGGCCTTTATAAAGACTGGAATCGGTGCAGAGAAGAAGAGCCGGGTGATCTCCGAAAAAGAAAAGAAGATTACTGCTTATCATGAGGCAGGTCATGCCATTCTCTTCCATCTTCTTCCGGAGATGGGGCCTGTCCATACGATCTCTATCATTCCTACAGGAATGGGTGCAGCAGGTTATACCATGCCCCTGCCGGAACAGGATGAGATGTTTAACAGCAAAAAGAAAATGCTGGAAAATATCGTTGTGGATCTTGGCGGCCGTGTAGCGGAGGAGCTGATCTTCCACGATATAACAACCGGTGCTTCTCAGGATATCAAGCAGGCTACTCAGATGGCCAGGGCCATGGTGACTCAGTATGGTATGTCTGAGAAAGTAGGAATGATCCAGTATGGCAGTGACGAAGATGAAGTGTTTATCGGAAGAGATTTCGGCCATACTAAGAATTATGCTGACCAGACGGCTGCCCTTATCGACAGTGAGGTCAAGAGGATCATTGATGAAGCCTATGAGAAGGCAAAAGAGATTCTTTCCCAGAATGAGGAAGTTCTTCATAAATGTGCAGCGCTGCTGATCGAGAAGGAAAAAATCGGCAGGGAAGAGTTTGAAGCCCTGTTTTAGCAGGTTTTTATGCAGATTATCATAGATGTCTGAAAAGTGGAAGGACCAGTCATGTTAAAATTGATCAAAAAAAATTACGAAAAAAACTTAAGATTGTGCACACTTTTTTTAGGCGGCATGCTATTATAATTATTGTAAAAACCCCCCAATACATTATATAGTTTTTGCTACACCCCATAAGAAGAAATACCTTCTCCAAAACAGCCAGTCAGCAGACTGGCTGTTTTACTTTGTGAAATGTAACTATTTAGTAATACAGCTCAGATTCGCAGCTAACGTTGCTTTTTTGCTGAATAGTTAAGTAAAAATAACAAAAAATGTACGAAAAATCTGTGGAAATAATGGTTGTATATATGGACCCGGTAGGATAGAATAATAATATGAAGTAATTCAGCAAAGCAGGAAACACAGATAGGTTTTGCTAAAATATGGAGAGGATGCAGTATGAATTACGAAAATCTTAACGATGCAAGGAAAATTCAGGAATATGTGACCAATATGAGGCCCACTTTCAATAAACGTGCAGTCTTCAGCGACGAGACAGAAAACTACAGGAGTCCGGCGGAACCGGAAGCCGGAGATACCGTTAATATTCGTATCCGAACAAAGAAAAATAATGTGGATTTTATTTTTTTAGTATATGATGACGTGAGACAGCCTATGAAGTGGGTAGAGTCTAAAGACGGTTTTGATTATTACGGAACGGATGTAAAGCTTGGAAATGAGACTATCCGCTATTATTTCGAGATTATTTCCGGAAAGATCCATTGTTATTATAACCAAATAGGCGTTACCAGGGAAATTGACGAGCATTACTGTTTTGGGATCGTACCGGGATTTAAAACACCGGACTGGGCCAAGGGTGCAGTGATGTACCAGATTTTTGTAGACAGATTCCGTAATGGAGATCCTTCCAATGATGTTGTTACAGGGGAATACGCTTACATTGACGAACATGTGAAAAAAGTGGATGATTGGAACCGGCCTCCCCAGACCATGGATGTCCGGGATTTTTATGGCGGAGATCTGCAGGGTGTCTTAGATAAATTAGACTATTTGAAGGAGCTTGGCGTAGATGTGATCTATTTTAACCCGTTATTTGTGTCTCCATCCAACCATAAATATGACAGCCAGGATTACGACTATATTGATCCCCATTACGGGAAGATTGTGAAAGACGGGGGAGAGGTTCTGGCCGAAGGGGAGAAAGACAATGCCCATGCTACCAAATACATTGAGCGGGTAACAGATAAAGTAAACCTGGAAGCCAGCAATGCCTTTTTTGCCTGTCTTGTGGAAGAGATCCATAAAAGAGGAATGAAAGTAATATTGGACGGCGTGTTCAATCACTGCGGATCTTTTAATAAATGGCTGGACCGGGAACAGATATATGAAAATCAGACCGGATATGAGAAAGGGGCCTATATATCTCCGGACAGTCCCTATCGGACCTTTTTCCGTTTTCACAATGAGTATAGCTGGCCTTATAATCAGTTTTATGACGGCTGGTGGGGACATGACACCCTGCCGAAATTGAATTATGAGGAATCTCCAAGGCTTTATGATTATATTATGAGCATTGCAAAAAAATGGGTGTCTCCTCCTTATAATGTGGATGGCTGGCGTCTTGATGTGGCTGCGGACTTGGGTCACAGCAATGAATATAATCACCAGTTCTGGAGAGAATTTCGGAAAAATGTGAAAGAAGCCAATCCAGATGCTTTGATCCTTGCAGAACATTACGGAGAGGCAAAATCCTGGCTGGAAGGTGACCAGTGGGATACGGTAATGAACTATGATGCTTTTATGGAGCCTGTGACCTGGTTCCTTACAGGAATGGAGAAACACAGCGATGAATTTAACGAAGGCATGCTGGGAAACAGCGACTGCTTTATCGGCTCTATGAAATATCATATGGCCAGCTTTTATGCACCTTCTCTGATGACAGCTATGAATGAATTATCCAATCATGACCATTCCCGTTTTCTTACCAGGACCAACCATAAGGTGGGACGAGTAGAAAATCTGGGCAGTGAGGCGGCTGAGCAGGATATTAACAAAGCTGTTTTCCGGGAAGCGGTAGTGATTCAGATGACCTGGCCTGGAGCACCCACCATCTACTATGGAGATGAGGCGGGACTCTGCGGATTTACAGACCCGGACAACAGAAGGACTTACCCTTGGGGAAGAGAGGATCAGGAACTGATCAATTTCCATAGGGATATTATCAGGATTCATAAAGAAAATTATGAGCTGCTGAGAGGATCTGTAAAGTTTCTGGCCAATGATTATCAGCAAATCAGCTACGGCAGATTTACAGATAAAGAAAAGACTGTGGTGACCATTAATAACAGTGATGAGACCAAGATAGTAGAGCTTTCCGTATGGGAGCTGGGAATCCCCAGATCCAGAACCAGCAAATTCAAACAGCTTATGGTGACAGGAGATTTCGGATACAGTCTGGTAAAGAAGATCCATGAGTGCAAAGCAGGCGTGATCCGCCTGGAGGTGCCCTCCCATGGGGCAATTATTGTAAAATGTGTGCTGGATCAGGAAAAATAATGACTGAAAAAGTATATGACAAAGAACGGCAGGAATCTGTCTCATGAAATAGAACAGTCCTGCCGGATCTTGAGGACCAGGAACTCGTGACTGGTTCTCTTCTTTTTTTAGAAAAATGATAGAGCAGAAATTTTGACGTGAAAAAATACTTGCATTTTCAGGCGGGTATGCTATAATTTTAATCTGTGAGAACTAAAAATCATAAGGGCGATTTCCCGAGTGGCCAAAGGGGACAGACTGTAAATCTGCTGGCAAAGCCTTCGGTGGTTCGAATCCACCATCGCCCATTGTACGAGTAAGTTAAAAGGGACAGTACTTAGTACGTATGCCCTTTGCAGTAAACCGAAAGTACAAAAATGCCGCAGTGGCGGAACTGGCAGACGCACAGGACTTAAAATCCTGCGGGACTTATACTCCCGTACCGGTTCGATTCCGGTCTGCGGCAGTGTTTAAAAGAGAGAGAAACGCTGAGAGTTCAACGTTTCTCTCATTTTTGTCTTAAATGGTTTAAACGCTTTATACTGTGGAAGAAAATCATTTCTGACGGTCATTAAAACGGCTGTGCCGTACATGCTCATATATAATAGAAGCAATAACCTCTATGTCTTCTTTCATATCGTCTTCGATCCAATGCATGAAAATATTATAAAGAGCGCCGGAATAATAATATAGCTCATATCTCTCCAGCTCCGATTTTTTCAGCGGATTTGTTACAGAAAGCATATACAGATCCAGGCCATGGAGGAGGATCTCTGAGCGATTGGCTTTTTTCAGGCAGAGGACATAATCTTTGTATTTCTGCAGATATTTCAGACTCCAAAGGATATGTTCATAGGTCTGGAAATTAGCCTGGAAGGCGGGACCTTTCAAATCTTCTGCATATTCTTTTAAAATCCGATACATATAGTCTGTTAAGATGCTGTCTTTGCTGTTATAACTGCGGTAGTAGGACATTCTGGAAACTCCGGCTTTCCGGGTCAGTTCGGATATGGTGATCTGCTCATAGTCTTTGGTGTGCATAAGCTGAAGGAGGGCATCCATTATACAATTCTTGGTAAATTCTTTAGAAGTATTTTTTGATGAGCTTTTCATGAACAAAATTCTCCTTTTTGTAACAATTCAGGTTCCCTGTATTGTTTTTGTGAAAATAAAGTGTTACAATTGTAACATTTACTATAGATAGTAACAGATATTAAAAAGTAAGACAAGGACGGATGAAAAATGAAATTTGGGATTGTCAGTGACAGCTCCTGCGATTTATCGCCTCAGTATACAGAGCAGGAGCAGATTTCGATTGTATCATTTTATGTATCCTTTGACGGGGAAAAGTATCTGAAAGAGGGCAAAGATATAGCTGTTACCGATTTTTACCAGGAGATGGCAGATAATCAGGGGTGTTACCCTAAGACCTCTATGCCGTCGGTTCAGGATTACATAGATGCCTTTCTGCCTTTGGTGAAAAGAGGAATGCCGGTGCTGTGTATCTGTCTGACAAAAAAATTCAGCGGCTCTATGCAGTCTGCCATAAACGCTAAAGAGGAGCTTATGGAAGACTATCCTCAGGCGGAAATCTATGTGATGGATTCTCAGTTGGTAACAGCTATACAGGGGCTTTTTGTTCAGGAAGCAGTGAGACTCAGGAATCAGGGCTTTTCTCTGGAAGAGGCGGTAAAAGCTCTGGAAAGGATTCGGAATACCGGTCACATCTTTTTTACTACGAAAGATCTGAAATATCTGGAACATGGAGGAAGGATCGGGAAAGCGGCTTCTCTGGCTGGAAGCGTTCTGAATATTAAACCTCTCCTCCAGTATTATGATGGAGAACTGGGATCTACAGAATTGTGCCGGGGACGGAAGAAATCTCTCCTGAAAGTAGTGGATATGTTTATTGAGTATCTGGAGAAGAAAAAAATAGATCTGGAGGAATATTTGCTGGTTACCGGCATAGGCCTGGATGTGCCGGAGTATAAAACTTTTAAAGACTATTTGAAAGAGAAATTGACAGAGAAGGGATATCCGGTAAAAGAATGGCTCCAGATCCAGATTGGCGCCACCATCGGCATACATACAGGACCTTATCCTATTGGCGTGGGAATTCTTAAAAAAGCGGAGATATAGAACTAGAAATAAAAAAATTGCTGTATTTCACTGCCTGGTTTTGGGGCTCTGCAATACAGCAATTCTTTTTGGTGACAGCAGCAGATATTATCTCCGGTACCGGTTAAAGCAGGAATAGATTTCCTGTTTTCTTGGCATGGCGAGACCGCAGGGAGTATAGGAAGAGGAACAGATGCCTGACAGCCCTTCTTTTTCCAGTTTCTTTTCTAAAAGTTCGATGACCTTAGAAAGACTTTTTTTGTTATCGATGAGATGTTCCCTTGCATATTTCAGCAGCTGTCCCAGTGCCGCAGTCTGCTCAGAATCTGCAATCTGCTCGATGTATCTTAAGTCTATGGTCTCTTTTCCCAGGGAAAAGGAGTCTTTTCCATGGACTTTCAGCTTCAGATCTTTAAATCCGTCTCCCTTTACCGGCGGTGCGGTCATAATCCTGTTGAATCTGGGCATAGCAAAGACCGGAGCCGGAGTAGAGGAAAGAGGATACTTCCTGCACAGATCTTTTACCCTTTTTGTAATATCCAGAATCCGGTAATTGTCCATCTGGATCACAGTATCTGCAATATGGAAGAAAGCTCCGGAGCTGCCGGCTACCAGAATGGTGGAAATACCGGCTTTTTCATAGAGGTCCCGGGCACGCTCCAGGAAAGGAGTGATGGGCTCTTTTTCTCTGCTGATCACTTCCTGCATAAAGGTGTCACGGACCATGAAGTTGGTGGCGGAGGTATCCTCATCCAGGAGAAGAAGCTTGGTTCCGGCTTCCATGCCTTCCACGATCCCGGCAGCCTGGGAAGTGCTTCCGCTGGCATCCAGGGTGGAAAAACAGCGGGTATCCTTTTGGTTTGGAAGATCATTGATGAAAAGAGAGATATCCACGTCTTTAATGAAACGGCCGTCCTCAGACCGAAGCTTCAGTGCAGTGGAATCTGTGATCACATATTCTCTCCCATCACCGGAGATATGGTTGTAAACTCCTCGTTCCAGAGCATTCAGCAGAGTGGATTTTCCGTGGTATCCCCCTCCGGCAATAAGGGTTATACCCTTAGGGATTCCCATACCAAGGATCCGGCCTTTGTGGGGAAGAGCCATTTCTATCTGAAGGGATTCCGGAGACAGGAAGGGAATGCTGCCTGTCATGGGCTTCTGAGAAACACCGCTTTGTCTGGGGAGGATAGAATGATCTGCCACAAAGGCGGCCAGATTTCTTTTGGGAAGCTCCTGGCGGATATATTCCTGATCTTCAGCCAGAAAAATCGTATCTTCTATAGTTTTGGCGGAAAGATTTTTATAGTACAAGCTTTTTGATACACAGAGAGGAAGAAAATCAAAAAGGATTTTTTCCAGTTCCGGGGCATTTATGGTCCTTCCGTTTGCGGGAAATCCTACAGTAAACCGAAGAAAAAGGTTATCATCTGTGATCTCACAGGCCGTCCGTTCCAAGATCTCCTGGCCGCAGCGGGTGATGGAGATCAGACCGCTTTTCCCGGAGCCTTTTGCACGGAAACTGTAGACAGAGATATGTTCTTCAAACTTTCTGGTGAGAAGATCCTGAAGAGCAATCCTGGTTACCGGAGACCGAAAGCAGAAATCCGGAAATCCGGCTTTTTTTCTGGAAACAGAGACACTTACATGAGAAGGGGAAGCAAAAGGATCTCCCTGTACGTGATCAATGGACAGAAGATAGTCTGGAAAGCGATAGACTCCTTTCAGACTTTTATAAGCAGGATAACTTTTCTTGTTTATAGAAGAAAGCTGTTGCCGAAGCTGTGTGGCTGTAAACATACTGAACTCCTTTCGCATACGCATATTTTATAGATAAAACAAAAACCCTTATGTCCCGTGACATAAGGGTTAGTAACGTGCGTTAGAGGATTCGAACCCCCGGCCTTTTGATCCGTAGTCAAACGCTCTATCCAGCTGAGCTAAACGCACATATGATTTGTTGTTTTCCTTAGCAACAGATATAATTATAAGGGATAAAGTCAGAAATGTCAATAAGAAATTTTTGAAAAATTCACTTTTATACTATGACAATACATGATAGAATAAAATCGTAATGTACGATTCGAGAGGAGGGGCTTTATGTTTTGGGATCGCATAGGACTGAAAACTGATGGAAAAGAGAAATTTCGCAGAAATTATGGAAGCTGTGTTTTAGTCAGTCTGATCGTTGGCCTGATAACAGGAACCGGAGGGACTGTCAGCATAGAAAGATGGTTGGAGGATACTACGTTTGCCTTATGGTTTCTTATTCCCGGGGCAGTGGTCATTTTAGTACAGATCCTGGTGTTTTCTGTACTGGAAATGGGGGCTTGCAGATTTTATGTAGAGAACAGAGATTATCAGGCAGGGGTTTCTAAGATCCTTTTTGGGTTTCAGTCCGGTCATTACGGAAATGTGGTGCTTGTAATGTTTCTTAGGAGTCTGTTCACATTTTTGTGGACGCTGCTTTTAATCGTTCCAGGGATTGTAAAAAGTTATGAGTACAGGATGGTTCCCTATATTCTGGCAGAACAGCCGGATATTAGCAGTACAGATGCTTTCGCTATCAGCAAGGAAATGATGATGGGACAGAAACTGGAAGCTTTTGGGCTGGATCTTTCTTTTATCGGCTGGTGGATCGGATCTGCATTTACCTGCGGGCTTTTGGGGATTTTCTGGGCGTCGCCTTATCAGGCGGCAACTAATGCAGAACTTTATGCAGCTTTAAGAGATGACTGGATTAAGAGACATTCAGGTCAGGAAAACTAGTGTACTGACAGGGAAGAAAGGGGAAAATAAATAATGGGAGCAGAGTTGGAATTCAGGACTGCGGTAGGCGGTTATAAGAAAGATGATGTTCTGGAATATGTGGAAAGTATGAATGATAAGCTTGACCAGATGACCAGAACTCACGAAGAAGAGACAAAGGGATATCAGAACCGGATCCGGGAACTGGAGGAGATGTTAAAACAGGAAGAGGAAAATAGCGCCGAATTGTCAGAGGACCAGGATAAACGTCTGAAAAATCTGTCCGAAGAAAACGGACGCCTTCAAGATGAACTGACTATAGCAGAAGAAAAATTGAAACTTGCCCAGCAGGATTATCTGAAGACAGAACAGATGAAAAATATGATCAAGGACAAACTGGCCAGAGAGATTTTACGCCTGAGAGAAGAGAATAAAGCTCTGAAGGAAAAACTGGAAGAAGCTGAAGCGAATATCGGGAGCAGAGCGGACTATGAGGGGGTACGTAGTGCAGTGTCGGAAGTCCAGTATAAAATTGCCGAGTATGTGAATATCTTGAATAAAACTCAGCAGAAATTGGCAGGAACCTATCAGGATATGAACAGTATAAAAAAACGGATCGCAGAGCAAATTGAAAAGAGTGAGAGAGAAGTGCTTCAGGAGAAAAAACAGGGTGAAGAAACTGACCCTGCATAAGGGAAAAACTGGAGCAATAAATAAAGGAAAAGCCGTTTCGTAAAGATCAGATTCTGTCCGGACTTTACGGAACGGCTTTTCTGAAATTAAGCTTTCTTTTCGGTCTCCTGAAGTTTCTCCTCCATGAGATGGGTATGCCGTTTAATGGCCTCGAAACTTTCTGCGCTTATCACATGTTCCATGCGACATGCATCCTCTGCGGCTACTTTAGGATCAACTCCCAGTTGTTCCAGCCAGGAGCTGAGAAGACGGTGACGTTCATATATTTTATCAGCGATCGCTTTCCCGGAAGGGGTAAGGGTGATGAAACCATCATGATCCATTTGGATATATCCGTTTAGACGGAGATTTTTCATGGCGACACTGACGCTGGGTTTGGAAAAATTCAGCTCATTGGCAATGTCGATAGAACGTACCTGAGGTTTGCGGTTTCCGATGATCAGAATAGTTTCCAGATAATTTTCTGCCGATTCCTGTATCTTCATGACAGTGGCTCCTTCCTAAAATGTATTTATAATAGAATAGCATATTTCCGGGGGAAGTTCAAACATAAGAAAAAGTTTGTATTTACATCCAAAAGCTTTTGTAATAAAATAAAAGACAGAATTTAGCTGCATTGCGGCAGTGAAATAAAAGGATAATAATGGTTATTGAGATATATCAACCGGATTGAACATCCGGTCTGAACCGGTTACAGGAGGAGAGAATATGAGCAATGTGATAATACCGGAACACTATCATTCCTGTCTGTCCAGGTATGAGACCCAGGAGGCTATTGGAGTGATCAAGCATCTGATGGAGAAGAAGCTGTGTATGGCTTTGAAGCTGAAAAGAGTGACAGCCCCACTGTTTGTGGATCCGGCTTCCGGATTAAATGATGATCTGAACGGCGTGGAAAGACCTGTTACTTTTGATATTCCGGATGCAGGTACTCAGGCTCAGGTAGTGCATTCTCTGGCAAAATGGAAGCGAATGGCCCTGTATCGCTATGATTTCCATGTAGGAAAAGGGCTTCTCACAGATATGAACGCAATCAGAAGAGATGAAGAACTGGATAATCTTCACTCTGTGTATGTAGATCAGTGGGACTGGGAAAAAGTTATAACCAGAGAAGACAGGAATCTGGAATATCTGAAAAATACGGTGAATCGAATTGCAGGAGCTATCTGTAATGCCCTGGATGAGGTAAAATATCAGTATGAAAGTCTGGATACAGAGCTTTGCAGGGAGGTTTCCTTTATTACTTCTCAGGAATTGGAAGATATGTATCCAGAAGTATCTCCAAAGGAGAGGGAAAACCTTTATGTAAAGGAGCATAAGACGGCTTTCATTATGCAGATCGGGGATCTGCTGGCCTCCGGCCAGAAACACGACGGCAGGGCACCGGATTATGATGACTGGAAATTGAATGGGGATCTGCTGTTCTGGCATGAGCCTCTTCAGTGTGCATTGGAGATTTCTTCAATGGGAATCCGGGTAGACGAAAAATCTTTAGATGAGCAGCTTACTAAAACAGGCTGCGATGAAAGAAGAAAACTGCCTTTCCACAAGATGCTGCTGGAGGGAAAACTTCCTCTTACTATCGGCGGTGGAATCGGGCAGTCCAGAATCTGTATGCTGCTTTTGAAAAAAGCACATATCGGAGAAGTACAGTCCTCTATCTGGGATGAGAAGACGATGAAAGCCTGCGAAAAGGCAGGAATTGAGATTTTGTAAACAGATTGGGGGGGAAGGAGAAATGAAATTAAAAGAACTGAAGAAGGTATTAGCATTTTCTGTTGCAGCATCCATGGCGGTTCCAGGAAGCGTTTGGGCGGCGGCACCAGGAGATCAGCTGACTCCCGAAGCCTATGAAGGAAGTGTAGCCGTAGAGGCAGATGCTCTGCAGGAATCGGAAGAGCAGGCAGAGTCCATTGAGGAAGAGTCTGTACCGGAAGAAGGAACAGAGGGATCAGCACCGGAGACACCGGAGGAGGGGACAGAAGAACCTGTACCGGAGACACCGGAGGAGGGGACAGAAGAACCTGTGCCGGAGACACCGGAGGAAGGAACAGAAGAACCTGTACCGGAGACACCGGAGGAAGGAACAGAAAATCCTACGCCGGAAACTCCTGAAGGAGAGAATCCGGAAGAAACCACACCTGAAGTACCGGAGGGTGAAGGAACCGATACAGAGACCCCAGAAGGTGAAGAAACCGGAGAAACACCGGAAGAAAATCCAGAGGAGCCCGTACAGGAAGAGCCCCAGAATGAGACTCCGGAAGCTTATGAGGCAAGAACCGGTTATGTACTGCCGGAAGGATATCAGTATGTTCTGGATGAAAACGGCTGTGTGATTCTTCTGGAGAATGGTTCTCCCCAGATTGAAGCTGTAAGTGAAGAGACACCTTCTAGTAACGAAGAGCTTGTAGCTGATGAGCAGATCGTACAGCTTCCGGTAATGGTGGAAGATTTCCGTTTCTGGACAGTGGCCAGAAAATATGCTTTTGCCGTTAATGACATTGAGATCAAAGAAGAGATGAATCAGGAATCCAGAAGTATCGGAAGCCTGGAGAAAGACGGACTGTGCTATATTCTTAAGGAAGAAGACGGCTGGCTGTATGTGGAGTCTGGCAGAGTCAGGGGTTTTGTACAGACGGAACAGGTAGTGACCGGTGATGCAGCCCAGGATCTTCTTACAAAGTATCAGGAGCAGGCTAAGGAAAAGGCCGCTGCAGAAGATGCTGAATATACTGGTATCGAGGGAACTGCACCAATGGCCAAGGAATTAGTCCCGTGGATGGAAAACAATGCGTTTTTATACCTGAGGGCTACGGTAAATCGGACTGTTGTGGATAAAGATTATGCAGTGACTACTGCAAGCCTTCTGAATATAAGAGAAGGAAAAGGTACAAATACCAGGATCGTAGGTACCCTTCCTCAGGGAAGCCTCTGTTATATTCTGGCAGATAAGGATCAGGATTGGGTGTACATAGAATCCGGAGATGTCCGGGGATTTATAAGCAGACAGTATATTGAATATGGCGATTCTGTAAAGGCTGCTGTGGAACAGGCCGGGGAGGAAAGCTATACTACTGCAGATAAGCTGGTGGAGCCCGGCGACAACCAGGCGTGCTATTATACTCTTACTTCTGTGAAATCAGGAGTACCGGGAGGAGAGGTAAGAAGCTTCGTTGTGGATTTCGCTTCTCAGTTTATCGGAAATCCTTATGTCTGGGGCGGTACAAGCCTGACAGAAGGAGCTGACTGCTCTGGATTTGTTCAGAGTATTTATAAGGAATATGGAGTGGAGCTTCCAAGAGTTGCAGCAGATCAGGCTCAGTATGGAACCAAGATTGCTGTAGAAGATGCACAACCGGGAGATTTGATCTTTTATGCCAGAGACGGTTATGTATATCATGTAGTAATTTATGCAGGCAATGGTAAAACTATTGAGGCGAAAGGCACAAAATACGGTATTGTCCAGGATGACCTGAATACAGCAAATGCAGTGTGGGCTACAAGAGTGTTGGATGACACTAATTATGTATACTCCAGCGGAGATATCGCAGAGGTCAATGCTACCGAGGATATGTACGGAGAATATCTGGGTAACTATAAGCTGACCTATTATTGCTCTTGTGAGTTGTGTTGCGATGTAGAGACAGGAATCACTGCTACAGGAACACCTGTAGTAGAAGGACAAACCATTGCTGTAGATCCAAGTGTGATCCCATATGGCACTCAGGTGATTATCAATGGTCATGTGTTTACTGCAGAAGACTGCGGCGGCGCTATCAAAGGCAACCGGATCGATATTTACGTCAACGACCATGACAAAGCAAATGCTCTGGGAGTAAACTACGCAGATATATATTTGGTAAAATAAAGAATCTTCAGATACAGAGGTTTAAAGTATTTAAAGTAAGCCCTTGAATGGGAAATACAGATAACAAAAAAGAAGGATCAAAGGTATAGTGCCTTTTGATCCTTCTTTTTGTCGGCAGAGATATAGAATTATAGAGAAAGATAATCTCCCCACACATAACCAGTCTGCCCTTCATAGACCACCCGGTACCAGCCGTTAGCACAGATTCCGGTGACTGTCACAGAATCACCGGAATCCAGGATTCCCAAGACTTCGGATCCGTTTTGGGCATCGGCTCTGACATTGACAGAGCTGACCACATAGGCTGTCTGCCGGGTGGATTCTACCTCAACACCGCTGTCAGGAAGATCCTGGCCTGCTCCGGCTTCCTCCTCAGAGTAAGTTCCGTCTTCTGACCTGGAAATTCCATCCCTGGCCTTTTCTGCCAGAGCCATAATGCTGGAATTATCATCTTCTGTTATGATCCTGCGGACTCTGACATTACTGGTATCTGTGCCGTCTATTCCCCCTACATAGATAAGCGTCACTTCATTTCCCGGAATGATTCCGTTTACACATTCTACTTCTGTAGAGGAGCAGTCTTCAAAGGAGAGCTCCTGTCCGTCATCTGTTTCAATAGAAATTTCTGAACCGGTATATCTGGTAAGAGTACCAGTCATAGAGGAAGAAACCGCATCCAGTTCCGCTTCCTCTTCCTCCCGGGAATTTCTTCCGCCGCAGGCGGAAAAAGAGAGAAAGATGGATAAGGTCATCAGCAGCAGCAAAAATTTTCTCATTCAAATACCTCCTGTTTCAGATAGGATAATAGATTCATAAGTATTTTATGCCAGCATTCGTTTTTCCAGGTGCTTCCGGAAGATCAGCAGGAATGCGATAGAAGACATAACCGCACCGATCCCGTCCGCCAGAGGCTGGGCGTAGAAGGCGCTTCTGGCTCCGAAGAATATGGGAAGGACTATGGTAAACAGCATATAGTCTCCTTTCCGGAATACAGAGAGGAAGAGCGCAGTCCTGCTTCTTCCCAGGGCGGTGAAACCGTCTACAAATACATACTGGAAGCTGAGGGGAATGATCATCAATGTGAATACTTGGATTCCCCATACACAGAGATCTGTCTGTCCGGGATCTCTGGTGAAGATGCGGATGAAATACTCCGGGATCGTTCTGGATACCAGGAACATAATGGTAGTAAAGCACAGACACAGCAGCAATATGTATTTTTCCGCCGATTTTACCCGGTCAATGTTTTTGGCACCGTAATTGTAGCTTAAGATTGCCTGGGTTCCGCTGGAAATTCCCAGCATGGGACCGGTGATCAGCATCATGTAGCTCTGCACAATAGTAGCGCAGGTGATCAGGAGATCTCCTTCCTCTGGTCCGCCGTAGGTCTGCAGCACAGTATTCAGCACAATCAGGATCACGCTGTCTGTAGCCAGGATCAGGAAGGGAGAGACTCCCAGGGCCAGGATCCTCTGGACGATCACAGGAGAAAAATTCTTTTTCCTAAGGAGTGTGATCTTTACAGGAATCCTCTTTCCGATAAGAAACCGGAAGGCAAAGGCACAGGATACGAACTGGGCGATGACAGTAGCGATGGCCGCTCCTGCTACATTCATATGAAATCCGAAAATAAATACAGGATCCAGCAGGATATTGGTCAGTGCGCCTACGATAACGGTCATCATTCCCACACCGGGAAATCCCTGACAGGTGATAAAATAATTCAGTCCCACTGCCATAAGGGCGAAAAAGGTGCCCACAGTATAAATGGTCATATAAGAATCAGCATAGGGAAAGGTGGCTGTACTGGCGCCGAACCAGTTCAGCAAATAATCCTTGAGCAGCAGAAAAAGAATGGTCAAAACTGCTGAAAATAATACCAGCATTAGAAAGCTGTGGGCCAGTATATTTTCAGACTGTTTCTTTCGGCCGGCCCCCATGCGCATGGCCATTAAAATAGAACCCCCAAGACCTATCAGTGTTCCGAAAGAAGTCAGGAGGGTAACGATGGGGCCACAAACACCCACACCTGCTAGGGCAACGTCTCCAATGCCCGTTATATTTCCGATAAACATTCGGTCCACAGTGCTGTAAAGTACATTTACAAACTGAGCGATCATGGAAGGCACCGCCAGTTTCAGGACCAACAGGGGAACTTTGTCTTTTCCTAAATCTGTTGTCTTTTTCATTTTTTCATTGGTTCTCCTTTTCCTATTGATTTTAATACGGATTGGAAGAAAAGAAAAGAGAAAATACTTGCTTAGTATAAAATGCCTATGCTATACTGATTTCATAAAGAACGAGGAATGTGAGGGCTGTTGTGTAAGACCGGAGGTTTTATGCGGCAGTCCCTTTTCTGGTAACAGGAGAAATGATATGTTAAAGATCAGAGAATACGTTAAAGTGAAGGATTTGGAGGAGGCCTACCAGCTGAATCAGAAACGGTCCGCCTGTGTCCTTGGAGGAATGGTCTGGCTGAAGATGGGAAACCGGAATGTGGGAACCGCCATAGACCTGTCCGGACTGGGACTGGATACCATTGAAGAAGACAAGGAAGGCTTCCGCATTGGAGCGATGGTAAGCCTGAGAGATCTGGAGACACATAAAGGGCTGGCAGAATATACCCGGGGCGCCATGAAGGAGAGCCTGCGGCATATCGTAGGAGTCCAGTTTCGCAACTGTGCCACAGCAGGCGGCAGTATTTTCGGAAGATTTGGTTTTTCTGATGTCCTTACCATGTTTCTTGCCATGGATTCCTATGTGGAGTTATATAAGGGGGGCATCCTTCCTATGGAAGAGTTTGCCAAGATGAAGCGGGACCGGGACATTTTGGTGAGGATTTTGGTGAAAAAAAGGCCGGCGGCTATGGCCTATATAAGCCAGAGAAACAGCAGCACAGATTTCCCCGTGCTGGCCTGCGGAGTGTCCCTCTTTGAAGACGGAGAGGCGAGAGTGACTCTGGGAGCCTGTCCCTATAAGGCAGTTTTTGTAAAAGACGAAGAAGGTATCCTGAAGGATTTCCTGAAGAAAGATTCCGAGGAGCAGGAGAAAGCAGCAGAAGCCTTTGCTGCCTATGCCAGAGAACATGTCCGCACGGGAAGCAACATGAGGGGATCAGCCCAGTACAGGAGCCATCTGGTCCAGGTACTGGTCAAAAGAGCATTGATCCAGGCAGGAGGTAAAGAACATGGAAATAAAGTTTTGGCTTAACGGAAGAAAAGTCCAGACAGAGATTCAGGCAGATACCCTTCTCCTGGATCTGTTGAGGGAAAAGGAATGTTACAGTGTAAAGAGAGGCTGTGAGACTGCCAACTGCGGCCTGTGCACAGTTCTGGTAGAAGATAAGCCTGTATTATCCTGCAGCACCCTGGCAGCCAGAGTGGAAGAAAAACATGTAGTTACTTTAGAGGGGCTTCAGGAAAAGGCGGAAGAACTGGGAGGATTTCTGGCCAGAGAAGGTGCAGAACAGTGTGGTTTCTGCAATCCAGGATTTATGATGAATATTTTTGCTATGGAAAAAGAGCTTCATGATCCTACGGAAGAGGAAATCAATGAGTATCTGGCAGGAAATCTCTGCCGCTGCTCCGGATTCATGGGACAGACCAGGAGTATCTTAAAATATCTGGAATATAAGAAAAAACAGAGAGAGGGGGAAGGACAATGAAATATGTGAATCAGCCTATGGTGAAAAAAGATGCAATGGCTCTGGTAACGGGAAAGCCTGTTTACACAGACGACATCGCTCCAAAAGACTGTCTGATCGTAAAAGTGCTGAGAAGTCCTTACGCCCATGCTCTCATTGAGGAGATCAAAACAGATGCGGCTATGAAAGTGCCGGGGATTGCCTGTATTCTTACATACAAAGATGTTCCCCAGCAGCGTTTTACCCTGGCAGGACAGACCTATCCGGAGTTCAGTCCCTATGACCGTCTGATCCTGGATCAGAGGGTGCGGTTTGTAGGAGACGGGGCGGCTATTGTGGCTGGGGAGACAGAGGCTGCCGTAGATAAGGCGCTGAAACTGATCAAAGTAAAATATAAAGTCCTTCCCGCAGTGCTGGATTTCCACAAAGCCAAGGATAATGAGATTCTGATCCATCCTGAGGATAACTGGGAAGCCAAGATGCCGGTGGGAGCAGATAACAAGAGAAACCTTTGCGCCCAGAAAGAAGAGAGTCTGGGGGATGTAGACGCTTTGCTGAAAGAATGTAAATATGTGGTGGACAGGACCTATCACACCAAGGCCAACCAGCAGACTATGATGGAGACTTTCCGGGCTTATACCTATCTGGACCATTTCGGAAGACTGAACGTGGTAGCTTCCACTCAGGTGCCTTTCCATGTGCGGAGGATCCTGGGTCGGGCCCTGGGTATCGGGGCTTCCAAAGTCCGGGTGATCAAACCCAGGATCGGCGGAGGATTCGGGGCAAAACAGACGGCGGTGTGCGAGATGTATCCGGCCATCGTGACCATGAAGACCGGAAAGCCGGCCAAGATCGTCTATTCCCGGTATGAGTCTCAGATCTGTTCCTCTCCCCGCCATGAGATGGAAGTGCGGGTACGGCTGGGAGCCGATGAGAAGGGGATCTTGAAAGCCATTGATATCCATACTCTGTCTAACACAGGGGCTTACGGAGAGCATGGCCCCACAACAGTAGGCCTTTCCGGACATAAGCCTCTGGGCCTTTACCGGAATACAGAGGCTTACCGGTTCAGCTACGAGGTGGTGTATACTAATCAGATGTCTGCAGGGGCATACCGGGGATATGGAGCCACTCAGGGAATCTTTGCAGTAGAATCTGCAGTTGATGAGCTGGCACATAAGATGGGCATGGACCCGGTAGTATTCCGGGAGATGAACCTGTCAAAAGAAGGCTGCCGTTTTATCGGCTACGATGGAAGCCCCTGGGTGACAAGCTGTACCCTGGATAAATGTCTGGCAAGGGCCAAAGAGATGATCGGCTGGGATGAAAAATATCCACGCCGTGATATGGGAAACGGCAAGGTCCGGGCAGTAGGAGCTGCTATTGCTATGCAGGGTTCTTCTATTGCCAAGGTAGACGTAGGAGGAGCTTCTATTAAATTAGGAGAAGACGGTTCCTATACCCTGGGCCTGGGGGCCACAGATATGGGTACTGGATGCGATACCATCCTGTCCCAGATGGCGGCGGATGTGCTGGAAACAGACTTTGACAACATTGTGGTATTTGGCGTAGATACAGATATTTCCCCATATGACTCAGGTTCTTATGCCTCTGCTACTACCTATATAACGGGAATGGCTGTGGCAGACGCCTGTGAGCAGCTTCGGGTGAAGATCAAAGAACTGGGAGCCTCTATGCTGGAGACAGAACCGGATCAGGTTGAGTTTGACGGAAAACGTGTGTATAAATTAAACGGTGAAGGAGAAGTGTCTCTGGAGGCAGTGGCAGCTAAGGGAACCAGCGGAAATAACACCAACCTTCAGGCTTCCGCAACCCGTTCTTCTCAGATTTCTCCGCCGCCTTTTATGGCTGGTATAGTGGAGATTGAGATTGACAAGGAAACAGGAGCTTTAGAGATTCTGGATTATGCGGCAGTGGTAGACTGCGGTACGCCTGTCAATCCGAATCTGGCAAGGGTCCAGACAGAGGGAGGCCTGGCACAGGGAATCGGCATGGCCCTTTATGAAGACATTCAGTACAATGACCGGGGGCAGATGCGGAATAATTCCTTTATGCAGTATAAGATTCCTACCCGTATGGATCTGAAAAATATCCGGGTAGAGTTTATTCCAAGCTACGAAAAGAGCCATCCATTTGGAGCCAAGTCTATCGGGGAAATGGTGATCAATACCCCCTGCCCGGCTATTGCAAATGCCGTATATAACGCAGTGGGCGTCCGTATCCGGGAAATGCCGATCACTTCGGAAAAGATCGCTATGGCACTGGTTAATGTGAATAAGACAGAGAATTAGGAAGAAAAGAAACATGAGCAAAGAGACAGCAAAAGAACTGATCGCATTTATTGAGAAAAGTCCTACCAGCTTTCATGCCGTAAAGACCATGGAAGAGATGTTGGATGGGGAAGGATATATAAAATTAGAAGAAAAAGACCGGTGGGAACTGGTCCCGGGGGGCAGATATTATACCACCCGGAACGGTTCTGCGCTGATCGCCTTTTCCCTTCCGGAAGAGGAGCTGAAGGGGTTTCGGATCATTGCCAGCCACAGTGATTCTCCCAGCTTTAAGATCAAGGAAAATCCGGAGATCCTGGTGGAAAACCAGTATGTAAAGCTGAATATAGAGGGGTATGGAGGAATGCTCTGTGCCCCCTGGCTGGACCGGCCCCTTTCCGTGGCCGGACGGATCGCCATAAAGGAAGAAGGAAAGATCGTCACCAGGCTGGTGAATATTGACCGGGACCTGCTGATGATCCCCAATTTGGCCATACATATGAACCGGGAAGCCAATAATGGCTATAAGTATAATCCTCAGAAGGATCTTCTTCCCCTGTTTGGAGAAGCCGCCGCAAAGGGAAATTTCCAGGAGATCCTGGCAGAGGCAGCAGGGGTAAAGGAAGAGGAAATCCTGGGACATGATCTGTTCCTGTATAACCGTCAGAAGGGAACTATCTGGGGCGCCCGGGAAGAGTTTGTCTCCATCGGAAGACTGGACGATCTCCAGTGTGCCTTTGCATCTCTGAAAGGCTTTCTGGCAGGGGCAAAGGAAAAATATGGAGCTGTCCATTGTGTGATGGATAATGAAGAGGTGGGAAGCGGGACAAAGCAGGGCGCTGCTTCAACCTTCCTGTATGATGTTCTCCTCCGGATACAGAAAGGGATGGGGGGAGATTACGAGGACTATCTTAGGTGTGTGGCAGACAGCTTTATGATCTCGGCAGACAACGCCCATGCTGTCCACCCCAATTATACAGAAAAGGCCGATCCGGTGAACCGGCCTTATCTCAATAAGGGAATTGTGATTAAACACAGCGCCAATCAGAAATACTGTACCGACGGATTTTCCGCTGCTGTGTTTAAGGATATCTGTCGTCAGGCAGGGGTTCCTTTCCAGACCTTTACCAACCGGTCAGATATGCCGGGAGGATCCACCCTGGGCAACATTTCCATGGCCCAGGTGTCTGTAAACGCAGTGGATATCGGGCTGCCCCAGCTTGCCATGCATTCTCCCTACGAGACAGCAGGAGTGGAGGATACCGATTACTTTATAAAGGCGGCTGCCGTATTTTTTGAATAGGAAAGTTTCAGGTGCACTTTCTTCCGTGATAAGGAAGAAGGTGCATTTTTTCGCCTTTTACGTGAAA
Organism: uncultured Bacillota bacterium; assembly: GCA_949291945.1. Lineage (GTDB taxonomy): Bacteria > Bacillota > Clostridia > Lachnospirales > Lachnospiraceae > Blautia. Next base: position 56,467 of record CASEXH010000003.1, on the reverse strand, counting down.
ACCAAAGCCCAGGTTTGCACCGGAGTCTGTGGTACAGCCGCAGTCCTCTTCTTCCAGAAGTTCATAACCGGCTTCTTTCATGGAAGTATGGAAATATTCCAGGTCAAAATTTTTATAGTAGGACTCCGGATATTGGCTAAGAAGCTGTTTCATGGATCTGGGGGCGTGGTCGAAGTAAAAGTAAGTGCCGATAAGGTCTGCTTTTGGAGCCAGATAGGGGAACAACTCTTCAAATAAGAAGGTATTATGATAAAAATTGTGCTCATTTGCTGCAAAAAAATCCAGGTGAAGGTCTATGGAGCCGGGTTTCAGAGGAAAGCAGGTACTGCTGTCTGCCAGATACAGGATCTCCAGATCCGGCGCCTGCTTCTCAATGAGCCGCTTATACATAAGAAGGGTTTCCGGATATTTGTCAATGATGATATAACGGCTGTTTTGGGGCAGATACTCCAGATGATTATGGATGAAAAACCAGGCGTTTATATAGGTCTCACAAATAACCTTGTTCTGGAGGCCCGCTTCTTTCATGGCTTTCAGCATATGATTGTAGGAACGCTGGAACAGGCTGATCAGATCCGGAGGAAGATCCTTATATAATTCCCTGGTCAGATCCGGAGCGTCCTGAAGGTTCTGGTTTTTATTGGGAGTCATCAGAATGCCGTGGTGTATTTCCGCCTGATAGCCGCAGGAACAGGCAAGGGTTCCTTTCCATATGTAACGATGATTCATTTCTACCTCTGTCATGGAAAGATCTCTGCCGCAGCATGGACAGCAAAGGAGGGGCAGCATGGACAGGGGGACTCCTGTTTTCTCTTCCGGAGGGGAAACCGGGATCTCCAGTTCCCGGATCTTTTTTTCCAGCTTTTCTATCACTGCCTTTTTATGTTCCACTTCCTGAAGACAGAGATGACGTTTGTTTTTATATATTTCTCTTAATTCTATCAGATCCTGAGAATCTGCAAAGCCGGAAACTCTTTTCAGGGACAGGAGGATATGGATCTCACGGAGAGAAAAATCCAGATCCTTTAACTCCAGGATCCACTCCAGATCCTTGCAGGTAGCTTCGTCAAAGACGTACTGCCCTTTGGGACGGGGAGGAACAAGGAGGCCATAATGGATATAATAGTAGAGATTGTCAATGGATATATGATAAAGTTCTGATACTTTTCCGATACGCATGGGTCTTTCAGATACCTTCTTTCATTTTTGATTTTATGGTAGCATAAACACGGAGTATACTCAAGGTTTGCGGAAAAAAAGGGAAAAAACAAGATTGACATAGAGCCGGCTTGATATTTTATAATATGAAATGCAATGTGGGAGGCGGAAAATATGGATCCTGGAGTTAAAGGATCTGCAGCTGAACATTACAGATAAAGATTTAAGGCATTATGCCCAAGGAGGTTTAGATAAGTTATGAAACTTTTAAAAGAAGCCAGAGTGCGGACAGAGGAAGATAAAAAGAAGCTTACACAGACAGTAGGCGATATGATAGATGATGTGAAGAAGCGAAAGGATGAGGCACTAAGGGAATACAGCCAGAGATTCGATGGCAGCAAAAGATCTGTTTTTCTGGTTTCTAAAGAAGAAATACAAGAAGCCTATGACCAGCTTACAGAACAGGAGATCCTGGATTTGAAGAAGGCGGCAGAACATATCCGGGCTTTTGCCGGGGCCCAGAAGGAAACCATAAAGCCGCTGGAAAACTTCAGCCCTGCTCCGGGAATTTTTCTGGGACACAGGATCATTCCGGTAAAATCTTGCTGCTGCTATGTGCCGGGAGGAAATTATCCTCTTTATTCTACCGCTCTTATGCTGGTGATCCCTGCCAAGACAGCGGGGGTAGAGCGGGTAGCTGCATGTTCTCCGGTTATGAAGGGAACGGATCGGATCAATCCCAAGACCCTGGCGGCTATGGATATTGCAGGAGCAGATGAAATTTATGCAGTAGGGGGAGCCCAGGCTATTGCAGCATTTTCTTATGGGACAGAAGAGATCAAGCCGGTAGATATGATCGTAGGTCCCGGTAATCAGTATGTGACAGAGGCAAAGCGGCAGTGCTATGGTCAGGTAGGAATCGACTTTGTGGCCGGCCCCAGCGAAGTGCTGGTCATTGCTGACGGCAGCGGCACGCCAGAGATTGTAGCCGCAGATCTTTTGGCTCAGTCAGAACATGATCCTAATGCAAAAGGCATGCTGATCACCACCGATGAAAAATTCGGACAGGCGGTTATCCAGGCAGTGGAAAATGAACTGGCCTGGCTGTCTACAGCCTCTATTGCCCGGAAATCCTGGGAAACTTATGGGGAAGTGGTATTGGCAGATAGCCTGAAAGAGGCCGTACAGATCGCCAACGATTACGCACCGGAACATCTGGAGTTGAATGTAAAGGAGCCGGAAGCCTTAAAAGAACAGCTTTATAATTACGGATCTTTATTTATGGGAGAAAACACAGCGGAAGTTTTCGGAGATTATGCTTCCGGCACTAATCATACCCTTCCTACGTTGAAGGCTGCCAGATATACCGGCGGTGTATGGGTAGGAACTTTTCTGAAAACCTGTACCCATCAGAGCATGACACCTGAGGCAATGAAAGAGCTGGCACCTTTGGTGGAAAGGATGGCTCAGGGAGAGGGGTTAATGGGACACGCCCAGGCTGCGAAAGTGAGGAAAGAAAAATAGGCCTTGAAAAACCTGGTAGAATGTGCTAGTATATTATAAAAGTGTAATAAATATTACGAAATTATTACAAAATTTTACTAAAACTTATTAACAGATTCTACTAGGGAGAGGTATTTAGGACTATGAAGAAAAGATTAATATGCCTGTCACTGATTTTTGCTATGACAGCTACTCAGATTGTTCCTGTTGCAGCTGCCAGAAAGGATGAAGTACAGGCCCAAAAGTCAGCAACCCAGAGTAAGCTTTCCGATGCACAGGCAAAAGTAAATGAACTCCAGAGTCAGAAGAGCGCTTTGATGAGCCAGATCAACTCTACACAGCAGGAACTGGTAGGAGTTATGACCCAGGTAAACATGCTCAATGAAAGCATTCAGGAAAAAGAAGCTGACATAGAGGTAACACAGAAGAAACTGGAAGAAGCTCAGGCAGAACGGGATCAACAATATGAGGATATGAAGAAACGTATCCAGTACCTCTACGAGAATGGAGGAAGTACATCCTGGGCACAGGCACTTTTAGAGTCCAGCAGTATTGCTGATATGCTTTCCAAGATGGAAACAAGTCAGAAGGTATACGATTATGACAGAGAAGCTCTTCAGAAACTGAAAGATGCAGTACAGGATGTACAGGATCTTGAGGAACAGCTGGAGACAGAAAAGGCAGAGCTGGAAGGAAGCAAACAGGAACAGGAAGGAATTCAGCAGTCACTGGAATCTCAGATGGCCAGCCTGAAAGCTTCCGCTTCTGATTACGATGCTCAGATCGCTTCCGCACAGGCACAGGCTCAACAGTATCAGCAGCTGATCGAGGAGCAGAATGCAGAGCTTCAGCAGATCCAGGAAGAGGAAGAAGCAGCAGCAAAGGCTGCAGCTCAGGCTTCTGAGAACGAAGAAGCTACAGAAGGATCTTCTGATAAAGGAAATACACAGACAAAGGAAGTTCAGGACAATACAGAAGAGACAACGGATACAACACAGCAGGTTTCTGCTTCTGATACAACAGAAACAGAGAGCAGTGAAAAGAAAGAAGATACTGCAGATCAGGAAACAGCAGATACAGAAGAAGCTCAGAAGGATACGGTTCAGGAAGATACAGCATCCCAGCCGGAGGCTGAAGAAGAACAGTCCTCTCAGTCTGAAAATGTGGAATCTGCACCAGCAGAAGATTCATCTGAACAGGAGACACCTTCTCAGCCGGCTGCTTCAGAGGAAGAAACAACTGAGGATGTATCTTACAACAGCAGCATCGGCGAAGCTATTGTGGCATATGCAAAACAGTTTATCGGCAATCCATATGTATATGGAGGAAACAGCCTGACAAACGGTATTGACTGTTCCGGATTCACACAGCAGATCTACGCACACTTTGGATATTCTCTTCCAAGGACAAGTTATGAGCAGGCTTATGTGGGGACAGAGGTATCCTGGTCAGAAGCCAAAGCAGGTGACTTGATCGTATACCCCGGACATGTTGCAATCCTGACAGGAGATGGCGGTATTGTACATGCTTCTAATAGTGCTCCTTATCCAAAAGGAGGAATTAAGTATACTTCAAATGCATTGTATACTTCTTATATTACGATCAGACGTATTGCTCAGTAAAAAATATTTATAATACAAATAAACCACAGATAAAACAGAGGAGATGATTTTATCTGTGGTTTTTTATTATATAGGTAATCCATCTTCTGATAATTTTTTTCTGATACTGCATTGGTAAGATATGATAAAAATTCTGTTTTTTATTACTTGAAAATTTCATAATGTAACAGAAATTTAAAAAATAAGACCCCAGGTCTTGCAATGCAAAAGAATTTATGTTAGTATATACGGGAAGTGAAAAAAGTATTGCGGAATTATTACAAAATTATAACGACTATGAAAAGTTATACATAATGGAGAGGTATTGAGTAATGAAGAAAAGATTATTATGTTTGGCCCTTGTATTTGCAATGACAGCCACACAGGCAATTCCTGTAGCCGCTTCCAGCAGAAAACAGGAGCTTCAGACACAGAAGTCTCAGACTCAGAGTAAGCTTTCAGAGGCTGAAAGCCAGGTGAGCAGCTTGGAAAACAAAAAGAATGAGTTGATGGGACAGATCGATTCCACCCAGCAGGAACTTGTTACAATTATGACTCAGATTGATATGCTGAAGGAAGAGATTACAGATAAAGAAGCAGATATTAAACAGACACAGGAAGATTTAAAGGAAGCTGAGGCTGACCGTGATGAGCAGTACGATAGCATGAAGAAGAGAATCCAGTACCTGTATGAGAACGGTGGAACAGATTCTTGGGCACAGATTCTTCTGGAGTCTGACAGCATTGCTGATATGCTTTCCAAAATTGAGAATAACGGAAAAATGTACGACTATGACAGAGAGGCTTTGGAAAAGATGAAAGCCATTGTCCAGGAAGTACAGGATCTGGAAAATAAACTGGTCACAGAGAAGGCAGAACTGGAAGACAGCAAGAAAGAGCAGGAAGACAAGCAGGATACGTTAGAGACAAAGATGAGTAACCTGAAAGCTTCGGCCAGTGATTATGAAAGTCAGATAGCTAATGTAAAAGCGCAAGCTGAAGAATATAAAAATTTGATTGCTCAGCAGAATGCAGAATTGCAGCAGATTCAGAAAGAAGAGGAAGCTGCGGCAAAGGCTGCAGAGGAAGCTAGAAAACAGGCTGCAGTTCAGACAACCCAGTCTTCAAGCAGCAATTCAGGAAGCTCAACATCTACCAGCAGCGGGACTACTTCAGCTGCTACAGGAAATACAGGAAGCTCCAGTGTGAGCAGCAGCGGCGGAAGTACAGCTTCCTCAGGAAGCTCATCTTCAGGGAGCTCAAGTTCTGAAAGTGATGTTTCTTATGACAGCGCTACAGGTGCAGCAGTTGTTGCCTATGCAAGACAGTTTATCGGCAATCCATATGTATATGGAGGAAACAGTCTGACAAACGGTATTGACTGCTCTGGATTTACCCAACAGATTTTTGCGCACTTCGGATACAGTCTGCCACGTACCAGTGATGCCCAGGCATCCTCTGGTGTAGCTGTGAGCTGGGAGAACCATCAGGCTGGCGATATTATCGTATACTCCGGACATGTGGCAATTCTGACAGGAGATGGTGGAATCATTCATGCTTCCAACAGTGCACCATATCCACAGGGTGGTATAAAATACACAGCCAATGCTCTGTATAGATCTTACATAGCAATCAGAAGAATCGTTCAGTAAAAATAAAGAAAAAGACATCTTCACTTTCGGAGATGTCTTTTTTTTGTGAAAAAAGTATGACGGAAACATGATGAAAGTCGGAAAAATTCCTGTACTTGAAATTGGAGAAAGATGGTACTATAATGAAAAAATATGGGCTCAAAATGGCAGCCCGGACAGTTTACTACAGAAAGAAGATGGTACTTTTATGAAAAAGCAAGAGGCCTACAGAGTCGGCTTTTATATATTGGGCCTGCTGATTCTGGCCATGGGTCTGACTCTGAATACGAAAGCGGGTTTGGGGGTATCTCCTATCATATCGGTATCTTACAGTATTTCCACGATCTTTCATCTGAACTTTGGGGATATGACTCTTATGTTGTATTCGCTTTTTGTGGTGGCAGAGCTTTTTCTCCACCGTATAAGGGAGAAACGGAGGGGAGTATATGGGGATGAAGCTTTGGCTCCGGCCAGGAAAAAAGATAAAAAGCTAATCCTGCTCATGGATATCCTGCAGATTCCTTTGAGCCTTGTTTTTACAAGATTTCTGAATGTATTTGGATCTTTGCTACCTGACTTTTCTCCAGATACAGAAGGACTTCAGAAACTGCCTCTGCGGCTTTTGGTGCTGATCTTGGCTATTATTTTTACCGGTGTGGGCGTTTCCATGTCTCTTTCTATGAGGATCGTGCCCAATCCCGGCGATGGGATCGTTCAGGCCATAGCAGACTGTATCCACAAAAATGTAGGATTTACAAAAAACTGCTTTGATCTCTTTAATATTACAGTTACTATTATCCTGGGTCTCACTCTCGCCGGACATTTGGTGGGAATAGGGATCGGAACAGTGCTGGCAGTTATCGGTGTGGGCAGGATCATAGCTTTGTTCCAGCACCTGGCTGGTGAAAAGATCGTGGAACTTTCCGGGGTAGAGATCTGAATCCGTTTTCTAAGAAAGATTTATCTGGTTGTATCTGATTGAGAGCCAGAGACAGATATGCTATACTGATGGCACGGAAAATCATTATCTTACGGGCAGATGGAAGAAGGTATCCATCTGGAGGAGGTTCTATGAATTTAGAAGAGACTTTATACAGAATCCATCATGAAAAACTGTACTACTGCGACAATGAGGAACTGATGAAGGAACAGGGAAAATATCTGGATATGCTGTTTACCTATAATCAGCTCCCTCCCAGTAAAGGAGAAGAGAAAAAAGCCCTTCTGAAGAAAATGTTCGGAAGGATCGGAGATAACTGCTATATTGAGACACCCTTTCACGCCAACTGGGGAGGCAAGAACGTGTATATGGGAGACCATGTATATGCCAATTTTAACCTGGTACTGGTGGATGATGCCGTAATAGAGATTGGCGACAATGTTATGATCGGTCCTAACGTGGTGCTGTGCACAGGGACCCATCCGGTGTCCCCCAGACTCAGGGCAAAGGAAGCCCAGTATAATAAGCCGGTGAAAGTTGGCAGCGGTGTGTGGATCGGTGCTAATGCCATGGTTATGCCGGGAGTCACTATCGGAGAGAACAGCATTATCGGGGCGGGAAGTGTAGTAACAAAAGATATTCCGGCCAATGTGATCGCCTTTGGAAATCCTTGCAAAGTTTACAGGGAGATCACAGAAGAAGATGAGAAATATTACGATAAGGATAAATTGATTGATATAAAATAAGAAAGAGCCGGTTTAAGCGGGGTGGGGCCGCTTAGACCGGCTTTCGCTGTATAAATGAACAGAATTTTCAAAAAATTAGCACTCAGGGGTTGACAGTGCTAATAACAAGTGTTATAGTAGCACTAGAACAAGAAAACCAAGTCTGTTTTACAGGCTATTTCATAAGATGATGGAGGGGATTTGTATGAATATCAGTAAATTCACACAGAAATCGCTTCAGGCTGTTCAGGATTTGGAGAAGACAGCATATGAATTCGGCAACCAGGAGGTTGAACAGGAGCATCTGCTCTATAACCTTCTCCACCAGGAGGACAGTCTGATCTTGAAACTGATCGAGAAAATGGAGATCCAGAAGGAGCATTTTCTTGACAGGATAGAGCAGGCATTAAACGCCAGGACAAAGGTTTCCGGCGGTCAGCCTTATATCGGCCAGTATCTGAATAAGGCTCTGGTAACTGCGGAGGATGAGGCAAAGGCTATGGGAGACGAGTATGTCTCTGTTGAGCATCTGTTCCTTGCCCTGCTGGATCACCCGAGTCCTTCTATGAAGAAGATCTGGCAGGAATATGGGATCACCAAAGAAAGATTTCTTCAGGCTCTGAGTACTGTCAGGGGAAACCAGAGGGTGACTACAGATAATCCCGAAGTGACCTATGATACTCTGAATAAATACGGGGAGGATCTGGTGGAAAAGGCAAGGGAACAGAAGCTGGATCCTGTGATCGGCCGTGACAGTGAGATCCGAAACGTGATCCGTATACTGTCCAGGAAGACCAAGAATAATCCGGTGCTCATCGGCGAGCCTGGAGTAGGTAAGACGGCAGCCGTTGAGGGACTGGCCCAGAGGATCGTTCAGGGAGATGTTCCTGACGGGCTGAAGGATAAGAAGATTTTTGCCCTGGATATGGGGGCTCTGGTGGCGGGCGCCAAATACAGAGGCGAGTTCGAGGAAAGGCTGAAAGCCGTTCTGGAAGAAGTAAAGAAAAGCGAAGGACAGATCATCCTGTTCATTGATGAGCTGCATCTGATAGTAGGGGCAGGGAAGACCGACGGAGCCATGGATGCAGGAAATATGCTGAAACCTATGCTGGCAAGAGGAGAGCTCCACTGTATCGGCGCCACTACTCTGGATGAGTACCGGAAATATATTGAAAAAGATGCTGCTCTGGAACGTAGGTTCCAGCCGGTTATGGTGGATGAGCCTACAGTAGAAGATACCATTTCCATTCTCCGTGGACTGAAGGAACGCTACGAGGTCTTCCATGGAGTAAAGATTACCGACAGCGCTCTGGTGGCCGCAGCTACCCTGTCTGACCGTTATATTTCTGACAGGTTCCTGCCGGATAAGGCTATCGACCTGGTAGATGAGGCCTGTGCCCTGATCAAGACAGAGTTGGATTCCATGCCCACAGAGCTGGATGAAATGCGCCGCAAGATCATGCAGATGGAGATCGAGGAGGCGGCTCTTAAAAAGGAAAACGACCGTCTCAGTCAGGACCGTCTGGTAGAGCTCCAGAAAGAAATGGCAGAGCTGAAAGATAAATTCAACAGCCAGAAAGCCCAGTGGGATAATGAAAAGGTTACTGTAGAACATCTCCAGAAGCTGAGAGAACAGATTGAAGATATGAACAATCAGATCCAGAAAGCTCAGAGAGAGTATGATCTGAATGAGGCTGCAAGGCTTCAGTACGGGGAACTGCCCAAGCTGCAGAAACAGCTGGAAGCAGAGGAGGAAAAAGCTAAGAACCAGGATCTGTCTATGGTTCATCAAAGCGTTACAGAAGATGAGATTGCCAGGATCATTTCCCGGTGGACGGGAATCCCTGTGGCGAAACTTACGGAAGGGGAGCGTGCCAAGATCCTTCACCTGGAAGAGGAGCTTCATAAACGGGTGATCGGACAGGACGAAGGCGTTGCAAAGGTAACAGACGCTATTATCCGTTCCAAAGCCGGTATTAAGGATCCTACCAAGCCTATCGGTTCCTTCCTGTTCCTTGGACCTACCGGTGTAGGTAAGACAGAGCTGGCTAAGACTCTGGCCGCCACACTTTTTGATGACGAGCAGAACATGGTCCGTATTGATATGAGTGAATATATGGAGAAATACTCTGTGTCCAGACTGATCGGAGCGCCTCCGGGATATGTAGGATATGAAGAAGGGGGACAGCTTACAGAAGCCGTAAGAAGAAAACCCTATTCTGTAGTCCTTTTTGATGAGATTGAGAAGGCCCATCCGGATGTGTTCAACGTACTGCTCCAGGTACTGGACGACGGACGGATCACAGACTCCCAGGGCAGGACCGTAGACTTTAAGAACACCATCCTGATCATGACTTCCAATATCGGTTCCACCTATCTTCTGGAGGGAATTGAGGATAACGGAGAGATCAAGCAGGAAGCCAGGGACATGGTAGAGAAGGATTTAAGAGCTCATTTCCGTCCGGAGTTTTTGAACCGGCTGGATGAGATCATCATGTTCAAGCCTCTGACCAAAGAGAACATCAGCGGTATTGTTGATCTGCTTATGGCAGACCTGAACAAGAGATTAAAAGATCAGGAGCTTTCTATAGAATTGACAAAAGACGCAAAAGATTATATTATTGAAGGCGGATATGATCCTGTTTACGGAGCACGTCCTCTGAAGAGGTTTGTACAGAAGAATGTAGAAACACTTACTGCAAGACTGATCCTTTCCGGTGATGTAAGAGCAGATGACAGGATCATCATTGATCTGGAAAACGGCCAGCTTACGGCCCACGCAGTATCTGTTCAGGACACTGCAGCGAGCTGATTTTCAAAGTCCTGAGAACTGGCCCCAGTAATAATCCGGAATTAAAGGAGGAAGACCATGATACCCAAGGATCCGGTGATGCTTTTAAGCTATGTGAACACTCAGCTTCGTGATTTTTATTCCTCACTGTCTTCTATGTGCGAGGACAAGGGATTAAATCCGGAGGAGATCAAGACAAAGCTGGCAGGTATTGACTACGAGTATGACAGGGCCAGAAATCAGTTTGTATAAGGAAATAGAAGGGAAGCCCCGAAACCAGAAACCGGAAAACTCCGGCAGCGGTTTCGGGGCTGCTTTTTTCTTTTCCTTGAAAAAAACGAAAGATAGGCTATACTGATGATTAAGAAACTAACATAAAAATCTTCATATGGAATGCAGAGGTAGAACATACATGAAAAAAATCGCAGTGGTGGAGGATGACAAAGTATTGAGACAGGCCCTGGACAGCCTTCTGAAAGAAAACGGATATGGGACCTTCTGTCTGGAGAAATTTGACAGGACAGAAGAGGAGATCCTCCGTGCAGAACCGGATCTGGTGCTGCTGGATATCCTTCTTCCCGGGGCTAACGGTCAGGAGATTTTGAGAAACTTAAGACAGAAATCCCAGATCCCTGTGATTATGGTTACCAGCAGGGAAGGAGATATGGATCAGATCCTGGCTATGAGCTGCGGCGCAGACGATTATATTACCAAGCCCTATAATCCCACCCTGCTTCTGCTAAAAATGGAAGCCCTGTTCAGGCGGATCCAGCCGGGAACTCCCCAGGAGGAAGTAGAGTACAGAGGGATCCATCTTAACCTTCTCCGCAGTACCATGACTTATCAGGGAGAAGAGCGGGTGCTGTCAAAAAATGAGTTTTCCATTCTTTATTACCTGATCAAGAATCAGGGCAGGATCGTATCCAGGGACGAACTGATAGATCATCTCTGGGACTGCAATGACTTTATCGATGACAACACATTGACTGTAAACATTAACCGGCTCAGAAAGAAGCTGGAAGAAGCCGGAATACAGGGAGCCATAGAAACTCGGAGAGGACAGGGATACTTACTATTATGAAGAAACTTGATTATATAAAAGACTGCTGGAGACTGATCCTCCTCTGGTTCCTTACCGCTGGGCCGATCCAGCTGGTGCTGTACTTTTTCCAGGTTCAGACTGAGCTGATGATCCTTGCGGCTGGGATCCAGATTCTGGGACTGGCAGGGACGCTTTTGTGGGAGTATATGAGGAAGAACCGGTTTTACAGAGAGCTGGAGGAAAAGCTGGAGAACCTGGATGAAAAATATCTGATCCAGGAGATGATAAAGGCTCCGGATTTTCTGGAGGGAAGGATCCTCTATGACACCGTGGAGCAGATGGGAAAGGCCATGAGTGACCAGATCTTTGCCCAGCAGAGGAAAAATAATGCCTTTAAACAGTATGTGGAAGCCTGGATCCATGAGGTGAAGCTTCCCATTGCCAGTATGAGGCTCCTTCTCCACAAGGACAGGGGTGAGAATTCCAGAGTGATGAAAGAACAGGTGGCCAGAATGGACAGTTATGTGGAGCAGGTCCTTTATTATCTCAGAAGCCAGGTGCTGGAGAAGGACTATGTGATCAAAGAATATTCTATGAAAGCCGTGACAGACCAGGTGATTTCCAGAAACCGGGACAGTCTGATCCTGAACCACATCCAGGTCCTTCAGGAGATCGGGGATATTCCTGTGCGGACAGACGAGAAGTGGCTGAGCTTTATTTTAAGCCAGATCCTGAACAACAGTGTAAAATATAAGAAAGAGAAAGATCCCTGTATCCGCTTCTCTGCCAAAAGGACTTCCCGGGGAATCCTTCTTTCTGTCCGGGACAACGGCATAGGAATCTCCAAGGCCGACCTTCCCAGGATCTTTGAACACTCTTTCACAGGAGAAAACGGGAGAAAGGGACAGAGCTCTACTGGCATGGGACTTTATCTCTGCAAAAAACTCTGCGACAGGTTGGGACACCGGATCTGGGCAGAATCCGAGAAAGGAGAATACACAGAAATCTTTATAGAATTCGGACAGGACAAACACACAGAAGAGTTGCTGCATTAGTCAAAATCGGGAATATTTATACATTTTATAGTTCAGTCTGCGCTGCTTGAGCCTATAGTTTCAAAGCTGTGCTCGACAAATTCCCATAAAATGTACAAATATTCCTGACAGTTAACTAATGCAGCAGCTCTTTTGTATCTTACACAGATGTAAGGTTTGGTAATAAAAATCCATGGCTGGGCACAGTGGTTTTTCTTATAATAGAGTCTGTAAAGAAAAGTATCTTGCTGACAGAGAAAAAGGAGGAAGATCTGTGGAAAAATTACTGGAGATCCAGCATATGATGAAATATTACGGAAATAAATCCAGCCTTACAAAGGCAGTGGACGATATCAGCTTTTCTGTGGAGAAGGGTGAATTTACAGCAGTAATGGGAGCCAGCGGATCGGGGAAAACTACTCTTTTAAACTGTATTTCTACCATTGACCGGGTGACAGGAGGGCATATTTTGGTGGAGGGAAAGGACGTGACGAAGCTGAGAGGAAGAAGCCTTTCTAAATTCCGCCGGGAAAAGCTGGGATTTATTTTCCAGGATTTTAATCTTCTGGATACTTTAAACGGTTTTGACAATATTGCCCTGGCCCTTCAGATCCAGAATGAAAAGCCGGCCAGGATTCCCGGAAAGGTAGAGGAGATGGCCAAAAAGCTGAATATCCGGGAGGTGCTGAAGAAATATCCCTATCAGATGTCCGGAGGACAGAAACAGCGGTGTGCCTGTGCCAGAGCCATGATCACCAATCCTTCCCTGATCCTGGCGGACGAGCCAACGGGAGCATTAGATTCTCAAAGCGCAGGGATGCTCCTGGATAATCTGCAGTTTCTGAACCGGGAGCTTGGGGCTACGATACTGATGGTGACCCATGATCCTCTCTGCGCCAGTTACAGTGACCGGGTGCTGTTTTTAAAGGACGGAAAGCTGTTCCATGAGCTGAGAAAGGGAGAGGCGGAACGGAAGGGATTTTTTGACCAGATCATTCATGTCATTGCACTGCTGGGAGGTGATCTGAACCATGTTGTTTAGTCTGTCTCTGAAAAATTTCAGAAAAAGTATCCGGGATTATTCTATTTACTTTTTTACTATGATCCTGGGGGTGGCAATTTTCTATATCTTTAATGCCATCGAGACCCAGACAGCCATGATGGAGGTAACCCAGACGAAAGCCGCCATTATCAGTACGATGAACGGAGTCCTGTCGGGGGTAAGTGTTTTCGTATCTCTGATCCTGGGGTATCTGATCGTCTATGCCAGCAGGTTTATGCTGAAGAAGCGGAAAAAGGAATTTGGGATCTACCTTACCCTGGGCATGGGGCGGATCAAACTGGCGGCTATGCTGTGGCTGGAGACCATCTGGATGGGCCTGATCTCCCTGGGAGTAGGACTGCTGGCCGGGATGGGCCTTTCCCAGCTTATGTCCCTGGTGGTTTCCAACCTGTTTCAGGCGGATGTATCCAGATATGAATTTGTGGTCTCCGGCCAGGCAGTGGGGAAAAGTATTCTATATTTTCTCCTCATCTATCTGGTGGTCATGGTCTTTAATACCTTTTCCGTAAGCCGGGCCAGACTGGTGGAATTTCTTACCGCATGGAGGAAAAAGGAGAAGAATTTCCTGAAAAATCCCATACTCTGCGGTCTGGTCTTTCTTGTGGCGGCGGTGCTTTTGGGAATTGCCTATTACAATGTGACTATTAACCAGCAGGCTATGACTACAGAAATGGACGTTCTCACCCAGGTGATCCTGGGAATCCTGGGGACCTTTCTGGTATTCTGGTCCCTGTCCGGTTTTCTCATGGCGGCAGCAGGGAAATTCCGGAAGCTGTACTACCGGAGGCTGCATTCTTTTGTGGTAGGGGAATTGTCTAATAAGCTGAATTCTACAGTGATGGCCTGCAGTGTGATCTGTCTGCTGATCTTTATGACCATCTGCCTTTTGTATGCTGCCATTGCCAGAAAAGAGTACAAAGACCAGGAGGCTGAAAAATTGGCTCCTGTGTCCATTTCCATGTCCAAGGAAATGACAGACTCTTATTCCATCTTTGACATTATGGAAAGCCGGGAGATCTCTTTAGAGGATTTTCAGGATCTGATCAGTGTATATACCTACCAGATCCCGGAACTGACCAATGAGGCAGTGACAGGACAAGGCCACGGGGAAGAGGATTACTACGGACAGCTCTTTGACCAGACCCCGGTAGAGGTGATGAAAGTGGGGGATTACAATAAGGCGGCCAGAGCCTATCATATGCCGGAGTATGAGCTGGCCCGGGACCAGTATCTGATCATTGCCAATCAGGAGGGAGCTGTCGGGAGATGGAATACGGGACTTTCCCAGCGACAGGAGATTATGGTGAAGGGAAAAACCTATCATGCCAGAGAAAATACCTGTCAGGACGGTTATCTCCAGATGTATTATCAGCCTCAGAATGCCGGGATCCTGCTTCTGCCCGATTCCACAGAACTTGGAAAAGAAGAGCGGTATATGAATTATGTCATGGGAGATTACCGGGATAAGGGCAAAGAGTTTGCCCAGGAAATGGATCAGAATTTTGCCCGGAGACTGAACCCAGAGGGGAGCAGTTATGCCCCCGTACAGGTAACTACCCAGTCCGCTATCTATGATGACAGTATCGGCACTAGCGCCATGTATATTTTTCTGGGCCTGTATCTGGGAATCTGTTTCCTGATCTCCGGATCCGCAGTGCTGGCCCTGAAGATCCTGTCTGACAGTGCAGACAGCAGAGGAAAGTACCAGATCCTCCAGAAGCTGGGCTGTGAGGAAAAAGAGATCCGGAGAGCCTTAAGACAGCAGAACGGCCTTCTCTTTCTCCTGCCTCTTGCTCTGGCAGTGGTTCATTCCATCTTCGGGATCCAGGTCTGCCGGGAAATGCTTGGGATTTACGGCTCTCAGGGTTCGGCCACGGCCTTGGCCGTCACCGCAGCCCTGACAGGAGCTATTTATGGAGGATATTTCCCGCTGTCCCATAAGTGTTCTGTAAAGATCGTGAAAGAATAAAAACTCAGGATTCTTCCAGCACCAGGAAGGTTACGGAAGCAGGAGCCAGGGAAATGGTTCCTGCTTCCTGCATTTTTCCTTCAAGAGAAGGAAGCTGGGCAGTTCCCGTAAGTTCCAGAGGCTTTCCGTTCAGAAGGATCTTAGGGGAACGGAGATAGTCGGCGGTCAGGGCGTAGACAGTGCTTTTACAGGGCAGTTCCACCAGGGCGGGCTCTGAAGGGGAGTTATTGACGATCATATAGACATATCCTTTTTTCCCGTCTTTTCTGGAGTGGACATAACAGTGGAAACCTTCCCGGATCTTCTGACCGGAGTCACAGACTTTAGACCCCATCAGCCGGTTCCACAGCAGGGCAAGCCAGTAATTGGGCCGGGGCAGATGGGTTTCAAAGTCCAGATAGCCATAATCGGAAGCCATAAAGGTGTTGTGGAAGATCACTCCGTCTGTAACTGTGCAGAAACGGCCAAGTTCGTCAGCAGAGCGGATCACGTCCAGAAAAGTGGAGGCCCAGGTATTTCCACCGCAGCCTGCGTCGCCGGATTCGGTGACCCACATCTGGGCGCCGGGACAATACTGATCCCGCAGCTTTTTGTAATAGCAGGCAGCTTCCCATGGAATCCCCAGATATTCTTCCGAAAGGGCCTTTTCCCCCGGCCAGTGTATGCCCAGGAAAGCTCCTCTTTCAGAAAAACAGTTGTACATATGATAGCTGTATACATCTGCCTGCTCTTTGCAGCCTTCCAGGAGATCTTCCGAGGGAATCACGGATAAGCTGTGATAACCGACATAGGGGCTGAATTTCTCCCCGCTGGAGCAGGGACCTACGGTAAGAATCTCCGGATAATTTTCCCTGAGAAAGCGGAAGCAGAGATCCTGATCCCGGCTGAAATCTGCTGCTGTATAGTTGGAAGGCGTTCCGCCCAGAATGGTGGTGTTGGGCTCATTCATAAATTCTACAGCGGCAACGGGAACACCATAGTCCCGGCTGTAGTCCAGGAGAAGCTTCAGCTGACCGGGATTCCAGGTTCCGTCAGGGTTCCGTACTCCGTCACAGTTGGCCGGAGAGATCAGCAGTTTGCTGTCTGTATATTTTACGAAATCCAGAAGCCGGTCCCACTGGTCCCGGGTAAGAATGCTGTGGAAGCCTTCCGGCACCTTTCCGCCGGTATGGCCGTCAAGATCGTAATAGGTGGTGGTAGCCCAGGAACCGCTGACCCGGATATAGGCAGACCCCAGGGCTTTGGCCAGATCCAGAGCCCGCTGGTCCTGAAGATCCGCCGGGGGAAACATTTCCAGGAGAGAACCCATCTGGGACAGATCGGCGAGCTGGGGAACTTCCTCTTTGCCTTCTATCTGTGCGGGAGTATAGAGTTTCCAGAAAGTGCCTCCGGTTACTTCAGTCATTTCTATATTGTAGGAGATCAGCCGGCTGTCCATTTCCCTTAAAAAGGGCAGGCCGTCAGCGGGAAGTTTAATTTTGGTCATAATGAAAATCCTCCTTGCTCTTTTGCATTTTAATAGTGTTCTATGATTTCTCATTATACGAGACAAAAGAATTTTCGTCTATACAGGACAGAGGATAAATGTTTTTTGACTCATTGCTTTGCGGTATCTTTGTGATATAATAGCCTCAGTGTGGAACTGTGTTGGGTTCCATGTGAGAATATCTAAAGGAGTGAAGTGTATTATGAAATTTATATATCCGGCAGTGATCAGAAAAACAGAGGAGGGAAAGTTTCAGGCAAGTTTTCCGGATCTGGAATGCTGTTATGCAGTGGGAGATACCCTGGAAGAAGCAGTGGATAATGCCAATGAAGCTGCCTATGACTGGCTGTATCTGGAAATCTCTGAGGATGGAGATCTGCCTCCTGTTTCAGACCTTCATGATATAGATCTCCAGGAAGGAGAAGAGGTCCGGAATATTGCGGTGAATATCCGTTTTACAGAAGGCTGGGATGAGTAATGGAGAAAAATAAGAAAGAAGTAAAGATCCGCATTGCAGGCATGGGTGCTCTTGGAGTCATGTACGGAGATTTTATCAAGGAGCAGGGGGGAGATATCGCCTTTGTGATGGACAGACAGCGGCTGGAAAAGTATCAGGGACAGGAGATTCTCTGCAACGGCCGTTCACAGACTTTTCAGATGGAAGAGAGCAGTCAGGCTTCCCCGGCGGATCTTGTGATCGTCGCAGTAAAGTATGGAGGACTACAATCTGTTATAGAAACCATTCAAAACTCTGTGGGAGAAAATACGGTAATTTTGTCTGTAATGAACGGGATCATCAGTGAGGAAATGCTGGCAGCCAGATATGGCTGGGATAAGGTGATCTATGCCATAGCAGAGGGAATGGACGCTATGAAATTCGGCAGCCGGCTCCGGTACACCCGGATGGGAAAGATCGTGATAGGAGCCGCCAGGCCGGGACAGAAAAAACAGGCGGAGAAGGCCGCCGGCATCTTTAAAAGTCTGGGCCTGCCTTATGAGGAAGTACCGGATATCATGCACCGGCTATGGGGGAAATTCATGCTGAATGTAGGCGTGAACCAGGTGTGTATGGCTTATGGAACAGATTATGAAGGGGCTCTGGGAAAACACCAGGAGGCCCATGAAGATATGCTGGGGGCTATGAGAGAAGTCATTGCCCTGGGAAAGGCAGAAGGAATCCCCCTGACAGAAAAAGATATGGATTACTATATCGGACTTCTAGAGCAGCTGGACCCCAAAGGAATGCCTTCTATGGCCCAGGACCGGATCTCCAGACGGCCTTCAGAGGTGGAAATGTTTGCCGGAACTGTAATCCCATTGGGAGAAAAACACGGGATTCCCACCCCTGTAAACCGAAAGCTTTATGAGAAAATACTGGAGATCGAGAAGGACTATTAACTGTGGAGCTGCTGGATCTGCTTCTGGATCAGGACCCCTGCGGCCTGAGAAAGCTGATCCGGTTTTTCTATCCGCACATAATCCTGCTGGTAGATCCTGGAGGCGGCAAGGGTATCGGAGTCGCTGCCGTTTAGTATGGCCATGACCTTTACCCCTTCCTGCTTCAGACCATGGACTTCCCGGGCAGTATCTTCAATCCCGGGTTTTCCTGAATAGTCCTGGCTGAGGACCCTTCCTTTGGATGGATCTGCGGGGATCCGCCGGTCGTCATTGGGACTGGCGTCTGTAAGGACCATGAGGATCCGGTTTGCGGCAGGGGAGGACTCCAGAAGATGCCCCGCTCCACGGAAAGCCAGTCCGTCCCGGTTCCAGCCGGCAGCGCAGTAGCCGAAGATCTCTTTATTCTGGTCTTTATCTTCATAACTCAGGAAGCGGCGCATAACGGTAAATCCTTTCAGACTGAGAAAGGAATAGACCTGGAAAGGAATCCCGCATTTCTGAAGGCTCTCAGCGATGATGTATCCCTGGAGAGCGATGGTCTCTTGGCTGCCCAGACGGGAAGCAGAGGCGTCCAGCATCAGGTCTACAGAGAAATCCGGCTGTTCTTCATCCGTGGTTTCCATAAAGATCCGGTCATCGTCCAGCCACAGGGCTTTCCAGACTTCTCTGGGAAAGATCTTCCCGGAACGGCTGGGGATTTTCAAGGGCTGGGGATAGACCAGCATAGCATTTTTGATCTGCTGGGTCAGATGGTGGATGCTGCTTTGACAGAAATCCCGTCTGCTTTGATAATAACTTTCATTTTTCTGCCTTTGTGCCTCCGAATCCCGGAGAAATTTCTGCACAAGGGCATTTTTTTCTCCCTGGACAGGGAGATTTCCATCTGTAAAATAGAGCCTGCAGTTTTCGTGGGTGTCTGTACAGAGCAGATTTTCCAGCTGAAGGGAAACCTCCTCCGGATATAAAGGCAGGCCGAAACAGCTTTGGATATACTGGTAGTCGGCGGCGCTCTCAGATGGCTTTTTCGGAAGAAGTTCCATGCCCTGACGGGGGGTGATACTGCCCTGGGCGCTGCCGGTCCGTCCCATATTCAGATCATCACTGCGGATCAGGCGGCGGGGAAGTTTTTGGAAAAAGTGATGGTAAAATCTTTCCCGAATACCAGAAAAAAAGCCGGAGAAAAGATGATCCTGGCGATAGCGGAAATACCGGTGAAAGATCTCCATAGTACAGTCATAGATCTCCTGGGAGGTCATATCCCCGGAATATAAAAGATCTTTGAAAAGCTGTCTTTCCCAGGGATTGACAAGCCCCGGCTCTTTTCCCAGTACCTGCCGCCATTTGGCAGACTCCAAAGCATAGACCAGGCTGTTCTGAGCCATCCACTGCTGGCGGGATTTCTGGTCATCCTGCCGGAAAAAAAACCTGGCGTGTTCCAGACGCAGCTCTTCCAGTACAGGACGATAAGGCTTTTCCTTTTGGAAGGCGCAATTTTCCAGGGCTATCCATAGAAGGCCGTCGTAGGTCTCCTTAAAAAGCCCTTCCTGTATGGCAGAAAATAGTTTTTCCATAATGTCTGGATCATACCATTTCCGCACATATCCGATAATAGAATTCATATAAAAATCCGGCTCCCCGTCAAGCTGAAATGCCATAAAATCCGGTTGAAAATCGTATTCTCCGGAAGCTGTCCAGATGATATTCATGGCCCGCCGCTGACGGGAAGTATACATTCTTCTGTCTGACATTTCCTTATCCTGCAAAAATATTTCCGGCAGTTGTTTTCTTGGAGATCCGGGATGCGATCACATCCTGTATCAAAGACTGCTCGTAGGCGTCAAAAGTCTTATTGGTGATCCCCATATCCAGGGCAGCCAGAGGGGACAGACCGTTTTCCATAAGGCTTATGGCGTCAAGAAGACCTCGAAGATCCAGGACACGGCTGGTAAGCTCTCCGCTTTTACATTTCTTTTCAATATCCTGGAAGAGTCCGGCAAACTGCTGGATATAAGAGTTTTTCATGGAGGGGAAGTCCCTTTTTAAAAGTTTTTCCAGATTTTCCTGAGAAATTTCCGGCATATTTATGACCATAAAACGGGAGGTCAGAGCCTCGTTCAGATCTCTGGTCCCTGCGTATCCGTAATTCATGGTAGCGATAAAACGGGCCGCCTCGTGAACAGAAATCCGGCTGTAGCCGGGGACGTTGATCACCCGGCGGAAGTCCAGGACAGAGTGGAGTACAGCCAGAGCCTCGTTCCTGGCCATATTGATCTCGTCCAGGATACAGAATCCCCCCTGAGCGGCGCTTTCATATACCGGACCGGGACGGAATACTACCTGTCCCTCCCGAAACGTGTCGGTGCCGATCATATAGGAGGCGTCCATGTTAATGTGAAAAGAGACGTTCCAGCTGGGACGGCCGAAAACCTCTGCCAGATTTTCTGCCAGCATATTTTTTCCTGTGGCCTTTGCCCCGGCCAGCAGGAGATTCTTGCCGCAGAGCAGAGCCTGGGCAGCCTGTTCCCAGATCTCTTTTCCATAGTATATATATCTGGGGGCTTTCACTGCACAAGATTCCCCTGTTCCATATTTATTCCGAAATTCCAGGATCCCTTGGATAATCCCTTCATCAATGTGTTCTTCCCGTAAAAAATCCAGCACTGTTTTTTACCTCATCTAAAAAATTCAGCCGGATATATTTCAAAAATATTCTATACCCGGACTGGCTGTACCCGGACGATATATACAGGGTACTTTCATACATTATTATAGCACTGCAGATCAGTGACAACAAGTATAAGCCTGTAAGGCGGGAGATCAGGAATACGTCCGGTGACACACAAAAAAGGTGCAAAATCTTTGACAGTAAAATAAGACTTTACACCTTTTATCCTTCCGTGAACCTGACCATTCGGACTTGATGATGCCAGTACACGGAAGGCTGTATCTTTTGTTCGTTCATATTCTTACATATAGGTTGGATGATGGAGCAGAGTATCAGCAGTATGGGCATTCAAAATCTCATGTACACGTTCTACTTCATCAAAGATCATGTCATCCATGCGCTTTAAGCCGGCAATCTCCTCTTTGACGTTCGCCATGTCTGTCTTAAGAACGGAGACATCCGCTTTAAGGACAGCAACATCTGTTTTGAGCCCAGCAACATCTGTTTTGAGCCCAGCAACATCTGTTTTGAGCCCAGCAACATCTGTTTTCAGATCAGTGACATCTGCCCTCAGACTGCCGATATCACTCTGCATGTCTGTCATCTTGGATAAGATCAAATCTAATTTTTGCCCATCCGTCATAAAAATCCCTCCTTGTTATTTAGATGTATTGTAGCATGTGACTATAGCAGGTGTAAAGCCTTATTAAAATGTCAAAGTGCATAAAAAGCAACAGGTGATCTTCTTAAAAAGGGAATATGAAAATATGCGGTGAAATAACGAAATAATGAAAGAAGATAAGAAATGCTGTAAATCTATTAAGTTTATCATATATAAACAGCTAGAAAAATGCAAGACTAAAGTTAAAAATGTTCTGCCGGGCTGTCTGTCAGGGTGCATTAGCAAATAAGAGAAAGGCTTCTTGCGTGTCAGAGGATTTTTTGATAGTATTTTATCAGAATAGATATGAGGATGTCTGAGTCCAAAGCGACAGGCACAGGCATTTGATACAGAGAGGACAGACGAATGAGCAGAATATTAGTGATAGAAGATGACCAGCTTTTAAATGGAGGACTTTGTTTTAATCTTCAAAATGCAGGATATGAGACCATACCTGTATATAATCTGGAAAATGCCTATCCTATGGTAAAATCCCAGAAATTTGACCTTATGCTGCTGGACGTAAATCTTCCCGACGGCAATGGATTTGATTTTGCCAGAGAGATACGGGGATTTAATCAGAAGCCTTTAATCTTTCTTACCGCTCATGAACTGGATGAGGAAGTGATGGAAGGATTTGCGCTGGGAGCGGATGACTATATTACAAAACCTTTTAATGTGCAGATTGCTATGCAGAGGGTCCAGGCGGTTTTGAGACGGACAATGGGAAAGAAAGAGGAGCATCTTTACCGGTGCGGGAATCTGGTGATCGATTTTGAGACCAGAACTGTAATAAAATCAGGGGAAAAGCTGTCTCTGACACCTACGGAATTTAAACTTCTCTATGTATTTGTCAAGAATGAGAATATGGCTCTTACCAGGAACCTTCTTTTGGAAAAACTCTGGGACAGTGAAGGAAACTTTGTGGACGAGCATACTCTGACTATCAATATCAGCCGTCTGAGAGCCAAAATCAAAGACGCCCAATATAAATACATAAAAACACTTTACGGTATGGGATATCAGTGGATAGGAGCGCAGAATGAATAGAAAAATAAGTGCAGATACGTTTGTCATGGCAGCGGCTATAGGAGCTTGTGTTCTGTTTCTGGTTGCTACGGCATGTTTTGGAGAAAGAAACTTTTTTACCTTTCTGTGTTACGGTTTCGGAGTGCTGATGATCCTGATGATTCTGGCAGTGTACGGGATCTTCCGGAAGGCTTTTCTCAAATTCTCAGATAAGGTGTGCAGACAGGTGGAAGAGCTTACGAAGGGAAATTTCCAGGATCCCGGGCCGGAGGAGGACACCCTTACTTCTAAGATTGAAATGAAGCTGGATAAGCTGTCCGATGTGATCCATTCTTCTTTAAGTACCCAGGAATTTCAGAAACAGGAGGTCCAGCAGATGGTATCGGATATCTCTCACCAGTTGAAAACCCCCATTGCCAATATCACCATGTACAGTTCTATGCTGGATTCGGGAAATTTTTCCATTGAGCAGAGAAGGCAGTTTGCCCAGGTCATTGAAAATCAGGTAAAAAAACTGGAATTCCTAGTGGATTCACTGATGAAAATGTCTCGCCTGGAAACTTCTCTGATTCATCTGGAAGTAAAACCTGCCAGGATCTTTGATACGCTTTTCCAGGCCCTGTCTCAGGTTGGCGCAAAGGCGGAATTCAAAGAGATCCAGCTGTCATGCAGCTGTGACGAGGACCTGGTGGTTTCCCACGACCCCAAATGGACCCAGGAAGCGCTGTTTAATATCCTGGATAATGCAGTGAAATATACCCCTGAAGGCGGCAGGATAACAGTGAACACAGAGGTATGGGAGATGTTCACCAAGATTGATATTTCCGATACAGGAATCGGCATTGCCAGGGAACATTACGAGGACATTTTCAAACGGTTTTACCGGGAAGGAAAGGTACACCTGGAAGAAGGAGTGGGAATCGGATTGTACTTAAGCCGGCAGATTATCACCCGCCAGGGAGGTTATATAAGAGTTTCCTCAAAAGAGGGAGAAGGAACCACCTTTTCTGTATTTCTGCCTAATTTACACGAAAGAAAGTAAAAGATTATGATATAAAATAAAAATGGCGCCTCATCACTGTCTTCGGACATTGAATGAGGCGCTGTTTTGTTTAGCAGGATGTGTACTTGTGTAAAGTGGAAATTTGTGGCAAAAGTGACGGCCCTCGGCGTAAGAACTCAGCAGGAGAAACTTTTTCTTCGGGAGTTATTCGTCTCTTTTCAACCGTTCCATTAAGCCAGCTTTTGTGAAATGCCGGTAGCATACAAGGGTGATCCCCATGGGAACTGCCAGTACAAAAAGGCTCCATAAAAGTAGGGGCACCAAAGGCAGATGATAGGGCAGGACAGAAGGTGAGGAGAGGAAAAGGAACCGGTAAAGGAGAAAATTTATCCCCACACCCAGAACCCAGGAAATGACCAAAGGCATCCGGCACATATACAGGCATTCGTAAAGAAGCATTTTTTTAATTTCTTTTCTGGTCATTCCTACTGCCTCAAAAAGCGCCAGCTCCCGGTTCTGGGTAACCATTTTGTTCAGCGTAGAGTTTAATAGATTCAGAACGCTGAAGATGATCACGATAAGGGTTGCTCCGGCAAAGAGGAGGAGAAGGAGACGATTCTGTCTGGCCAGCTCCTGATGGTAATCTTCGTAGGAATCCATAAGGATCAGGGGACAATCCCTGGAAAACTCTTTCAGATACTGCTCCAGTTCGGGAGAAGCTATATGATTTTTGGTAGTGATATATACCATACTGACTGTATTGACATCCGGATACATCTTTTCAAATACAGAGACAGGCACCAGAAAACTGGTATTCAAAGGCACATAGTCTTCTGAGAATTTCGGGTCAATGGTTCCTGCTACAGGAAGTGAAATGTTCTCATAACCGCTGCCATTGTAATAATTCAGAGAAATGCTGCCTTTCTGAAAATAATCAGTTCCATAGTAATAGATGGGATTGTAGAGTACACTTTCCTTTTCCTCCAGTTCATCATAGGTAAGACTGCTGTCTGACAGATAAGGCTTCATAAGAGAAAATATTTTTTCGTCAAATGCGATCAGATTTGTGGATTCAGAACCCTGATCTGTGAGAACATTTACAAATTCTTCATGAAGGGGAAAAACTTTTTCTACATCCGAAAAGGTCCCCAGTTTTTCCAAAAATTCCTGGCTGAAAATATTCTGCTCCTGATATTCTATCAGTTCTGTATCGGAAGAATTCAGGTATTCAGAGTTAAAAGAAAGAATATAATCTGCTTCCTGAAAATACCCGGAACGTACTCTGAGGTCAATGTTCCAAAAACTTATATAAGCGGCGGTAAGTAGAAAGAAAATACCTCCTGTTACCATGGAAAGCCGGGTAAAAAACATTTTCTTCCGGTTTTTTTTCGCCCGCATCTTGCCCAGGGAGCGGCAGGAAATCCTGCCGGAAAAGGAAAAATCAGAGTTTTCCTGCCAGATCAGAGCCTTCCAGGGTGTAATCCTGGAAGCGACTTTTGCCGGCTTTTGGAGAAAAGCCATGAGGAAAATATAGGAACAGAAAAACACGATCAGTCCAATGCCGGCCATATAAGGCAGACTCCATTGACCTGTTACAGCACCGGCCAGGAGCAGACCTGGAAGGATTCCTGTCGTACTGCCCAGCAGACACAGCATAGAACTTTCCAGATTTACCATCCGCCGGATCTGGCCGGCAGTCATTCCCAGGGTCTGCATCTGTCCGAAAGCCTGTATCCTGGACATGATAGAGATATAGAAAATGCTGTAGATCACCAGCAGTCCGATGACCATCACCAGCAGGTCCAGGAAAAAATAAACCAAGATCACAGAAGGAGTAAGAGGATTGGTATCAATGCTGTAGTAATTGGGGGATGTCTGGCTATCTGAAATCCCGTATTCTTCGCCGATCCGAGCCAGGAGAGCAGAGGATTTTTCCAAACCACCGGAAAGAAATTCCTGTTTCAGCCAGATTTTCAGGCTGAAATCTTTACCTGTAAATAAGGGACTGGTTTCAGCAAAAAGGCCAGATACATAAAAGTTTGGAATACTGGTTCCTGAGGCTGCTTTTGCAATGCCGCAGACCTGAAGTCTCAGGGACCTGCCGCTGCTTTGGAAAGTATAGACCTTTCCCAAAGCAGCATGGAGTTTTTTTGCCAGAGTGCTGTCAAGGAGGATATCATCTGCGCCTTTGGGCAGGCTTCCCTCTATCAGTTCGCAGCCCGGGAAACTGCCCTCCGGAGATTTCTGATATACGGGTCTGGCATATTCCCCCTCCAGCTGTCCCAGATCTCCGTATTTTTCCAGAAAGACCTTTTCAAAATGGGAGTCCTGGGATAAGGCGGAGATTTCCTCCTGTGTCAGGGACGTATAGACGGCATGCTCTTCACCTGCGAAATCTTCATAGGCAGTCAGATAATCCAGGGTATTGACACAGGGCAGGAATGTCATGACAAAGGTACAGGTGCAGATTGTAAATAAGATACAAAAGGTACGGAACCGGTTGGTCTTTAATGATTTGAACACCAGTTTCCAGGCAGGTTTTCGGTTATTATTGGCAATTAAAGACATGGCTCTCCCCACTTTCTCCCGACAATATGGCCGTCTTCGATATGAATGATACGGTCTGCCATCTGAGCAATCTCATCATTGTGAGTAATCATTACAATGGTTTGATGAAAACGCATACTGGAAGATTTCAGAAGGCCTACCACTTCCAGACTGGTACGGGAATCCAGGTTTCCGGTAGGCTCGTCGCACAAAAGGATAGAGGGTTTTACCGCCAGAGCCCTGGCAATGGCAACCCGTTGCTGCTGGCCGCCGGAAAGCTGGGTCACATTCCGCTCCAGCTTATCCTGAATACCAAGCCAGCAGGTAATCTCCTGGATAAATTCTTTATCCGGCTGGTTCCCATCGATCTCAATGGGGAAAATAATATTTTCATATACATTCAGCATGGGGATCAGATTATAATTCTGAAAAACAATGCCGATATTTCTTCTGCGGTAAATAGAGGCCTGTTCTGGAGAAAGCTTTGACAGATCTCTTCCTGCTACAAGGACCTGCCCGCTGTCCGGGGTGTCCAGCCCGCCCATCATATGGAGAAGGGTGGATTTCCCGCTTCCACTTGCCCCTACAATAGCAGTAAAAGTTCCCTCTTCAATAGTCAAAGAAATATGGTCCAGGGCTTTTACCAGAGAAAAGTCTTTTCCATAAGATTTACACAAATCTTTTATTTCTATAATTGTTCCCTTATTCATCAGAACCTCCTTTAAAGCCATAGTTTCCGGGAATATTTTTTACTATATTTACTCTACCATAGAATCCTATCAGGAATGTCTCAGACTTTCAAATAAAATCTCTCGATTTTGTAACAATTCAGAAGATGTAACAGAACTGCAACAATTTTCCCATGAAATGAGAGGATATTGAAATATAGGAAGGCTATGATAAAAACAAAAAAAGAAAGAGGAGTGAGAGATCATGAAAAAGATCGTAACAAAAACAGCCGCTGCTTTATCAGGAATACTTATGCTTTTCGCCGCCGTAAGCGCAGGTCCCGGACTGGCAGCGGCGATGGCGGATCTGATGGGATATATGATATATTTAAGCGTGTTTGCAGCGCCGGTATGGTATTTTTCAAAGAAAACTAAATGTAACTATTGACATTACAACAAAAAGATGTTATCTTAATGCTGGAAGATGAAATGATAATTGTTACAACGAAAAGGAGAATCTAGTATGAGCAAAGTGGTAGAATTTTTACAGGCAAATCCGGTGCAGTATCTGGCAACAGTAGGAAGGGATAACAAGGCGAAAGTAAGACCCTTTATGTTTCTTTTTGAGCAGGACGGAAAGCTCTGGTTCTGCACCAATAACACAAAAGATGTGTATAAGGATATGCAGGTAAACCCTGAAATCGAAGTATGTGTATCTGATCCTACTTATGCATGGATCCGCATTCATGGAACCGCAGTTTTTGAAAATAACATGGCTGTAAAAGAAGGGGCAATGCATAATCCTATCGTAAAAAGCCAGTATGAAACGGCAGATAACCCCATCTTTGAAGTATTCTATATAAAGGAGGCTCACGGGGTGATTGCAGATTTCTCCGGAAATCCCCCTTACGAATTCTAATATGAAGACTAAAGATTACCTGAGGATTCTGAAGGATGAGATTCATTCTACAGTAATCGCTACCATTGACGAAAAAGGCAGACCGGTTACCCGGGTGATCGATATTATGCTGACAGATGAGAACAGCCTGTATTTCATTACAGCAAAAGGAAAAGCATTTTATTCTCAGTTAATGACAGATCCTTATGTGGCCATCAGCGGCATGTGCGGCGGAGAGGGGACCATGAAGAAGAAAGCGGTTTCTATCCGGGGAAAGGCAGTGAAGATCGGCTCTGAAAAACTGAAAGAGGTTTTCAGGCAGAATCCATACATGGCAGAAATCTATCCCCAGGAAGAGAGCCGGAGGGCTCTGGAAGTGTTTCAGGTAGCAGAGGGAACCGGAGAATTTTTTGACTTGTCGGTAAAGCCCATTTATCGGGATACCTTTGTTCTTGGGGCGGGGCAGCAGGAGACAGAGGAGCCGGGAGGATATTTTATCACGGACCGCTGTCACGGCTGCCGTATCTGTTATTCCAAGTGTCCCCAAAAATGTATCGATATGTCGGCCAAGCCTTTCGTTATTCAGCAGGAGCACTGCCTCCACTGTGGAAACTGTATGGAGGCCTGTCCCTTTGACGCAGTAGAGAAAAGATAGGATATCAAAGAATGTAATGATTGACATTACAACCTGCTTCGGGTAAAATGAGAACCGGAAGGAGACGGAGAAAATGCAGATTTCAAGCAGATTTACCATTGCCATACATATGTTGACCTGTATGGAGACATTTAAAGAAGAATATAAGATAACCAGTGATTTTCTGGCGTCCAGTATCAATGTAAATCCGGTCATTATCCGACGGATCCTGTCTCAGCTGAAAGAAGCAGGACTTATTGAGGTGAAGCGGGGAACCGGCGGCGCTGGGACCATAAAACCTCTGGAAGAGATCACATTTTTAGACGTATATCGTGCTGTGGAATGTATTGAGGAGAATACCTTGTTCCATTTCCATGAAAATCCCAATCCGGCCTGTCCAGTTGGAAGAAACATCCATAATATCCTGGATGATAAGCTTCTTAAAGTGCAGGAGGCCATGGAGCGGGAGCTGAAATCCATTACTCTGGCAGATGTGATCAGAGATCTGGAAAATGTTCTTGGAAATGAAGCGTAGGATCATTTATAACATGTAATAAAAAAGACCTGAGAAAATGGCTGGGTAAAGAGAGCCGTTTCCTCAGGCCTTTCTTTAGAAATATGGGAGATCAGAGAAATCTGTTCTTATAAATATCTCCTTATCTCTTCAGTTTTACCAGATATTCCCTGGTTCCTTCCTCCAGTGTCCGTTCTTCTGTCCGGCGGAAACCATGCTTTTCGTAGAACCGGAGAGCTCCGGTATTCTTCTCCAAAGCCCATAGGAAATTACTTTGCTTTTCTTTTACGGCAAAGGAGATTAAAGCGGCTCCAATCCCCATATTTTGGAAAAAAGTGTCTACATAAAGTTTCTGGATTTCCCGGCCGGAAAGCTGGATAAAACCCCGGATGACTCCGTCGTCAAAAATGAAAGTGTTCTGTAATCTTTCTTTATCCCGGAGGTATTCATCGGCTACGGACATGACCTGAAGCTTCCCAAAAGAATAGTCTTCGTCCTTAAAAATAGGGAAAAAATTTACACGATTGTTATAAACCAGGATTTCTGCAATCCTGGATACATCCTTTTCCTGCGCCTGTCTGATATTCATAGTAGTCCTTTCTATTGTCGGATTGTCATAATAAAATTCTGTCCATTTGCCTTTGTAGGAGTAACAGGGTATCAATGGATGCTTTTCACCTTCCAGGTCTCCCCGTCTCAGTGCCTCTGCGTCCAGTAGATTTTTTTCAATAAAACCGGGATCAATGGGGGACTCATGATGGCAGGGAAGAATCGTTTCTATCTTATCCTGAAGGTCCAGAAGTTTTCTCTGGCTTTCTATATACAGGTCCAGATTCCTATGTTTTCCAAACATATAAATGGGACCTGCTTTCTGTACAGAATCCCCGGGAAGAAGCAGTTTTTTCTCCCAGTCGGCAAAGGCAGTACTGCCGTAGGTATGGCCGGGAATTTCAATGGCTTCCAGGGTATAGTCTCCGCATTTAAAGATATCTCCTTCCTTCAGAGGCTCCAGTTGGATATCTTCTGAAATTAAGGGCCAGTCTCCCTTATGTAAATAACATTTTCCAAAAGCTTTCAGCCCTCCTGCGTGGTCCGGATCCCCATGGGTCATGATCACTTTCACGGGGAGCTGGGTTATATTTTTTACAGTATGGTATACATTG
The DNA here is from genome assembly GCA_949291945.1 of uncultured Bacillota bacterium. Taxonomy (GTDB): domain Bacteria; phylum Bacillota; class Clostridia; order Lachnospirales; family Lachnospiraceae; genus Blautia. Next base: position 26,344 of record CASEXH010000003.1, on the reverse strand, counting down.
CTGTCCTCAAAACCTGTATCGATCAGCAACGCCTCATCCTCACCAAGGATCAGAAACTGACGGACACGGCCGTCGTCTAAAATATAAAAATTTTCTGCAAATAATTGTATTTTTGTCATTTTTACCTTTCCTCAACAAAAATCAGCTTCCCCGGAGTACTTTTTTCAGGAATCTTATCAGAAATCAGAAGCTCTATTTCCTCCAGATATTTCTGTCCCCAATATTCTTTCTGAAACATTTCCGGGGGAATCGTAAAGTATAAATGCTTATGTTCTTTTATTTTAAATCCTTCCATATGAAGAAAATCCATACCAGTAATATACCAGAAGCCAGGATTCCCAACAATCTTTCTCCTAAACTGATACGAAAAAGACACAGACACAGGGCAGCACAAAGAATATAAATGCTGCATAGTATCAGACATACAAAAGCGCATTTCTTTTTCTGTAAAATAAGAGAAATCAGTAATAAGGTTCCTGTTAAAAATGAAAAAATAAAGAAGCTTTTTCCTACAGGAAACAGGAATCGGAGACCATCCGTATCCAAGAAGTAATATCCAGATTCTCCAATTATAAGAATGGAAAAAAGTATTCCTTTTACAGAGAGCTTTTTCATGGAAATCCCTCCTTACCTACAGAACGCTTTACATGTTCATGGCAAGATCGATCCGAAATCCCAGGCTTTCTGCCAGAGCCGTCAGCTTCTTCAGAAAATTTTTCTGGCACAGGAACATCACATAGGAATCGCTGTCAATGTCAAAGGCGGCCATTACATAGCCGGATTTTTCCCATTTTTTATCCAGAACTTCACACCACTGGGGAATGGATTCCCGGGGCTGGAACCAGCCCTCTTCAATTTCCAGAGAATGTCTTTTTACATTTTTAAGATCTGAAACTGCCAGGAGAAAACCGGATAATTCTTCGCACCAGTCACATTCGCAGGCAAACTGATGACGGATCAGCAGATCTATACATCCTATCCACTGGAGAGAAGCCTGGGAGTCTTTTAAAGACATCCCTCTGGCTTCATAATCTTCCATATGATACTGATAATATTTTTCCGTGTTTTTCATGCATTTTCTGGCAGAGTCCAGAATCTCCGGATTGTTGGAACTTACGATCCTTACGATTTCCAAAAGGGGGTGATGGTAGTGTGGTTCCTCCTGGATTTCCGGACCTTCCTTTTCCTGTCTGCTTTTAAAAAATCCCATATGGTTTCCCTCCTGCATGATTTTATATCAATTTTTCTAATTCTTCAGCCAGCCTGCTTTTTAGTTCAGCCAGCTCTTCTGGTGCAGGCCGGTTTTCAGCCTCCGGACAAAATAGGGATTTGTTCCTTTTTTTGATCATTTTGATTCTTTCGCATATCAGACACATAGAGAACCTTCCAAATATTGTATCCTTTATTCTATTTCAAGAGCATATTTATATTCCATCCGCCCTTCTGAGGAAGACCTGTTTTTCCTGCCGGACCGGCACAGGACTCTGGACATTCCCAGCTTCTCCATAAGAGAATAAGAAGGGATATTTTCACTGTCGCAGTAGGCGATAAATTTCTTGATCCCCAGATTTTGGGAAGCATAATCTATCAAAGCCTGGGCTGCTTCAAAGGTATACCCATGCCCCCAATATCGTTTATTCAGGATCCATCCCAACTCTCCTTCGGTTCTATCCTCGTTCAGATAGAGACAGACAGAACCTATATGGGAACCCTCTGTGAGAATAGCAAATTCGTAAAATTCAGGAAATTCCTTCTGCCATTCTGCCTCTGCTTTTTTGAGAAATTCTTGGGTCTCTTCTATACTTTCTTCCGGGAGATCCAGCATAAATTTTGTGTTTTCCAGGTCGCCGCTGTAAACAAAAGCGCTTTTTACATATTGAGGCCCCAAAGGGGAAAGAAGGAGGCGTTTCGTTTTTATCTCCATAATAAACTTCCTTTTGATCGTTATATTTTATAGACATTAAAGCTCTGTAACAGAAATTTTTCGGGAAATCTTCCGGGGAGTTAAAGGCTGAGCCGGATAGCCTACAACAGCCGCAGAGAGAATTTCATATCCTTGGGGAAGACAGAGCTTTTTCATAACTTCTTCATTTTTCCGAAGCTTTTTCAGACATCCCCAGATATAAGTACTTCCCAGTCCAAGAGCAGTGGCCTGGAGCAGGATATTTTCAATGACACATCCGGTATTACTGTATTCAATATGATCTTCCGAAATATCTGTGGCAGAGACAAAAATTATTGCCTGGGCTCCATATAAAGGGTCGATTTTCTCTCCTGTTTTCCTGGAAGTAAGCATACAGGCATTCCGTATTTCTTCCATGAGGGCAGGATCTTTCACCAGAGTCAGATGAGTGGTTTTGTCATCCCCGGCGGCCAGGGGCGCTGTCTGAGCTGCCTGGAGTATTTTCTCAAGATCGGAATCAGAGACTTTCTGATCTGTGTATTTTCTTGTTGTCTGACGTAATGCTAATACTTGTTCAAAGTCCATAAGTATTTTCCTCCTGTTATATAGTGAAATCAATATCAAACCGTCTGCCGTGAGAAAAAAGAATTCCATCTGTTAATCTGATACAAAGGATACAGGTATTTGTATCTGTAAAATCGTTATGTCCGTTATCGATCCATTGAGAAAAAGCATGCCTCAGCTTTTGGGCTATTTCTGCATTTTCCGCCTTCCCGAAATATCCCAGATTTATGCCAATTCCATGAGCAGTGAACCATTCTCCGGAAATGGCAGCATGGGGATTTTTAGTTAATTGCTTCATTTTGTTGGAAAGGGCATGGGTGATAATATAGAAAGCCTTGTCCTCATAAAAAGCATTTACATTTCGTACATAAGGAATATCATTCTCTGTAGTTGCTAAAGCAATTACATTGTCTTTTCCAAAACGCTCCGACATGATTTTTTCTGTTTCTGGGCTTAATTTTTCCATAATTATTCTCCATTGTTAATATATTATTCTTTTTAGAATATTAGGCTTAATATAGTTGTTTAAGCTTCTTTTCCATAAGGAGTATAGATTCACCCTGCTCTCCGATTTCTTCTACAGATATGGTGTCTGCAACTGTACAAAAAGATTCGGAGATGTTTTTGACAGCCTCATATGCAGTATTGAGAGAGGCCCGGCTTTCCAGCTTTCCCAGAGTCATATGAGGTTTATAGGGTATCTCAGTGGAAAAAGAGCTTAAATATCCCTGCAAGATGCAGAGAGAAAGGACTGATTCCGGATATGGCATTTTCTATGTGGCTGCCTAACTCAGCGTCAGTAATATCTGAATGAAAAGGGAAGACCAATGTAATATGGGGTCTTACCAAATCCGCCAGAGGATCATATTTTTTTCGCATGCTATCTATGATTTCCATATTATTGAATTTAGGAAATATCATAATGGTTCTCTCACGCATTATATAGTACCTGCTTTCAGATTTTAATATAATCCACAGGGGTGATTCCTGATCTAGGCTTTACTTTTTATCTGGTGTATCTTTTTTGGACAGGTCATTTGTAAAATCTGTCCAGGCTTTTCCCCTTAAAAATACTGCTGCACATACTGCAATCAAAGCGATTATGACAAAGAATATTTCCATAAAAACACCTCCTGTAAGAAGACTTTATCTAGATAAGGAATCACCCTCTGTGGATATACATTCTTGACATTTGAGGCTCTCCGTCGCCCTGAACCATGCAGTAAAATTCCCAGCCATATCTTTCGTAAAAGGAAGTATGGTCTGTAATAAGATATAAGGTATCGATTCCTTTTTCTTTCATGTCTCTGCAGACATAATCCAGAAGTGCTCCGGCCACCCCATGGTTTCTGTATTCTGCTTCTGTGTAAACGGCGCAGACATTAGGCGCCAGGTCCTTTCGATGGTGAAAATCATTTTCAATAACGCCCATTCCTCCAATGATCTCAGAATCTTTTAGCACCAGATACCACTGGGGAACAGGAGCTTTTTTCAGAAGAGATTCTTCCATGCTTTCTCTGTATGCTTCAAGGGGAACCTCCCATTTTTCATGGAACCATCTGGCTGCCCTGTCCAGAATTTCCGGCTTTTGGGATAAGTTTACGATTTTGTATTCCATAGAAATATACCTCGCTTAAGTGTCGATCCATAAATTGTAAACGCCCTCATAATCGTTTATGGTCATTACCCGGATATTACTCATATAGAGTACTCCTTATTCTGTGAAAAGTTTTCTTCCAGGTAGTTTTCTGCTGTTTCTCTGGATCTGAAAATGTGGATATTCCGGTTTTGACCATACTTTTCAAGAAGCTGGTAGATAACAGGAAGCTGGTCTTTGGGAAAGTTCAGGATCCATTGACGGAATTCTTCGTCAAACGCTGTTTCCACCCAGGGAATATCTTCCCGTTTTGTTCCGATACGGGCTTTGGCTCCTGCAAGACAGACTTCCAGAGGGTAATCCAGTAAGAAAATGGTATCGCAGTTTTTCAGCCGCAGTTCCATGGTGCTAAGATAGTTTCCGTCGATGATCCAGGACCGATTTTCCATGATCTTTTTTTGCTCGGCGACTAATTCTTCCCGGGAAATGTTGGTCCTGTCAGGCTTATGCCAGATCATGTCCAGATAATATAAAGGCAGTCCGGTCACATCCCTGAGTTTCCGGGAAAAAGTGCTTTTTCCGGCCCCAGGGCTGCCGATGACGATCACTTTTTTCATAAGTTTCTCTTTCCCAGAGGGCTTTTCCTTTTTCTTTTCAAGTTCCATGACAAAATTAGTGAGAAGGATTCCCTGGCGTTCTACCTGCTGTTCTTTTGTTACTTTATAGCCTCTCTTTTGAAAAAAAGGTTTGGCAGTGATAGAAGCATGGGTCCGGATATTGCCTGGAACATGGGCCTCCAGTTTATCGCAGAGACCAGAGGCGATACCCTCTCTTTGGTGATCCTTATGGACATACAGATGGTCCAGATATCCGGTTTTGTCTATGTCCCCAAAACCCAGAATCTCGCCCTCTTCAACGGCTATTAAAGTATAATGTTCCAGGAAGGAACGGTTCCAGGCATCCAGGTCCACCTCACCGGAAGCCCAGGCATTTAGCTGCTCTTTGGTGTAGTCTTGCTTATTGACTTCGTGTACGGTCTGGTAAAAAAGCTCTGCCAGCCGGGGACAGTCGGAAGGCTGGTATTTTCGTATCATCATGTCAGGTACTCCTTCGTTCATAAAGCAGTTCAACGATCCCGTTATAGGTTTTTACGTGAACCAATTTTAACTTCAACTATTATATTCATCGATAAGATCCTTTTCCATCAGCTGACGGATAAGATCTCGCCCTCCGCAGATCCAGATTTTCTTTCCCTCCTGCTTTTTTAATTGCTTTAGGATTTTCCAGGGAGCCTGAGAGGAAAAATGAATGTTATCGGTAGAGGGCAGCTGCCTGTGTGTGAACACATAACTTGTTTGATCCGGGTATACCCACTGGTCGGGAGACAGCTGGGTTACGATCTGATGATAGGTATTCCAGCCCATGAGGACTGTATCTACATCTTGTATAAATGTAGAATAGCCATCTTCAGTTTCAGTGCCGCTGTCCTGTCCATTAAGCCAATCTACACCGCCTTTTTTATCTGCGATGTAGCCGTCCAGGCTCATTGCAATGAATAAACTCACTTTTCTCATGGGCAAATTTCCTTCCATAGATTATTGTACAATATCATATCTATAGTATACCATCTTTGAGGTCAGAAAGAAGTCCTTTTGCGTAAAATACATAAAATTATACCTGAAATGGATGAAAAAGGAAATTTGCATAAAACTGTATTGAACACATTGCTTTTAAATCCTTTTTGTATCAGAATTATTTTGACGAATCTGTCTATTTTATATCTGTATATTGATTTTACCACTGCATTTATGCTAAATTTTGTATATAGATTCGTGTTATTCTTGCACAAATAACATGGATAAGGAACCAGGCGATTATGCATAATAGCTAACTGAGCAATGTGTTTCATGGAAGCTGCTTGAAACACAATTCCTAGTACAGCGTTCGTTAAATAACTGGACCAAGCGCTGTACTAGTACGAAAGAAGGGAATAAGTTATGAAAGAAGAAAAGAAAACCTCTCAAAAAGGACTCAGCAAAATGCTGAAACGTTTTTATGGAGTAGGTGACTGTGGCTTTACACTTATGTCGAATATTGAAAGCTATTATTTTAGTTTCTTTTTGACAAATCTGGCCCAGTTCAGCCTGCCGATGGTAACTTTAATTACTACGATATCCAGTACTGTGGATGCTGCGCTTTCCTGGATCTACGGAGCGATCCTGAATAGCATCAAGCCTCTGAAATGGGGAAGATATCGTTCCTGGCTGGTTGTCATACCCTGGCTGGTACCTTTTTTATATGCATTCCAGTTTGTAAAGATCGGAGATGGCTGGGTTTCCGCTATCATTATCATAGTGGCGGCTATTGCCAGCCATGTGGCATGGAATTTCGCTTATGTGGCGAATGTGTCTATGATCTCTGTTGCAGGAAAGACTCCTGAAGAACGCTCCCAGCTTTCTTCTACCAGAGCTGCCTGGGCAAACTTTTCCAAAGTTATTTTCTCTTATGTAGGACCTGGACTGGCTGCGATCATGGCAGGATTTATCGGAGAGGTAAATCAGTATGGAGCAGCGGCCTTTGTTCTCGGATGTATTATGGCAGTTCTGTATTATGCCCATTTCCGTATGTTTGACGGTTATGAACAGGTACAGGAAGTCCAGCCAAAAGACCAGGGGCAGAAACAGGCAAAAGAGAAGGACAGGACAGGAGGCATGGATCTGATCAGGGCTCTGCTTCAGAATCCTCCTTTGATCGCTCTTTTGATCGCAGATCTTGCAAAATTTATGTTTAACTTTGTACTTATGGGTGTAGCAACTTATTATTTTACCTATATTGCTATGAACGACGGTCTGTTGTCTGCGTATATGCTGGTTACCAATATTTTCTGTGTGATCGGAGCATATCTCAGCAAAGCATTGAGCAATCGTTTTACCACCAGAACGACTACGATCGGTGTTATGGCTATACAGGCGATCCTTCTGATCGTTTCTTATCTGTTTTATAATAATGTCACATTGGTAATCGTTCTTATGAGTGTGGCAATGTTTGGATATGGCATTACATATGCCTGTACACCGGCACTTTATGGAGATACGATTATATACAGTGAATGGAAGACTGGAAAAAATGCTGCAGGATGGATCAGCGGACTTCAGAATGTACCTTTGAAAGTTTCTATTATGACCAGAGGAATTATTATTTCCGCATGTCTCGCTATGGGAAATTTCAGTGCGGATATTAATCCGGCAGAGACTCCGGAAGGGCTGAAAAATGCCATAAGTATCGGATTTATGGTAATTCCAGCCATTGCACTGATCGTTGCAGTTATTGCACTGATTTTCGGTTTCAAGCTTACAAAGGAAAAAGTAGAGCAGTATACAGCCGAAATTGCCGCCCGTTCCTGAAAAAAGGAAAACTGACAGAAACCAGATGAACAGAGATATTAGATTTTTATTGAATCTGCAGATCCTGGCAGATGAGCTTATAGAACAATATCAGGATATACAATTTTACAGAGGCCTGGATTCCCAGACGCTAGAGGGAGTTTACTTTTATAATAAGAAGGACAGACAGCTGCTTCCAAAGTATGCATATATCCTCAGGGGGACAGATCTGCAGAATATCTTCCCCAAACAGCATTGTTCTCTTATCGTGCTGGGAGAAATCCCCGAAAAGTGGAAAAACAGTACCCATAGCCTTTTACAGCTTCCCAAAGAGACGGATCTTCTGGATCTTATGAATCAATGCCAGGAAGCGTTTCATAAGCATGTATCCTGGGCGGAAAAATTACAGAATGTCATAATCCAGGAAGAAGGTGTGGAAGAACTGTGTAGGATCAGCTGTTCTTATTTTAAAAACCCTCTTTTTGTCCATGATTCCCAGCTGCAGCTGATCTCCTGTCCTGTATGGCGGGAAGGGATGATCGTATGGGAAAAGGATGAACAGACTGGTCAGCTGATCACTCCTTTGGAAGATCTGAATGATTTTCGGACAGACCGGGAATACCTTCATACTCTGACAACAGAAGGAGCCCATATTTATTCGGCAGAACTTCGGGGATATCGTGATATATATGTAAATATCCGGGATGATAACGGGACCTATGAAGGCCGCCTGGTAATCTGTGAGATAGATACTCCTTTAAAACCCGGTCAGTTTGCCTCTGCGGAATATCTGGCAAAGCTGATCCGGATGGTATTGTCCAGACGGGGACATCTGGATATCCCGTACAAGCGTGCCCTGTATCAGATGCTGGAGAGCATGGTTCAGGGGAAAACCTTTACAAATTCAGAGATTGAAAGCCGGATCGCTCAGTGCAAATGGAAATTGACAGATCATTATGTCTGTATACGGATGGATGGGGAAGAGGAGGAAGGAAATCCCGGATCTGCAGTCAGTGTATGTAATTATGTGGAAACAAGAGTTTCCGGAAGCAGGGCTTTTTTCATTGGAAATCAGATATGTATCATCATTAATCTGTCTGTAAATAAAGACTATACTTCAGAAATTGCCGGTATTCTCAGAGACGGCCTGTTTAAAGCAGGGGTCAGTAATGTTTTTGACGATTTTACCCGGCTGAGCCATTACTATCGCCAGGCCTCTATCGCATTGGAATATTGTCGGAAACGGAATGATACAAAGTGGTATTACGCTTTTGGAGATATTGTAATGGATTATATCGGAGACCTTTGCGGTTCTCAGTTCGAGCCGGAAGAGCTGTGCGCCTGTGAGCTTAAAACTCTCAGAGAATATGATGAGGAAAATCATACGGAGCTTTATAAAACTCTTTGCAAGTATATCCTGAATGAGCGAAATACAGTAGCCACTGCGGCTCAGCTGTATGTAGGGCGCAGCACATTATTTTACCGGCTCAGAAAGATTAAAGAGATCACCGGACTGGCAGCCTCTGATATGGCGAAACCTGTGAAGAATTTATATTTGAGATTTTCTATATTTATTATGGAAAAGCATGTAGAGAAAGGAGATAAAAATTATGTTGACACCTAAACAAAATCTGCTGGAAACTTTAAAAAAAGATGGGAAACCGGAATGTCTGTGTAATTCCCTGACAATGTTCCGTACAATCCCCGGAGATCCCTGCTTTAAACTGTTGAGAGGAAACCGGGTAAGAGGAACGAATTCTTATGATCAGTGGGGAACCTATATCATGTTCCCTGAGGACGCACCGGCAGCAGTGCCCTATGTTACAGAAGAAAATCAGGTTATCAAAGATATAACAGAGTGGAAAAAATATGTTAAGGTTCCCGATCTGGCAGGAAAATGTGCAGAGGGCTGGGAAGAGGCCCTGGAAGCAAAAAACAAGATCGATCAGGATAAATATCTGACCATGGTCGTTATGGGAACAGGTATTTTTGAACAGCTTCATATGCTTATGACTTTTGAAGATACTTTAGTGAATTTCCTTCTTGAGCCGGAAGCCATGCATGAATTGATCGATGTGATCTGTGAGTATCGTCTGACTTATATGAAGCTGATCGTAGAACATCTTCATCCGGACTGCATTATGTCCCATGATGACTGGGGTTCCAGAACCAGCATGTTTATGTCCCCGGAGGTATGGAGAGAGTTCTTTAAGGAGCCATACCGGAAGCTTTACAGCTACCTTCACTCTCAGGGAGTGATCGCTATGCACCATGGAGATTCTTTTATGGAACCTATTGTGGAAGATATGGCGGAAATTGGCGTTGACATCTGGCAGGGCGTCCTGAATACCAATAATATTGCTGCGATCTCCGAAAAAGTAGGGGATCGGATGCTTCTTATGGGCGGCGTGGATTCTGTGATCGACCGGGAAGACGCCACAGAGGAGGAGATACGCAAAGAAACCCGCCGGGCCTGTGATGCATATGGAAATCTGAAAGGTTTCTGGCCGGGGATCACATACGGAGGCCCCGGAACCATCTATCCTCATGTAGAACCTATTGTAATTGACGAAATCAATAAATATAATATGGAACACTTTGGTGTAGCAATTTCATAAGACAGGAGATATAAGGGGCTGTGGGCTAATGCCAGTTTTGCCCCTCTGATGAAAAGGAAGAGGCCATCCTGTAAAATCACGGCTTTTATAAAGTACGGATTTCCAGGGAATGGCTTCTTCCTTTTTATAGCTTCTCTCAATGAGAGAAAACAGAATCAGGATTTTTAGACAATGCCAGGGCTTTTTTCAGAGCCTTAAGAAAGGCTGCAGCTTCAGGTGTGGGATCCTTGGCATATAAAAGGCCATAGGAAACTTTATAATTCCAGTTTACCGGAATGGTAATAAGAGAAGGATGGACTCTTTCCCAGCATGCCAGGGTCAGCAGAAGGGAACCTGTGACTTCGCAGGTGTTAAAGGTTTCCAGATCATAGAAATAATCCGTATCTTCCACTTGGATCTGGGGATGGCAGGTCTTAAGCATTTCTCTCAGAGGATCTATATAGAAGGCGTCGCCCTCTTTGACAGAGAGAAGCCGTTCTCCGTACAGATCCGAGATTTCCAGTATTTTTTTAGAAGCAAGGCGGTGATTCCTGGGAACAGCAACGGATATGGGGAAGCTGCCCAGTTCAAAAAAATTGCTCAGGCTCAGCATTTGACGGGAGCCGAAAACGCCCACCATGAAATCTATCTCTTCCCCCAGAGAGGAGACAACAGAAAGGATCTTCTGCCGGTCATCGCTGTAAGGAACCATTTTTATCCGATATTCGGAAGGATCCGGACTGACCTGGTTCCACAGGTCGATGAGAAGGTTTCCGGGATTCAGAAGAGAAGAACCCAGGCGAATGGTTTTGACAGTCTGCTGCTGGATGGCCCTTGCTTTTACTTTTGGTAAATGCATTATAGCCGGATCGGAAATTCCATGTCAAGTGTTTCTGCTGTAAAATAACCATATAAAGTAACAGTTCAGCTGCAGCAAGCACGCCAGCGGGATTTCCCAAATGGCGGGGGCTGAACTGTTATCACATAAGAATCTGCAGTATAAGAGCAAATAGGAGGAAGAAATAATGGCAAAGGGAAAATTAGGTTTTGGCTGGATGCGTCTGCCTCAGAAGTCAGAAAATCCGGAAGACATTGATTTTGAACAGGTAAATCAAATGGTAGATGCTTATTTAGACGCTGGATTTGACTATTTTGACACCAGCTATGTGTACCACAATGGAAAAAGCGAAAATGCTATCCAGCGCTGTCTGATCAGTCGTTACCCCAGAGAAAAATTCAGGCTGGCTTCAAAGCTCCCCACTTTTGCGATCACAAAGGAGGAGCAGGTGGAAGAAATTTTCGCCCAGCAGCTGGAGAAATGCGGTACAGAATATTTTGATTATTTTCTCCTTCATAATGTAAACGGTATCCGCTATGAAAGAGAGATCAAGGAATGCCATATGTTTGAACATATGCAGCAGTGGAAAAAAGATGGAAAGATCCGTCATATCGGCTTTTCCTATCATGATTCTGCCGATAACCTGGACAAGATCCTTTCGGAACATCCGGAAGTAGAATTTGTCCAGATTGCTCTGAATTATATTGACTGGAACGCTTATCTGATCCAGGCAAAGAAGTGTTATGAAGTGATCCGGAAACATGGCTGTCAGGTGATCGTTATGGAACCGGTGAAAGGCGGTATGCTGGCAAAGGTTCCGGAGAAAGCAGAAGCGCTTATGAAACAGGAAGCTCCCCGGATGTCTCCGGCTTCCTGGGCCATCCGTTTTGCGGCAGGACTGGATGGGATTTTGACAGTCTTATCTGGAATGTCCGACTTAGCACAGGTAGAAGACAATATTTCCTATATGAAGGATTTTCAGCCTTTAAATGACCGGGAACTGAAGATCTTAAAAGAGGTAAGCCGCATTTACAAAGAGGAAGGGCCGGTACATACCGCAGACTTTAGCAAATATGAAGAAATCTCTCCTAAGGGAGTTTCTGCCGCTGCTATTCTGGAGGCTTATAACAACTGCATGCACCAGCCAAATCCCGGCTTTGCCGCAGAGCATAACTACTTTTCAGTAGAAAAGGCAAAACATGGCATTAAAACAGAGGAAAACTGCATTCCTCTGCCGGCAGTACTCTCAGAAGGAACAGATATTTCTGATATGGTGAAAGAAGCTGAAGGATTTTTAAACAGCAATGCTTTTTTCCAATATGAAGTACAGTAAAAACAACATATTTACAGCTTTAAAAGATCTGCGGTCCTTATAAGGAGCTGGAGCTGCCGCATTAATCAAAATCGAGAATATTTATACATTTTATTCCTGATATATGACTAATGCGGCAGCTCCAGCCTTTTTTTATGCAGAAATCTTTTTAGGAGAAATAATAATCTTCTCCAGTGGGAATTCCCTGAATAGGATAGTCTTCCAGCACATCTTTGACCAGATAGGGTTTGTCGGAGATCAGGCCGTTTACCCCCATATCCAGATACTTTCTCATATTTTCTTCCGCATCTACAGTCCATATATACACTGGGAGCCAGGCTTGGCGGCAGGCGGAGATAAAGCTGTTGGAGACCATATTTTCTTCAATGACTACAAAGTCGCAGTTCAGAGAAAGGAGATCTTCAACTGTAGCTTTTCCAAGATTTCCGAACATACAGTAGCCTGTTTTTAACACAGGATTTTTCTGATGGATAAGCTGTACCAGTTCATAATCCAGGGACATGAGGAGACAGTCTTTCTGAAAGTCATATTTTTCGATCAGTGACAGGATCTGGTCAACAAGGATTTCTTTTTCCTTTCCGGAAACAGCTTTTAACTCTATGAGCAGACGGATCTTTCCTTTGGAAAGCTGGAGCAGTTCTTCCAGGGTGGGAACCTGTCCTTCCATGCCATACTGAGACAGAGAGACAGATTGGAGCTCTTCCAGAGTAAGACGGTTTATATTTTCAGACCGGCCTGCCATACGGCTCAGGTTATCATCATGGGCGGCTACCGGAACCTGATCTTTCGTCAGCTGGATATCTACTTCTGCAAAGTCTGCACCGGAATCAATCGCCCCTTTTACTGCCTCCAGGGTATTCTCCACACCCAGATCGCTGCCCCTGTGACCGATGGACAGCGGCTTGTGGACTGCAGGAGGTTCCTGAGCATACTGATACATGGCCAAAAGGCCGGCGGCAAGGACCAGGAGAACCACAGGGATCCAGAGCTTTTTCAGAAGGGGAATCTCCCTGAAAAGAGGACAGAAATACGCCTGGGTTTTACGGATCCCGGAGGATAGAAAAGCTTTTATTTTAGTAAAAGATTGAGAAGAAAGCCTGGCTGATGGAAAAAGCACAGGCGCTGCTTCTTCTGGAACGGGGAGTAAAATTCCTGTAAGGAATGCGGAAAATCCCAGGGAAAGAATACAGCGGAGGATCCAGACCAGCACGCCTGTGAAGGCGGTTTCCTGAGCCTTTCCGGAGAAGAAAAGCAGACACAGGGTTTTCAGGGGATTCTCCTCTATAACAGAGGAAAAGTCTCCGGGCAGGATACCGGACCTGCCAAAAAGCAGCTGCCACAGAGCCATGAGGATACCCAGGAGAAGAACGCCTTTTAGCCCTGCTTTTTTCCAGGCAAAGATACTTTCTTTGCAGCCTTCCCGGAAGCTTTTTCTCTTCAGGATCATAGCCGGAAGAAGGAAAAGCAGCAAAAGAAACAGGAGAAAAATCAGAGTATAGCCCAGATCCAGAACAAAGTTTCCATACCACCGTTTAGACAGTTCTCCTGTAACGAAATTCGGAATTTCCAGGCGGGGCATAACCGAAGGCACCAGATAGAGACCCTGAAAAGGAAGGAGCAGGAGTCCATATACAAAAAACCCTGGAATGTCTCTGAAATTTAAGGAAAACAGAGAGTACACAGAGGTCTTTAGAGTATCCTTCAGAGAAAAGGAGGATCCGGCATAGCTCTGATAAAGGGCAATAAAGATAAAGGAAAACTCAAAATATGCCAGGAAAGCAGAAAGGCACAGGATCAGGACAATGGCTGCGATTCCGGGAAAACTGAACAGGATCTGAAGCATGTGGTAGTTATACAGGCTGGTATCCCCGGCTATTTCCAACATCATGACGATCAGCTCTTTTCCCGCAGGAATGAATAAGAATAGGGAGAGAACTTTAAAAGCCAGCTCAAATAAAAATAACTGAGGCAGCAGGCGAAGAAAGCTTTGCAGGATTTTTTTGCAGTGTGTCAGGGATAACATTTTGTACATAAGTAACCTCCGGTATATATTTCAGATTTTTAAAACAGAGCGGTGAGATTTTCCAGGATCAGGGCACCGCCCAGGCTGTAGGCCAGCAGGGAGAAGGGCCTTCCCAGAAGGGTGAAAACCAGATATTTTTTCAGGGACATGGAAGTCAATCCTGCTATCAGACATAACAGATCGTCAGGCATACCTGGAAGGATCAAAGCCAGAAGGAAAAATACATCGAATTTCTTTCCTTTTTCTGCCCAGGAAATGTATTTCTGAAAGGTTTCTTCTGGTACAAACTTTAAAAGAAAGGCCTGCCCATAGTGCCTTGCCAGGAGAAAACTGAACACAGAACCTGTGACCATTCCGGCATAGTTCAGAAAGAAGCCGTACAGTGGGCCGAAAATCGCCACACCGATGATACAGCTGACACCCCCGGGAACTACTGGAATCACTACCTGTATAGTCTGGAGCAGGAGAAAACACAGTGGTGCCAGGACTCCTGTCTGACGGAGAAACTGTTCCATGGATTCCCGGGAAGAGAAGATCCCGCTTTGGAAACCTGCACCAAGAAGCAGGAGGAGGGTAGCGGTTCCGATGATGGTCAGTTTGTTTTCTTCGAATCTTTTTGTCAGTGTCATGAGATATGCCTTCTTTCTATTCTATATTTTTTCGATCTTTATGGATAATCTGTCAGAAATTTTATACTGCTGTAGTCTGACCGGCGGGAATTGTAGGGAGAAGTTCCTCTTTCCGGTGTAGAGAGTTCATCTTTTTGACAAAAAGCCACAGGCCCGGGCCGGCCAGGAGGAGAAAGGCTCCTCCGTTTACTGCCAGGCTTTCAAGGATCTGGAAGAACCTGGGCAAAGTGGTGAGAAAAGCCAGGGCCAGAAGGGCTGCGGATATGTAGAATTTATAGAGAGCAGATTTATTTTTCATAAGGTTTACCTCCCATAGGTGTCTGTTTTCTTTTGATGGTTTTATCATAGCAGGGGAAGGTCTCACCATTATTTCAATTTTTCAGGAAAATGTTGCAGTTTTGTGATATTTTCCTCCGCCTTGCCACCTCCCTCGTTTCATGGTAGTATTAGAAAGAATGAATAAGGAGAGAAATTTATGAGTTCTTATGAGAGTTTTGCCAGGGTCTATGATCTGTTTATGGACAATATTCCCTATGAAGAGTGGTGCGGATATCTTACCGGGCTTTTAGAAGACCAGGGGATCCGGGATGGCCTGGTCCTGGAACTGGGCTGCGGGACAGGAAATATGACTCGTCTTCTGGCCGGGAAAGGATACGATATGATCGGTGTGGATAATTCTGTGGACATGCTGGAGATCGCCATAGAGAAGAAGGAAGAAGAGGGGCAGGACATCCTCTATCTCCTTCAGGACATGCGGGAATTTGAACTTTACGGCACTGTCCGGGCAGTGGTGTCTGTCTGTGACAGCATGAATTATATAACGGACGAAGAGGATCTGCTGGAAGTATTCCGGCTGGTAAACAACTATCTGGATCCCGGCGGGATTTTTATTTTTGATCTGAATACAGAATACAAATATGAAGAGATCCTGGGAGACACTACCATAGCCGAGGACCGGGAAGACGCCAGTTTTATCTGGGATAATTATTATGATCCTGAGGAACAGATCAACGAATATGATCTGGCTCTTTTTATCCCGGTGGAAAAGGATGGGGAGACTCTTTACCGGAAGTATGAGGAGACCCATTATCAGAAAGTCTATTCTCTGGAAAAGATAAAAGAGCTGCTGGCAGAGGCAGGGATGGAATTTATAGACGCTTACGACGCCTTTACCAGGAATCCGGTGAAAGAGGACAGCGAGAGGATCTACATACTTGCCAGAGAAAAAGGAAAGAAAAGTATTTAAGACATAAAGAGGAGATTTAAAATATGGGAGATTATATTGTAAGGGCCACAGCGGCCAATTCTCAGATCAGGGCATTTGCGGCTACTACCAGGGATCTGGTGGAGTATGCCAGAGCAGCCCATAATACCAGCCCGGTGGCTACTGCGGCTCTGGGACGTTTGCTTACAGCGGGAGCCATGATGGGCGTGATGATGAAAGGAGAGAAGGACCTGCTGACCCTGCAGATCAAGGCGGGAGGTCCTCTGGAGGGCATTACCGTTACTGCAGATTCCAAGGGAAATGTAAAGGGGTATGTGGGAAATCCCAATGTGGTCCTTCACGCCAATGCTCAGGGGAAATTGGATGTGGCAGGCGCTGTAGGCGTGGGCTTTATGAACGTGATTAAGGATATGGGTATGAAAGAGCCTTATGTGGGCCAGACCGTACTCCAGACCAGCGAGATCGCAGAGGATCTTACCTATTACTTTGCCACCAGCGAGCAGGTGCCTTCTTCTGTAGGACTGGGGGTATTGATGGAAAAGGACAACACTGTGAAACAGGCAGGAGGCTTTATTATCCAGCTTATGCCTTTCACAGAGGAAGCAGTGATCAGCCGGCTGGAGGAAAATCTGAAGAAAGTGACTTCTGTCACAGCTCTTCTGGAAGAGGGACATACGCCGGAAAGCCTTCTGGAACTTTTGCTGGAAGGATTTGATATTGAATTTAACGACAGGATCCCCACTCAGTTCCACTGCAACTGCAGCAAGGAGAGAGTGGAGAGAGCTCTGATCAGTATTGGAAGAAAAGACATTCAGGAAATGATCGATGAAGGAAAGGAAATCGAGATGAACTGTCATTTCTGTAATAAAAATTATACTTTTACAGTAGAAGAACTGAAACGGATCTTAAAGGAATGTAAAAGATAAAAGAGAGAGGTTTGGCGGAAGATGAGAGATGGATTTATAAAGGCGGCAGCGGCAGCTATTGACGTCCGGGTGGCCGACTGTATTCACAACACGGATGAGATCATTAAGAAAGCCAGAGAGCTTTCTGATAAAGGAGCCAGGATCCTGGTGTTCCCGGAGCTTTCCATTACCGGCTATACCTGTCAGGATCTTTTCTGGCAGGAGACTCTGCTGAATAGCGCCAGGGAGCAGCTTTTAAGGGCAGCAAAGGAATTGGAGGATGTGCCCGGGCTGATCTTTGTGGGACTTCCCTATGCTTACCGTGGGAAGCTCTATAATGTGGCGGCAGCTATAAACCAGGGAGAGATCCTGGGACTGGTCCCCAAGGAGTATCTGCCCAATTATGGAGAGTTTTATGAGGCAAGGCATTTCTCTTCCGGAAAAAATCTCTGGGGATATACGGAACTGGGAGGAAAGCAGGTTCCTGTTATGGAGAAACTGCTGTTTTCCTGCCGGGAAATGCCGGGCCTTACCGTGGCTGCGGAAATTTGCGAGGATCTGTGGGCGGCTGCCCCTCCAAGCGTGGCTCACGCCATGGCCGGGGCAAATGTGATCGTAAACCTTTCCGCCAGTGATGAGACTGTTGGGAAAGCCGACTACAGACGGGAGCTGGTAAAGAGCCAGTCTGCCAGACTGCTGTGCGCCTATATTTACGCTACTGCCGGATATGGAGAGTCCACCCAGGATCTGGTTTTCGGCGGCCAGCACCTGATCTGCGAAAACGGCGTGGTATTAAAAGAAGCGGAAATGTTCCAGAACCAGTCAGCAGAGGCCGTTCTGGATATCAACCGTTTATCAGAAGAACGGAGAAGGATTTCCACCTGGCATGAGGAAAAGAGAGAAGGATATCTTACAGTAGAGTTTTCCCTTCCTGTAGAGGAGACAAAACTGGAGCGGTTTATCGATCCCAGTCCCTTTGTGCCGGACAGCCGGGGAGAAAGAGAAAAGCGCTGTAATGAGATCCTGATGATCCAGGCTATGGGCCTGAAGAAGCGTTTGGAGCATACCCGCTGCCAGAGAGCGGTGCTGGGAATTTCCGGAGGCCTGGATTCCACACTGGCTCTCCTGGTCACTGCCAGGGCTTTTGATCTTCTGGGAATGGGAAGAGAACATATCACCGCAGTGACTATGCCCTGCTTTGGCACCACAGACCGGACTTATACCAACGCCTGCGAACTGACCAGAAGGCTGGGGGCTGACCTTATGGAAGTGGATATCAAGAAAGCAGTGCTGCAGCATTTTTCCGATATCGGTCATGATGAAAATGTTCATGACGTGACTTACGAAAACTCCCAGGCCAGGGAGCGGACCCAGGTGATCATGGATATTGCCAACCAGCAGGGAGGCATGGTGGTTGGAACCGGAGACCTTTCAGAGCTGGCCCTTGGCTGGGCAACCTATAACGGGGATCATATGTCCATGTATGGAGTAAACGCCTCTGTGCCAAAGACTCTGGTCCGCCATCTGGTACGGTACTACGCTGATACCTGCGGAGAGGAAAAACTGTCCCAGATCCTTCTGGATATTCTGGATACACCGGTAAGTCCGGAGCTTCTTCCTCCAAAGGACGGAGTGATCTCCCAGAAGACCGAAGATCTGGTAGGTCCCTATGAGCTTCATGATTTCTTCTTATATCAGATGCTCCGTTTTCATTTCAGACCTGGCAAGATTTACCGTATGGCAAAGGCAGCTTTTGCCGGAGTCTACGAGCCGGAAGTGATCATGAAATGGCTGAAGACTTTCTATTCCAGATTTTTTGCCCAGCAGTTTAAGCGTTCCTGTCTTCCCGACGGACCTAAGGTGGGAAGTGTAGCCGTATCTCCAAGGGGAGATCTCCGGATGCCAAGCGACGCCTGCGTGCGGATCTGGATGGAGGAACTGGAACAGATCCAGGAGTAAAAGAAAGGCGGCATTTATGAAGGCGGTAGTTTTTGAGAAAAAAGGAAAACTGGTCCTTACAGAACGGCCCAGGCCCTGTCTGGAAAGGGATACAGACGTTTTGGTGAGAGTGACTCTTACCACTATCTGTTCCAGCGATATCCATATCAAGCATGGAGCGGTGCCAAATGCTGTTCCGGGAACTATCCTGGGCCATGAGTTTGTAGGGGTGGTGGAAGAAACCGGAAAAGCTGTGAAAAAGGTGAAACCGGGAGACCGGGTGGCGGTGAATGTGGAGACTTTCTGCGGAAGCTGTTTTTACTGTGAGCGAGGCTTTGTAAATAACTGCAGTGACCCTCTGGGCGGCTGGGCCCTTGGGTGCCGGATCGACGGAGGACAGGCAGAGTATGTCCGGATCCCTTACGGAGACAACGGTCTTACGAAAATCCCCGACAGTGTTTCAGACGAAGCTGCTCTTTTCACCGGGGATCTTCTGTCTACCGGTTACTGGGCTGCCAGGATCGGAGAGATCAGCAAAGGAGACATTGTGGCGGTGATCGGGGCAGGTCCTGCGGGACTGTGTACCATGATGTGCGCCAGACTTTATGACCCTGGAAAGATCATTGCCCTGGATACCGACGAGAACCGTCTGGATGTAGTAAAGGACAACCATCTGGCGGAATTCTGCATAAATCCCGGTAAAATTTCAGAAAAGGATCTGGAAGCCCAGATCCGGGATCTGTCTCATGGACAGGGAGCAGACCGGGTCTTTGAGGTGGCAGGAGGAAAAGATACCTTCCAGACTGCCTGGAAGATCGCCAGGCCCAATGCAGTGGTCACCTTAGTGGCTATGTATGAAGAAGACCAGCGGCTGCCTCTGCCTTCCATGTATGGAAAGAACCTGGTCTTTAAGACAGGCGGGGTAGACGGCTGTTATTGTGATCAGATCATGGACCTGATCCAAAAGGGAGAGCTGGATACCAGCCCGCTGATCACTCACCGGACGACTTTGAAACATATTATGGAAGCTTATGAGATCTTTGAGAAGAAACAGGACGGCGTGATCAAATTTGCGATTAAGGTATAATGAAAGGAAGAGGTCACATGGGAGTTAAACAGGATTATCTTATGCGTATGATCAATGATGTGGTCCGGGGCCTGGCTCTGGTCCTGACGGGACAGCGGGAGGTCCGCTATGAACTGCCTGTAGAGGAGGAGCGGACAGAGGAAGAAAAGCTCTATGCCCGGATCCTGGAGATGGCAGACCGGGGAGAGATCAATGAAGCGGAGAATATTCTTCTGGGAGATTTTCCGGAGAATACACCGGGATACGGGATCATGGTGGCGGATTTTTATCAGCATTTAGATGAATTTGATGATGATTTTCTGGAGGAGCATGATTATTCCAGAGAAGAGATTTTAGAAGGGCTGGAAAGCCTGGCAGAGGCGTATGGATTAACAGAGCCCTGAAGTTGAAGTTGGGGAGGGCGGATCATGAAATTAGTAGTCCTTACTACTATTTCAATATCACAGATCCGGATGGAAATGTTTTGGAAATTACAGGAAAGATGAAATAGAGAAGCCTATATCTTCTGAGAATTGGAAGGCAGAAACTAAAATCGGGAGGAAAATAAAATGGAGCAGTTGAGAGTAGGTATTTTAAGCACAGGAAATATTGCGGCAACTATGGCGGATACCGTGGCTAGGATGAAAGAAGCCAGGATCTATGCGGTGGCTTCCAGAAGCCTGGAGAAGGCAGAAGCCTTTGCAGAACGTTTTCAGATTGAGAAAGCTTATGGCTCCTATGAGGAGATAGCTGCAGATGAAAATGTAGATCTGGTTTATGTGGCCAGTCCTATGTCGGAACACTATGAGAATGTGAAAATGCTCATTGCTCATGGCAGAAATGCATTATGTGAAAAAGCTTTTGCCATAAACCAGAAGCAGGCCAGAGAAATGACAGAGCTGGCCAGGGAAAAAGGAGTGCTGCTTGCTGAGGCCATGTGGGTACGGTACATGCCTATGTGGGATACCATCCGTCAGGTACTGGCCCAAGGAGCTATCGGAGCGCCTATGACGCTCACTGCAAATCTCTGTTATCTTATCGGAGACGTGCCGAGACTTCTGAAGCCGGAACTGGGCGGCGGAGCGCTTCTGGACGTTGGGGTATATGCCCTGAATTTTGCTTCTATGGTCTTTGGCAATCAGATAGAGAAAATGGTATCTACTGCCATTATGACAGATACCGGCGTAGACGCCCAAAACAGTATTACACTGATCTATCCGGGAGGGAAAATGGCAGTTCTTAACAGCTCTATGCGGGTCCTTTCTGACCGGCAGGGGATCATCTACGGAACAGAAGGCTTTGCAGTAGTGGAGAATATCAATAATTTCCAGACCCTGACCATCTATGACCGGGACCGTCAGGTAAAGGCTCAGTACCATTGTCCGGAACAGATCACCGGATACGAGTATGAAGTTCTGGCCTGCAAAGAAGCTATAGAAAAGGGCCTTACCCAGTGCCCTCAGATGCCTCACAAAGAAACTATGGAAATCATGGGACTGATGGATCAGGCAAGAGAGCAGTGGGGGCTGAAGTTTCCCATGGAATAAGGAAGGTGTGATAGAATGAAGGGATCTTCTAAAAGATTACTGGCGGGTGTTGCCAGCGTGTTTCTTCTGGTTCTGGCGGGAACCGCTGGAATACTGATTTCGGATAAAAACCAGAAAAATATTTCCGGCGGTTCGGGAACCTATTGGTCACAGGAAGAAGGAAAAATCCTGGAAATAGACCGGGAGAAGGGGGAAATCACAATTCAGAGAACAAAGGACGAAAAAGAAATTCTGCTGGATTGTTCCAAAGAGTCTGTTATGGAAGATATTACCCTGAACTCGTATAATACGGGAGATCAGATAAGATATTATTTCTGGCCTTATGAAGCCTCCGAAGACAGGATTAAGGTAGAAGAACTTTTTAAATCAAGTATCGAAGAAATATTCTGACATTTCTTCAAAATCATTGTTCAGCACATAGTAAATTTTCTTTTCCATGACGGAATATACAAAGGTAACTCTTGTTGCCCACAGACCTTCCTGTCTAACGGATTTTAATATGTGGAAAGCGTCGGAAACAGAAAAGGTTTCTTTCTGCTTTTCAAGCTGCGCCTGTGCCCGCTCATACCGGTCATCGCCGGGTACTATATAAGGGCGGGTGCTTTCAGGCTTCAGCACAGAGTAGTTTGTCATGAGAGAATACTGCTTCTGCTCCAGCCGATACCCGATCCCAGGCTCTATGAGAAGGACTCTTCCATATCTGTCAGAAAGCATGGCCTGCATGGTTGTGTCCGGGGAATAAACAATTTTCTGCTCCTGCAGGATATGTAAAACCTCATCAAAGGAAAGAATACCCCGGATATAATTTTCTGTAAGATCAGCAATGGTATAAGAGGAGTTTCCCTCAACATATCTTCCCCGGGGATTTCCATGAACATAGAGGAGGGTCCCTGTATTTCCATTCCGGTGAACTCCATGGAAGGAATGATACCGGTTATCCGGCATTTTTATCCCGATATAAAACCGGTCTTTTTCTTTGATGATTTTGTGATCCCATACAGACAGATCAATGTCAAAGTTAAATCCTGTAATTGTATCTTTTCCGTTATAAACAAATCTTGTACACATATCTATCCCTCTCTTAATTCTTCTAAATCCCCGGCTTGTATGGCAGGAATTTTTTCCGCAATTTTTTCTTCCGGCCAGTCCCACCATTTTATCTTCTGGAGTTCCTTTATGGTTTCTTCATCAAACCGTTTTCGGATAGGCTTTGCTGGGACTCCTCCTACAATGGTATAAGGAGGCACGTCTTTGGTGACGACCGCCCGGCAGCCGATCACAGCGCCGTCTCCAATGGTCACTCCGGGGAGGATCACAGCTTCGTAACCGATCCAGACGTCATTGCCTATAATAATATCCCCTTTTTGATCCCAGGCCTGGGCAACATTCTCTTTCTCAAGGCCCCATTCTTCAAAAAACAAAGGAAAGGTATAGGTGGAAAGAGAAGCTATTCTATGATTGGCACTGTTAAAAAGAAATTTAGCACCGCAGGCAATGGAACAAAACTTTCCAATGATCAGCCGGTCTTTGTTGATGGGATAATGATATAAGATATTATTTTTCAGGAATTCTCTGGGATCATGGACAAAGTCATTGTAGATGGTATAATCCCCTATTTGGATATTGGGATTGTCAATTACGTTTTTTAAATAAACGGTTTTCCTATCGCCGGTCCGGGGATAGATTTTATCTGTCATAGCCATCTGAATATCCTCCATTTTATTGCTCAGTCTGTGCCGCTTTGAGCCTATGGTCTCAAAGCTATGCTCGACAAATTCGCATAAAATGTATAAATATTCCTGAAATATGACTAATACGACAGCCCCGTCTCGGTATGTCTGCGAGGATAAGAATATTTTACCTGGAGGTTTTGTCTGTCCGCAATCTACAGAATGATACCGAAGTGTTTTGTATAAAAAGACCGCCGCATTTTGGTATTTTTCATGCGGCGGTCCATTTTACTTATGATAAATGATTTTTCGTATAGCAGATATGGAAAGACAATAGCGGCAGGCAAGTTCCTCCACAGAAATGCCTTGTCCGTATTCCATCCGGATCTTTTTGTTGCGCCTTTCCAGTTCTTCTCGATAACCGGACACCTCTCCCCAGGATCTGTGCCGCTCCTCTTTTGCCGGCACATAGATATAGCCGGCCTGGACATAGTTCTGGAGCTCTTCGATCAGCGCTTTGGGAAGAATTGTCTTTGCGTTTATATACTTCAAATGCAGGCCTCCTTCTTGATCTAGCCAAGGAGCAAAGCCGGCATTTTTCGTGAGCGGCTGTTCTGGCTGCTCCATGCAAAGGCCGCTCAGGATACCGGCTTTGCATGGAGAATGCCTTGATTTCTCTTTTTTCTGTTTCTGCACATAGATTTCATCACTCCGATTATGATATAAGGATCTTATTTTACAAGAGCAGTATAGCATTGTGGAACGGGCACATCAAGCAGCATAAGGGAAATCGGGAAAGAAAAGGCCATGTAAAGGAAAATTACAGGAGAAAAGAAGGTAGATGTAAGCGGAGAAACAGAAAAGGAGCTGTGAAAGCTCCCTTTCTAATCGGCGATCCTTGCTTTATCCAGCGCTTTATTGATGGCGTCCAAAAGCAGCATGGAGGTATATTTGTTTTCCTCGGAGTAGGTAATGTTTTCTGTGGACTGGGATTCACAGATCTGAGTGGAGAGAGCATCCAGGGCTGGCTCCATCAGAGGATACATGGCGGTGGTGGTCTCGCTGAGATTTTTCAAAGAGATGGAATTAATGTGGTCTTCGTCCACAGTAACCTCTACGTCAAAGGTATTGTCATTTAAGGTTATGGGACTTGTGTAGACACCGGCATGATAGACAGCCTGGGCGCTGGCCGGATCCGCCGCCTTGTCTCTTCCAAACATCATAAAGAGCAGAACAGCCAGTACAATGGCAAAGACCACGAAAATACCGGTGTAGATAACTTCTTTCATATGTAATACCACAATTTTAGTTTTTGAGCTCATGGCTGCACCTCCTGCATTTCTTTTTATAGCATATTATAGAAATAGGAAAAATATGACGGGAGTTTTCCTTATTCCGGTTGCTTGGAGACTTGGGACGATACCCAGAACTTTAGGAGGAAGATAGAGATTATGAAAAGTCCTGTACTTCGTCCATGTTCTGTGCTATCCTACAGTTACAGGAAGTGGTAAGCAGAGGTATCTGTAAAATATAAATCCTGCTGTGTGCAGGAACTTTAGAAAGCTGCAAAGCGGAAACAGTTCTAAAAATAATCTTAATAACAAATCCGTCCGGTTCGGACATTTTTCAACGTATATAAAAAAATAATCTGGGCAGAGCCATTTCTTTTGTGTATAATATTTTACAGATACAGTTTCTGCAGGCCCGAAAGGAGGCCGGTTGAAGGAAACTATAGCAATCCAAGAAAATATTACAGCAAAGACTGTGTAGCAGAACGTGAAAGACAAGGAAGGCAGCTGATGGCGTGCCGGGGCACGTCAAAGCTGGCTGACGCTGGATTTCGCATTCTGATGCACTGGATTTGGTGCGATATTTCCTTGGATTGCTATAAGTGTCAGGGATCATCAAAACCCCTGGGACAGGTAGAAGACGAGATCATGAAGACCGGGGCCCAGTTTTTCGGAGAGGAATTACTGAAGTGGCTAGTGCACTGTACCATTCACATTTCGCATAATGACTTGCCTGAATTTCTATCTGCTGCGTTGGCGTCAATCGACGATGCCACCGCATCGCCTCATTCCTCCGCCTTGCAGAGTAAAAATTCATTCTGCGTCATTCTGCTGAAAGTGAAGGGTACAGCACACTAGGTGTAAAGGAACCTGTAAAAGGAATCGCTCCTACGGAGCTGGTACATCTGGAAACCAGAAAGATGTATCAGGATTTTAACTATGTGATGAGAAACGGCTGGTGGTATCATATTGAATTTGAAAGCGATCCTCTTACCAAGGCTGACCTGCGGAGGTTCCGGGAGTATGAGGCAGCTACCAGCAGGACCTATGGGGTAGAAGTCCTTACCTGTGTGATCTGTACCGCAAACAGAAAACACATTCTTACAGAGATCACCGAGGGGATCAATACCTACCGGGTCAAACTGATACAAATGAAGAAAAAAGACGGGGACAAAATCCTGAGGAAAATACAAAAGAAGAAAAAGCTGAAAAGAAAAGACTTGATCCCGGTGCTGCTCAGCCCTCTTATGAGCGGCAAATCAGAGATCAAAACCCGGATACTGGAAGGAATCAAGGCAGTGAATAGAGAAGATAAGCTGATCAGCATAGAAGAGGCGAAGAAAATGGAAGCTATGCTCTATGCCTTGGCAAACAAACTGCTCAGCAGAGCAGACCTGGAAAAGATAAAGGAGGAAGTCAAAATGACAATACTGGGACAAATGCTGCGTGATGATTTCATAGAAGAGGGACGACAAGAGGGCAGGCAGGAAAATCAGGAACGGTATAACCGTTTGATCTTGTGTCTGGATAAAGATGGAAAGACATCTTTAATAGTGAAGGCTGCGTCTGATCCTCAGCTGCTGGAAAAATTATTCCAGGAATATGGGATTTAGCTTTCTGCGAAATAATGAACGGAGAAAAGAGGCTGCCGGATTGGTCAGTCTCTTTTTCTATGTCAGCTGTCAGGTGAACATAGAGGTTTCCCTGACTCCCTGTTTCGTGATATACTAGAACAGTTGTGCGAGCTGTGAAATCAGCGTAGCTGATTTCCCCTGGCGAGCGGAGGAAACTCTGCAAGCCTTGGTAAGCTGATAACAATACAGTAGGAAAATCCTAT
>CASEXH010000002.1 GCA_949291945.1 uncultured Bacillota bacterium | reverse complement strand
GATACAGAGAAATGCCCATCTCCATGGCTCATTCATCTGAGATAGTAACTTGAAAAACCTTTATTTTAAAGGAAAATCACTTGACAATATAGGGAGGAATAACAAAATGAGCATTTTATTTATCAATGGAAGCCCAAACAAAAACGGAAACACAGCAAAATTGGCGGCAAAGCTTCTGGCAGGAAAAGAGTATGAGACTTTGAACCTGGTGGATTATAAGCTGTATGCTTATGGCCAGAAATTTGAGGACGATCAGTTTTCGGAAATCCTGGAAAAAATGAAGGAAGCAGATACAATAGTGATCGGTTCTCCTGTTTACTGGCATAATATATGCGGCGCAGTGAGAAATCTTCTGGACCGTTTCTATGGACCGGTAAGCGCCGGAGCATTGTCGGGAAGAAAATTTGCTTTCATTTTCCAGGGTGCAGCGCCGGAGATGTGGATGCTGGAAAAGGCAGAATATACTATGAGCCGTTTTGCAAAAATGTACGGTATGGAATATGCGGGAATGGTCAGCAATGCCAGAGAGGCAGAGACTGTTGCCGAGAAACTTGGGAGGTAAGATCTGATGAAAAGACCTTATGTGATCTGCCATATTCTCAGCTCCCTGGATGGGAAGATTAACGGCCCCTTTATGGGGACAGAGGCAGCGGCAGGGCTGAGTCAGGAGTACGGTGCCCTGCGAAGCCAGATGAAAGGGGAGGCCTGGCTGTACGGAACAACTACCACAAAAGAATTTACGGGATTCGCCCGGCCGGTATTGGAGGAGAAGATCCAGATGCCACAGGGAGATTTTGTGGCGGATGACCAGGCGGAAATGTATTATATTTCTCTGGATACGGAAGGAGAGATCGGCTGGGAATCGGGAACCTTTCATAACAGAGGCAGAGGAGAAGCTCATGTTATCGAGATCCTTACAGAGCAGACACCTGCTCCTTATAAGGCTTATCTGCGGAAGCGGTATGGTAAACTGGAGCTTCCTTCAGGCAGGAGTTATTGATGAACTCAGCCTTGTACTGGCACCTGTCACTGATGGAAGCAGCGGCTCTGCTTCCCTGTTTACCCAGATGCCTTCTATGAGAAAAGGAAGTCCTGTAGAATTTACCCTGAACAAAGTTGAGAGAATAGGAGACAACGGAATATATCTGAATTATCTGACCAGGGCTGTCTAATGACAGCCCTGGTCTGCATATCCAAAATCTTATAGATGATTTCTCACAGAGAATGTGTTAGAATCGAAGAAAGCACAGAAGATGCGAGGAATAAGATTTGGAAGAATTAAATATAAATACATCTTATGGTAAGATACATATTTACAAAAGAGGAAGCGGGAAAAAGATCCTGTTCCTCCTTCATGGAGGGGGAGGGGATAGTGCTATGCTTTCCTGGTGGGGAGTGATGAAGAATTTTACCCGGGAATATACAGTATACGCTCCGGACCTGCTGGGATATGGAAAAAGCGATAAGCCGGATATACAGGGCGAAAATTTTTATGTGACTCATATTGAAGCTCTGAATGAGACAGCAGATCAGCTGAAAGCCCATGAGTTTTATCTGGCAGGCCTGTCTATGGGCGGGGCTGTAGCCATCGGCTATGGATTGAAATACCCGAAAAAAGTCAAGGCTCTGTTTCCTATTGGTTCCTGGGGAGTGACCCAGGCTATGCCCGTTCATATTTTATCCTACCTGCTGATACAGAAGACAAATCTGACTTTATGGCAGTATAAGCTTCTGGGAAAGAATAAGTGGCTGGTTGAATATATGCTTCAGCACATCCTTATCGGAAGCAAAAGGAAGATCACCAATAAGCTGATAAATGAAGTTCAGAAAGCCTGCCAGGAGGAAAATGCAGGCAGGGCCATGCAGAACTTTCAGAGAAGTTCCTGCGACAAAAAAAGTGCCATTCCCTGTTATGTCCAGCAGCTTCATAAGCTGAAAATGCCGGTGATCTTTATCCATGGAGAAAAGGATCCTCTGGTACCGGTGAAAGACATTTTTAAAGTGGTGAATCTATGCCCAAAAGGACAGATCCATGTGATGAAGGGATGTAAACACTGGCCGGTGAGAGAACGCCCGGAGGAGATCTGTATGGTTATCCAGGACAATACAAAGGAGGAGCCAGGTGAAAATGGATAAAAATGAAAAGTGGCTGCAGTGGGCGGTGGAGCTTCAGAGTATTGCCCAGGCCGGACTGTTTTATGGAAAAGATCCCTTTGATAGAGAAAGGTATCAGCGTATCCGTGATATAGCTGCGGAAATGATAAGCTTTAAGACGGAAATTCCCCTGGAAAAGGTAAAAGATCTGTTTTGCTGTGAGCAGGGCTATCAGACCCCAAAGCTGGACACAAGAGCAGCTATTTTTAAAGAGGATAAGATTCTTTTGGTAAGGGAAAAGAATGGTACCTGGTCTCTTCCCGGAGGCTGGGTAGATGTAAATGTTTCTGTGAGAGAAAACGTTATAAAAGAAGTAAAGGAGGAGGCCGGACTGGATGTAAGACCGGAGCTGGTCATTGCAGTCCAGGACAGAGAAAAGCACAATCTTCCTGTCTATGCATATAAAGTCTGTAAGATTTTTGTTCTTTGCTCTGCTTGCGGCGGAGAGTTTCAGGAAAATATTGAGACTACAGAGAGCCGTTATTTTGGACGGGATGAACTTCCAAGGCTTGCCGAAGAAAAGAATAATAAAGAACAGATCGAGATGTGTTTTGAGGCCTGTCACAGTGAAAACTGGAAGACGCTGATAGATTAAAAACAGCCCGGTATCCGGCTGCCCGGTGAAATTTTTTATGGGCCGACGGATACCGGATTGTTTTTATCCTGCCAGATGAAGAATCTGAATAAGGAAGATCCAGGCGAGACCGTAATAAGCCACTACGGCTACCAGGTCATTGACAGTCGTGATAAGAGGACCTGAGGCTACGGCAGGATCAATCTTTATTTTTTTGAAAAATACAGGAATCACTGTTCCGGCAAAAGCAGCTAATGACATGGAAAGAAGGAGGGCTGTCCCTACACAGCCGGCCACAGCAAATGCAAAAAACAGATCTTTTCCTTTAAAGAGCCAGGTATATATGCCGATCATGCCAAAAGAGATCAAAGCAAGTATAATACCGTTTAAAAAACCGATTTTCGTCTCTTTCCATATAAGAGAAAGTTTTTGAAATCCACCCAGATTTTCGTCCATTAAAACACGGATTGTAACAGCCAGAGACTGGGTTCCCACATTTCCTGCCATGTCCAGGACCAGGGACTGGAAACAGACCACAATGGTAAGCTGTGCCACTACACTTTCAAAAATCCCTACTACACTGGAAACGCCAAGCCCCAGTCCGAGGAGAATGATCAGCCAGGGCAGTCTTTTTTTTACACTGACAGCCAGAGATTCTTTTAAATCTTCCTCACTGGAAAGTCCCCCAAGCTTTGCGTAATCTTCTCCCATTTCTTCGTCTAATATTTCCATAAAGTCCTGGGCAGTGATCACACCTAACAACCGATTTTCCATATCCAGCACAGGTATGGAATCTTCAGAATAACTTTTAATCCGGCCTAAACAGTCATCTATGGTCTCATGGGCATAGATATAAGGGTAGGAAGTCATGGCAACAGAGGGGAGTTTTGCCCCTTCCCTTGCCAGGATCAGATCTTTTAAGTCAATTGCACCATAGAAAATGTCCTGATCATCCACAACATAAATAGTTGAAATATTGTCATGTTCTCCGGCCTGCTTCACCAGTTCTTTCATGGCTTCTTTCACAGACAAATTCCAGGAAATCTGAATAAAATTGGTGGTCATGATGCTGCCAGCTTCTTCTGGGGAGAAAGACTGGAGCAGAGCGATATCCTGCCGGGCGGAATTCTCTATCAGAGGAGCCAGAGAATTTCTGGTTTCTCTGTCAAGAGATTTCAGATAAGAAGCGGCTTTATCTGAGGAAATATAGGAAAGTACGGCAGCTCTTTGGCGAATGTTCAGCTCTTCCATATAAGGAGCAATATTGTCGATATAGTCGAAAATATCTGCCAGCACAGAGTCATTCAGGATTCCGTAGAGTTTTAACCTGGTGCTTTTTTCTAAAAGTTCAAGCGCTGCGGCAATGTCGCTTTCGTGATAAGCCTGCAGCTTTTTTTGCAGCATGTGGGGAGATAACCCCCGTGCTGCCAGTTTTGCGATTTCTCGGGGATAATCCGGGCGGCGCATAGTTTCATGGTAAGTAAATGTTTGCTGGCAGGCTGCGGCATAATAGACTTCAGCGGGAGCAGAACGGGAAATGAAAGTCAGTTCCTGATGGATTACAAGATGTTTAATACAACAGATTCTCAGATCCTGGAGCTGGAGAAGGGAGATTATATATATGGGGAAATTGAAAAGAAATCCGGAAAGCTATCGGTTATCATTCAGAAAAATGGAGAAGAGCCTATTTGGGAAAGCAAGAATATGCCTACAGGTTCTTTTCGGCTGGAAATCGAGGAAGATGGAGAATACCGGATCACGGTAAAGGGAGAAAGAGCCAAGGGGAGAGTAAGCTTTAAAAAACAATAAAATCCGAGAGTGATAAAGGGATTGCAAATTGAGAATAGCCGGATACCAGTTGTTCTTTTCAGGCTGATTTGATAAAATGAGAAGAAGAGCAAGGAAGGCTGAAAAGGAATGAAATTGTATGATTTTATCCGACGTTAGAAGTTTGAAAATGAGAGTGTCAGTGTACAATAGAGAAAATTATGCATGGAATAAAATATCGGACAGGAGTTGAGAACTTTGTTTAGAGAAAAGAGTATCAGAAAACATCTTATCTTTTCCGGCAGGGTCCAGGGCGTGGGTTTCCGCTACCGGGCTATGAACATTGCCCAGATGCTGGGGCTTACCGGCTGGGTGAAGAATCGCTGGGACGGAAAGGTGGAGATGGAAGTCCAGGGAAAACGGGAAGAGATTGGAAAGATGATTTCCATGCTGTATCAGCAGAGATTTATCTGGATTGAGGATATAGAAGAAAAGGAAATCCCTGTGGAAAAGGAAAGCAGCTTTTCTATTCACTGAAAGAGGGGAGAAGAAGGTTATGACGGAAGAAGAATGGCTGAAGCAGCTTTTTGCAGGGCTTTCCAAATCCAGTTTTCGCAGCAGATTTCATCTGAAAGAACAGGACAAGGAGTATGTGAGGCAGAAGGGACTAGACAAAATCCAGGAGCATGCCCAGGATTTTATAGAAAAGAGACTGGCTCCGGCAGTGATCCCAAACGATGGAAAGCAGACTCCTATGCGAGGCCATCCGGTTTTTATCGCCCAGCATGCTACGGCGACCTGCTGCAGAGGATGCCTGGGAAAATGGCATAAGATCCGGGCAGGAAAGGAACTTACCCCCAGGCAAAAGGAGTATATTGTACATGTGATTATGCTTTGGATCAAGGGGGAGATGGAAAGATGAAGAAGAAAATAAAGGGGATTCTATCCGAAGAGATTGTAACAAAACGGCTGCTTTTAAGAAAACTCCAGAAGGAAGACAGTGGATTTTTCCATAAGCTTCTGAGTGATCAGGAGGTGAACCGTTTCCTTCCCTGGTTCCCGGTAAGGTCCATGGGAGAAACAGAGCAGTTCTTAAAAGAAAGGTATCTGACCGTATATGAAAAGGGAGAAGGCTATGCCTATGTCATATGCCTGAAAGAAACAGGAACACCTGTAGGATATGTGAACATCAGCGGTGAGGAAAGCCATGACCTGGGATACGGGCTGGCCAGACAGTACTGGAACCAGGGAATGGTCACTGAAGCCTGTCAGGGACTGATCCAAAAAGTGAAACAGAAGGGGCTGCCTTATATTACAGCCACTCATGACAGAGAAAATATTCCCAGCGGAAAGGTAATGAGAAAACTGGGAATGAGCTATCAATACTCCTATGAAGAGCAGTGGCAGCCGAAAAATTACAAGGTTATATTCCGGCTGTATCAGCTGAATTTTACCATGCCAAAAGAATGGCGGTATGACCGATACTGGAAGGAATCTCAGATACATTTTGTAGAAGAAGAGTTATAAGGAGAAGCCTATGAAAACCAGAGAAGAAGCAGTTCAGTATGCCCTGACCTTTCCTGATGTTTACAGAGACGAGCCTTTTCACGATCTAAACTGGACGGTGATCCGCAAAAAGAAAAGCAGGAAGGTGTTTCTCTGGATATTTGAAAAAGAGGGACATATCTGGCTGAATGTAAAGGCAGACCCGGAGTGGAGAGATTTCTGGAGAGAGGTATATCCTTCGGTGGTTCCGGCCTATCATTTGAATAAAAAATACTGGAATTCCATTATTTTGGACGGCACTGTACCGGAGGAGAAGATACGGCAGATGATAGGTGAGAGCTATGATCTGGTAAAAGGATAATAAGGGAGAAAATGAAAAGATATGGTTTTATGGTGTGGGGATTTTTCTGCCATTTTTGGATTGATTTTTCCTGCTCATGGTTTATTTTTCAGGAGGTTGTAGGGGAGGCTGGCTGGTATACACTCTTATTCTTTTATAATTTTTTTGCCTTTGCTTTAGAGCTGCCTCTGGGAGTTCTGCTGGACAGGATTTGTGAGAAGAATAAGGGCAGCTTAAAAGGCTATTCCTGGACAGGAATTGCAGGAATTTTTCTGGTGCTGCTGGCGCTGTATGGAGATATTCCCCTGTGGCTGGGCGTTTTTCTGGCTGGTTTTGGGAATGCTGCCTTTCATGTGGGAACAGGTGCCCTGATCCTGGCTGTATTTCCGGAGAAAATCTGGCCCTCAGGGCTATTTGTATCTTCCGGGGCTCTGGGAATCTGCCTTGGAAAGCTGCTTTCCGGGAAAACCGGTATGAAAATAGCTGTGGGAATAATGCTGTCACTGCTGTTTTCGACGGCGGTACTTGGAGAGGCGACAGGGAAAAAGAAGAAAAAATGCAGGGAAATCCAAAGGGAAAAGGTTCCGATGGCAACTAAAGGAATATTACCGGAAACTGCATTTGACCTGCTCTCAGTGCTCTGTATTTTTATGACTGTGGTTCTCCGCTCCTATCAGGGAATGGCCCTTTCTTTTCCCTGGAATCAGACTGTAAAGACCGGTCTGATCCTGGCGGGGGCTACGGCAGCAGGAAAGCTTGCAGGAGGTATTGGAGCGGACCTGACAGGTATGAAAAAAACAGTTGCTTTATCTCTGGGTCTGGGAGGAATCCTGCTGCTGCAGCCTTCCTCTATGTGGTCTGGTACTGCCGGAACCCTGCTTTTTAACATGACCATGCCGATTACCCTGGTGCTTTTGTACAGGACTTTTCCGAAATGGACGGGAATTTCTTTTGGACTGCTGACCTTTGCTCTGTTTATAGGTTTTTTGCCTTCTTATTTTGGAGTTGGAAGCCTTCCAATGCCTTTTGGAGCCGGTTTTTTATCTTTTCTGTCCTTAATTCTTTTATGGATGACTATAAAGAGAAGGGAAAGGGCAGGGCAGCAAGGGAAAAGCGATCAGTAGGAGGAAAATATGCATATTTGGATAAAAACCCTGTTCCTTTCTCTGGTTCTTACCTGGATCATCGAGACCCTGGTTTTTCTGGGAATGGGAATCCGAAAAAGGAAGGATCTGTTGCTGCTGTTTTTTATAAATTTATTTACAAATCCTATGGCAGTAACAATCTATCAGCTTCAGCCAGTTCATAGTGGCTTTATGAGCTGGATAATACAGATTTTTCTGGAAATTTTTGTGGTTTTAATAGAGGGAATCCTGCTGTATAAATGTATGGGGAAAAGGAAAAATCCATGGCTTTTGTCTCTGGCGGCCAACGGAGTTTCTTATTTGTGCGGAGTGGTTTATACGGTGTTGATACATTGAAAATAGAAAATGCTAGGAGGAGGCTATGAGAGAGAAAAAATTTGCAGGTGTTGATAATTGGAGGAGCCGGTTGTTTTGGGAAGTTTTACTTGCTGCGGTAATTTTTTTCCTGGCTATAAAGCCGGAGGAGGTCCAGGCGGATCTGATCCTGGAGCCGGAGGACCAGTTCTATCAGGCACATGCTGACCAGTGCGAATATGTGGACAGGAGCTATTATACAGATGGCAGCGTGGATTTCTGGACGGCGCCTAACGGGAGAAAAAAAGGGAGTTTTCCGGCAGATACCAGGCTTCAGATTACCCATGTATATACAGACAGCCAGGGGGCGCAATGGGGCGTGTTTCTGGATCAGAAAAGCGGCTGGATACTGATGGCGGATGTATATCTGGATTATGACAGCAGGCAATTCAGAGAAGACCATGAAGAAGAAATCCTGCCAGGAGAAGAGCAGGTGCTGGCAGAAGGGGAAAGGGTTGTATTCTGGTCCTATCCCTGCTCGGGAGAGAACTGGGGAACAGAAGAATTACAGCAGGAACTAAAATTTTCCGAATTTTACACGGACAGCCAGGAACGGCTCTGGGGAAATGTAGGGTACTATATGGGAAGCAGAGATTTCTGGATCTGCCTTTCCGAACCCGGAAACCAGGAGATCCCCATGGAAGAGGAGCCGCCTAAAGTACCGGGACAGGCAGTAGTGATACAGGGACAAACAGCAAAACAGGAAAATGCTGTTTCTGAAGAAACTCTGGAAAAAATAAAAGAACAGGGAAGTCTGCCGGTGTGGATCTTTGCTCTTCCGGCTCTTCTGACTGTTGCAGTTGCCGGAGGATGTATCTGGTTTTTCTGGTTACGGAAAAAGTAGATTTTCCTTGTATTGGGACAGGCATTGTGCTATACTTTTTTGGGCTGCCGGTGCAGCGGCAGCTTTCTTAAAAGGTAAATTTTTGAAAAAGGAGGGCGCACAAATGGGCTGGAAAACACCATTTTTAATGATTAAAAAAGGTAACTTTTTTGGTGTTCAGGCTATAAGTGCGCCCATTTTTAGAAGATAATCTTATCTGTGGCAGGGCCTGAGGAGAATAGGAAACTGTTCTGCCGGACGTAAAAGACTGCTATCTGAAATTCTGAAAATGGGCATTATCTAGAAAGAATGAGAGGATAATGCTATGAACATCAAGAAACAAATTTCCAGGTTATATCTATATGAAATTGTAAGTGGTTTGCAGATCGTAGATGCAGTATGGGTATTTTTCCTTTTGCAGCGGGGATTTTCCCTGGGACAGGTGGGAATTGCCGAAGGAGTTTTCCACGCAGTAAGTATGTGCTTTGAGATTCCAAGCGGTATGGTATCGGATACCATAGGCAGGAGAAGGACGCTTATGCTGTCGGGAATCGTATCGGCTATGGCTGCCTTCTTTATGATCGCTTCCGATAACTTTTACATGATTCTTCTGGCTATGGGGATCAATGCGGTCAGCTACAACCTGGTCTCCGGTACCAGAGAAGCTCTGACCTATGACAGTCTTCTGGTGACGGGACAGGAGGAGCAGTATTTGAAAGTAGCGTCCAGACAGGATTTCCTCTATGAGGCCCTGTTTGCTTTCACCAGCCTGATGAGCGTAGTAACGGTAAGTTTAGGCTACAAAAAAGCCTATCTGCTTGGGATTCTTCAGGGGATTTTGTGTACTTTCTGCGCATCTCTTCTGAAAGAAGCTGTTGTTGAAGAAAAAAAGAATAGAGAAAAAATGTCTCTGGGAATCATGGCAAAAGAAGTTGCCGGACATTTTGTGAGAACGGCGAAGTTTCTGAGAAAGACCCCAAAAGTTGCCTGGCGGATGGCCTATTCCGGATTGGTATCTGCGGCAGTGTATGTGGTCTACATGCTTCTGCAGGACCATCTTGTATCCGTGGGACTTGAGCCGGGATTTCTGGGAATTCCTCTGCTGCTGATTTCCTTGTGCACTATGGCAGGAGCAGTTCTGGCGGAGAAAAGCAGAAAGATTTCTTCCAGAAAGCTCTATCTGGCAGGAGGAATCCTTACAGGGCTTTCTCTGATCTTTGCCGGGAGAAATTCTCTGGTGATTTCAGTTATGGGAGGAGGAATTGCCCACTGTGTCAGCGAGGTCATCATGCTCCGTACGGAAACTGAAAATCAGAAGTTCTTTTCCAGCGAATCTCGTGCTACAATGGTATCAGCAGGCAGTATGGCTTACAGTGTTTTTATGACCATTTTAAGTCCCGGAGCGGGGGCTCTGGCAGATGTTCTTTCTGTTTCAGAAGCCTTTGCTCTGCTGGGGTTGTTGGCTGCGGCTGCCGGTGTGATCATGTTTTGCAGGATGAGGTATGAAAATGAGAAGTGAAAAAGAAATGTTTGAACTGTTAATTTCTACGGCCAGGGATGATGAACGGATATTGGCTGCTTATCTGGAGGGGTCCCGGACAGTACCCCAGGTTCCAAGGGATATTTTTCAGGACTATGATCTGGTCTACGTAGTGACAGAAACCAGGCCTTTTATAGAAGAAAAAGAATGGATCAACAGGTTTGGTCAGCGCCTGTATATGCAGTACCCGGATGAGGGAATCTGGGATAATGGGAATCATGAGAACTGCTATGGATGGCTGATGCAGTTTGCAGACGGCAACCGTCTGGACCTCCATGTATGTACCCTGGCTTTTGTAAAGGAACAGTTAAAGAAAGGGGAACCTTATCGGATTCTTTTAGATAAAACCGGCTGCCTGCCCCAGCCCGGAGAAAATCTTGAAAAAGTATACTGGGTGAAGAAACCTTCCCAGGAAGAATTTCTGGCAGTCTGCAATGAATTCTGGTGGTGTCTGAATAATGTGGCAAAAGGTTTGTGGAGGGAAGAACTCCCCTATGTGATGGAACAGCTGAACTTCGTGATACGGCCAATGCTTTTTAAAGTTCTTGCCTGGAAGGCTGGAAAGGACCATGATTTTTCTGCCAGTGTAGGAAAGGGAGGAAAATATTTGAAAAACTATCTGCCGGAGGCGGTTTATGAAAGCTATATGAGAACCTATCCGGCAGGAGAAAAAGAAGCGATACAGAAAAGTGTCTTTGAGATGTGCAGTCTTTTTGAGACAATGGCCAGGGAGGCGGCCCAGGCTCTGGGATTTTCCTACCATGAAGAGGAAGGGAGAAATTCCAGAGCTTATCTGGAACATGTCTGCCAGCTCCCCAAAGACGCAAAAGAGATTTACTGATCCATAGGTTTGCAGACGTCTATCCAGTCTTTGGAGTTTGTATAGTTTTCCAGCTCGCTGCAGGTGAGCTCAATAGCGGAGTTTCCGCTGCCTGCAGCAGGGAAAACGGTCTCAAAGCGCTTTAAAGACTGGTCCAGATAGATTTCCGTATGAGAAGGATTGGCAAAAGGACATACGCCTCCGATCCCATGGCCGGTGAGCGGTTCTACGTCCTCTTTTGCCAGCATTTTGGCTTTCATGCCGAAGAAATGTTTGAATTTACTGTTGTCGATTTTCATATCTCCTGCGGTGACAATGAGGATTGCATGGTCCTTTTCTTTGCTGTAAAAAGACAGGGTTTTTGCAATCCGGGCAGGGGCGGTTCCTACTGCCTGGGCAGCCAGCTCCACAGTAGCGCTGGACTGGGAAAATTCCCGGATATCATTCTCCCTTCCCAGGGATTTGAAATATTGTTTTACAGATTCTAGTGACATGGTGAATAATTCCTTTCTGTTTTATATAAAGTTTGTTGGGTTTGCTGCTATAGAGTTATTTTATATAGTTATTTGGAAGATGTCAAAGTTTATTGCACACTGATATTTTCAACGATAGACATTCTCTGTAACTGTTTTGCAGGTTCCCGAACCGCCAAAAAAGAAGTAAACAAAAAGATGACCCAGTGCATGGGAAGACCGATAATACAGCCTAAAATAACTCCGCTTATCCCATAAGTCCCTGCTTCGGCAATTATCATTTTTACAAGCTGCCGATTACTCATTCCAATCGCCCTCATACCTCCGTATTCTTTCATTTTGGCGGCAACTCCCATATTATTTTGAATCATAGCATGTATGAATAAATAGCTGAAAAAGACATAGAAATGCGGTATAATTATAAAATACAGAAAAATAAGGGGGTGTTTTATGCTGTATGTGATTTGGGGGGTTTTAGTCCTTCCTGTGATCATTGTGGGAATGATCCTGCATTTTAAGATCAAGGAATGGGGGAAGCAAAGATGGAATATCCTTCCCAAATGTCTTTCTACCTGGATGATCGTGTGCACTGGTTTTTTGGGAATCTGGGCCAGAGGAGACTGCCAGGGACTGGATAAGAAATGGATTTTGGCTGCCCTGGTCCTTTTCCTGCTGGCGGACGGTTTTCTGGAAGTACAGTTTTTCCTGGGTATGGGAGTATTTGCAGCGGGACATCTGATCTTGATCGGATGGTTTCTCACAAGAGGAGCCTATACGCCGGTAAGTTTTTTCTGGTGGGTACTCTTTATGGGAGTTTCCTTATATCTGTTCCACAGGGAACTAAGGGGAGCCAGAGAGAATCCCAAACTGTATGCCATGATCTTGTATCCGGCAGTGCTTATGGGAATGACAGCGGTGGCTGTTATGCTTCCTTCAAAGCTGGGGCCGGATTACCTGAGAGCAGCAGTGGGAGCAGTGCTGTTTGCAGTTTCGGATTTAATGGTGGGAAAAGGATTTTTTAACAAGCTGTCAAAGCCTATGAGCGTATTGGCATTAAGTCTCTATTATGCAGGAATATTTTGTATAGCATTGATCACTTGGATATAGGGGAGGAAGATTATGGAAGAACAAAGGATTTATGGAGAAATTTACCAAAGTCCCATAGGAACTCTGACAATTTTGTCTGGAGACAAAGGAATTAAGGCCATAAAATTTTATGAAGATGAGAAAGTGAAAGCCCAGGGCAGGACCAATGAGATGACCCGGTGGGCGGTGAAAGAGCTGGAGGAATATTTTCAGGGAAAGAGAAAAGCTTTTACGGTGCCCTGTGTTCCTCAGGGAACAGATTTCCAGAAAAGAGTATGGGAGGCTCTTATTCAGATTCCCTATGGCGAGACAAGGACTTATAAAGAAATTGCAGCGGCGGCAGGGAACTCCAAAGCCAGCCGGGCGGTGGGAATGGCAAATAACAGGAATCCCATACCCATTATCATTCCCTGCCACAGAGTGATCGGAACTAATGGAAGTCTGACTGGTTATGCAGGGGGACTGAAAGCTAAAGAATATTTGCTGAAACTGGAAAGAGAGAATTGCGATGAAAATTGAAGTTATAAGCCCATCAGATAATTCCTGGAATTCTCTCATAGAATTTGCAGAACACTGTTCCTGGCAGGGAGGAAAATATCTGGCGGAAGATATGAGAAAAAATTTTTCTGACGGGGAACGGGTAGTTGCAGCAGTAGAAGAAGGGAAAATTGCAGGGTATTGTGCGGTGTCAAAAAGCGACTGCATCAACAATGTAACCTATACACCATATATCAGCTATGTGTTTGTAGATGAAAAATTCCGGGGGAACAGACTTAGTCAGTTGCTGATTGAAAAGGCAGAAGATTATTTGGAATCCCAGGGCTTCCATGAGGTTTTTGTAGTCAGCCATTTTGAGGGCTTTTATGAAAAATATGGATATGTACATATTGATACAAAGCCAGCTTACTGGGGAGAGATGCAGAAAATCTACAGACATAAGCTTTCATAGAGGCTGCCCGTTCAGAACAAGAGGTCTGTTCTTGTGCAGAGCGGGTATCCTTAATATACAAGGAGATTTGAATTTTTGAAAGTATGCAGGGAAAGGAAGATTGGTTTGCTTGTTTACGATAGCTGGCAGGCCGGTTTTCCTTTTTTAAAATTTTAAAATAAACAGTATATAACACTTGACAACAGTTAACTACTGTTATATACTGTTTACAACGAAGGAGGAACAATGCATGAAGATAATCATAAACAATTCTCTGATGATCCCGATCTACGAGCAGATTGTAGACCAGATCAAGACCCTTATCCGGAAAGGGGAGTTAAAGGAGAATGATAATCTGCCTTCTGTACGGGCTTTGGCCAGGGAACTGAAGATCAGTGCTCTGACAGTGAAAAAGGCCTATGACGACCTGGAAGCGGAAGGCTTTACCGTTACGGTTCACGGCAAAGGAACCTATGTGGCGGCGACCAATGCAGAACGGCTATTGGAGGAGCAGAAAAAGGAAGTAGAGGCAGATTTGGAAAAAGCTATACAGAAAGCCAGACGATGCGGAATCAGCGATGAAGACTTAAAAGACATTTTTGAGTTATTGTTGGAGGGATGATTATGTTAAAAATCGATCATTTAAGAAAGAACTATGGATGCTTTGCTTTGGACTGTACCCTGGAAGTGCAGCCAGGCTGTATCACAGGACTGATTGGCCAGAATGGAGCGGGAAAAAGCACTACATTTAAGGCAGCTTTGGGCCTGATTTCTACAGAGGGCGGGAGTATTCAGATTTTTGGAAAGGACCTGAAGGACTTTACCGCAGAAGACAAACAGGGACTGGGAGTTGTCCTCTCCGATTCCGGATTCAGCGGGTATCTGACTATTGAAGACATTATCCCTGTGATGGAAAGTCTCTATGCCAAATTTGACAAGACCTTTTTTAAAGAGCAGGTAAAGCGGTTTCAACTTCCTGAGAAGAAACGTCTGAAGGATTTTTCTACGGGAATGAAGGCAAAGCTGAAGGTTCTGGCAGCGATTTCTCATAATGCAAAACTGCTGATCCTTGACGAGCCTACAGCAGGTCTTGATGTGGTGGCCAGAGATGAACTTCTGGAAATGCTCCGGGAGTTTATGGAAAAGGACGAGGAACGGTCTATTCTCATAAGCTCTCATATTTCCAGCGATCTGGAAACTCTGTGTGATGACCTTTACATGATTCATGAAGGGAAGATCATTCTCCACGAAGATACAGATGTGCTTCTCAGCGATTATGGACTTTTGAAAGCAGACAGAGAACAGTATGCAGGATTGGATAAAGAATATATTCTGAGAAGAAAAAAGGAGAGCTATGGATATAGCTGTCTGACAAATCAGAAACAATATTATGTAGAGAATTATCCAGGTATTGTCATTGAAAAAGGAAATATTGACGAAGTGATAACTATGATGATCAGAGGTGAAAGATTATGAAAGGATTATTGATAAAAGATTTTCGGTTAATAAAGGTACAGAAAAATTTTTTGTTTTTGATTGGGGCCATAGGGATTGGGCTGGCGCTGCTTTCTGAAAATACAGTTTATACCATTGGATTTATATCCTTTATATTTTCTATGCTTTCTATAAGCACGATCAGTTATGATGAACTTGACAATGGAAATGCCTTCTTATTTTCTCTGCCTGTTACCCGAAAGACCTATACTATTGAAAAATATTGTTTTGGCCTGTTCATGGGGCTGGGAGCCTGGCTGGCAGTGTCCTTTCTGTCAACGGCTGCAGGAATCGGGAGAGGACAGGAGACTATTGGAGATTTGGTCATAACAGCTTTTATTGTTCTGCCTCTTGTATTATTTATGCTGGCAGTGATGGTGCCTGTAATGCTGAAATTTGGTGCAGAAAAGGGAAGAGTGGCAGTGGTTCTTCTTTTTGCCGTGGCTTATTTAACTATGTCATTGCTGGCGGAAAGTGCACAACAGTGGGGGGGAGATTTTTTGCCAATGATGGATTCTCTTCCAGAAATAGGAACCGGAGCTTTTTTGGGAATTTTGATTGCCGCTGCCGTTTTGATCTTGCTTTTATCCATGAGGATCAGTATCGGAATTGTAAAGAAAAAAGAATTTTAAGGGGAGAAGACAAGTATGAAAAATTTAGGCAGATGTCCCAAATGCGGCTCTGTAGAGAACTGGGTGGAGAAGGCAGGGGAGCTGGATACTATTAAAAGAAGTTTTGGATAAAGTGGAAGTATATGAATTTTGGAAATGAAAACCATCAAGAAGCGAAATTTACGGTTAAAAAGGGCATTCGTTAAATTATAACCGTACAATAGCCTGGAAATGAACGGTTATAATGACATTTTTAGGATTATAACCGTATAACAGTCCGTAAATGAACGGTTAAATATAGCAATTTTGAATTATAACCGTATAATCCTGGAGAATCCCAAGTTTAATGATGATTTGTTCGAAAAAATAGAAGTTCAGAGTAAGGCGTTGCTGCATTAACCAAAATCGAGAATATTTATACATTTTATTGCTCAGTCTGCGCTGTTTTGAGTCTATGGTCTCAAAGCAATGTTCAACAAATTCGCATAAAATGTATAAATATTCCTGAAATATGATTCATGCCACAGCGCCTTGCTTTTTATGAAGATCATTATTCCACCTGTTCGATCCCGGAGATATCCGGTTCAATCATCAGGGAATAGTTGGTGTAGTAGACGACAAACCCTGGTTTGGCGCCGTTAGGTTTTTTTACATGTTTTTTCTGGATGTAATCAATTTCTACTTTTGGAGCTGTTCTGCCGCTGGAATAGTAGGCGGCCAGCCGTCCGGCTTCTTCAAAGGTTCTGTCAGGCAGTTCTTCGTTATTGCTTTTTACAATTACGTGGGAACCGGCCATTTTCTTGGCGTGGAACCACCAGTCATTTCCCGTGGCAAATTTAAAGGTCAGATCATCATTCTGATAATTATTTTTCCCTACATAGATATGGTAGCCGTCGCTGGAAATATAGTGCAGGGGTTTGGACTTTGTCATTGCCTTCTTCTTATTTCCGGAATAATGTTTCTTGATATATCCGTATTCGGTCAGCTCGTCTTTAATCTGGGATAGATCGTTTTCCTGAAGAGCTATGTCCAGTGCCGTGCTGATGGATTCCAGGTGCTGGATTTCTTCTTCCGTATCTTTTAACTGTTCCTCCAGAGCCTGGGCAGTACGTTTCAGCTTATTGTAACGGTCAAAATATTTCTTGGCGTTTTCCTGAGGGCTCATAGTGGGATCCAGAGGAATAGTAATCTCCTCGTTGGTATAATAATTCAGAGCCTTAAAGGATTTGCAGCCTTCTTCTAGGTTATATCCATAGGTGTTGATCAGTTCTCCGTAGACTTTGTACTTGTCCATCTTCTGAGTATCCTTCATCTGCCTGGACTGGAGATCCAGTTTTTTCCGGTTCCGCTCTAGGGCGGTCTGAACGATCCGGCGAAGGTCAGAAGATTTCTGACGGATCCGGGTAATCTGATCTTTTTGGGCGTAATACTGTTCCAGCACCTGGGACATAGAAGAAAAATTCTTCACAGGAGCTTTCCCGTATTTTGTCAGGGGAAGAGCTGCATATTCTACAGGCTCATCCTTCTCATTATAGACAATATTAGGCTGAAAAATTCCTTCCTGGACATCTTCTATGACTCTCTGGAAAGTATGGAAAAGATGTTCTTTAGCCGGGCCGTCCAAAGACTTGGCCGGCTGGCTGCCGTCTAAAGAAGCACGGAAGCAGATTTCTTCAGCAATACAGGGACTGATCCCTGTAAGAGAAGTATAGAGAGCCTTTGCCAGGGTAGTGGGCTTTTCGCATACGAAGGTGTAAAAGTTTTCTTCAGACACTGTGAGGGGATTATATTTTTCCTGAGTTTTGGGAAGAAAATAGTCTCTTCCTGGCAGGACTTCCCGGACCGAGCTTACATTTCCGGAGATATGTTTAATACTGTCCAGAATCATCCGTTCTTCATTTAAGAAGATAATATTACTGTGTTTTCCCATGATTTCCACTACCAGGATCTTGTAGCACAGATCTCCCAGCTCATTCAGATGCTCGATCCGAAACTCAATGGCCCGCTCCATGTCCGGCTGTGTCACGGAGACGATCTTACCGCTTCCGATATGTTTCCGCAGAAGCATGCAGAAGTTAGGCGCAGTAAGGGGACTGATTTTATTTTTATCTGTAAAATAGATTAGAGGGAGGGAGGCGCTGGCGGAGATCAGCAGACGGTACTGGATCTTATTGTTTTTTATTGTGAGCAGCAGTTCGTCAGCCTCCGGCTGTGCGATTTTGTTGATCTTTCCTCCCACGATGGTATCCTGAAATTCTTTTACCATATTTGCAATGGTGATTCCATCAAATGCCATATTCTTTGCACTCCTTTATCAATCACTTGGGGATATCCTTCTCATCTTATCATAAATTTCTGTAAGAATCAAAAAAATGTTTGACGGGCAGGAGGGGTTGTCTTATAATGACTATGTATGTTTATGCCCTCAGGCAAATATTAGACACAGAAAAGAGTTTTACATGATTAAAAGTATGACCGGCTTTGGAAGAGCCGAGCTAGTTGACGAAGAAAAAAAAATCACGGTGGAGATGAAATCGGTAAATCACCGCTATCTGGATATTAACATGCGGATGCCCAAAAAGCTCAGCTTTTTTGAAGCGGCTATCCGTAATCTTCTAAAAGAATATATCCAGAGAGGAAAGGTGGATCTTTTTATCACCTATGAAGATTACACCCAGACAAGAGTCTCTGTAAAGTATAACCGTGAGATCGCCCAGCAGTATCTTACGTATATCAGAGAGATGGGCAGTGAGTTCGGACTGGAAGCGGAGATTACGGCATCCGCCCTCTCCAAATATCCTGAAGTATTTACTATGGAAGAGCAGGCTCCGGATGAGAAAGAACTCTGGACAGCTCTGGAGGAAGTGATACGCAGGGCAGCCGGGCAGTTTGTAGAGAGCAGGACGCAAGAAGGAGTTCATTTGAGACAGGATATCCTGGATAAACTGGCGGCTATGGATAAAAAGGTGGATC
The DNA here is from genome assembly GCA_949291945.1 of uncultured Bacillota bacterium. Lineage (GTDB taxonomy): Bacteria > Bacillota > Clostridia > Lachnospirales > Lachnospiraceae > Blautia. Next base: position 131,326 of record CASEXH010000002.1, on the reverse strand, counting down.
TGGTAGAAAAGAGATCTCCTGAGATCCTGCGGGAATATCGGGAAAAACTGGAAGGAAAAGTAAAGGAACTTCTGGCAGATAACCAGATTGAGGAGAGCCGGATTGCGGCAGAGGTGATTCTTTTTGCTGACAAGATCTGTACGGATGAGGAAACGGTCCGCTTAAAGAGCCATATCCATCGCATGGAGGAAGTTCTTCAAGAGAATGAAGGGGTCGGACGAAAGCTGGATTTCATTGCCCAGGAGATGAACCGGGAAGCAAATACCATTCTCTCTAAGGCAAACGATCTGGAGACTTCCAATCTGGCCATTGATCTGAAAACAGAGATTGAGAAAGTCCGGGAACAGATTCAGAATATTGAATAAAGGCAGGCATGTCTATGGCAAGATTATTGAATATCGGATTTGGAAATGTAGTAAATATGGATAAGGTGGTTGCGGTGGTCAGCCCTGACGCAGCGCCTATCAAACGACTGGTACAGGCGGCTAAGGAATCTGGAAAGTCCGTGGACGCCACCCAGGGAAGAAAGACCAAAGCCGTCCTCATTACCGACGGCGATATGGTGGTGCTTTCGGCTTTGCAGCCAGAAACCATATCCAAAAGATTCGGAACATTTCCGGAAAATGAAACAAGAGGGGAATATGATGGCTGAAAAAGGAATTTTAGTTGTGGTTTCCGGCTTCTCGGGTGCCGGAAAAGGTACACTGATTAAAAGGTTAATGGAAAAGTATGATAATTATGCTCTTTCCATTTCTGCTACTACAAGAGATCCCAGACCAGGAGAAGAAAACGGCAGGGAATACTTTTTCCACACCAAAAAAGAGTTTGAGGAACTGATCCTTCAGGATGCTCTGGTCGAGTATGCCCAGTATGTAGAAAATTATTACGGGACACCTAAGGCTTACGTTGAAAAACAGCTGAATAAAGGGAAAGATGTGATCCTGGAAATTGAGATCCAGGGCGCCTTAAAAGTAAAGGAAAAACGTCCTGATACTTTATTGATTTTTGTGACGCCCCCTTCCGCAGAGGAACTGAAAAGGCGCCTTGTAGGAAGAGGAACAGAAACGATGGAAGTAATCAATTCCAGACTTGCCAGAGCCTTTGAAGAGGCGAAAGGCATGCCGGAATATGATTATATCCTGATCAATGACCAGCTGGAGGAATGTGTGGACCGTATGCACGGGATCATTCAGAGCCAGCATGATAGAGCAAAGAACTGCCAGGAGTTTATTGAAAAGATAACTGAGGAAATTGCTGTATTTCAGAAAGGAGAATAGATATGATACATCCATCTTACACAGAACTTATGGAGGCCATTAACGAAGGGTCCGAGATGGAGGACCAGCCATTAGTAACCAGCCGTTATTCAGTAGTTCTTGCTACAAGCAAGAGAGCAAGACAGCTGATCGCAGGAAGAGAACCCATGGTTCCCTCAGCAGGGAAAAAACCTTTGTCCATTGCAGTAGAAGAGATTTACAAAGGAAAAGTCCATATCCTGCCGGAAGATTCTGAGGCAGAAGAGGAAGAAAACTAAAAAGATAAAAATTATGTACAGGGACTGCTGACAGCTTCTTGCCGGCGGTCCTTTGTGCTAATCCAAGGAGGTTTCATGAGAAAGGTACTGTTTATTTCTCTTGGCTGTGACAAAAATCTGGCAGACTCGGAAGAAATGCTGGGACTGCTGGTAGGGAATGGCTATGAGATCACCAATGATGAAAGTGAGGCAGAGGCCATTGTTATCAACACCTGCGCTTTCATTCATGATGCAAAACAAGAAAGTGTCAACAGCATTCTGGAAATGGCCCGGTATAAAGAGACAGGGCAATTAAAAGCTTTGCTGGTCACAGGCTGTCTGGCTCAGCGCTACCAGAAAGAGATCATAGAGGAAATTCCGGAAGTAGATGCTGTGCTGGGGACAGGCAGCTGGGACGAGCTGATCCAAGCTCTGGATAAGGTATTTGAAGGGGAAAAGTACCTGGACTTCCAGAGCATTGACAGGATCCCCCAGGCTGAAGGCAAAAGAGTGATCACTACCGGAGGCCATTATGATTATCTGAAGATCGCAGAAGGCTGCGACAAATGCTGTACCTATTGTATCATTCCAAAACTCAGGGGAAAATACCGGAGTATTCCCATGGAAAAATTGGTGGCCCAGGCGGAATATCTGGCTTCCCAGGGAGTCCGGGAATTGATTGTGGTGGCCCAGGAAACCACTGTCTACGGGCAGGAACTCTATGGGGAGAAATCTCTCCATATCCTGCTTCGGAAACTCTGCCGTATACCGGGGCTTCGGTGGATCCGCATCCTTTACTGTTATCCCGAGGAAATTTATCCTGAGCTGATACAGACCATGAAAGAAGAGCGAAAGATTTGCCATTATCTGGATCTTCCTATCCAGCACTGCAATGACCGGATATTGAAGAGAATGGGAAGAAGGACTACCAAAGAAGAATTGATCCGGATTGTGGAGACCTTAAGAAAAGAGATCCCGGATATCATCCTCAGAACTACGCTGATCACCGGATTTCCGGGAGAAACCCAGGAAGAGCATGAAGAACTGATGGAGTTTATCGACGCCATGGAATTTGATCGCCTGGGAGTTTTCACCTACTCGGCAGAGGAGGACACCTCTGCGGCTAAAATGCCGGACCAGATTGACGAAGAAGAAAAACAGCGGCGTCAGGCGGAGCTGATGGAGCTCCAGCAGGAGATTTCCATTGATAAGGGAAACGCCAGGATCGGCAGCGAGGTGGAAGTCATGGTAGAAGGAAAAGTGGCGGATGAAAACGCCTATGTTGCCAGAACCTATGGCGATGCGCCGGGGGTGGACGGATACCTGTTTATCAATACGGGCACAGAGCTGATGTCCGGAGATTTTGCCATGGTCCATGTAACAGGTGCCCTGGAATATGATTTGATAGGAGAGTTGAAAGATGAATACACCGAATAAACTGACAATCGCAAGGGTGATCATGATCCCCTTTTTTGTAGCCTTTTTAATGTATGATATCACAGGAGCGGCAGACAAATGGATTGCTCTGGTGATCTTTGTAGCAGCCAGCCTTACGGATACTTTGGATGGCTACCTGGCCAGAAAAAACAATCTGGTTACAAATTTCGGAAAGTTTATGGACCCTTTGGCGGACAAACTCCTGGTATGTTCTGCCCTGATCTGCTTTACCGCTATGGGAAAACTGGCAGCCTGGATTACCATCGTGATCATTGCCAGAGAGTTTATTATCAGCGGATTCCGTCTTGTGGCAGCAGATAATGGCATTGTGATCGCTGCCAGCTACTGGGGAAAATTTAAAACAGTATCTCAGATGATCCTGATCATTCTGATGATCATGGATATCCAGAATACCATCTTCCAGACCCTGATCACGGTATTCCTTGTGATCGCTGTGGCCCTGACCATTATTTCTCTGGTGGATTATATTGTGAAGAACAGAAAAGTATTAAGCATGCAGGATTAAGTAGAAAGAAGGAAAACAAATGACAGCAGAATTGATCTGTGTAGGTACCGAACTGCTCTTAGGGAATATTGTGAACACCAACGGCGCCTATATAGCTCAGAAATGTGCAGATCTGGGACTGTCTATGTACTACCAGAGCGTAGTGGGAGACAACATGCGCCGGCTGTGCAAATGTTTCCGGGCAGCCATGAAACGGTCTGATGTGGTGATCCTCTGCGGCGGCCTGGGCCCTACCCAGGACGACCTCACCAAAGAGGCGGTGGCCAAAGTCCTGAAACGAGAACTGGTAGAGGATAAGAAAAGTCGGAGACATATTGAAAAATTTATGAAACAGTATCTGAGGAATACCCCGGAAAAGACGATTACCCAGAACAACTGGAAACAGGCCCTGATACCGGAAGGGGCCATAGCTGTGGAGAATGCCAATGGCACGGCTCCGGGTATCATTGTGGAAGAAGGGGAGAAAGTGGTCATCCTCCTTCCGGGTCCTCCGGGAGAGCTGATCCCTATGTTTGAGAATCAGATTTATCCTTATCTTCATAAAAGACAGCCGGAGATTATTTCCTCCAGAACCCTGAAAATCTGCGGTATAGGAGAGAGCCAGGCGGAAACAGATATCCGGGATCTGATCCAGAGACAGAAAAATCCTACGGTGGCGACTTATGCGAAACCGGGGGAAGTTCATATTCGTCTTACAGCCAGAGCTGCCGATGAGGAAGCAGCACAAAAGCTGATAGAACCTGTGGCCCGGGAACTGAGAAACAGGTTTCAGGACAAGGTTTATACAGAAGAGGAAGGGAAGACTCTGGAAGCTGTGGTAGTCGAACTTCTGAAAAGCCGTGGACTTACAGTGACTACTGTGGAATCCTGTACGGGAGGGGCCCTTTCCGCCAGGATCGTGGATGTGCCGGGAGCCTCAGATGTGCTGAAACAGGGATTTGTGACCTATTCCAATAAAGCAAAAAGAAAATTGGTAAAGGTAAAGAAGAGCACTTTAAAAGAGCAAGGTGCTGTCAGCCGGAAATGCGCAAAAGAAATGGCAGAAGGAGGCGCCGGGGCGGCAGGTGCAGACGGGGCCTTGTCTGTTACAGGTTTTGCAGGCCCCGAGGGTGGTACGGACCAATATCCGGTAGGAACCGTCTTTATCGGCTGTACCTTTAAAGGAAAGACAAGGGTGAAAGAATGTCACTTTAATGGAGACCGAAGCAGCGTCAGAGCGCAGGCAGTTGTGAATGCCCTTGTGCTGCTCCGGCAATGTATTCTGGAGGATAGCCCGGCCGATATCAAGAAAACATCTTCATCATCTGAATGATCTTATCCATACGGGCGGTTTCCTCGGGAGATTTTCCGGCTTTTAGGACCTGGATGATGGCGTCCATCTCTTCCCTGGAAAAACGGGTGCCCTTGGCCCGGCTCTGGGAGGCTGCTGCCATGAGAAGGGGAAGAAGTTCCTGAGGGCTTTTTCCCGAGCCCTGCTGGGCAAAAGAATTTAACATAGCCAGTTTGGCCGGGTCCATTCCGGCCAGACTGGGGTCTTTGGTCCAGGAAGCATTTTCCTGGACCTTTTTTTGCTTATCTGATCCATTTGAACGGTTATCCATGGATATCTACCTCCCTTTCTAAAGAATCTTGGGGGACAGGCTTCTGACTGATTTCAAACATCTGAAGCATAGTCAGGGTCTGGATCATGTTGTCAAGCTGCTCTTTGGTCCGGCCATGGCAGACGCTGCTGCAGGCCGAGAGCATTTCCAGGGGACTTGTTTTCTCTCTGGATTGGGCACAGATCTGAGCGGATCCGGCTGCAGGCCGGAAGAGCCGGAGTGTATTTTTTAACTCCAGAAATTTTGCAAAGACAGAGATAAAAGACTGTCCCTGGGGAGGGAGATAGGGCAGAGCCGCCTTCAGCATTTCTATAGAATCTTCGCTTACCATTTCGTCAAGAAGAGACTGATTATCCATATAATTCTCTTTTCACAGTTTGCTCCATTATATGCGGAAAAAGAAAAGTATATGATCCAATTCCATCAGCTATCGGGCGCTTCCCCAAAGCCATTCAACGCCTGGAAACAGTAAATGTAAAATAAAGCCTAAAATAATGGCTGCTACTAAAATAAGGCCGGCATAACAAAAGATTTTTGCGAATTTCTTAACGTTATTTTTTACATTTTCAACATCTAAATAAATGGAAGCCACTTTCTCATCAGTTAAATTTTTATTCCTTACATCCTGGACATCAAGATCTTTTACCAGTTCATCTAAGGTCATATCAAAATAATCACTTAACATAACCAATCGTTGAAAGTCAGGATAAGATTGGCCGTTTTCCCATTTGGAAATGGTTTGCCTTGAAACCTGAAGCTCCATTCCTAATTCTTCTTGGGATAACCCTTTCATTTTTCTGATGGACATAAGTTTTTCATTAAACTTCATTTATTAAAAATCCTCCTTATATTTGTTTGCCTTAGTAAGCAACTGTATGAAGTATATATTTTTCGGGTTTTATTAGCAAGCAATAAGTGTTGGCAATTTGTCAACCTACTGTAACATCTTGAGATTTGTGTGCGTTTTAGCAGTATTTTATGTCACATGACCTTTTGCCTATGGAAATCATAAAATATAGGGAAAGGAGTTTTGTGTTATGGAAAAAGAGAGAACAAAACTGGTGGAGGAAGGCAACACCATTTATGAGATAGATCTGGACTGTATGAGAAGAAAAGAGATAGAACGGGAGAAAGCACTGAAAAGACAGAATGAAAACCGGTGCAGGGACTCCTGCAGGAAACGTTAGAGGGCGCTTTTGGCAGGCTGACTGCTGTTATAAACAAGAAAAACTCCCCGGCTTTCGGCTTTTCAGAGCCTGGCTGGGGAGTTTTTGTCTTGAAATACCAATCTGGCTGTGCTATCATAAAAAACAATGACTGCTTATGAACAGAATATTGGCAGCATCTGGGAGGGAAAAACCGTGAAGAAATACGGAGTAAATGAATTAAGAAGAATGTTTTTAGAGTTTTTTGAGAGCAAGGGACATCTGGCGATGAAGAGCTTTTCCCTGGTTCCTCACAATGATAAAAGTCTCCTTTTGATCAATTCCGGTATGGCGCCTTTAAAGCCATACTTTACCGGGGCTGAGATTCCCCCGAGACGGAGAGTGACTACCTGTCAGAAATGTATCCGTACAGGAGATATTGAGAATGTGGGAAAGACTGCCCGCCATGGCACATTTTTTGAAATGCTGGGAAATTTTTCCTTTGGAGACTATTTCAAACATGAGGCCATTGCCTGGTCCTGGGAATTCCTCACAGAAGTAGTAGGGCTGGATCCGGAAAGATTGTATCCATCTGTTTATCTGGATGATGACGAGGCCTTTGATATCTGGAATAAGGAAATCGGCATACCGGCAGAAAGAATCTACCGTTTTGGAAAAGAAGATAATTTCTGGGAACATGGCGCAGGTCCCTGCGGTCCCTGTTCAGAGATTTACTATGACAGAGGAGAGAAATACGGCTGTGGAAAACCGGGCTGTACGGTAGGATGCGACTGTGACCGCTACATGGAAATCTGGAACAACGTATTTACTCAGTTTGACAATGATGGAGAGGGCCATTATACAGAACTGGAGCAGAAGAATATTGATACCGGTATGGGACTGGAGCGTCTGGCTTCCGTAGTCCAGGACGTAGATTCCATTTTTGATGTGGATACTCTCTGTGCCCTGAGAAATAAGGTATGTGAGCTGGCTCATACAGAGTATAAGAAAGACGAGGAAAAAGATGTTTCTATCCGTCTGATCACAGACCATATCCGTTCTGCTACTTTTATGATTTCAGATGGTATTATGCCTACCAATGAGGGCAGAGGCTATGTTCTCCGCCGTCTGATCCGCCGGGCTGCCCGTCACGGACGTCTTCTGGGAATCCAGGGCAAGTTCTTGGCAGAGTTAAGCGCCACTGTAATTGAAGGTTCCAAGGATGGATATCCGGAGCTGGATGAGAAGAAAAGCTTCATCTTCCAGGTACTTACCAAGGAAGAAGAGCAGTTTAATAAAACGATTGACCAGGGTCTCCATATTCTGGGAGAGATGGAAGAAACCATGGAAAAAGAAGGAAAGAAGGAGCTGTCAGGAGATGACGCCTTTAAGCTTTATGATACCTATGGATTCCCTCTGGATCTGACAAAAGAAATCCTGGAGGAGAAGGGATATACGGTAGATGAAGAAGGCTTTAAAAAATCTATGGATGTCCAGAGAGAAACTGCCAGAAAAGCCAGAGAAGTTACCAATTATATGGGGGCAGACGCTACAGTATACGACGAGATCGATCCTTCCATTACCACAGAATTTGTAGGATATGACCATCTGGTATGGGATTCAAAAGTAACCGTTTTAACTACCCAGGAAGAGGTAATTGACGCCCTTACTGAGGACCAGAGAGGAACTGTGTTTGTAGAGGAAACTCCTTTCTATGCTACTATGGGCGGACAGGAAGGCGACAAGGGTATTATCACTATAGGAGATGCAGAGTTCCAGGTTGAAGACACCATTCATTTAAGAGGTGGAAAAGTAGGACATGTAGGTATCCTTACCAAAGGAATGATCAAGGTAGGGGATGTGGTGACTCTTCATGTAGATGAGGCAGGAAGAGCAGACTGCTGTAAGAACCACAGCGCTACCCATCTGCTCCAGAAAGCCTTAAAAACCGTTTTGGGCTCTCACGTAGAGCAGAAAGGTTCTCTGGTAACTCCTGACAGACTTCGCTTTGACTTTGCTCATTTCCAGGCTATGACCCAGGAAGAATTGGCACAGACAGAAGCACTTGTAAACAAAGAGATTCAGGCAAATCTTCCTGTACAGACAGATATTATGACTATTGACGAGGCTAAGAAGACAGGGGCTATGGCTCTGTTTGGAGAGAAATACGGGGAGAAAGTCCGGGTAGTTTCTATGGGAGACTTCTCAAAAGAGCTTTGTGGAGGTACCCATGTGCCAAATACCGGTGTGATCACAACCTTTAAGATTGTATCAGAAAGCGGAATCGCTGCAGGCGTTCGTCGTATCGAGGCCCTTACCGGCGATGGCGTATTCGCTTACTATAAAGAAATTGAGAAACGCCAGGGAGAGATTGCAGCTATGCTGAAAACTACTCCGGCGGAGATCGAGGAGAAGATTGCCCATCTTCAGGCTGAGGTAAAGGCTCTTCACAGTGAAAACGAATCTTTGAAAGCAAAAATGGCTCAGGATGCTGTGGGAGATGTAATGAACCAGGTTCAGGAGATCAAAGGCGTAAAACTGCTGGCAACAGCCCTTGAAGGTGTAGATATGAATGGTCTGAGAGATTTGGGAGACCAGTTAAAGGAAAAACTGGGTGAAGGTGTTGTTGTTTTAGCCAGTGTTAACAGTGGAAAAGTAAACCTTCTGGCAATGGTTACAGATCAGGCACAGAAAGCAGGTGCCCATGCCGGAAATCTGATTAAAGGTATTGCGGCTATTGTAGGCGGAGGCGGAGGCGGCCGTCCCAATATGGCTCAGGCAGGTGGCAAAAATCCGGATAAAGTACCGGAAGCATTAAAAGCAGCAGGGGATATTTTGGCGGACCAGATAAAATAATGCGGGTTTTTAAGAAAAATTAATTCAAACCAGTTGACGTATGACAAAAATCTGCTATAATGGTTTGTGTGCAAAAAAATACCCAGACAGTTGTATTATGCACAATTTACAGCTGGAGGGAGGTTAGGTGTGAGACTATGTCAAACGTAATCGTAAAAGAGAACGAGACTTTGGATAGCGCTTTACGTCGTTTCAAGCGTAGCTGTGCTAAGGCCGGCATTCAGCAGGAAATCCGTAAAAGAGAGCATTACGAGAAACCTAGTGTTCGTCGTAAGAAAAAATCTGAAGCAGCTAGAAAACGTAAATATAATTAATGTGCAGTAAAAGCCTCTGGAGCATACCAGAGGCTTTCTTACTTCAAGGTAAGTGTTAAGGACAGTTTATGAAAAAGTTAATTGATATCGTATCCAGCAGGATTTTTCTTACCGCAGTGGCGGTCCTTCTTCAGCTTGCCTGGATTTTTGCCGTGCTTTGGGGGATGGGGGCTTTTTCCGGGCATTTGATGAACCTGATCAGTATCCTCAGTCTGATCCTGGTTCTGTGGATCGTGAATAAGAAAATTAATCCTTCCTATAAGCTGGCCTGGACCATCCTGATCCTGGCGGTGCCGGTCTTCGGAGTGATGATTTATCTCCTCTTCGGCCAGTCCAGAGTGGCAAGAAAGATGACCCAGGATTCCCAGATGGTACTGAAGAAAATTTCCAATTACATCAAAGAGGACAAAAAGACCAGAGAAGATCTGGAAAACACGGATCTGGGAGCTTCCATACAATCTGCCTACATCCGGGATTTTGCAGGATTTCCTGTTCATGAAAATACTTCTACCAAGTATTATGCCGTGGGAGACGATATGTTTATCGACATGCTGGAAGATTTGAAAAAGGCGGAGCATTATATTTTTCTGGAATATTTTATTATCCGGGAAGGACGGATGTGGGGGGCTATCCTGGAAGTCCTGGAGGAGAAAGTAAAACAGGGGGTGGACGTCCGCCTGATCTATGACGATATGGGCTGTGTAAATACCCTGCCCTCCAAGTACTATAAGAAACTCCAGGCAAAAGGGATTAAATGTGCGGCTTTTAATCCGGTAAGACCTATCCTGAATATTGTACTGAACAATCGGGATCACCGGAAGATCCTGGTCATTGACGGGCATACGGGATATACGGGAGGGCTCAATCTGGCAGATGAGTATATAAATGAACTGGAGCGGTTCGGACACTGGAAGGATACAGGGGTAAGGCTTTATGGACAGGGAGTGTGGAACCTGACAGTGATGTTTCTTCAGATGTGGTCGGTGATCACCAGGACTCAGGTCCAGTTCCCGGCCTATGGCCCTTATATTTATCACACAGAGGAATTTGAAAACGACGGTTTTGCCCAGCCTTATGGAGATTCCCCTCTGGATGGGGAAGTGGTAGGCGAAAATGTTTATCTGAATATGATCAATCAGGCAAAGAAATATGTGTATATTTCCACTCCTTATCTGATCATAGACAATGAGATGATGACAGCATTGTGCCTGGCTTCCAAGAAAGGGGTGGACGTAAGGATCATTACCCCGGGGATACCAGATAAAAAGATGGTGTTTCTGCTGACTCAGTCTTATTACGAACAGCTGATCAGTGCAGGGGTAAGAATCTATGAATATACCCCTGGGTTTATCCATGCAAAGAACTTTGTCTGTGATGACGAGTTTGCCGTGGTGGGAACCATAAATCTGGATTACCGGAGTCTCTATCTTCACTTTGAATGCGGCGTATGGATGTATCGGTGCCAGGCGGTAAGCCAGGTGAAGGAGGATATGCTGAAAACTTTTGAAATCAGTGAAGAGATCACTCTGGACTGGTGTCTGAAGCAAAATGTGGTCCGCAGGGCAGGACAGAGTATTCTCCGTCTTTTTGCTCCTATGCTTTAAATAATTGCATATTTTTGACCCGTGCTGCTTACAATAGTCTAAGAGGATTTTTGGAGCGGATATATGACAGGCAGAACAGCGGGATTTATCATGGCAGGGATACTTATGATCTCTGCCATATTTGCAGGAGGAGCAGTTTCCGTAAGGGCCGAGGGAGAGGAACTGATCACTTCCCCCCATGGAGTTCTTATGGAGGCTTCCACAGGACAGATTATTTATGAAAAAGATATGGACACTCAGGTAAAGCCGGCCAGTATCACAAAGATCATGACCCTTCTTCTGATCTTCGACGAACTGGAAAAAGGAACCTTACATATGGAAGATCAGGTGGTCACCAGTGCTTATGCAAAGTCTATGGGAGGCTCTCAGGTCTTTCTGGAAGAGGGAGAAAAGCAGAGTGTGGAGACTATGATCAAATGTATTGTTATCGCTTCTGGAAATGATGCCAGCGTAGCCATGGCAGAGCACATAGCGGGAAGTGAAGGAGAATTTGTCAGGCGTATGAATGAACGGGCAGCAGGACTTGGCATGGAGAATACCCATTTTGAAGACTGCTGCGGGCTGACGGAATCGGATAACCATTATACCAGCGCCCATGACGTAGCCATTATGTCCAGGGAACTGGTGACGAAATACCCCAAGGTCCTGGAATATTCTTCTGTGTGGATGGAAAATATTATCCACGAGACGGACAAAGGCACCTCGGAGTTTGGCCTGACCAATACCAATAAACTGATCCGCAGTTATGATGGCTGTGTGGGACTGAAGACAGGGAGCACCAGCGTGGCAAAATACTGTGTCAGTGCTGTAGCCCAGAGAAATGGGATTACCCTGATCAGCGTGGTCATGACTGCCCCGGATTATAAAGTGCGTTTTGCAGATGCGGCAGCTATGCTGAATCTGGGATTTGGAAGCTGCCAGCTCTATACAGACAGCGAGCCGGAAAAACTTCCGGATATTCCGGTGGAGGGAGGGATAAAGGACCAGGTTTCCTGTTCTTATAAAGAAGAGTTCCGGTATCTGGATACCACAGGGGCTTCTCTTGAAAACGTAGAAAAGAAGATCCTTCTTCCGGAATCTGTCCAGGCACCGGTGAACAAAGGTGACAAGGCAGGAACAGCGGAATATTATCTGAACGGGGAAAAGATCGGCAGCACAGATCTGATTTTCAGCGAAAACTGCAGGGAGGCAGGGTATATGGACTGTTTGGAAAAAGTATGGGGAATTTTTATATGAAATTTTTACAAAATCTCTCTTGCAGGGGCTATCCTTTTATACTATAATTAGCAGGCTGCAAAACAGGCTGAGTTTATGCCTGAAATGAGACAGCAAAGAATACGGGAGTTTATGACAAAAGGAGAAGAAATGGCCAGAAGAGAGAAACAGACAGACATGACGGTGGGGAGCCCATTTAAGATCATTTTGAATTTTACCATACCGATTTTTATCGGAAATGTTTTTCAGCAGTTTTATAATATGGCAGATACGATTATTGTAGGAAAATTTGTGGGAACAGGGGCCCTGGCTGCTGTTGGAAGTGTGGGGACCATTGTTTTCCTGATTATTGGTTTTCTCCAGGGACTGACAGCAGGCTTTTCTGTACTGACTGCCCAGCGCTTCGGGGCAGGAGACATGAAAAACATGCGGAAATCTGTAGGAACAGCCTGTGTTTTGTCGGTGATCATAACTGTGGTGATGACAGCAGGCAGTATGCTGGGAATGAAGAGTCTGCTGCAGTTTATGAATACTCCGGCGGATATTTTTGCCGATGCCTATGCTTATATTATGATCATCTGCGGAGGGATCACAGCTACAGTCCTTTACAACCTTCTTTCCGGGATCCTCCGGGCTCTGGGAGACAGCAAGACACCGCTGTATTTCCTGATCCTGTCGGCAGTCCTGAATGTGGGGCTGGATCTGTTTTTCATTATTGTATTTGACATGGGCGTGGCAGGAGCCGCTTATGCCACAGTGATCTCTCAAGGGGTATCCGGTATAGGCTGTCTGATCTATATTGTGAAAAAAGTGCCTTTGCTGAAAATGGAGGCGGAAGATTTCCGCCCGGAGGGATATCTGGTGAAAATGGAGATGGCAGTGGGGGTTCCTATGGCCCTTCAGTATTCGATCACGGCTATCGGCACTATGATGGTTCAGTCTTCTCTGAATCTGCTGGGATCCCTGTCTGTGGCGGCCTTTACTGCGGCTAACAAGATCGAGTCGGTGGTTACCCAGGCTTATGTGGCTCTGGGAACCACTATGGCTACTTACTGTGCCCAGAATATAGGAGCAGGAGACATAAAGCGGATACGCAGAGGATTTAAAAGCGCTACTATTATGGGAAGCGTTTACGGCGTGATCCTGGCGATTCCCATGATGACGGTGGGAAAATACCTGGTATACCTTTTTGTCTCTGAGAATGTAGGAGACATTATCGGCCAGGTGGACATTTATCTGAAGTGTGTAGGCCTTTTTCTGATTCCGCTGACAGTGGTCAATGTTTACCGGAACGGGATCCAGGGCATGGGTTATGGATTTCTGCCTATGATGGCAGGTGTTGCCGAGCTTCTGGGAAGGGGTGGAGTAGCTATCTGGGCTTCCTGGAAACGGAGCTATACAGGCGCCTGTATGGCCAGCCCCACAGCCTGGATGCTGGCAGGAGGTCTGCTGCTGATTATGTATTTCTGGATTATGAAAAAACAGAGCCGGTATCTGGAAAGGTAAAGAATAAGGAGCTTTCGCATTAGTTAAAATCGAGAATATTTATACATTTTATTGCTCAGTCTGCGTCGCTTTGAGCCTGGAGTCTCAAAGCTATGCTCGACAAATTCGCATAAAATGTATAAATATTCCTGATATATGTTAATGCGAAAGCTTCTTTTCTTTTAAGGGAAAATGCAGTAAGATATAAGAAAACTTGCGAGGTAAAAGTGTGAAGAAATTTGTTACGACAAAATATCAGATAGAGTCAGAGAAAATCCATACCCCTTTTACTGTGGTGATGGTCAGCGACCTGCACAATGTAGTCTTTGGGGAAAATAACCGGAGACTTATGGAAGAGATCCGCAGGATCAAACCGGATCTTTTGACAGTGGCAGGAGATCTGGTTCTTGGAAAACCGGATGCCTCTTTGCGGGAACCGGAGGAATTCTTACGGGAAGGGCTGAAAATTGCTCCGGTTTTTTATGCGCCAGGCAATCATGAGCAGAGAATGAAACTTTTTCCTGAGATTTATGGAAGAGACTATCTGGGTTATGAAAAAAGGATTCAGAGGATGGGGATAAAGCTTTTGGAGAACCGGACAGAAAGGATCCGCATAAAAGATCAGGATATTGCGGTTACCGGATTGGAACTGCCCTATGAGTATTATTTGAAAAGAAAACAGAAAAAACTGGAAAAAAGGGAGCTTACAAGGTTTTTGGGAAAATCCAGAAAGGATTGCTTTCAGATCCTCCTGGCCCACACTCCAAAATATGGACCGGACTATCTGGAATGGGGAGGCGACCTGATCTTTTCCGGCCATTATCACGGGGGAATGGTGCGGCTGCCTTTCTTAGGCGGAGTCATCAGCCCGGACTGGAGGTTTTTTCCCGGATTCTGCCGGGGAAAATTTTCCAGAGAAGGCCGGCATCTGATCGTAGGCGCCGGTCTGGGAGAACATACCATACCCCTTCGGATCTTTAATCCCAGAGAACTGGTGGTAGTGTCATGCCTGCCCCCAAAAGACCAGAAGAAAGGAACGACAAAATGAGCAGAGAAAGTTTAAAAGCAATAGGAGACAACATAGAAAAGGTGATCGTTGGGAAACGGGAGATCATTGACCTGATTCTTACTGCCATGGTAGTCCAGGGACATGTTCTTCTGGAGGATGTGCCAGGCACAGGAAAGACCAAGCTGGCCAAGGCCCTGGCAAGATCTGTGGAGGGAAAGTTTTCCAGGATCCAGTTTACTCCTGATCTGCTGCCCTCTGACGTGACAGGGCTGAATTATTATAACCACAAAAAAGGGGAGTTCTGTTTTAAGCCGGGACCGGTATTCTGTCATGTACTGCTGGCAGATGAGATTAACCGGGCAGCTCCCAGGACTCAGTCCAGCCTTCTGGAATGTATGGAAGAAAAGCAGGTGACAACAGAAGGAGAGACAAGAAAACTGGAAGCTCCCTTTTTTGTCATTGCTACACAGAATCCCATTGAAAACGCAGGAACCTTTCCCCTTCCTGAAGCCCAGATGGACCGTTTTCTCATGCGTCTGTCTCTGGGAATGCCAAACCGGGAGGAGGAGCTTCATATTTTGGAACGCTTTGAGCGGGAAGACCCTCTGGACAGTCTGGAGGCGGTAACTTCCGTGACGGAAATAAGAAAAGATCAGGAAGCCTATAAGAAAACCTATGTGCACCCGGAACTGAAAGGATACCTGATCGATATTTGTGAAAAAACCAGAAATACAGGAGAGATCCTGGGAGGTGTCAGCCCCAGAGGAACCATTGCTCTTTATCAGGCGGTGAGGGCCTGGGCATATCTCCAGGGAAGAGAATATGTAGTTCCGGAGGATATTAAGAAACTGGCCCTCCCGGTCCTTTCCCATCGCCTGATCCTGGGAGGCGGTTTCCAGAAAGGCGAAGAGCTGATGACCAGGATTCTGGAAGAAGTACCGGTACCTACTGAGGAGTGGGGAGAGAGATGATATTTTTACTGATTCTGGCAGGAGGTCTTCTGGCTCGGTTCCTGGTAGAAAAATATTATGAAAAAAACTGGAACAAAAGGCTGAAAGTGGTGATCCGCTTTCAGACAGAGCCGGTATTTCAGGGAGAGGAAGGTTTTCTTACAGAAACCATAGAAAACGATAAGCGCCTGTTTCTGCCGGCCCTGCAGGCTGGATTTGCCGTCAGCAGGAATCTTTCCTTTGGCCAAGAAGAGAATACCAGTGTATCGGATCAGAGCTATAAAAGAGATATTTTCTCGGTCATGGGAAGACAGAGGATCATTCGCCAGGTGCCATTTGAAGCAGTAAAACGGGGTTATTATGAAATCCGTAAGGTGGATCTGGTCACCAGAGGGATCCTTCTGTCCGGTGAGATGTATCACACTATTCCATGCAGTACCTATCTCTATGTGTATCCTAAAAAGATAGCCGGGGAGAAGAGAGAGCTGGTTTTTCAGCGGATTTCCGGCATTTATGAATCCAGAAAGAGGCTTCTGGAGGATCCTTTTTTATTCCGGGGGATTCGGGAATATACTCCGGAGGATCCCATGAATAAGATCAACTGGAAAGCCAGTGCCAGAACAGGTAGCCTTATGGTAAATCAGCATAATTCTGCAGTATCCGGAAATGTCTGTATACTTCTGGATGTGGAAGATGAGACAGTATGGAAATATGAAGAGATCCATGAAGAGGGGATCCGGCTGGCCGCCGCCGTGGCAGAGAGCTTTCTGTCCAGAGGGATAGAGGTGGGACTTGTTACCAACGGAAGAGACTGTCAGGAGAAGTCGGAGATCTTTCTTCCCGGCCAGACTGGCCGGGGCCAGAGGAAAAAATTTCTTCAGTGTCTTGCCAGGATCGACCTAGAAGAGAAGAGCCGAAAGTTTTCTGACTGTGTGGAAGAGAAAAAAGAACTCCTTCTGGCAAAAGAAAGCTTCTGTATACTGATCACGAAGAACCAGTATCAGGAACTGGAGGAAATACTGGGGATGCTGGGAGAGAAGAATCAGGGAAGTCTCTGCCTGGTCACCCTGTATCCGGAAATGGAACTGAAGATAAAAAGCAGGAGGGATCTGGAGGTCCTGCGCTGGGAGGTAAAGAGATGAGAGAGGACAGATTTTTAAAGATATATGGCTTTCTTCACCTGTGGATCTTTGCGGCAGGGGTCCTTTTCCTTTTGCTGTATGTGGGAGGGGCTTTCAGCCTGGAAATCGGGATAAAGCTGATTCTGCTAGCGGTGCCGGCTCTGCTCCTTCATGAAATCTCTGTAAGAGGAAGGAAGATATGGAGCTATCTGGGAGCCGCTGTTTCGTGCTTTGGTGTTTTCTGGTTTCTGGGGGAGAGACCCTGGGAAAGAACCTGCCTTCTTCTGGGGGTCATCTTTTTTGTGATCCTGTTTTTTGGACAGAGGATCACAGGAAACAGAGAGGCTTTTTTCCGGCCTTCCTATGCCTGTCTTCTGGTTTTTGCACTGGAATATATTTTCTCTCTGTCCTATAATCTGGAGAAATTGGAAAATGTGTTCCTGATCGTTACCGGCTGTTACTGGCTGCTGATCCTTTGGTGCAGGAACCGGGAGCAATTTCTGGACTATTGCGGGGACTATGACAGGCTGTACCGGTTTCCCAAGCAGGGGATCGCTTATGGAAGCCGGCTGATGCTGATCTTCCTTACCGTCTTTACTGTGGGATGTATGGTACTGCTTCCCTTTCTGGGCATTGACCGGGGGATCTTGGCAGTACTGGAGCTTATTCGGAGATTTCTGGCTATGCTTTTTTCCGGAGAAAGTGAAGAGGAGGTGCCTGAAGAACTGCCCTCAGCAGAGAGGGAGACCCAGCCTATGTTTCTGGAGCCGGGAGGGGAGCCCTCTCCTTTTCTGACAGCTTTGTGGAATATTCTGGAAAAGGTGCTTATCTTTGCAGTGGTTCTGGGAGCTGCGGCAGGTATCTGTGTTTTTCTTTTCTGGTTGTATAAAAAATATAACAGTCAGACCACTGGAAATGGAGATATACTGGAAAGTCTGGAAAGTCCCGGGAAGGAAACCAGAGAGGGACTGAAAAAGAGAGGGATCTTTGTCCTTGATTTCCTGAGATCCAGGACACCTCAGGCCAGGATACGAAAGGTTTATAAGCGGAAGATTGAAGCGGCAGGAAAGCCGTCTGCCTCTGCTTCCCCCAAGGAGCTGGAAGATCAGGCAGGCATTCCTCAGGGAGAAAAGCGGGAAGAATTTCACAGACTTTACGAAAAGGCCCGTTATGGAAATACTCCCTGCACCCAGGAAGAGGCAAAGCGTATGGGAGGACTGGAGAGGGTGGACTTTTCCCGAAAAATGGTGTAGAATGGCACGTATATGCGAAAAGATTCCCGTTCGGCGGGGATCTGTAGGACAGTACAGGGACGGGTAAAGGGGTAGGAAGATATGGAAACAGGAATCCCGGTGAAGCTAGAGGCCTTTGAAGGCCCTCTGGATCTGCTTCTCCATCTGATCGAAAAAAACAAAGTAAATATTTATGATATACCCATTGCGGAGATTACAGACCAGTATATGGAATATATTCATCAGATGCAGCGGGAAGACCTGAACATTATGAGTGAATTTATGGTAATGGCAGCTACCCTGATTTCCATTAAGTGCCGGATGCTCCTGCCGAAACAGGTCAATGAAGAAGGAGAGGAAGAGGATCCCAGGGAGGAACTGGTCCGTCAGCTCCTGGAATATAAGATGTATAAGTATATGTCTTATGAGCTTCGTGACCGTATGGCGGCGGCCGCAAAAAATGTATATAAAGGGCCAAGCATCCCTAAGGAAGTTCTCTCCTATAAAGAACCGGTGGATGCAGAAGAACTGCTGGACGGACTTACCTTGGCAAAACTGAACGATATTTTCCAGAGTGTGATCCGCAGGCAGGAGGACAAGGTGGATCCTATCCGGAGCAAATTTGGAAAGATCGAAAAGGAAGAAATCAGCATGCCGGAGAAGATGGAAGAGGTAGAGGAATACGCCAGGTCCCACAAAAGTTTCGGTTTTCGGGATCTTCTTTCGAAGCAGGCCAGCAAGGTTCAGGTGATCGTTACCTTTCTTTCTATTCTGGAACTGATGAAAATGGGGAAGATCCATATCAGCCAGAAGGAAATTTTCGGAGAAATTTATATTGAGAGCTGTATGAAAGGATAAGATAAATGGAACTGAAGAAAATCGAGGGAGCCATAGAGGCTATACTCTTTGCTATGGGTGAGGCAGTGCCGGTAAAGGATATTGCGAAAACCATTGGCCATGACACAGAGACTACCAGAAAGATCATTCGGAATATGATGCTGAAATATCAGGCGGAAGACAGAGGGATCAAGATCATAGAACTGGAGGGTTCTTTTCAGATGTGTACCAAAGAGGAATATTACGATTATCTGGTGGCTATGGCCCTTCAGCCTAAGAAAGCGGTGCTTTCCGACGTTATGCTGGAAACCCTGTCTATCATTGCCTATAAACAGCCGGTGACCAAGCTGGAGATTGAAAAGATCCGGGGAGTAAAAAGCGACCATGCGGTGAATAAGCTTATTGAGTACGGACTGGTGAGGGAAGTGGGACGACTGGACGCTCCGGGAAGGCCTATTTTGTTTGGAACTACAGAAGAGTTTCTCAGAAACTTCGGCGTTCAGGGACTGGACGACCTGCCGGAGATCGACCCGGTACAAATGGAAGATTTTAAGGCGGAAGCAGAGGAAGAGATCCAGCTTCAGCTGGATGTATAGGAGAATACTGATACTGCAGACAGGCAGAGGACTGTTTGTGGTATCTTTTTTTGTGCCTGTTCATACCTTACTAAATAAGGATGTCAAGGTTTGTTCTATGGAAGGGGAGAAACAGGTATGAAAAAAATGGTGAAATGGTGGATCATGGGAATCATGGTCTGTTTGGAAATTTTTTGGTTCCCGGTTCAGATCCGGGCAGAGGGAGAGGTCCGGGAACCGGACAGCCTCTATGCGCTGTCTGCAGTGCTGATGGACGGAGATTCGGGAAGAGTGCTTTTTGAAAAAAATGGAGAGGAACAGCGGCCAATGGCAAGCACTACGAAGATTATGACCTGCATCCTGGTACTGGAATCCGGAAAGCAGGAGGAAACTGCCCAGACCTCTGCCTATGCAGCATCTATGCCGGAGGTCCATATGGGAGCCGGGGAGGGTGAAGGCTATAAAGTCAGGGACCTCCTTTATGGACTGATGCTGGAGAGCTATAATGATGCGGCAGTGATCCTGGCAGAACATATTGGAGGAAGTACCCAGGCCTTTGCAGAAATGATGAATGAAAAAGCTATGGAGATCGGCTGCGAAAATACCTGGTTTATTACACCAAACGGCCTGGATGCCCAAGAGGAGACCCAGGAAGGGGTAAAGGTCCATTCCACTACCGCAGAAGATCTGGCCAGGATTCTCAGATACTGCATCCAGGATTCTCCTGCAAAGGAGGAATTTCTGGAGATTACCCGGACGTCTTCCTATACCTTTACGGATACTGCCGGAACAAAAACTATTTCCTGCACCAATCATAATGCTTTTCTTGGTATGATGGAAGGAGCTCTCACAGGGAAGACTGGGTTTACCGCAGATGCAGGCTACTGCTATGTGGGAGCTCTTCAAAGAGACGGGAAAACGCTGATCGTAGCTCTATTGGGGTGCGGGTGGCCAAATAATAAAAACTATAAATGGTCAGATACCAGAAAACTGATGGAATACGGACTGGAAAATTATAGCTGGCAGAGCTTCGCCCAGGCAGAGAGTCCACAGATCCCCCAGTATCTGCCGGTGGAAAATGGACAGACAAAGATACTTGGAACGGCGGCTCAGACGGCGGTGACCCTGGAGGATCTCTCCCAGGAGGATGGTATGCTCCTTCGGAGAGATGAAAAAATGGAGACGTATCCCCAGATACAGGAAAAACTGGAAGCTCCGGTGAAAAAGGGAGAGAAAATAGGGGAAATTCTGTATCAGGTAAATGGAGAAACCTGGAAGACAAGGGCGGTTTATACTGCTGAAGCAGTGGAAAAAATTGATTTCCCCTGGTGCCTGGAGGAGACTTTAAAGAGACTGGCCTTTACGTCTTGACCGTGATAAAATGAATTCAAAACATAAAGGAGGAATGGAACATGAATGCAGCAATGGAAAATATTCTTACAAGAAGAAGTGTGAGATCTTTTGAGGAAAAAGAAATTCCCAGAGAAGAGCTGGAGCAGATCGCAAAAGCGGCAATTTATGCCCCTAGCGGACAGAATAAGCAGACCTGGAAGATCACAGTGGTCACAGACCGTAACAAGATCCAGGCTCTGGCAAAAGCTGTGGGCGAGAAACTGGGAAGAACAGGATATGATATGTACAGTCCTCAGGTCCTGGTAATTCCCTCCAATGCCAGAGAGAACCATCATTCACAGGATGACAATGCCTGTGCTATGGAGAATATCATGCTGGCAGCACATTCCCTTGGGATCGGTTCTGTATGGATCAATCAGGTACGGGATGTCTGTGACACACCGGAGGTGCGGAGTATCTTAAAAGAGTGGGGGATTCCGGACAGCCATGTGATCTTCGGGATTGCCGCATTAGGATATGCCAAAGGCCCTGTAAACCAGAATCTTGAAAAAACAGGGACCATACATTTTGTAGACTGAGGATAGGGGAAATGAGACCTATTATCATGAATTTTTCCGGGATTTACCGGGAAGAAGATTTCTGGGAAGGCCAGGAACCTGTATGGTTGGATTTTCAGAAACTTCAGGGGGTGAACTGTTACTGTACCCCGGAAGCGGAGGCCGCAATTAAGGAAAAGATCCGTGATCTGCCTGTTCAGGGAATTCATTTCCTGGATTCGGGAAATTATCATTATCTTTCCAAATTCTGGCTGGAAAAAATTCAGGAACCTTTTTCTCTACTGGTCTTTGACAACCATACAGATATGCAGGAATCAGCCTTTTTTGGACTGCTTTCCTGCGGAAGCTGGGCGGGCGAGGTACTGGATACTCATGAGCTTCTTTCACATATCTGTGTTGCAGGCCCCGGATTAAAAGATTTCCGGGAATATAAAGGACAGGCATGGGCGAAACTGACTAGGATCTGTCGGGAAGAACTGTCAGACGGGGGAGAGGAAATTCTTCGGGAATTTCTGGAGACAGATCCGGATCTGCCCCTGTATATTTCCATAGATAAAGACGTGCTTAGAAAAGAAGAGGCCAGGACCAACTGGGACCAGGGAGAACTGGCCCTGGATCAGCTCCTGAAATTGCTGGAGCTTATTTTTGAAAAAAGAAAGGTTATAGGAGCAGATATCTGCGGAGAAAATCCTCCGGATACAGCCCGGCCGATTTCCGGGGAAGACCTGCAGATCAACAGCCGGACAAACAGAGAACTTTTGCTTTTTTTAAAAAAGCATATAAAATCTCAAGTTATACTTGACTAATTTACTCCAGAATCGTTATAATTTTAACATAGACTTATTACATAGGAGGAAGAAAAAATGAACCAGTGTTATGGATGCAATACCTGCGCCAGTGCAGACAAGCCTTTGGAAGGATTTATCCGCAGCCTTCCCATGGAAACCTCTCATCACAGAGTAGAAGGACAGAGCACCAAATGCGGCTTCGGCCTTCAGGGCGTGTGCTGCCGTCTCTGCGCCAACGGCCCATGCCGGATCACACCGAAAGCTCCCAGAGGAATCTGCGGTGCTACTGCAGATGTTATTGTGGCAAGAAACTTCCTGCGGGCAGTTGCCAGCGGTTCCGGCTGCTATATCCACATTGTAGAAAATACAGCTCTGAATGTGAAGAAAACAGCTGAGATCAAGGGAGAGATCAAAGGTGAGAAATCCCTGGCAAAACTGGCAGAAATTTTCGGCGTACAGGGTACAGACAAATGGGATACTGCAAAACAGGTAGCCCAGATGGTTCTGGATGATCTGTATAAACCGGAATATGAAAAAATGGAACTGGTAGAAAAAATGGCTTACGGCCCCAGATTCAAAAGATGGCAGGAGCTGAACATCCTTCCCGGAGGAGCAAAAAGCGAAGTATTCCATGGCGTGGTAAAATGTTCCACAAACCTGAATTCTGATCCTGTAGATATGTACACAGACTGCCTGAAACTGGGTATTTCCACAGGTATCTACGGATTGACACTGACAAATCTGCTGAACGATGTGCTTTTAGGAGAGCCGGAACTTCGCATGGCGCCAGTAGGCCTTCGTGTGATTGACCCGGATTATATCAACATTATGATCACAGGACATCAGCACACGATTTTCGTAGACCTTCAGGAGAGACTTACATCCAAAGAAGCTGTTGCAAAAGCTCAGGCAGCAGGAGCAAAGGGCTTTAAGCTGGTAGGCTGTACCTGCGTTGGACAGGACCTTCAGCTCAGAGGCGCTCACTATACAGAAGTATTTGACGGCCATGCAGGAAACAACTATACCAGTGAAGCAGTGCTTGCCACAGGCGGCATTGACGCTGTTCTTTCTGAGTTTAACTGTACCCTTCCCGGCATCGAGCCTATCTGTGATGAGCTGATGATTAAACAGATCTGTCTGGACGATGTGGCAAAGAAAGCCAACGCAGAACTGAAGCCTTTCAAATTTGAAGAGAGAGAAAAACAGAGTGAAGAGATCATCGATGAGATCGTAGAAGCTTATAAAGCAAGAAGAGGCAAAGTAACCATGAACCTTCAGCCGGAACATGGAAATGACCACACTCTTACCGGTGTTTCCGAAGGCTCCTTAAAGGAATTCCTGGGAGGAAACTGGAAACCTCTTATCGACCTGATCGTATCCGGAGATATCAAAGGTGTTGCCGGCGTAGTAGGATGCTCCAACCTGACAGCAGGGGGACATGACGTTCTTACAGTAGACCTGGTAAAAGAGCTGATCTCCAGAGACATTATCGTTCTTACAGCAGGATGTTCTTCAGGTGGAATCGAAAACTGCGGCCTGATGACGCCGGAAGCTGCAAAACTGGCAGGACCAAAGCTTCGTGCAGTCTGCGAAAAACTGAATATTCCTCCAGTGCTGAACTTTGGTCCATGTCTGGCTATCGGACGTCTGGAAATCGTTGCCACAGAGCTGGCAGAAGCTCTGGGAATCGATATTCCTCAGCTTCCGCTGGTACTTTCTGCCGCACAGTGGCTGGAAGAGCAGGCTCTGGCAGACGGATGCTTCGGCCTGGCCCTGGGACTGCCCCTTCATTTAGGACTGCCCCCATTCGTTACAGGAAGCGATCTGGCAGTGAAACTTCTTACGGAAGACATGAAGAGTCTTACCGGCGGACAGGTGATCATTAATCCAGACGCTAAGGCAAGTGCAGATATCCTGGAAAAGATCATTGAGGAGAAACGTGCAGGTTTAAATATTTAAAAGACAGGAGCCTAAGATGAAGAGAATAATGATAGACGCCTCGAAATGCGACGGCTGCAAAAGCTGCTCCGTGGCATGTATGCAGGCCCACAGAAAAGATGAAGGCGATGTCTATACACTGGATCTCACAGACATTGCCAATGAGACCAGGAATTTTATCTATAAAAATCCTGATGGAAGTTATACTCCGGTGTTCTGCAGACACTGTGACCAGCCGGAGTGTGTCATGTCCTGTATGAGCGGCGCTCTTGCCAAAGATCCGGAAACAGGCCATGTGCAGTACGATGAGAAGAAGTGCGGTTCCTGCTTTATGTGCGTGATGAACTGTCCTTACGGCGTACTGAAACCTGATGACAGCACCCGCAGCAAGGTGATCAAATGTGATTTCTGCATTGACAAGGGAGAAGATCCCAGCTGCGTAAAGGCCTGTCCAAAGCAGGCTATCTGGGTTGAGGAGGTGTAGAGATGGAATATGTGATCTTAGGAGCAGGAGCAGCAGGCATTACTGCTGCAAAGACTATCCGGAAAGCAGACAAAAATGGAAAGATTACGGTGATCTCTACAGATACTCAGGTACATTCCAGATGTATGCTTCATAAATATCTGAGTCACGAAAGAGATGCTGCAGGGATCAGCTTTGTGGATCCGGACTTTTTCGAGAAAAATCAGATCACCTGGCTGCCGGGAAAAACCGTAAACCGTCTGGATACCCAGGGGAAAAAGGTTTATACAGACCAGGGAGATGAAGTAAGCTATGACCGTCTTCTCATTGCCACAGGAGCAGAGAGCTTTATCCCACCGGTGGGAAATTTAAGAGAAGCTAAAAATGTTTTCGGACTCCGTCATTTAAGAGACGCCCAGGCTATTGATGAACTGGCAAAAAATGCTGAGAACATTGTGATCATCGGTTCCGGTCTGGTTGGCCTGGATGCAGCCTATGGTCTGATGGAGACTGGAAAGAAAGTATCCATTGTAGAGATGGCAGATCAGATCCTGCCGGTACAGCTTGACAAGACGGCGGCTTTTGAATACCAGAAACGCTTTGAAGAGGCGGGAGCCCGGTTCTATCTGGGAAGAAAAGCTGCTGATACAGTTATGGAAGAGGACAAGATCATTCGGGAGATCATTCTGGACAACGGAGAAAAACTGCCCTGTGACCTGATCATCGTGGCTGCCGGTGTCCGTTCCGCAGTTGCAGGAATGGAAGGAGAAGGGATCGTCATTGACCGTGGGATCAAAGTGGACGATTATCTTCAGACAGGAGCGGAAGGCGTATATGCAGCCGGAGATGTCACCGGTCTTTCCGGTATCTGGCCAAACGCCCAGAAGCAGGGAGAGACTGCGGCTCTGAATATGTGCGGCTCCCATGTGGAATATACAGACCGCTATGCTATAAAGAATACTATTAACTTTTTCGGACTGGTTTCTATGTGCGTAGGCGTAATCCTTCCCCAGGAAGGCGACGTAGTCATTGCCAGAGAGGATTCCAGAAACTACAAACGTGTAGTCCTTCGGGATGGAAAGGTAGTCGGCGTTCTTCTCCAGGGAGATATTTCCCACGGCGGAATCTGGCAGTACCTGATCAAAAATCAGATTTCCATATCCGGGATCCAGAAAGATATCTTTGACCTGAACTTCGGAGATTTCTACGGGATCAAGGATAATGGGGAATACCAGTGGAGAATGAAAGCCATAAGCAGATAAACCGGATTACTGCGTCATTGCAAGTTGTTAAAGTACCCTTGACAAAGCCGGGAAGGTTTCTGTATACTGGTCTTCGTAAATGAGAAAAGCGAAGATGGGAACAAGTAGTATGCAGAGAGACCTACAGAAAGGAGCCGGCAGATGAGAGGCCCAGGAGAACTGCAGTGCGAATACCTCCCGGAGCTTCACACCGAAAAGCAATGAGTAGGCTGTGACGTTTTGGTGTACGTTACAACACTTTGAGTATTGCGTAAGCTGTACTTGCAGAGGCAGGCAGTGTGAGCTGTCTGTGAATAAAGGTGGTAACACGGGAATCTATAAGCTCTCGTCCTTTTGTAACAGGAAGGACGGGGGCTTTTTATCATTGTGAGGACTGCCGCAAAAGTGCTTTCTGGAATATTGATATATTTTCTTGCTCAGTCTGCAACCCTTTGAGCCTATAGTCTCAAAGCTGTGCTCGACAAATTCGCAGAAAATATACCAATATTCCCTGTATGTACTGGAGCGGCAGTTCGAAATGATAAAAACCTGTTGGCTGAGGCTTGTGAAGGCTAAAGGGGTCCTTCTGAAAAGCAAGATATGTGGCAGTTGTTATTTGTATACTGTCAAAGGTGAGTAAAAAGAAAAGGAGAATTAAAATGGGAATTTATGAGGAATTGCAGGCCAGGGGGCTGATCGCCCAGGTGACGGATGAGGAGGAGATCCGGGAATTGGTCAATAACGGGAAGGCTACTTTTTATATCGGGTTTGACCCTACGGCGGACAGTCTTCATGTGGGGCATTTTATGGCTCTGTGTCTGATGAAGCGTCTTCAGATGGCGGGAAATAAGCCTATCGCTCTGATCGGCGGAGGCACCGGTTATATCGGGGATCCTTCCGGAAGATCGGATATGCGTTCTATGATGACGGCGGAGACTATTCAGCACAACTGTGACTGCTTTAAGAAACAGATGGAAAGATTCATTGATTTTTCTGATGGAAAAGCCCTTATGGTAAATAATGCAGAGTGGCTGTTAGATCTGAATTACATTGACTTTTTAAGAGAGGTAGGCCCTCACTTCTCGGTAAACCGTATGCTTACTGCAGAATGCTATAAGCAGCGTATGGAGAAGGGCCTGAGCTTCCTGGAGTTTAACTATATGATCATGCAGAGCTATGATTTCTACATGCTGTATCAGAAATATGGCTGCAACATGCAGTTCGGCGGAGATGACCAGTGGAGCAATATGCTGGGCGGTACAGAACTGATCCGGAGAAAGCTGGGCAAGAACGCCTGTGCCATGACCATTACCCTTCTTCTGAATTCTGAGGGCAAAAAGATGGGCAAGACTCAGTCCGGGGCTGTATGGCTGGATCCAAACAAGACCTCACCTTTTGATTTCTACCAGTACTGGAGAAATGTGGCAGATGCTGATGTGCTGAAATGCATCCGTATGCTGACCTTCCTTCCTCTGGAACAGATTGACGAAATGGATAAGTGGGAAGGCAGCCAGTTAAATAAGGCAAAAGAAATCCTGGCTTATGAGCTTACAGAACTGGTTCACGGAACCGAAGAAGCCCAGAAAGCCCAGGAGGCGGCAAAAGCCTTATTTACCAGTGGAAACGCTGCAAATATGCCTTCTGCACAGATTGAGGAGTCTGAGCTTACAGATGGAAACATCGACCTGATCTCTCTGCTGCACAAAAGCGGACTGGCTAATTCCCGTTCAGAGGCCAGAAGAGCTATTGAACAGGGAGGCGTAGCCATTGACGGAGAAAAAATTACAGATATCAAATATCTGGTTCCAGGAGAAAAACTTCAGGGAGAGGGAATTGTCCTGAAAAAAGGAAAGAAGAACTTCCGGAAGATTATATTAAAATAATAAAGGTATTTTCGGAAAAAGCAGGGAGCTGTCACATTGATCAAATTCGGGAATATTTATACATTTTGCTGCTCAGTCGGGCGCAGCTTTGAGCCTATAGTCTCAAAGCTGTGCCCGACAAATTCGCATAAAATGTATAAATATTCCTGATATATGTTAAATGAGACAGCTTCTTTTCTTTCGCAGAAAAGTGCAGGAAATTTTTGGCAAATCTGCCAGTTGTTTCTCGGATCTGATTGTAGTAGACTGAAAAGCAGAGAGGCTGACAAATAACAAGTCTGTATCTGCATTTCATTTTTCAGCCGGAAAATACAGGATTTCTGATCTTTCATCATTTCACGGGTCTTTTTGCTTATCTATACTCTTTTTAAAAGAGATCTTTCAGATTCTGAAAAATTCCAGGGAAAATTTTTCTATCAGCCATATACTGCAAAAAAAGTATTCTCACCTTTGAGAAATGCACTGCAGACGGAAAAGAGGTTTTATGTTAAAAAAAGGTATTTTATTTCAGGGGCTGCCAAAGATGGAAGGAGGCGATTATCGGGACATCACCTATCTTTTTCTGTATGGACTTTCCAGAAATGTGCTCTGCAGGGCGAAGATCCGGGATATGAAAAGAGAATGGAGGGAATATCTGCTGGAAAAAGCAGACAGAAGTGCTTATCAAGCTCCGGTTTTCTGGAAAATGCTGAAGAAGGAAGAAAAAAAGTGTGCCAGAATTGTCCTTGGCCTTTTAGAAGATCTGCGGAATTGTGAAGATGTAAGTGCAGAAAAGGCATGGGTCTGCCTCAGGTATCTGATACGTTCCGGATACCGGGCAGAAGAAAAATATCTGAGAGAGAAAAAAGAGATGCTCTTTTCCAGTCTTTGGGAATTGACCGGTGAAGAGAAAGGGGATATCCTTTTAAGAAGCAGCCGGATATGCATGTGTCTGCTTATGGCGGAGGAAGATCACAGAGAGATAAAAGCAGATAAGGGAATTTTTCTTTTTGAAGAGGGAATAAAAAAGTCGGAAGAATTATGGAAAAATGGAGAAAAAACAACCACTGACAGTTCTTTCAGAGATGAGAAGGCAGAATTTTTGCGTGTATGGATACCATTCTTTTTCTGTCTGAACAAGGCGCCGGCAGGATCTGCAAGAATTGGAAAAAAACAGACAAAAGTCTTGACATGAGAAAAATATATGTTATAATTCTACCAAATTAGAACTTTAAACCGTTGAACAAGAGTAGTAGGTAAAAATATTTGTTTACAGAGAGTTCCGGGGGGTGAGATCGGAACAGCAAGAGTTTTTATTGAATGGACTTGTGAGGGCAGCTCGAAATTTCTTGGGAAAGAGTAGACGCTGACGGGTGTACCGATCCGTTATCAGCAGGGAGTGTATGTCAGTACATGTAAAGAGTGGCCAGGAGTCTTTTTGTTTTATCAATAGAAGAAAAGAACAACTGGCAATTTGGGTGGTACCGCAGGAGATGATTCCCCTGTCCCAATAGAAGCAGAGACGCTTCTGTTGGGACAGGGGTTTTTTAATGCATTAATATTTCCCTATGCATTCAAAACTCCCAAAGGAAGTCCTTTACCGACATACGAAGATATCATTTAAGGAGGAATGTAAATGCTGAAACCTGATTATGCAACAGCCGGGAAACTGGCAAAGAACTATTCTGTGATTCCTGTATGCCGGGAAATTTTAGGAGACAGTACCACCCCTATTGCAGTACTGAAAAGACTGGCGGCAAAAAGCAGCCGGTATTTCCTTCTGGAAAGTGTAGAAGGAGGAGAAAAGTGGGGCCGGTATTCCTTTCTGGGATGTGATCCAAAGCGGAGGATTTTCTGTCAGAAGGGAAAGGTAAAGATCCAGGGACAAGAAGGAGCATACGAAACAACTGAGAAGCCTCTGGAAGCAGTGAGAAAACTGATGAAAAAATATAAGGCGCCGGTACTTCCGGATTATCCCCCTTTTACCGGAGGACTGGTGGGATACTTTTCTTATTCTGTCATTGGTCTGGCGGAACCGGTCCTCCATATAAAAAATGAGAAATTTCCGGATTTTGACCTTTTTCTTTTTGACAAGGTCATTGCCTATGATCATCTGAAACAGCGGCTCCTTTTTATGGTCAATATAAAAACCGATGATCTGGAAAAAAATTACCGGAAGGCAGAGGAGGAAATCGACAAGCTTCAGAAGCTTTTAGAAGAAGCTGAAGAAAAGCAGGAAGACTTAAGAGAAAAGATGGACTTCCAGTGCACCACGGGAAGAGAAGAATATTATGAAATGGTGGAGAAGACCAGAGAACATATCCGGAGAGGAGATATTTTCCAGGCAGTAATTTCCAGACAGTTTCAGAGTCCCATGAAAGGAAGTCTTCTGAACTCATACAGGCTCCTTCGGACTTCCAATCCTTCTCCCTATATGGTGTATTTTCACACAGAGGAGCTGGAACTGATGAGCACTTCACCGGAGACTCTTGTAAAGCTTCACAACGGAAAGGTGACCACCTTTCCTGTGGCGGGAAGCAGACCCAGAGGAAAGAATGAGGAAGAAGACAGAAGACTGGAAAAAGAACTTCTCCAGGACGAAAAAGAACTGTCCGAGCATAACATGCTGGTAGATCTGGGAAGAAATGACCTGGGAAAGATCTGCAGATTCGGAAGTGTGAAAGTGACAGAGTATATGGCGGTTCATAAGTATTCAAAGATTATGCATATCTGCTCTCAGGTAGAAGGTGTGATCCGGGAAGACAAAGATGCATTAGACGCTATCGAGGCGGTGCTTCCTGCAGGCACTTTGTCAGGAGCTCCTAAGATCCGGGCCTGCCAGATCATAGAGGAGCTGGAAAAAGAGGAACGGGGCATTTACGGAGGCGCCCTGGGATATCTGGATTTTACAGGAAATATGGATACCTGCATTGCCATCCGCATGGCGGTGAAAAAAGATCAAAAGGTTTATGTCCAGGCAGGAGGCGGTATCGTGGCAGACAGTGTTCCGAAAAAAGAATACGAAGAATCCGCCAATAAAGCGGCGGCTGTGATCCAGGCCATCATTCAGGCAGAGGAGGAAGGAATATGATCTTAGTGATTGATAATTACGACAGCTTTACTTATAACCTGGTCCAATATCTGGGCACTATCCGGCCAGATATCCAGGTGGTCCGAAACGACCAGGTGACTCTGGAAGAAATCGAAAAATGGGATCCTTCCCATATCCTTCTTTCCCCGGGACCGGGCTATCCGGAGGAAGCCGGGATCTGCATAAATGTGGTGAAAAAATTTCAGGGAAAGATCCCTATACTGGGAATCTGTCTGGGACATCAGGCTATCTGCCAGGCATATGGGGCGGTGATCGCCCCGGCAAAAGAACTGATGCACGGAAAGAAAAGCCTGATAACCCTAAAACCGGACTGTTCCCTGTTTGCAGGACTGGCCGGGACTATAGAAGCAGCCAGGTATCATTCTCTGGCTGTAAAAAGAGATACCCTTCCGGACTGTCTGAAGATCACGGCGCAGACAGAAGACGGCGAGGTTATGGCGGTAGAGCATAAAGAATATCCTGTATATGGGCTTCAGTTTCACCCGGAGTCGGTGCTGACGCCAAAGGGAATGAAGATACTGGAAAATTTTGTAAAGATTGAGAGAAAGGAAAGAAAAGTTATGATAAAAGAAGCAATCCACACATTAATGGATGGAAAAGATCTGTCTTATGAGATGGCGAAAGGCGTTATGGAGGAGATGATGGACGGAACCGCTACGCAGGCCCAGATGGGAGCCTTTCTGGCGGCTCTGCGGATGCAGGGAGAGACCATTGATGAAATCACGGCTTTTGCCCAGGTTATGCGGGATAAAGGGATCAAGATCCAGCCTCAGAGAGAAGTTATCGACATTGTGGGTACAGGAGGAGATGAAGCTGGAACCTTTAACATCTCTACCACCTCTGCCTTTGTAGTGGCAGCAGGGGGGATTCCTGTGGCAAAGCATGGAAACCGGAGTGTTTCCAGCAAGAGCGGAGCAGCAGACGTGCTGGAAAAGCTGGGAGCCAATGTTTCCCTGGATCCGGAACAGAATGAAACTATTTTAAACCGTACAGGTATGTGCTTCCTTTTTGCTCCGGTGTATCATTCTTCCATGAAATATGCAGCCCCGGTAAGGCAGCAGATGGGTGTGCGGACAGTCTTTAACATTCTGGGGCCTCTTTCCAATCCGGCGGCAGCTACCATGCAGCTGTTAGGCGTCTATGACAAAAAGCTGGTAGAGCCCCTGGCAAAGGTCCTGGGAAATCTGGGTGTGACCAGAGGGGTGGCCGTTTGCGGAGCAGACGGTCTGGATGAGATTACCCTTACCGGAGAGACCCTGGTGTGTGAGATCCGGTTTGGAAAAGTAAAAAGCTATACCATTTCCCCGGAACAGTTTGGTATGGAGCGGTGTGATCTTTCCTGTCTGGTAGGAGGAGATCCTCAGGAAAACGCCAGGATCACCAGAGATATCCTGGAAGGAAGAGAGCGGGGGCCCAAGCGGAACGTAGTACTTTTAAACGCCGGCATGAGCCTGTATCTGGGCATTGACGGTATTACTCTGGAGGAAGGGATAAAGATGGCAGGCGAGCTTATTGACAGTGGAAAAGCTGCTGAGAAACTGGAAGAGTTTATCAAAGCCACAAAGGAATACGAGGTATAGAAAATGATATTAGAGAAAATTGCAGCTTCCACCAGAAAACGGGTGGAAGAAAGAAAAAAGGAAGTTCCGCTGGAGAAGATGAAAGCTCAGGCGGAAGCTATGGAGAAAAACACCGGCTATCCTTTTTACCGGGCTTTGGCTCAGAAAGATATGTCCTTTATCTGCGAGGTAAAGAAAGCTTCCCCCTCCAAGGGAATTATTGCAGAAAAATTTCCTTATCTGGAAATTGCCAGAGAATATGAAAGGGCAGGAGCTTCTGCAATCTCCTGTCTTACAGAGCCTGAGTTTTTCCTGGGAAAGGACCAGTATCTGAAAGAAATTGCCGGGGAAGTTTCCATTCCGGTGCTGAGAAAGGATTTTGTGATAGATTCCTATCAGATTTATGAGGCCAAGACTCTGGGAGCTTCCGCAGTGCTGCTGATCTGCTCCCTGCTAGGGGAAGAGTCCTTGAAAGAATATCTGAAGATTACCAGATCTCTGGGGATGACGGCCCTGACAGAAGCCCATGATGAAGAAGAGATCCGCCAGGCTCTCAGGGCGGGAGCAGATGTGATCGGGGTAAACAACCGGAACCTGAAAAACTTTACAGTAGATGTGGAAAACAGTCTGAGGCTTCGGAGATATATACCGGAAGGAATCCTTTTTGTGGCAGAAAGCGGCATTCACAGCCCTGAGGATATTTCCAGACTTCGGGAGGCTGGAGTGGACGCTGTGCTCATCGGAGAAGCCCTTATGAAAAGCGAGAACAAAAAGGAAATGCTGAACCGGCTGAAGAAAGGAGACACCAGTGACCAGGATTAAGATCTGCGGACTGAAGACAATAGAAGATATAGAGGCTTTGAACCGCTGGAAACCGGACTTTGCAGGCTTTGTCTTTGCACCGGGAAAACGGCAGATTTCTTCTGATCATGCTGCAGAACTTCGCAGAGCTCTCGCCCCCGAAATCCAGGCAGTAGGGGTTTTTGTAAATACACCCCTTGAGGAAGCGGCCGCTTTGGCAGAGGCAGAAGTGATCCAGTATATACAGCTTCATGGAGATGAGGACGCCGCCTATATGGAGGCTCTCAGGAAACAGACAGATAAGCCTCTGATCAAAGCCGTGGCGGCCAGGAGCAGAGAAGAGATCCTGGAAGCTGAAAAACTTCCCTGTGAATATCTTCTCCTTGACGCTTACAAAAAAGGCAGCCCGGGAGGAAATGGGGAAACTTTTGACTGGAAGATCATCCCTTCCCTTAAAAAGCCCTGGTTTCTGGCAGGAGGCCTAACTCCGGAAAATGTGGAGCAGGCCATAAAAACCTGCCGGCCTTTTGGCGTGGATGTCAGCAGCGGAGTGGAGATACAAGGGAAAAAATCCCAACAGCGGATCAGAGAATTTATAGAAAAAGTGAGAGGATAAGAATATGGGAAAAGGAAGATATGGAATTTTTGGAGGACAGTATATACCGGAAACCCTGATGAATGCCGTGGAGGAACTGGAGGAGGCTTATGCCAGATACAGTCAGAATCCGGAATTTCAGGAAGAGCTGGAGGATTTGTTGAAAAACTATGCGGGAAGGCCTTCTATGTTGTATTATGCAGAGAAAATGACCAGGGATCTTAAGGGATCAAAGATTTATCTGAAAAGGGAAGATCTCAACCATACCGGTTCCCACAAGATCAACAATGTACTGGGGCAGGCCCTTCTGGCAAAGAAAATGGGAAAGACCAGGATCATTGCGGAAACAGGGGCCGGACAGCACGGAGTGGCAGCAGCCACAGCAGCAGCCCTTATGGATATGGAATGTGATATTTACATGGGAAAAGAGGATATGGACAGGCAGGCCTTAAATGTTTACCGTATGGAGCTGCTGGGGGCAAAGGTCCATGGAGTTTCCAGCGGAACGGGAACTTTAAAAGACGCAGTAAACGAAACTATGCGGGAATGGACCAGGAGAATGGAAGATACCCTCTATGTACTGGGATCTGTTATGGGTCCCCATCCCTTCCCTATGATGGTCCGGGATTTCCAGAAGGTGATCGGAAAAGAGATCCGGGAACAGCTTATGGAGAAAGAAGGCCGCCTTCCTGACGCAGTCATCGCCTGTGTGGGAGGAGGCAGCAACGCCATGGGAGCTTTCTATGAATTTATTCCCGATGAAAAAGTCCGCCTTATTGGCTGCGAGGCTGGAGGTCTGGGCATTGACACGGAGAAACATGCGGCGACTTTAAGCCGTGGGACCACAGGAATTTTTCACGGAATGAAATCCGTTTTCTGTCAGGATGAATATGGACAGATCGCTCCGGTATATTCCATATCTGCAGGGCTGGATTATCCAGGCATTGGACCGGAACATGCTCATCTGGCGAAACTCGGAAGAGCAGAGTATGTTCCTATAACTGACCGGGAAGCTGTGGAAGCCTTTGAGTATCTGTCCCGGACAGAAGGGATCATACCAGCCATAGAAAGCGCTCATGCAGTGGCTTATGCCAGAAAGCTGGCACCAAAGATGGGAAAAGACCAGATCATAGTGGTAAACCTCTCCGGAAGAGGAGACAAGGATGTAGCGGCAATCGCAAGATACAGAGGAGTGGAGATTTATGAGTAAGATTTCAGAAGCATTTAAAGACACCAAAGCATTTATTCCATTTATTACAGGAGGAGATCCTTCACTGGAGATCACAGAACAGCTTTTATACGCCATGGAAGAGGCGGGAGCAGATATTATTGAGATCGGGATTCCCTTTTCAGACCCTATTGCAGAAGGACCTGTGATCCAGGCCGCAAATGAGCGGGCTCTGGCAGCAGGCTGTACTACAGACAAGCTTTTTAAGACAGTGAAGAAAGCAAGAAAGAAAGTACAGGTTCCCATGGTTTTTCTTACCTATCTGAACCCTATCTATACTTACGGGAAAGAACGTTTTATGGAACGGTGCAGGGAATGCGGGATCCAGGGCGTGATCGTGCCGGACATGCCTTTTGAGGAGAAAGGGGAACTTAAGGAAGTCTGCAAAGAATATGGGATAGAGATTATTTCCCTGATCGCTCCTACCTCCAATGAAAGGATCGCGGCTATTGCAAAGGGAGCGGAAGGATATATCTACTGTGTATCTTCTCTGGGGGTTACAGGGATGCGGGAACAGATTTCTACAGATATTAAAGGTATGGTGGATAAGGTCCGGCAGGTAACAGAGGTTCCCTGTGCAGTGGGATTCGGTATTTCTACACCGGAACAGGCACAGAAAATGGCGGCGGTTTCTGACGGCGTCATTGTTGGAAGCAGAATTGTGAAAATTGTGGAGGAATATGGACAAAAGGCTGTTCCTTATGTAAAAGAATATGTTGAAAACATGAAAAAGGCGCTGAAAAAAAGCTGAGAAGATGTTAAATTATTATCACAGACTATTGAAAAAAAACTTAAAAAAGAGTAAAATTAATACGCACGTTGGTTTTATTTATGCAGTGTTTTAAATGACCAAAATATTAAAAAACGGAGGGCTGATAAATGAGTAGTACAGCACAAAGCTTGGCAGGCAAAAGAATCTATTCTTTGCTTGATGAGAACAGTTTTGTTGAAATTGGCGGCTGTGTGACCGCAAGAAATACAGATTTCAACTTATCTGAAAAAGAAACGCCGGCAGATGGTGTCATCACTGGATACGGCGTCATTGATGGCAGTCTGGTCTATGTTTACAGTCAGGATGCATCTGTGTTAAATGGGTCTATCGGCGAGATGCATGCGAAGAAGATCGTAAATCTGTATGATCTGGCCATGAAGACAGGAGCTCCTGTGATCGGACTGATCGACTGTGCAGGCCTTAGACTGCAGGAGGCTACAGATGCCTTAAATGCTTTCGGCGAAATCTACACAAAGCAGGTAATGGCTTCAGGAGTAATTCCTCAGATTACGGGCATTTTTGGAACCTGCGGAGGAGGACTGGCAGTAGTCCCCGGACTTACGGACTTTACTTTTATGGAGAAAGATAAGGCAAGACTGTTTGTAAATTCTCCCAATGCTCTGGAAGGAAATGATATTTCCAAATGCGATACTTCCAGCGCTCTGTATCAGAGCCAGAATGCAGGTCTGGTAGATGTGCTGGGAACAGAGGAAGAGATCCTGGCACAGATGAGACAGTTGATATCTATGCTGCCATCCAACTATGAAGATAATTCTGCATATACAGATTGCACAGACGATCTGAACCGGGTGTGCCCGGAACTGGCAAATTGTGTGGGAGATACTTCCATTGCACTGTCTCAGATCGCAGACAACAACGAATTCTTTGAAGTGAAAGCAGAGTACGCAAAGGATATGGTAACGGGCTTTATCCGCTTAAATGGAGCAACTGTAGGCTGTGTGGCAAACAGAAGCGAGATCTACAATGAAGAGGGAGAAAAGACAGATTCCTTTGACAATGTATTATCTGCAAGAGGATGCAAGAAGGCAGCACAGTTCGTAAAATTCTGTGACGCTTTTGAGATTCCTGTGTTGACTCTTACCAATGTAAAGGGATATAAAGCAACTAAATGCTCTGAGGCAAATATGGCAAGAAATGCGGCAGAGCTGACCAATGCATTTATCAGCGCTACTGTTCCAAAGGTAAATGTGGTGATCGGAGAAGCCTTCGGAAGCGCTTATCTGACTATGAACAGCAAATCCACAGGTGCCGATATGGTTTATGCATGGCCTTCTGCACAGATTGGTATGATGGACGCTAAGCTGGCAGCCAAGATTATGTATGCCGGATCTGACGTACAGACTATCAACGAAAAGGCGGCAGAGTACGCTATGCTTCAGTCCAGTGCCCTTTCCGCTGCAAAGAGAGGCTATGTGGATACCATTATTGAGCCTCTGGATACCAGAAAATATGTCATCGGTGCTTTTGAGATGTTATTCACAAAGAGAGAAAATCGTCCTGACAAAAAACACGGCACGGTTTAAGCGAGGTGAAGCATATGAAGCAGATAGGAAAAAAATTAGGAGGACTCGTATCCTTAGGTATTCTGACTCTTACCCTGACTGCCTGTACCGGTTCCCAGGAGGAGATCAACGAAACAGTAGCAAATAATCTTTACAGTACAACTACTTCCACGATGGAGACCCTGGTAGCCTATGACAGCGCTACCATGGAGCAGGCCATAGAAGAAAATCCCAATATGGACGATTTTACCAAGAGTGCTTTTCAGGCCTGGATGGATTCTTCAGAGGAACTGGGTGCCTATATCGGATTTGAAGATGTAGATCCTTCGGAAGCAGTAAGAAAAGATGGAAGCAACTATGTAGTGGATCTGGAAGCAGAATTTGAAAATGGTACAGCTGATGTTCAGATGGTTTACGACAGCAAGCTGAATGCGGACAGCATCGGATTCAGTATGCAGTATACCATGGGAGAGAAGATGCAGGACGCTGCCATGAATGCCGTAGTCGGCCTTGGAACAGTGTTTATCGTACTGTTCTTCTTGGTTTTTGTTATTTCTCTTTTTAAATATATACCCGGTCTTGTGGATTCTTTTGGAAAAAAGAAAACAGAAACCCCGGCCCCGGCTCCTGTTTCTGCAGCCCCTGCGCCTGCGGTTGTTCCTGCAGCAGAAGAGGAGGAAGTACTTACAGATGATCTGGAACTGGTGGCTGTTATCGCAGCAGCTATTGCAGCTTCTGAAAATACATCCCCGGACAGCTTTGTAGTCCGTTCGATCAGAAAATCAAAGAAAAATAATTGGCGTTAGCTGAAAGTCATAGGAGGAAAAGAATATGAAATCTTATACAATCACTGTAAACGGCGTTGCGTATGATGTAACAGTAGAAGAAGGCGCAGGAAATGGAGCAGCACCTGTGGCCGCACCAAAAGCAGCACCAAAGGTCGCTCCCAAGGCAGCCCCTGCGCCTGCAGCAGCACCTGCCGCCGCAGCAGGCTCTATCGAAGTAAAGGCTTCTGTACCAGGCAAAGTTTGCAGCGTGGCAGCAAATGCCGGACAGGCTCTGAAAGCAGGAGACCCCATCGTTGTTCTGGAAGCCATGAAGATGGAAATTCCCGTAGTAGCACCTCAGGACGGCACAGTAGCAAGTATTAACGTGGCAGTAGGAGACGCAGTGGAAAACGGCGATATCCTTGCTACCATGAACTAAGCACTATGGACTGTGTAAAGTCAAAGAAAAAATACGGGAGGTAAAAAAATGTCAAACATTGCAGATGTTGCGTCAAATCTTATCAGCCAGACCGCTTTTATGAATTTGACATTTGGAAATCTGATCATGATCCTAGTGGCGTTTGTATTCCTGTTCCTCGCCATTAAAATGGGTTTTGAGCCCCTTTTGCTGGTACCCATTGCATTCGGTATGCTTTTGGTAAATATTTATCCGGATATTATGATCTCAGCGGAAGAAGCCTCAAACGGAACACCGGGACTTCTGCACGTTTTCTATATCCTGGATGAGTGGAGTGTTCTGCCTTCTCTGATCTTCCTGGGAGTAGGCGCTATGACAGACTTCGGTCCCCTGATCGCAAATCCCAAAAGCTTCCTTATGGGTGCTGCAGCACAGTTAGGTATTTATGTGGCTTATTTCCTGGCGATCTTTATGGGATTCAACGGAAAAGCTGCGGCAGCAATTTCCATTATCGGAGGTGCCGACGGACCGACTTCTATTTTCCTGGCCGGCAAGCTGGGACAGTCGGGACTTATGGGAGCCATTGCCGTGGCGGCATATTCCTATATGTCCCTGGTTCCTATCATTCAGCCGCCTATTATGAAACTTCTTACAACAGAGGAAGAAAGAAAAATCAAGATGGAGCAGCTCCGTCCGGTTTCCAAACTGGAAAAGATTTTGTTCCCTATCGTTATTACGGTAGTGGTATGCCTGATCCTGCCTACTACCGCTCCTCTGGTTGGTATGCTGATGCTTGGAAATCTGTTCCGTGAGTCAGGCGTAGTAAAACAGCTGACAGAGACAGCTTCTAATGCTCTTATGTATATCGTTGTAATCCTTCTGGGAACTTCTGTAGGTGCTTCCACAAGCGCTGAGGCTTTCCTGAAGATGGATACTTTGAAGATCGTTGTCCTGGGTCTGGTAGCCTTTGCCTTTGGTACTGCGGGAGGCGTGCTCCTGGGCAAGCTGATGTGTAAGCTGTCCCACGGCAAGATCAACCCGCTGATCGGTTCTGCCGGAGTATCTGCCGTGCCTATGGCAGCCCGTGTATCTCAGAAGGTAGGTGCTGAGGCTGATCCTACCAACTTCCTGCTGATGCATGCCATGGGACCAAACGTAGCAGGCGTTATCGGTACAGCTGTAGCTGCCGGAACCTTTATGGCAATTTTCGGCGTATAGTAAAATCCGCATCGGCGGACATGGAAATATAAATGGAGGAAAAAAAGATGGCAGAAGTAGTAAAAAAACCTATTAAGATTACTGAGACGATCCTGCGTGACGCTCATCAGTCTCTGATTGCCACCAGAATGACAACAGAACAGATGATGCCTATCGTGGATAAACTGGATAAAGTGGGTTATCATTCTGTAGAATGCTGGGGCGGCGCTACCTTTGATGCTTCCCTGCGTTTCCTGAAAGAAGACCCATGGGAAAGACTTCGTAAATTTCGTGATGGATTCAAAAATACAAAGCTCCAGATGCTGTTCAGAGGACAGAACATTCTTGGTTATCGTCCCTATGCAGATGATGTGGTAGAGTATTTTGTACAGAAATCTATTGCCAACGGAATCGATATTATTCGTATTTTTGACTGTCTGAACGATCTGAGAAATCTGCAGACAGCAGTAAAGGCAGCTAATAAAGAAAAAGGACACGCTCAGGTGGCTATGTCCTACACTTTAGGCGAGGCTTATACCTTGGAATACTGGGTAGATCTGGCAAAAAGAATTGAAGATATGGGAGCTAACTCTATCTGTATTAAAGATATGGCAGGACTTCTCCTTCCATATGCAGCAACTGAGCTGGTAACAGCCCTGAAAGAAGCTGTTGATATACCAATTCAGCTTCATACCCATTATACTTCCGGGGTGGCTTCTATGACTTATCTGAAAGCAGTAGAGGCAGGGGTAGATGTGATCGATACGGCTATGTCACCCTTTGCGCTGGGAACTTCCCAGCCAGCTACAGAGGTTATGGTAGAAACCTTTAAAGGAACTCCCTATGATACAGGATTTGATCAGAACCTGCTGGCAGAGATTGCCGATTATTTCCGTCCGATTCGTGACGAGGCTCTGGATTCCGGCCTTCTGAATCCGAAGAACCTGGGAGTAAATATCAAGACCCTTCTGTATCAGGTGCCGGGCGGTATGCTTTCCAACCTGACTTCTCAGCTGAAGGAACAGCACGCAGAAGATAAATATTACGATGTTCTGGAAGAAGTTCCGAGAGTTCGTAAGGATCTGGGAGAGCCGCCTCTGGTTACGCCATCTTCTCAGATTGTTGGTACTCAGGCCGTATTTAACGTACTTATGGGCGAGCGTTACAAGATGGTAACAAAAGAGACAAAGGACGTCTTAAGCGGTAAATACGGCGCAACTGTAAAGCCTTTCAATCCGGAAGTTCAGAAGAAATGTATCGGTGATACAGAAGTGATCACCTGCCGTCCTGCAGACCTTCTGGAGCCTGAACTGGATACTCTGAGAGATGAAATGGCTCAGTGGTCTGAGCAGGAAGAAGACGTACTGACTTATGCACTGTTCCCGCAGGTTGCTACAGACTTCTTTAAATACAGAGAAGCGCAGCAGACGAAGGTAGATCCTAAGGAAGCGGATACAGAAAACGGAGTATACCCGGTATAACAGATTTATAAAGTAAGACAAGCTGCCTTTAGAAGGACCGCTCAGAAATATTTTGAACGGTTCTCAGGGCAGCTTCTTTTGCTTTCTTGGAAAAAGTGTGTTATGATAAAAAACATGTGAAGAAAAAGAAAAGAAGAGGCACATGATATGAATAATAGTACGGAACATCTGCTTGGCAGGATCAATCATCAATTCCACAGTTTCAGTAAAGGCCAGAAAAAACTGGCATCCTATATCCTGGACAATTATGATAAGGCAGCATTTCTAACTGCTGCAAAGCTGGGAGAGACTGTGGGGGTCAGTGAATCTACGGTGGTACGTTTTGCCATACATCTGGGGTATAAGGGATATCCGGAATTTCAGAAGGTTCTGGAAGAATTGGTTAGGACTAAACTGAACTCTATACAGCGGATGGAGGTAACCTATGGGAAGGTGCCTCAGTCAGAGATACTGGATACAGTGCTTCACTCAGATATTGATAAGATCAAGCTGACTCTGGAAGGTATCGATCATCAGGCCTTCGAATTAGCCATAGAGCTCCTTCTTTCTGCCAGGAACATTTATGTGGTGGGAATCAGGAGCTGCGCTCCCCTGGCAAGCTTTATGAGCTTTTATCTGAATCTGATCTTTGATAATGTAAGGCTGCTTACAACCAGCAGTTCCAGTGAGATTTTTGAACAGATGATCCATATAGGCGAGGAAGATGTGATCGTAGGGATTAGTTTCCCGAGATATTCTATGCGTACTTTGAAAGCTCTGGAATTTGCCAACAATCGGAAGGCAAAGGTGATCACTTTGACAGATAGTGTCCATTCTCCCATGAATCTGTATTCTTCCTGTAATCTTATTGCCAGAAGCGATATGGCTTCTATCGTAGATTCTCTGGTGGCACCATTAAGTGTGATCAATGCATTGGTAGTGGCTCTCAGTATGAGAAAACAGAAGGAAGTAGTGGAAAGACTGGAATCCCTGGAAAAAATATGGGATGAATATCAGGTATATAATAACGATGAAATTGATCCAACAGACAGCGAGGAGATCCAGCTGCTGGATCCTAATCATTCAGACAGATAGAGATGCCGGAATGTGAAGATTAAGAGAACTGGAATTATAGGAGCGGTATATGGAAAAGATAGTGATTATCGGAGGCGGCGCAGCAGGCATGGCTGCAGGTGTTTTTCTGGGAGAACAGGGACATAAGGTCCACATTTTTGAAAAAAATGAAAAGCTGGGGAAGAAATTGTTTATCACAGGGAAAGGAAGGTGTAATCTGACTAATTCCTGCGATGAAGAAACTTTTTTTCAGTCTGTGGTGACTAATCCTAAATTTCTTTACAGTGCTTTTTATGGATTCACAAATCAGGATGCGATCCGTTTTTTTGAAAGTTTGGGACTGAGGATAAAAGAAGAACGGGGAGGCAGGATCTTTCCTGTATCGGACCATTCTTCAGATGTGATAAGCGTATTGGAGAAAAGACTGAAACAATTGGAAGTGAAGATCCATTTAAAGAGCCAGGTTCGGGAAATCTTGACTGAGGATAGACCGGAGGGCGAAAAAAGAGTAAAAGGAGTTGTACTGGAAAATGGGGCCGAGATCGAGGCGGACAGGGTCATTGTAGCTACAGGAGGATATTCCTATCAGGCTACCGGCTCTACTGGAGACGGTTATCGCTTCGCCAGAGAGACGGGCCACGGGGTGACAGATCTCCGCCCTGCCCTGGTTCCTGTGGAAACCCGGGAGGAGTACATTACCTGTATGCAGGGACTTTCTCTGAAAAATGTGGAACTGACTGTAAAGGATGGAAAAAAGGTTCTTTATAAAAATTTCGGGGAGCTTTTGTTTACTCACTTTGGTATGTCAGGGCCTCTGGTGCTGACTGCCAGCTCTTATATTGGAAAACGGCTGGAGAAAGGGCCTCTTCAGGGGTTCCTGGATTTGAAACCGGCTCTGACTGTGGAACAGCTGGACAGGCGTCTTTTGCGTGAATTTGAAGAGGGAATAAATAAGCAGTTTAAAAATGTGATTACAGGCTGGTTTCCTGCAAAACTTTATCCGGTAATGCTGGAGCTGGGGGATATTCCTCCGGAAAAGAAAGTCCATGAGATCACAAGAGAAGAGAGGATGGCATTTCTTGAAAGAGTAAAGAAATTTCCATTTACTATTACAGGTCTGCGGGGGTTCAGGGAAGCAATCATTACCCAGGGAGGCATCAAAGTAAAGGAGATCGATCCTGGGACCATGGAATCCAAAAAGATGAAAGGTCTCTATTTCATTGGGGAAGTGTTGGACCTGGATGGGGTTACCGGAGGATTTAACCTGCAGATTGCCTGGTCTACGGCAAAGGCGGCAGCCAGGGAGGAATTATGCTGAAAGCAGTGATTTTTGATTTTGACGGAGTGATCGTAGACACAGAAACACAATGGTTTGAGATTTATCGGGACTGGCTGAAAGCCAGATATCAGTATGACCTGGATATCCGGGACTATCTGGTATGCGTAGGGTCTGATAACCAAGAGTTTTTTGGATTTTTAAAGGAAAAGGTAAGCCCCGAGATAAACGGCGAAGCTTTTGAAGCTTCGGCTGCCAAGGAATT
This sequence comes from uncultured Bacillota bacterium, assembly GCA_949291945.1. Taxonomy (GTDB): domain Bacteria; phylum Bacillota; class Clostridia; order Lachnospirales; family Lachnospiraceae; genus Blautia. The sequence continues at coordinate 87,657 of CASEXH010000002.1, read as the reverse complement.
TCTCCGGCGCAGCAGTACGCTTCCGCCTATGAAGGGAGTAGAAGAATTTATAAAAAAAGCAAAGCAACGGGGACTGAAACTGGGAATTGCCACCTCTGCAACAGAGAAAAAGCCGGTGTCACATCTGAAGAGACCGGGTTTGCTGGAATACTTTGATGCCTTTTCCACAGCAGATATTTGCAGGAATGTTAAGCCGGCGCCGGATCTCTTTTTGAAAGCAGCGGAAATGCTGGGGGTAACGCCTGAGGAATGTCTTGCAGTTGAGGACTCCGGAAATGGTCTGATCAGCGCTAACCGGGCGGGAATGCCCTGTCTTCTGGTGCCGAATCAGCTAACCCGGTACTGCGATTTTGAACCATGCTACCGCCGGACAACCTCCCTGGAAGAGGCGGATCTGGATGAAATCATCCGGGATTATGCCGGGGGCAAGGAGTTTTAGAAGGGGAATTTATAAGAAAAAAGGAGTAAGAGATATGGCAGTAAATATTGCGATCGACGGGCCGGCAGGAGCCGGGAAAAGTACCATAGCAAAAGCGGTAGCAAAAGAATTGGCATTTATCTATGTAGATACAGGAGCTATGTATAGAGCTATGGCCTTATATTTGATCCGTCAGGGGATTTCTCCCGAAGAAAAAGGAAAGATGGAAGAGGCTTGCCGTGAGGCAGACATTTCTATTGTATATGAAGATGGAGTCCAGCAGGTGATACTGAATGGGGAGAATGTAACCCCTTATCTCAGAAAAGAAGAGGTGGGGAATATGGCTTCTGTAAGTTCTGGAAATCCGGTGATAAGAGAAAAACTGGTAGAACTTCAGAGAAAACTGGCTGCCAGGTCAAATGTGGTCATGGACGGCAGAGATATTGGAACTTGTGTCCTTCCAAATGCAGACATTAAGATTTATCTTACCGCAAGTGTCGCAACACGGGCATTAAGAAGGTGTAAAGAGCTCGAAGAAAAAGGGATTCCCTGTAGCCTTGAGGAAATCCAGGAGGATATCTGCCAGAGAGATAAAAGAGATATGGAGAGAGAAATCTCACCTCTGCGTCAAGCTGAGGATGCGGTTCTTGTAGATTCTTCGGAAATGAACATTCAGGAGGTAAAGGAGGAGATCCTTCACCTTTACAGAGAGAAAACCAGGGAAGGGAAGTAAGGGAATGGAAGTAAAGGTTGCAAAGACTGCCGGCTTTTGCTTCGGTGTAAAAAGAGCGGTGGAAAAAGCCTATGAAGTGGCGGACGCCAAAAAGGGTCCGGTATATACTTATGGCCCCATTATTCACAATGAAGAAGTGGTCTCAGACCTGGAAAAACGAGGAGTTCGGGTACTGGAAACGGAGAAAGAACTGAGAAGCCTGAAAGAAGGAACCGTGATCATCCGCTCCCATGGAGTGCCGGAGGATATCTATGATCTGCTGAAGGAGAAAAAACTGGATTATGTGGATGTTACTTGCCCTTTTGTCCTGAAGATCCACCGGATCGTGGAGAAAGAAAGTAAAGGGGGACGCCATATCGTGATCATCGGAAATCCGGATCATCCGGAGGTGGCAGGGATCCGAGGGTGGTGCCATGGTCCTTCTACTGTAATCCGCACAAAGGAAGAAGCAAGGGATTTTCTGTCGGAAGAACACGAAAAAGTTTGTATTGTGTCTCAAACGACATTTAATTACAATAATTTTCAAGAAATAGTTGAAATTTTGAGCGAAAAGAGGTATGATAGACTTGTTTTAAATACGATTTGCAATGCCACGCAGGACAGACAGACCGAGGCGGAGGAGATCGCAAAACAGGTAGACGCCATGATTGTCGTTGGGGGCAGGCATAGCTCAAATACCCAGAAGCTTTATGAAATATGTAAAAAGGAATGTAGAAATACTTACTATATACAGACACTTGCTGATTTGGATTCTGAACGTTTTCGTTCCGTTCAATGTATAGGTATTACAGCAGGGGCGTCAACCCCAAATAAAATAATTGAGGAGGTTTCAAAACATGTCAGAATTAAGTTTTGAACAGATGCTGGACGAGACATTTAAAACTATAAGGAATGGAGAGGTAGTCGAAGGCACAGTTATTGATGTGAAAGAAGATCAGATTATCTTGAACATTGACTATAAAGCAGACGGCATTATTACCAGAAGCGAATATTCCAATGACCAGAATCTGGATCTGAGAACTGTGGTTCATCCAGGTGATACTATGGAAGCAAAAGTGCTGAAGCTCAATGATGGAGACGGACAGGTTCTGCTGTCTTCCAAGAGACTGGCTGCCGACAAGGGTAATAAGAGACTGGAAGAAGCATTCGAGAATAAAGAAGTGCTGAAAGCAAAGGTTACTCAGGTATTAGAGGGTGGATTAAGTGTTGTTATCGACGAAGCCAGAGTTTTCATCCCTGCAAGCCTTGTATCCGATACTTATGAAAGAGACCTGACAAAATATCAGGATCAGGAAATTGAATTTGTAATTACTGAGTTTAACCCGAGAAGAAGAAGGGTGATCGGTGACAGAAAGCAGCTTCTGGTTGCTAAGAAAGAGGAAATGAAGAAAGAACTCTTTGAGAGAATCAAATCCGGAGATGTAGTAGAAGGAACTGTGAAGAATGTGACCGATTTCGGTGCATTTATCGATCTGGGCGGAGCAGACGGACTCCTTCATATCTCTGAAATGTCCTGGGGAAGAGTAGAGAATCCTAAGAAAGTATTCAAAGCAGGAGAAAAGCTTACTGTTCTGATCAAAGATATCAATGGAGATAAGATTGCTTTGAGTCTTAAATTTCCAGAACAGAATCCGTGGCTTCATGCAGCAGAAAAATATGCGGTAGGCAATATCGTAGAAGGCAAGATTGCCCGTATGACCGATTTCGGTGCTTTCATCGAACTGGAACCGGGAGTAGATGCCCTTCTTCATGTATCCCAGATTTCAAGAGCTCATGTAGATAAACCATCTGATGTGCTGAAAGTAGGTCAGGAAGTAACTGCGAAAGTAGTAGACTTCAATGAGGAAGAGAAAAAGATCAGCTTAAGTATGAAAGTACTGGAGCCGACAAAAGAAGAAACTGCCCAGCCTGTACAGGAAGCCGAGGAAGAGACCACAGAAGAATAAAAGGAATAAAAGGAGAACGGTATGCTAACCGTTCTCCTTTTTGTATAGAATAAGTCCGATAAGCAGCTGAGGTGTTTGCACAGACTGTTATTTGCCGGGTAATGGATAATCCCTCCTCATTGGAGTGATTTGGGATTATCTTTAAAGGGGACGGCACCATTTTAATATTTCCAGAAGGTATTTGCGGAGAAATTTGGGAGAAGAATCCTTAAAAGGCCATAGGGCATACGTAGAGGAATCTTTATAGTGCTCTTTCAGAAGAGGGAGCGGAAGGTTCCCTGGAGCAGATACAAAGGTGCCGGTATATTTCTTGTAGCATTCCGATGCTTTTGCCTTTCTCCTCCTGGAGGGATCTGTGTATATAGCTACACTTTTATGGATTGCTTCATCTTCATAAGGAAGGAAATAATAATTTTGATAATCAGGATAGAAATACTTTAAAGTGCCTTCATAGAGAGGCATTTTTATTTTTCCTCTGGAATTCTCTATGGAGATGCGGCAGAGATTAGTGGCGGCGCTCAGTCTGACAGGAATTGAAAAAGGAAATTCCAGGGAAAAGAGCAGATGCCTTATCTGACATCCCTCCAGTGTGGACTCCTGTATTTCCTGTACTTCCAGAACTGAAAAGTATCCGGAGAAAAAATCTTTCAGATATCCCAGAGGAAGAAGAGAAAGCATACCTTTTAGGTCATCCTGATTGTGAAGCAGGAGCAGATTTTGTATATTGATTTCATTAGATTTTACATAAATTTGATAAAAGTTTATCATTTCTTTTCCGGAAAGCTGGTCTTTTCTGGGATAATGCATCAGATTTTCATAGGACTTCTGCTTATGATCCGGCATTTGTGAAAAGAAAGGCGAAAGCTTTGACAGTTCTCTGTAAAGGTCGATTTGCGAAAGGGAAGAGAAAGACTGGTCCAGGCCGAGATAGCGGCAGCGATGGGCCAGATAGGGAACATCAAAGGTGGTTCCATTAAAGTGGGCAAGATGTTTTTTCTTTTGGGCAAGGGCTGAGAAAGACCTTAACAAGGCCATTTCTTCATTTTCTGTATTTTCTTCTGCCAAAAACTGTATCAGGACAGGGTAGGGATCTTCCCTGTTTTTTTCTATGACGCCAATGAGAAATACCCGGCTGTTCCCGGGACCAAGACCGGTAGTCTCAATATCAAAAAAAAGCACATCTTCCAGGCGAATCTCTTCGGGGAAAAAGCCCTTGTTTATATCGATATTTTTTTGACAGAGAATTTCTTTATTCGTTATCATTTTAACAAAATCCTTTCAAATTGTATTTAAAATAGTACGAAAAATGCCTAAATTTTTCTAGTGATTTCTCCAAAGAGATGATATATTATATAGAAAGGAGAAAAATATGGACTATAAAATAGCAGGAATATCTCTTTATTATATCATAAGTTGGTTTTTTATCTACAGTTTTTTAGGCTGGGCTTGGGAATCTGCTTATGTATCAATAAAGAATAAAAAGCTTGTAAACAGAGGTTTTATCAATGGCCCCCTCTGCACGATCTATGGTGCTGGTGCAGTGACGATCTACTTGCTCCTCAGGCCTTTTGAAAAAAATCTGGCGCTCCTGTATCTGGGCGGTGTGATCACTGCTACAGCGCTGGAGTATGTTACAGGCTGGATCATGGAAACTGTATTTCACACCAGGTGGTGGGATTACAGTAATAAAAAATTTAATCTCCATGGCTACATATCCCTAGCCTCCTCATTGCTTTGGGGAGCTTTTTCTATTTTGCTTTTTAAACTGCTGCAGCCCTTTGTCTCCTGGATTACAAGTCTGTATCCTCAGTCTATAGGAGAAGTGATTCTGGCGGTAGTCTCTGTTCTTTACGGAATAGATTTCGGTATCTCTGCTTATACCGCTTTCGGACTTTCCAAAACCTTCGGAAAGGTGGAAGATATGCTGGAGGAACTTATATCTTATATGGAGAACAGTCGTCTTTATGAGACCAGAGAAGAAATTCGGGAAAAGCTGGAGGGCATTCGAGGTTCTATTAAGCAGAGGGAGCTTTTGGAACGTTTGTCGGCCAGAAGAGAAGAGTTTATCGGCCGTTTTGAGTCCGTGATTGCTGAGAGTCCCTTTGGGGAGAACAGCTTCTATAATGCCAAAAGACAGGAACTGGAACAGCGTCTGGACGATTTCTCCGGAAAATATATGGAGATCCGCAGTAAACAAAATGTATTTATAAGGCGTATGGTTCATGCATATCCGAATCTGAAAAACGGATTTAAGCGTTACAGAGAGAAACATCAGGATAAAAGAACCAGGTAGACGATAATCGGACTATGTCCGGTTATACATAGATAAAGGAGGGACTAACATATGGCGTTTTTAACCTTTCGAGGCGGCGTCCATCCCTATGATGGAAAAGAGCTGTCAAAGGAAAAGCCTGTTCGGGAGCTTCTTCCCGGAAAAGAACTGGTATATCCTCTGTCACAGCATATCGGCGCTCCGGCGAAACCGATCGTGGCAAAAGGCGACCATGTTCTGGCAGGTCAGAAGATTGCAGAAATGGGGGGATTTGTTTCTGCAAATATTCACGCTTCCGTGTCAGGAACAGTGAAAGAGATTAAAAAAGTCAGAAATAATGTAGGATCCATGGTGGATGCCATCGTGGTGGAAAATGACGAAAAGTATGAAACTGTTGAGTTTCAGAAAGCCGATTCTCTGGAGAACCTGTCCAAGGAAGAAATCCTGGACCGGATTAAAGAAGGCGGTGTAGTGGGAATGGGAGGCGCAGGTTTCCCGACTCATGTAAAGCTGGCGCCCAAGGAACCGGAGAAAATCGAATATGTTCTGGTAAACGGTGCAGAGTGTGAACCATATCTGACTTCTGACTACAGAAGGATGTTAGAGCAGCCGGAATGGATCATCGGGGGATTAAAGTGTATCCTGAAACTTTTTGATAATGCAAAGGGTTATATCTGCATTGAGGATAACAAGCCGGACTGTATTGCAAAAATGACGGAAATGGTAAAGGGTGAGCAAAAGATTGAGGTAAGAACCTTAAAGACCAAATACCCACAGGGTGCTGAGCGCTGCCTGATCTATGCGGTGAGCGGCAGAGAGATCAATTCCTCCATGCTTCCTGCAGATGCAGGCTGCGTCGTGGACAATATTGATACAGTGTGCGCTGTTTACCGGGCAGTTATGGCCGGAGAACCGGTAATGGACCGGATCGTGACTGTAACTGGCGAAGCTGTGGCGGATCCTTGCAACTTCAAAGCAAAAATGGGAACTTCCTTTGCAGACCTGCTGGAGGCCGCCGGAGGCTTTAAACAGCCTGCCAAGAAGATCATTTCCGGCGGTCCTATGATGGGCTTTGCCATGTTTGATTATCATGTGCCTGTTGTAAAGACCTCTTCGGCCATGCTGTGCATGACAGAAGATGATATCTCTGAAAAAGAGCCTACAGCCTGCATTAACTGCGGCAGATGCGTCAATGCCTGCCCGGCAAGGCTGGTACCTTCAAGGCTGGCTACCTATTCGGAACATGGACAGGCGGAACTGTTCGAGAAACATCATGGAATGGAATGTGTAGAGTGCGGGTGCTGCAGTTTTGTCTGTCCGGCAAAACGTCCCCTGACTCAGTCTATGCGGTCCATGAGAAAAATAGTTATGGCAAACCGCAGAAAACCGAAATAGGAGGAGAAAGTCATGAGTGAATTATTACACGTATCATCTTCCCCTCATGTAAGGTCGAAGGTGGACACCAGCAGCATAATGCTTACAGTCATCATCGCATTACTGCCTGCTACATTATTCGGAATTTATAATTTCGGACCCCACGCCCTTTTGCTTATCCTGGTAACCATTGCGACCTGTGTGGTAACAGAAGCGGTTTATGAGAAGATCGTACATAAAAAACTTACCGTGAAGGATTACAGCGCAGTGGTCACAGGTCTTCTGCTGGCACTGAACCTTCCTCCAAAGGCGCCCTGGTGGATCGCCGTGATCGGAGGTGTTTTTGCTATCTTAGTGGTAAAACAGCTTTTCGGCGGTTTGGGACAGAACTTTATGAACCCGGCTCTGGCAGCCAGATGTTTCCTGCTGATCTCCTTTACAGGAAGAATGACAGACTTTGCCATGCCGGACGGTGCCTGGGGAAATATTGTGGATACTGTATCAGGAGCTACTCCTCTGGCAGCTATGAAATCCGGAGAAACGGTAGATCTGTTAAGCCTTTTCATCGGAAATGTACAGGGAACCATCGGTGAAACATCAGCTCTTGCCATTCTGATCGGTGCAGCAATCCTTCTGATCAGAGGAATCATTGATTTCAGGATCCCGGTTGCATATATCCTTACTTTCAGTGTCTTTGCTTTGATTTTTGGCGGACACGGCCTGGATTTCTACTATCTGCTGTGCCAGCTCTGCGGCGGCGGATTGATGCTGGGTGCATGGTTTATGGCTACAGATTATGTTACATCTCCTATTACAAGCAAGGGACGGATCGTATATGGCATCTGCTTGGGTATTTTTACAGGGCTTTTCCGTATCTTCGGAGGATCCGCAGAGGGGGTTTCCTATGCAATCATTTTCTGCAACCTGCTGGTTCCGCTTATTGAGCGCTTTACCATGCCGGCAGCCTTCGGAAAAGGAGGTAAGAAAGCATGAAAAATACAATCATAAAAGACACGATTATCCTTACCCTGATTACTCTGGTATCCGGCGGTCTTCTGGGACTGGTCTATCAGGTTACCAAAGAGCCTATCGCCCAGCAGGAAGAGCTGGCAAAACAGGAGGCCTATCAGGCGGTTTTTGAAGATGCAGATTCTTTTGAGGTCTGTGTAGAAGAAGGAGATACGGAAATCTCTCAGTATCTGGCAGACAACGGTTTTGCAAACCAAACTGTCAATGAAGTTATGGAGGCAAAGGATGCTTCCGGTGAGACTATCGGTTATGCTTTGAATATGACTACTTCTGAAGGCTATGGCGGAGATATTACATTCTCCATGGGCGTACAGCTTGATGGAACCTTAAATGGAATTTCCATCCTGACGATTAATGAAACGGCAGGTCTTGGAATGAACGCTACAGATGAATCCTTTAAGGGACAGTTCAGCAATAAAAATGTGGAGTCTTTCACAGTAACGAAAACAGGGGCTTCCGCAGATAATGAGATCAATGCTATCAGCGGTGCGACCATTACTTCAGATGCGATTACAGGCGGTGTAAACGCTGGTCTGTGTGCCTTCAATTATGTAAAGGAGGGAGAATAAGATGAAAGCAAATACACCTGTGGAACGTTTGTATAACGGTATCATTAAAGAAAATCCCACCTTTGTGCTGGTTCTGGGTATGTGTCCTACTCTGGCGGTAACAACGGCGGCTATTAACGGTATCGGTATGGGACTTACCACCACCGTAGTCCTTGCTATGTCTAACCTGTTTATTTCCCTTTTACGGAATATCATTCCGGACAAAGTGCGTATGCCTGCTTACATCGTTGTAGTTGCTTCTTTCGTAACCATCGTTCAGCTGCTTTTACAGGGATTTATTCCAAGCCTTTATGATTCTCTGGGACTTTATATTCCTCTGATCGTAGTAAACTGTATCATCCTGGGAAGAGCAGAAGCTTATGCTTCTCAGAACGGCCCTGTAGCTTCTATCTTTGATGGTATTGGTATGGGTCTGGGCTTTACCATGTCCATTACGATTCTGGCTGCTTTCCGTGAACTGATCGGCGCAGGAACAGTTTTTGGATTCCAGATTATGCCAAGTGCTTATGAACCTGCGACGATCTTTATCCTGGCGCCAGGAGCTTTCTTTGTATTGGCTTTTCTGGCAGCAGTAAGGGCAAAGATCATGGAGAAAAAACCAAAAGAAGAGCAGAAACCGGTACACTGCATGGAGGGCGGCTGTGCTTCCTGCAGCAATGAAGCCTGCAGCGGAAAATTTTATGACAATACGGTTGTGAAGAAGTAAGGGGGGACAGATAAATGGAAGGTTTAGGAAATTTATTAATCATAGCAGTCAGCGCTGCAGTAGTAAATAATGTCGTATTAAGCCAGTTCTTAGGTCTGTGTCCTTTCTTTGGAGTTTCCAAGAAAATTGAGACAGCAGCAGGAATGGGCGGAGCGGTAATCTTCGTTATCACCCTTTCTTCCTTTGTGACAGGTCTGGTTTACCAGTTTATCCTGGTTCCGTTGGACATGAGTTATATGCAGACCATTGTGTTTATCCTGGTGATCGCAGCTCTGGTACAGTTCGTGGAAATGTTTCTGAAAAAGTCCATGCCTTCTCTGTATCAGAGTCTGGGTGTTTACCTGCCTCTGATCACTACAAACTGTGCAGTTTTAGGTGTTGCCCTGAATAATGTGCAGTATGGATATAACCTGTTGGAAGGTGTGGTTTACGGTTTTGCTACAGCTACAGGTTTTACCATCTCCATCATCTTGATGGCAGGGTTAAGAGAAAAAATGGAGTACAATGATATTCCCAAGTATTTCCAGGGATTTCCTCACGTACTCCTTACAGCCGGATTGATGGCCATCGCTTTCTTCGGCTTTTCAGGAATCATATAAGGAGGCGTAAGACATGGTAACAGGTATTATCATTGCGGCAGTCCTGGTAGGGGGCGTAGGTCTCTTTATTGGACTTTTCCTGGGAATTGCCGGAAAGAAATTTGCAGTAGAAGTAGATGAAAAAGAAATACTGGTAAGGGAAGCTCTTCCCGGAAATAACTGCGGCGGCTGCGGTTATCCAGGCTGTGACGGTCTGGCGGCAGCTATTGCCAAAGGGGAAGCTCCCGTAAATGCATGTCCCGTAGGCGGTGCAGCAGCGGCGGCCAAGATCGGAGAGATCATGGGACAGGAAGCAGGGGAAAGCGTCCGTATGACAGCTTTTGTGAAATGTGCAGGTGACTGTGAGAAGGCTGGACAGAGCTATGAATATACAGGTGTAAAAGACTGTAAGATGGCAGCTCTGATGCAGAACGGCGGTTCAAAGACCTGTACTTACGGCTGTCTGGGTTATGGCTCCTGCGTAAAGGTCTGCCCCTTTGATGCGATCCACATTGTCAACGGCATTGCAAAGGTAGACAAAGAAAAATGTAAGGCCTGCGGCAAATGCGTGGCAGAATGTCCGAAGAAGATCATTGAGCTGATCCCTTATGATCAGAAACAGGTGGTGGCCTGCAGTTCCAAGGACAAAGGAAAAGCAGTTATGAGCGCCTGTGAGGTAGGCTGTATCGGCTGCAGAAAATGCGTAAAAGAATGCCCAAAAGAGGCTATTACCGTAGTGGACAACGTAGCCCACATTGATCCCGAAAAATGTATCAACTGCGGCAAGTGTAAAGCCACCTGTCCAAGGAAGATCATTATATAAAAGTGATTGAGAAAGAGCAAGGCGCTTGTTGCATTACTCAAACTCGAGAATATTTATACATTTTATTGCTCAGCCTGCGCAGCTTTGAGCCTTTAGTCTCAAAGCTGTGCTCGGCAAATTCGCATAAAATGTATAAATATTCCTGAAATATGACTAATGCGACAGCGCCTTGTCCTTTTTAATAGAGGAATGGACTATGAGAGTAGAAAGTAGTATTTATGAAATAAAAGGAAAAGAACTGATCCTCAGAAATCCGGAAGAAAGCGACGCAGAAAGACTTTTATCTTATCTGAAAACAACCAGCAGGGAAACACCCTATTTAATAAGAGAGCCGGAGGAGATTACCCTCACCCTGGAAGAAGAAAAAGAATTTATCAAAGGGCAGAACAACTCCGAACATAATCTGCTTCTGATCGGACTGCTGAATGGAGAACATGTAGGAAACTGTTCACTGATGAGAATGGATTTAAAACGATACCAGCACAGGGCAATCATGGCCATTGCTTTGTATCAGAAATACACAGGGCTGGGCATCGGAAGGATCATGATAGAAAAGATATTTTCTATAGCAAAAGCACAGGGCATTGAGCAGATAGAACTGGAAGTGGCGGCAAGTAATCAGAAAGCAGTTGCCCTATACAAAAAATTAGGATTTGAAACCTTCGGAACTTTTCCAAATAATATGAAATATAAAGACGGCACTTATGAAACTGCACACTGGATGATGAAAAAACTATAAATTGCCTTAGATACGCTATTTCATGATATAGAGCTATGGCTTTGTTATAGTATATTACCAATTGATAAGCATGCTTTCGTTATAGCACCCTCTGACCTAAAAAGCCAGCAGCCCACCTATCCCTTCTCTCCGGCGAATTCCAGTCTGAGCCGGAAGAAGGGATAGGTGGGCTGCATCCCTTTTTAAACACATATTTTTACTTGCAGAATACAGAAGACTGCATTATAATAAACATAGTTTTAGATCATTTCTTACTTATACGGTGCTAAAGTAAATCGCACCAAGTTTCAAAACGGCTGTTCGGCCGGAAAATCCCACAACTTTTCATAACAACTGTATGGGAGAAGCTTGCACTGAAAATACGGGGACAGTATAATGAATATATAAGCTCTTCCATAACAAGCAAGGAGGAAGAGCTATGAGCAGAAAAAATAGAGAAAAAGTAGTATTGTCTGCGTACGACGCAGAGATTTATGAGGCACTTCAGGAACCGGAGATATTTGCTGATCTGTTTAACGGCAGTCTTTTTGCAGGTCAGCAGCTTATACGGGAAGATATGCTGGAAGAAGAAAACGAAAAGGAACTGATAAAAGCACAGGACAGCCAGGGAAATCCGGCAATTATCTACCGTGTAAGAGATAACAACAAGAAGGGATATTTTTCGGAAAAACGCTTAAAGGTTATTCTCGCCGTGGAAAACCAAAGAGCTGTACATTATGGCATGCCTGTAAGAAACATGATGTATGATGCAATTTCCTATACGAAAGAAGCAAAATCGCTGGAATTAAAGAATCGGAAGGAAGGCGGCCTAAAAGCGGGAAAAGAATTTTTAAGCGGTTTAAAGAAGGAGGACAGACTCTCTCCACTGCTTACACTGGTGTTTTATTACGGAGAAGATCAGGCTTGGGATGGTCCGGTTTCTTTGCATGATATGCTGCTAATTCCAAAAGAACTGGAATTATGGAAAAAGTATATTCCAGATTATAAAATCAATCTGGTCAGCAGCAGAACAGTAGAGAAAGAAAATTTTCATACAGGCTTAAAGGAGGTTTTTGAGCTTCTGGGGGTTTTTTCAGACAGAGAAAAATTGGAGAAGCTACTGAGGGAAAAAGAAGAGCACTATAAAAATCTGGATGAAGAAACAAGCCGGCTGGTGGGAAAGTTTTTGGACATCCCGGTATTAAAAGAAAATCAGGAGAAATATAGAGATGAAAGGGGGAAAGTGAATATGTGCACAGCTATCAGAGATATGGTGAAAAACGGTGAAAAACGTGGCGAAGAACGAGGAGAAAAAAGAGGAGAAGAAAGAAGCGCCAGACTGGCCCTTCTTCTGGCCGAGAGAAACCGGATCGGAGACCTGAAGAAAGCTTCCGAAGACAAAGAATACCGTGACAAGCTGTTCCAGGAATTCGGAATATAGAAATTCACCACGGTACCCCTCCGACTTAAAAAGCACAGCCCCATCCACCGATCCCTCTCTCCGGCGAATTCCAGTCTGAGCCGGAAGAGGGATCGGTGGATGGGGCGTCCCCTTTTTAATCAATTTGCAATTTTACCCCTCCTATGGTAAGATAAAACACAGCGAATCGAACAGGAGAGATCCATGAAAAAAAGAGATTTTATATTGATCGGGGCTGTGCTGGTGCTGGCTCTTTTGTTCTGGCTCATTCCCAGAGCTGCGGGGATCTTTGCCGGGGAGGAGGCTTCCCAGGTGCGGATTACCGTAGGGGGAGAGGAGTACGGAACTTACAGCCTGTCAGAAGATCAGACCATAGAGATCAATGATACCAATATTTGTGAGATAAAAGACGGAGAAGTAAATATGACCCGGGCTGACTGCCCGGATCAGCTCTGTATCCATCAGGGACCTATTCATATACAGGGGGAGACCATTGTCTGTCTGCCGAACCGTGTGGCTGTGGAGATCACCGGGAATGATAGGGAAGAGCAGTTGGACGGTATTGTACAGTAATAGGAGAAAAGAATGAAGAAAATTGCTTATATGGGCCTTTTCGGGGCCGTTGCTATTATATTCGGATATGTGGAATCTCTTTTTCCGGTATTTGCGGGAATTCCCGGTATCAAGCTGGGACTGGCCAATCTTGTGACTGTATTTATCCTTTATACCTATAGTTACAGGGAGGCGGCGCTTGTATCCTTTATCAGGATCCTGGTGATCGGATTCTTGTTCGGAAATCTTTTTTCTATTTTATTCAGTCTGGCGGGAGCGGCTCTCAGCCTGGCCTGTATGGTCCTGGCGAAAAAATATCTTGGACTTTCCATAGCAGGAGTAAGTATTGTGGGAGGAGTTACCCATAATCTGGGGCAGATCATTGTGGCTGTCCTGGTGGTGGAAAATGTGAACCTGTTTTATTATTTCCCGGCCCTTCTGATTGCCGGGTTGATCACAGGATTTCTCATTGGTATCCTGTCAGGGGAAGTTTTAAAGAGAACATTGGGAAGGAAATTCGTATGATCGCATATATAAAAGGAACCGTGGAAGAAATCCTGGAGGACCGGGTGATCCTGGAGGCAGGAAATATGGGCTATAATATCTTTATGCCTATGGGTGCAGTGGAACACCTTCTTCACAAAGGACAGGAGATAAAAATACATACCTATCTGAATGTGAAGGAAGAAGCTCTTCAGCTGTTTGGTTTTCTGACCAGGGATGACTTGAATACCTTTAAACTTCTTTTGGGAGTCAATGGTATCGGGCCCAAGGCCGCCCTGGGGGTTTTGTCCGGGCTTAGCGCCGATGAGCTGCGCTTTGCAGTTCTGGCAGATGACGTAAAGACGATTTCCAGAGCACCGGGGATAGGAAAAAAGACAGCTCAGAAACTGATCCTGGAATTGAAAGATAAGTTTAATATACAGGAAGCTCTGGAGATGAAAGCAGAGCATGTCCAGATGCCGGGAACCGGGGAAGCAGATCTTACCGATATGAAGAAGGAAGCGGTAGAGGCCCTTACAGCTCTGGGCTACTCAGGGGCCGATGCCCTCCGGGCTGTGAAAAAAGTAGAACTGACACCGGATATGAGCGTAGAGATTCTGCTGAAGCTGGCTCTGAAAAATATGTTCTGAAGGATCAGATAGACAGAGACAGAAAAATGCTGTCCTGGGACAGTTTGGGAGAAAGACATGGAAAGAAGAATTATTACTACAGATGTGATGGAAGAAGACATCCGCACAGAGGGAAGTCTCCGTCCTCAGTATCTGAAAGACTATATTGGCCAGGAAAAGGCGAAAAGCAATCTGAAAATCTATATCGAAGCGGCAAAACAGAGAGGGGACGCCCTGGATCATGTGTTGTTTTACGGTCCTCCGGGACTGGGAAAGACCACCCTGGCAGGGATCATTGCCAATGAGATGGGTGTGCATATGAAGGTCACCAGCGGACCGGCAATTGAAAAACCGGGAGAAATGGCGGCAATTTTAAACAGCCTTCAGGAAAACGACGTACTTTTTGTAGATGAGATTCATCGCCTGAACCGGCAGGTAGAGGAAGTTCTTTATCCGGCTATGGAAGATTACGCCATTGATATTATGATTGGAAAAGGAGCAACTGCCCGTTCGATCCGGCTGGATCTTCCTAAATTTACGCTGGTAGGGGCCACAACCAGAGCCGGTCTCCTTACAGCTCCGTTAAGAGACCGTTTTGGCGTAGTCCATCATCTGGAATTTTATACAGAAGAGGAGCTTCAGAAGATCATTATCCACTCTGCAGCAGTGCTGAATGTGGAAATCGATGAAGAAGGAGCTTTGGAGATGGCTCGTCGTTCCAGGGGAACTCCCCGTCTTGCCAACCGGCTTTTGAAACGGGTAAGAGATTTTGCCCAGGTGAAGTATGACGGAAAGATCACAAAAGATGTAGCGGATTTTGCCATGGATCTTCTGGAAGTGGATCGGTACGGGCTGGATCAGACAGACCGGCTGCTTCTTACGACCATTTTAGAAAAGTTTGCAGGAGGCCCTGTAGGGCTGGATACTCTGGCAGCTGCTATAGGAGAGGATGCGGGAACGATTGAAGATGTATATGAACCTTATCTGATTAAGAAGGGCTTTCTTCTCCGTACGCCCAGGGGAAGAGCCGTTACAGATCTGACTTATCATCATCTGGGGACAAAATAATAGTTGTTTTTCCTTAAAATTCGATTATAATAGACATAGAAACCTAAGAAAAAGGCGGGAGGAAGCAAATGGCAGTGAAAAATACTACCCAGGTGCTGATCGGGGGAAAGATTGTCACATTAAGCGGCTATGAAAGCGAAGAATATCTCCAGAAAGTCGCTAATTATATGAATAATAAACTTACAGAGTTAGGGCAGCTGCCGGGATATAACCGGCAGGCACTGGAGACCAGACATACTTTATTGAGCCTGAACATTGCAGATGATTATTTTAAGGCAAAACGCCAGGCAGAAATGTATGAGGAAGAGCTGGAAGCTAAAGACCGGGAGATGTATGAACTGAAGCACGATCTGATCAATGGCCAGGTAGAACTGGATAAAGGAAGAAAATCCGTAGAGGAAAAGGACCGGCAGATCGCAGAACTTCAGGCTAAGGTAGACGAGCTGGAAAAAGAGCTGGAAGAACTGTTAAAGTAAAAGAATAAAAAAAATCGGGGCGGCAGATCATGTAACGCCCCTTTTCTTTTTACAGAAAAAGAAAGGATAGAAAAAATCTATGAAATCTGAGTTATTGGCGCCTGCCGGGTCTTACCAGGGACTCCAGGCTGTGATAAGGGCCGGAGCAGATGCGGTTTATATCGGCGGCAGTCTGTTCGGAGCCAGAGCCTATGCAGACAATCCTGATAAAGAAGAGATGAAAGAAGCCATTGACTTTACCCATATCCATGGAAAGAAAATATATCTGACTGTAAATACGCTGCTGAAAAATCAGGAGCTTTACGGACAGCTTTATGATTTTCTGGCGCCTTATTACGAACAAGGAGCGGACGGTGTCATTGTCCAGGATTTTGGAGTCCTGGATTTTTTGAAAAAAGAATTTCCGGAACTGCCGGTTCATGCCAGCACCCAGATGACAGTTACGGGACCAAAAGGAGCAGCGCTCCTTAGGAAAGCAGGAGTGTCCAGGATTGTTCCGGCCAGGGAACTGTCCCTGGAGGAGATCCGAAGGATTCATAAGGAAACAGGGATGGAGATTGAATGCTTTGTTCATGGAGCCCTTTGCTACTGTTATTCCGGTATGTGTCTGTTCAGCAGTATGCTGGGAGGGAGAAGCGGAAACCGGGGCAGATGTGCCCAGCCCTGCAGGCTGCCTTATCAGGTGTTTGACGAGAGGAAAACTTTAAATGACCATAATAGTCGATATCTGCTGAGCCCCAAGGATATGTGTACCATTGAAATTCTGCCGGAAATCCTGCAAGCGGGAGTCTATTCTTTGAAAATCGAGGGAAGAATGAAAAGACCGGAATATGCAGCGGGAGTAACCTCTGTTTATCGGAAATATCTGGATCTTTACGAGAAGGATCCGGACCACTATCAGGTATCTGAAGAGGATCGGCAGATCCTTTTGGACCTCTACCAGAGGGATGGCTTTAATCAGGGCTATTATCACAGCCACAATGGGCGAAGCATGATGGCTGTGGTTAATTATAAAGAGCAGGACCGGAAGAAAAAAATTTCAGAAAATCGTAATGAAAAACTGTTCGCTGAATTAAAAAAGAAATATTTAGATACAAAAACACAAGAAAAAATTTATGGAAATTTAATCCTCTATGCCGGCAGTCCTGCTATACTGGATTTGGACTTTCAGGATGTCCATGTGCAGGTTCAGGGAAGCCTGGTGGAGGAGGCCCTGAAGCAGCCGCTTTCCATAGACAGGGTAAGGCGGCAGATGGAAAAAACAGGAGAAACCCCCTTTGCTTTTGAAAATTTGGAAATCCTCACCGATGAAAAAGGATTTCTGCCAATGCAGAGTTTGAATGCTCTGCGAAGGGAGGGGCTTGAAGAGCTGGAAAAAGCATATCTGAAGAAATTCCGAAGAAAGCTTTCCACAGAACCGGAAACAAAGCCGGAAGAAGAGAAAAAGTCAAAGGAAAGGACAGAAGAACCTCTGTATGGGAGAAAGCTTTATGCGTTTGTGGAAACGAAAGAACAGTGGAGAGCTGTCATGGAGAGCAGGGCAGTTACAGGAGTTTATGTTTCCCTTTCTATGATCGGATTAAAAAATCTGGAAGCTGATGTACGAAAGGCTTCAAAAGAGGCAGCCCTAGCCGGGAAAGAATTTTATCTGGCAATGCCTTATATGCTCAGGGAAAGCCGCCTGGAGGAATATGAGGATATTTTTCGGGAACTGGGAGAGGATATAGATGGATTTCTGGTTAGAAATCTGGAGGAACTGGGATATCTGAAGGCTCTTGGGCTTGAAGAGAAGCTGGTCTGTGATTATTCTCTTTATAATTTCAACGACAGGGCAAAAGGCTTTCTGGAGGCCTTGGGGGTGAAACGGACAACCCTGCCTTTGGAACTGAATGGAAGGGAGATCAGGGAGAAGGATTGCCGGAACAGTGAAATGATCCTCTACGGTTATTATCCTATGATGGTTTCCGCCCAGTGTCTGAAGAAGACCTGCGGATCCTGCGATCACAGATCCGCAAAGGTATGGTTGAAAGACCGTTACGGACAGCAGTTTCTGACAAAATGTTCCTGCGATTTCTGCTATAATGTGATTTACAACAGCATTCCCACGGGACTTATCCGGGAAGCCAGGGAGATACTGGATATGGAGATTCCTTTCTTTCGTCTGAATTTTACAGAGGAAGGATATGAGGAGACCGGAGAGCTGCTGGAGCTTTTTGCCCTGGCATATGGATTTATAGAACAAACAGAGAAAAAGAAAATTCCGGAGAAACTGCCTGCATTTACAAAGGGGCATTTCAGAAGGGGAGTAGAGTAGGTGAAAAAGTGCTGAATATTATTGTTGAACTATCAAAATACCTGATACTGATCATCATGCTGCTGTATACCCTGGAAAGCTTTCTGGTTTTCCGGTATGAAGAGGATTATGACCAGAGATATATCCTGCGAAAACAGCTTCTATTGATCATTTTTTTGGATTTTACAGCTTTTCTTGTGATTTTTCTGCAGACAGAGGAACTGAAGGTTCTGTATATTTTCGGGGCGTTGATCCTGTATCTGGTCATCGTCCAGGCATTATACAGGGCTTTATATAAGAATTCTTCTATTCTTCTGCTGAATCACATGTGCATGCTTTTGTCTATCGGATTTATTATGCTGGCCAGACTGGATCCGGATTCGGGACTGAGGCAGATGGCCATTGCTGTGGCGGCTACGGTGCTGGCCATGGTCATTCCGGTAATGATACGGAAAATGTATTTTCTGAAAAAACTCACATGGCTTTATGCAGCAGCGGGATTTCTCATGCTGGCAGTGGTGCTGGTGGTGGGTTCAAATGTTAACGGAGCGAAGATCAATATTAATATCGGATCTTTTACCTTCCAGCCTTCAGAATTTGTAAAGATCATTTTTGTATTTTTTGTAGCCAGCAGACTCTATAAGAAAAGTGCAACTTTTATGGATCATGTGATCACTACGGCGGTGGCGGCGGCTTATGTACTGGTGCTGGTCCTTTCCAGAGATCTGGGAAGCGCAGTGGTGTTTTTTATTACTTACGTGGTCATGCTTTATGTGGCCACCAAGAAACCTCTGTATCTTTTTGCTGGACTGGGAAGCGGCTGTCTGGCGGCAATAATCGCCTATTTCCTGTTTTCTCATGTAAGACAGAGAGTTGTGGCCTGGAGAGATCCTTTTTCTGTCTGGGAAACTTCCGGCTATCAGATCCTTCAGGGACTTTTTGCCATCGGTGCAGGCGGCTGGTTTGGTGTGGGTCTGTGCCAGGGATCTCCGGAGCTGATCCCATTTGTGCAGCAGGACTACATGTTTGCGGCTATCTGTGAGGAATTGGGAGGAGTTTTTGCCATCTGTATGATCCTGGTGTGCATGAGTATGTTCCTTCTGGTTGTAAATATTTCTCTGAGAATTAAGAAACGGTTTTATAAATTGATTGCCCTTGGACTGGGAACAGAATATGCTTTTCAGGTATTTCTGACCATCGGCGGAGTCAGCAAATTTATACCCATGACAGGAATTACCCTGCCTCTGGTAAGCTACGGAGGAAGTTCCGTTCTGGCGACGATTATCATGCTGGCGATTATCCAGGGACTGTATATTTTGAGAGAAGATGAGGATGAGGAATTTGAACGGCAAAAAGAAAAAATATGAGAAACAGCTTAGAAGAGAAGAAGAGCTTCAGAGGAAAAAACGGAAGAAGGCGAAACGGCGGAAAAACCGGGAGTATACGATTGTCAGCTATTTCTTTGTGCTGATTTTTGTTTCCCTTATCGCTTATATGGGATATTTTAATATCTGGGAGAGAGAGGATATTATCAGCAGTCCTTACAACAGCAGGCAGAATCAGGCGGAGGACAGGATCGTAAGAGGAAGTATTCTTTCCGCAGACGGACAGACCCTGGCTTATACCCAGACAGACGATGCAGGGAATGAGACCAGAGTCTATCCTTACGGCAGTATGTTCGCCCATGTGGTAGGCTATGTATCCAATGGGAAAAACGGCCTGGAAGCTTTGGCGAATTCTTCTCTTATGTCCACCCACCATGAATATGTGGATCGGATCAAAAATGAGATCATGGATCTGAAAAATCCTGGAGATAATGTGGTGACTACTTTGAATACCAGGCTGCAGGAAGTGGCATACAATGCGCTGGGAGGTTATAATGGAGCTGTAGTGGTGATGGATCCTCAGACCGGGGCTATACTGGCTTCTGTAAGCAAGCCGGACTTTGATCCCAATACTATAGAAGCCAACTGGGACGCTCTGGCAAATGACAGTACCAACAGCAGTCTGCTGAACCGGGCGACTCAGGGAGCTTACCCTCCGGGATCCATTTTTAAAGTGGTTATGTCCCTAGCCTATCTCAGGGAACATGGAACTCTGGATGATTTTTCTTACAATTGTACGGGAAGTATTACTCAGGAAGGCCATACCATCCCCTGCTTTGAAGGCGAAGTACATGGACAGGTGGATTTTACTACGGCTTTTGCCGAGTCCTGTAATACGGCTTTTGTTCAGATGGGACTGGATCTTGGGGCAGATACCATCCAGAAAACAGCGGAAGATCTTCTGTTTAACAATGAACTGCCCATTTCTCTGGATTACCGGAAGAGTACTATAGATCTGAAAGAATCAGAGGGAATTCCCTTCCTGATGCAGTCTTCTATCGGGCAGGGGACCACCTTGGTATCTCCTATGCACATGGCTATGATCACCAGTGCTATCGCTAACGGCGGAGAATTGATGGAACCTTATTATATTGACCATATAGAGAATGACGGAGGAGATGTGATCAAAACAACGGAACCTTCGGTCTATAAAGACCTGATGAGTGAAAGCGAAGCGCAGACATTGAAAAGTCTGATGTCAGAAGTAGTAAATTCAGGTACAGGTACCCAGCTTTCCGGGGAAAGCTACAGCGCAGCAGGAAAGACCGGATCTGCAGAGTATGAAGGAAGCGATGGTTCTATCAGGACCCACTCCTGGTTTATCGGCTTCTCTAATGTGGATGATCCGGATCTGGTGGTGGCAGTAATCGCCGAAGGTGCCGGTACAGGCAGCAGGGCTGCGGTGCCTATTGCCCACCAGATTTTTAACGCATACTACTATGGATGACAAAGAAGAAGGGATTGCGCCGTTCCCGAAAAAGATGTATACTACCTTTAAGAACACAACGCAGGCGTCCTCAGGATGTCTTTAGCAGGAGGAACCGCAAAATGATCGAAGCAACAAGCTGTGGCGGGGTGGTGATCTATAGGGGAAAGATACTGACTTTGTATAAATCCTATAAGCATAAATATGAGGGATGGGTGCTGCCCAAGGGAACTGTGGAAAAAGGAGAAGATTATAAGACCACTGCTCTTCGGGAGGTGAAGGAAGAGGCAGGCGTTGCCGCAAACATTATCAAATATATAGGGAAGAGTCAGTATAGTTTTTGCATTCCGGAAGATACTGTAGAAAAGAATGTCTACTGGTATCTCATGTCTGCAAACAGCTATTACAGCAGACCGCAGAGGGAGGAATACTTTGTGGATTCCGGCTTTTACAAGTTTCATGAGGCATATCATCTGCTGCGTTTTTCCAACGAGAAACAGATATTGGAAAGAGCCTACGGTGAATACCTGGATCTGAAAAAAGCAAATCTTTGGGGGAATCGAAAGTACTTTTAGAAAAGGCTGCCGCATTAAACAAATAGATACTGTTTACTGCGGCAGCTTCTTCCATACCATGGTCTGGAAAAACGAAGGAGGTGTGGTAAGAGATGTTGGAACAGATCAATCTTACGAAGAAAATGGAAAAAAGCGTGTATCAGGAGAAAATGGAGGTTATGGAGCCTCAGCTTGCCAAGCTCCAGAGAGAATGCAAGGCCCTGGGGATTCCGGTGATCCTTGTTTTTGAAGGGCTGGGAGCTTCGGGAAAAGGCCTGCAGATCAGCAAACTGATCTATCCTCTGGATCCCAGAGGATTTCAGGTTTTTGCCATTAAGAAAGCTACAGAAGAAGAAGAGATGCACCCCTTCCTGTGGCGTTTTTGGACGAAAACGCCGGAAAAAGGACGTATGGCTATTTTTGATACAAGCTGGTACAGAAAGGTTTCTGTGGACCGTTTTGAGAACAAGATTTCCAGAGAAGAACTCCTCTATGCTTACCAGGAGATCAATACTTTTGAACGTACACTGACTGATGACGGTACAGTGCTGATCAAGTTTTTTCTGCATATCAGCCAGAAAGAGCAGAAAAAGCGTTTCGACAAACTGCTGGACTCCAAAGAAACTGCATGGAGAGTCAGTAAAGAAGACCTTAAGAGAAATAAAGAATATGAACGCTATAAGGCCATGAATGAGGAAATGCTGGAAAAGACTGAGTCGGAATATGCCCCATGGACCATTATCGAGGCCGAAGATCGGCGATTTGCTACTGCTAAGATTTATGCTACTGTAGTGGAAAAACTTTCAGAAAAAGTAGCGGCCAAGAGAGAAGAACTGTCTCTGGCAGAAGAGAAAAAAGCAGTACGGGAAGAAAAAACAGCCTGGCACCCTAAGGAAGACAAGGAATTGGATTCAACGGTACTGAGCAAAGTCGATCTGTCTCTTGCCTATACGAAGGAAGAATATAAGGAAAAGCTGAAAAAACTTCAGGATCGTATGGAGATCCTGCACAGCGAACTGTACCGGCAGAGAATACCGGTAGTCCTGGGATTTGAAGGCTGGGACGCTGGAGGAAAAGGGGGAGCCATCAAACGGCTTACAGAGCCTATGGATCCCAGAGGTTATCTGGTAAGTCCTACGGCTTCTCCTACCCCTACGGAGAAAAGTCATCATTATCTCTGGAGATTCTGGAAAGCCATGCCGAAAGACGGCCATATTACTATCTTTGACAGGACCTGGTACGGCAGAGTTATGGTGGAGCGGATCGAAGGCTTCTGCACCAGGGAAGAATGGCAGAGGGCTTATCGGGAAATCAATGATATGGAAGCCCATCTGGCTCATTCCGGGGCTATTGTGCTGAAGTTCTGGATGCAGATCGATAAGGACGAGCAGGAGCGGAGATTTAAGGAGCGTATGGAAAACCCGGAGAAACAGTGGAAGATCACAGATGAGGACTGGAGGAACCGGGAGAAATGGGATCAGTACGAGGAAGCGGTCAATGAAATGATCATAAAGACCTCTACTTCTTATGCACCCTGGATCATTGTGGAAGGCAACAATAAATATTACGCCAGGATCAAGGTCCTGGAATCTGTGGTCAATGCAATAGAGGAAAGACTGAAAAAATAGGATTCGATGGGAAAGAAGTTTTTATGTTAAACTGGTATAAGGGGCTGTATATTGGCAATAATGCAAAAAAGAAAAAAAAGAAACTGATCCGCAGGATCAATCAGGGAGCCGGGGTGATCGACGTTTATCTGATCACCCTTGCAGCAAATGGCCGGGATCAGCTGGATATTTTTTCTGCTAACGAACTGTTGCAGAAAGCAAGGCGGAAGAACTGTCCGGTGATCGTAGGCCTGGCCTGCGGCTACTGGGAGGCTCTGGAGTTGGCAGAGACCATGGTACAGCGGACTTATAGGGAAACCGGTACGGGAAATGTAAGAAAATGGCTGGAAAAACAGATAGGGGAGGACAGCAGGTGAAAAAATGGCAGTGCTACATATTGTTTTCATGATTTTAAAAATAATCGGCATTCTTCTCCTTATCTTGCTGGGAATTCTTTTGCTTGGAGTATTGGCCCTTTTGTTCTGCCCCGTACGATATCAGGCCCGGGGATACCGGGATAAGGAGCAATATGGGGGAAAAGCCGGGGTTTCCTGGCTTTTCCATTTGATCGGCCTTACAGTATGGTATGACAGCAAGGAAGAAAAATCGGACTACGAGATAAGAATTTTCGGGATTCCGGTACGGAAGCTTTTCAAAGCCCTGAAGCAGAGGAAAAGGAAGAAGACAGGGGAGAAGAGAGGAAAAAAGATTCTGCTTCCCCAGACACCACCCTCCAATGAAGCGATCCGGACAGAGGAGAAAAAAGCTTTGGAACCTTCGGAGGCAGAAACAGAAGAGGGAAGCCCAGAAGTCGGGCCGGAAAGACAAAATACAGAAAAGAGAGCAACGGCCAGGAAAAAAGAACCGGCTTTTCTCAAAAAGATACGGGAAATTCTCCGGTTCCCCGGGAAAATAATGAAAGCTTTGAAAAATTTCCGGTTAACAGTAAAAGACATCTGTGATAAAATAAAAAAAATAAAGAAATTTCTGGAAAATGAAAAATTCAAAAGAGGGATGAATCTGATACTGCAGGAAGGGAAAAAGCTGCTGATTCATGTACTTCCCCAAAAAACGGAGGGTTATATAAAATTCGGAACAGAGGATCCATGCCTTACTGGAGAAATTCTGGGGGCAGCAAGCATATTTTATCCTCTGTATGGAGAAAATTTCAGTATAGAGCCCTGTTTTGACCAGACGGTTTTAGAAGGAACCGTTTTTCTTAAAGGGAGAATGTACGGCGTTATGCTGCTGATTTCGGCTGTGAAGATATTCCGCAGCCGGGATGTCCGCTATATTATCAGGCATTTCAGACAATAGAAGGCAGGGTTTGCCGGCCGGTAAATTGTCATAAACAACGTGAAGGAGGAACCAGCTATGGCTTCAGAAAATAACAACTTTCAATCAACAGTAGAATCTTTGTTTAAAGGTATGGACAGCTTTATTACCACCAAAACTGTAGTAGGCGACGCCATTACAGTGGGAGATACCATCATCCTTCCTCTGGTGGATGTTACCTTTGGTGTAGGAGCAGGTGCCTTTGCCGGAGAAAAAAAGAACAACGGAGGAGGCGGTATGGGAGGAAAGATTTCTCCCAGCGCAGTGCTGGTGATCTCCGGAGGTGTGACAAAACTGGTTAATATCAAAAATCAGGACGGTCTTACAAAGATTCTGGATATGGTGCCGGATTTCCTGAATAAATTTACAGATGGAAAGAAAAGTGAAGTAGTTCTTTCTGAGGAAAAAGAAGAAGAGACGGCTGAAGAAAAGACAGAAGAAGAAAAGAAAGAAATATAAAAAGGTTATAATTGGTCCCCGCAGCTTTGCATATACTGTTAGTGAGAGAAAAAGGAGAAACAGATCATGCGCAGAGTGTGGGGACTTGCATTATTTTGTGTGGGAGCAGGGCTTTTCATCGCTCTGATCTTTCCGAAAAGCTTTTTGATGGTGGTGGCTGCCGCCCTGTGTCTCCTGGCAGGCTATAATTTATTTTGCTGCTGAGACAGCGGATGTTTCTATAGAAGAAAGTCAAGAGAAAGAAATTTTGAACTGCAGAGTATTTTGCGGGCCTGGCCTGAAAATGCAATAAAAAAGAGATATCACCAGATCATTTTCCAGATCAGGCAATATCTCTTTTTATTATTCTCTTCATTCTTATGCTCTTTCTACCTTGCCGCTTCTTAAGCAGGAAGTACAAACATACATTTTCTTTGCATTTCCGTTTTCTGTCTTCACTTTTACAGATTTAATGTTGGATTTCCACATTTTGTTTGTTCTTCTATGAGAATGGCTGACATTATTTCCAAAATGAGCGCCTTTGTCACAAATAGCACATCTTGCCATGGTAGCACCTCCCTAATATATACTAAGTCCGTATAAACAAACTCACAACAATAGCTATTTTAGCAGATTAGATATTAATTTGCAAGTAAAATTCTAAAAAAAATAAATTATTATTTCGTTTTAGGAAAAGATATGTTAGAATAGCTTATATAAAATTATGGAGGTGTCCGGCATGAATGGATTTGTTGATACAGGATTAGGAAAGATTACGATTGATACAGATGTCATTGCCACTTATGCGGGAAGCGTAGCGGTTGAATGTTTTGGGATAGTAGGTATGGCCGCAGTAAGTATGAAGGACGGGCTTGTGAAACTTCTGAAGAAGGACAGTCTGAAACACGGGATCAATGTGACCATAGCAGATAATAAGATCACTTTGGAATTTCATGTGATCGTCGCCTACGGGGTGAGCATTTCTGCGGTGTCCGATAATCTGATAAGCAATGTGAAATATAAGGTAGAAGAATTTACCGGTCTTACTATAGAGAAAATCAACATCCTTGTAGAAGGCGTGAGAGTAATTGATTAATAAGGAGGAAACTTGTTGTGAATACCAATACCGTTGATGCAAAGATCCTTGGACGGATGTTTCTTTCAGGAGCCAAGAATCTGGAAGCAAAAAAAGAGTGGATTAATGAGCTGAATGTTTTTCCGGTTCCCGATGGTGATACTGGAACCAATATGACTTTGACCATTATGTCTGCGGCTTCTGAGGTGAATGCTTTGTCAGAACCGGATATGAAGAGTCTGGCAAAGGCTATATCTTCCGGATCATTAAGAGGCGCAAGAGGAAACTCCGGAGTTATCCTGTCACAGCTTTTAAGAGGATTTACAAAGGTTATTGAGAAGTATGAGGAGATTGATGCTCCTATTTTTGCCAGGGCATTTGAGCGGGCAGTGGAAACTGCTTATAAGGCGGTTATGAAGCCAAAAGAGGGAACCATCCTTACCGTTGCCAAGGGAGTATCCGATAAGGCGGCGGAGATCGCAGAGGACAGCGAAACCCTGGAGGCCTTTTTTACAGATGTGATCGCAGAGGCGGAGAAAGTCCTTGCCAGGACTCCGGAGATGCTGCCTGTGCTGAAAGAAGCAGGCGTAGTGGATTCCGGCGGACAGGGCCTCGTAGAAGTGCTGAAAGGTGCTTTCGACGGCTATCTGGGCAAGGAGATCGATCTGAACTTTGAAAAACCTGCTGCAAAGGTTATGGGGACAAAACCGGTATCTGCAGAAGAGAGCAATATTAAATTCGGATACTGCACAGAATTTATCATTATGCTGGAAAAGGAATTCACAGAGAAAGACGAGGAAGGGTTTAAGGACTACCTGATGTCTATCGGTGATTCTCTGGTTGTGGTGGCGGATGATGACATTGTAAAAGTGCATGTACACACCAATGATCCGGGAGAAGCTATTCAGAAGGCACTGACATATGGACAGCTTTCCAATATGAAGATTGATAATATGCGGCTGGAGCACCACGAAAAGGTGATCAAAGAAGCAGAAAAAATGGCGGCACAACAGGCTGCCCAGAAGATTTCCAAGCCGGAGAAGGAAGTAGGTTTTATTTCTGTATCTGCAGGAGAGGGCATGGGCGAGATCTTTAAGGAACTGGGTGCAGACTATCTGATCCAGGGAGGACAGACTATGAATCCCAGCACAGAGGACATGCTGGACGCTATTGCCCAGGTAAATGCCAAGAATATTTTCATCTTCCCCAATAATAAGAATATTATTCTGGCGGCCAATCAAGCCAGAGATCTGACAGAAGATAAAAATATAGTGGTAATTCCTGCAAAGACCATTCCTCAGGGAATCTCAGCGATGATCTCTTATGTGCCGGAAAAGACCGTAGAGGAAAATACCGCAGAGATGATGGAAGCTATCGGAAATGTGAAGACCGGGCAGGTGACTTATGCAGTGCGGGATACCAGGATTGATGACCAGGATATCCATCAGGGAGATATCATGGGAATCGGTGACAAAGGAATTCTTGCCGTAGGGCAGGATATCCAGGATGTTGCTGTGGAGATGGCCGGCAAGATGACAGACGAAGACAGCGAGCTGATCAGTATTTACTATGGGGCTGAAGTGGAAGAGGCAGATGCGGAGGAAGTTTCCTCCCGTCTGGAAGAACTGTATCCAGACTACGATATTGAGATCAATTATGGAGGACAGCCTATCTACTATTACGTGATCTCTGTAGAATAGAAGAATCAAAAGAATAGAATTTAAGAGTGCTGGAAGGACTTTGTGGCAGGATGCCATAGAATCTTTCCAGCCTCTTTTTACCATTACATTTCCGGAATAGCCGGGAAAGGCAGACAAAAGGGCAGGGGAGAGTGAGAGAATGAGAGAACAGGACAGCATACGGACTATTAAAGGCATTGGGGAAAAGACCGAGAAACTTCTGGGAAAGCTTGGGATCTTTACAGTGGGAGATTTTCTCCGGTATTATCCCAGAGACTATGATGAATATCAGGAACCTGTGGAGATTTCCCATGCGCTTCCCGGAAAGAAGGCTGCGGTTTTCGTAAGGCTTTCGGGAAAAGTGGGCGTAAAGAACACAGGAAAACTTACAGTGATCACTGCCAGTGCCAGACAAGGAGAACAGATTCTCTGGTTTACCTGGTACAATATGCCTTTCCTGAGAAACACCCTGCGTCCGGGAGGACTGTATATTTTTCGAGGCATTGTAATGGAGAAAAGAGGAAGACGGACCATGGAACATCCGGAGATATTTACCCGGGAACAGTATGAAGAGAGACTTCATATCCTTTATCCTATTTACAGCCTGACCCAAGGACTTACTAACAAGTTTATGGCAAAGACTATGAAGCAGATACTGGAAGAGCGGGAAATGACCCAGGAATATCTGCCGGAAGAATACCGGATCCATTATCAGCTGGCAGAATATAATTATGCCCTGACTCATATCCATTTTCCGAAAAATCGAAAGGATATGATATTGGGAAGAAAACGTCTGGTTTTCGATGAGTTTTTTCTCTTTATTCTTTCTGTCCGTATGATGAAAGAGAAGAACCAGAATAGAGAAAATACCTTTCATCTGAAGCCGGTATGGGAGACGGAAAAGATTATAGAGAATCTTCCCTATGCCCTGACTAATGCCCAAAAACGGGTTTGGAACGATATCGAGACCAATATGACAGGGGAACATCTGATGTCCCGTCTGGTCCAGGGAGATGTGGGGAGCGGAAAGACGATCATTGCTTTTCTGGCTATGATCCTGGCGGCAGCCAACGGATGCCAGGCGGCTCTTATGGCGCCTACAGAGGTACTGGCCAAACAGCACTATGAGGGAATGTGCCAGCTTCTCAAAGAGCAGGGACTTTCTTATCAGGTAGTACTCCTTACCGGATCTACCAAGGGAAAAGAGAAAAAAGAAATCTACAGGCAGATCCAGGAGGGAGAGGCAAAACTGATTATCGGCACCCATGCCCTGATCCAGGAAAAAGTTCTTTACCAGGATCTGGCCCTTGTGATCACGGATGAACAGCACCGGTTTGGCGTGAACCAGAGAGAAGATCTGTCCAGAAAGGGAGGGGGCCCCCATGTGCTGGTTATGAGCGCTACCCCTATTCCCAGAACTCTGGGGATTATTCTTTATGGTGATCTGGATATTTCTGTTATGGACGAGCTTCCGGCCAAACGGCTTCCTATAAAAAATTGTGTGGTGGATACCTCTTACCGGCCGAAAGCCTATAAGTTTATTGAAAATCAGGTCCTTCAGGGCCGCCAGGTCTATGTGATCTGTCCTATGGTGGAAGAAAGCGAAGGGCTGGAGGCGGAGAATGTGCTGGACTACAGCCGGATGCTTTCCCAGACTCTGTCTCCCGAGATCAAGGTGGCGTATCTTCATGGCCGTATGAAGGCTGCCGAGAAAAATGAGATCATGGAGGCTTATGCAAAAAATGAGATACAGGTGCTGGTATCTACTACGGTTATTGAGGTAGGGGTCAATGTGCCAAATGCTACGGTGATGATGGTAGAAAATGCAGAACGTTTCGGCCTGGCCCAGCTTCACCAGCTGAGAGGAAGGGTGGGAAGAGGTGTTCACCAGTCCTATTGTATTTTTGTCTATGGGGGCGATGATGATGAGACCAGAAAAAGACTGGAGATCCTGGTAAAGTCCAACGACGGATTTTATATCGCAGGGGAGGATCTGCGGCTTCGGGGACCGGGTGATCTGTTGGGGATCCGCCAGAGCGGCATGCTGGAATTCCGTCTGGGAGACATCTTCCAGGATGCAGATATCCTGAAGAGGGCCAGCGAAGCGGCAGGGGCAATCCTGCTGCTGGATCCTAAGCTGGAACTGGAACAGAACGGCCGTTTGAAGGACCGGCTTCTGGCTTATGCAAAAGACAGAATGGATTCTCCCGGCCTGTGAGCAGAAACTGTTATGTTTCTGTAAAAAAACAGAAACTTCCGGGAAAAACTTGAAAATTAAAAAAAAAAGGTATATGATAAACGGGACATTTAGAGTTGGAAGTATAAAGGAGGAGAATTTTATGTCAGTAAGAAAGACAACAGCAAAGACAGCTGAGACAACAACAAAAGCTGCCGTGAAGACAACTCCGGTGAAGACAGAAGAATCTAAAACAGAAACTGCTGCTGCCAAGAAAGCGCCAGCAAAAAAAGCAACACCAGCAAAGAAAGAGACAACTACTGTAAAGAAAACTACTGCTAAAAAAACGACAGAGAAGAAAGAGACAAAAGAATCTGTATTCGTTCAGTTCGCAGGATCAGAGTATAGTTTAGATGATGTAAGAGCTAACGTGAAAAAAGCATGGATGGCTGAGACTGGTAAAAAAGAAAGCGATATCAAAGATATCCAGATTTATGTGAAACCTGAAGAACATGCTGCTTACTATGTGGTGAACGGCGAGTTCGTAGAAGGCGGAAGAAAAGTAGAGTTATAAGTAAAGTTTTTTATAATTCCAATATAAATGTTACACATGCACTAGATGCCGGTTCAGATCTGTCTGCTGTTACCCACAGACCGGAATATTTTTCGGCGACCGGCTCTTATGCGGGCAGCGGGAAATGAAATCTTTGCATTTCCCCTTGCCTTATGCCTAAAAAAATTACAGGGCAGAGGATATTTTGTATAAATATCTCTGCCCTGATTTTTGTTCGATATCGCTGCTTCCGGTATCGCAGCGGATAGGGAAGGACTCTTCCCTATCCGATCATTAAGTCTGTATCCTGTGTTTAGAAAATAGACCTAATGAATGGTGATGATTTTAAACAGACAAGGGTATCTGGTTTGTCGGGATTAGTACTGCTGCATGCTTCCGCCGCTGGACATCTGTCTTTCCTGAGCCTCGATCATCTTCTTCACCATATAGCCGCCTACAGAACCGTTCTGTTTGGAAGTCAGGTTTCCGTTATAACCGTCTGTAAGGGGTACTCCCAGTTCGTTGGCTACCTCATATTTAAAACGGTTTAATGCACTTTTTGCCTCTGGCACTGCTGCTTTGTTAGAAGAATTACTGTTAGACATTTTTAGTTCCTCCTTTGAAAGTTGTTTTTTGTTACATTGGTATTATATGAATTTCAAGAATAAATACACTAGAAGTTCTTTCATGTTTTGACAAATTCTGAGAATTATATTACAATAAAAAACCGGACACAGGGAAAGAAAAAAGGGATTCGGAATTTTCATACAGAGTATTTTGTGAGAGATTTTCATTGATTTGTAAAAAGTGTATAAAATTATAAATGATAATTGAAAAAAGTTAGCGTTTTTGCTATAATGAATTTTGACAAAAAATAATAAGGATGATGCAGATGAACATAGGTATTATAGCACATAACAGTAAAAAAGCTTTGATCGAAGATTTTTGTATTGCTTACAAAAATATTCTTTCAAAGCATGAAATATATGCCACAGGAACCACAGGGAGAAGAATTGAGGAAGCTACCAATCTTCATGTCCATAAATTCCTTCCCGGCAGTATGGGAGGAGATAAACAGTTTACGGAGATGATCGAGCGGGGAGATATCGATATGGTTATCTTTTTCTACAATCCGGCTATGATCGATCCTAAAGAGCCGGATGTGTATCAGATATCCAGATGTTGTGATCAGTACAACATTCCCATTGCAACCAATATCGCAACAGCAGAATCTTTGATCCTGGGTCTGGAACATGGAGATCTGGACTACCGTTTGAATTCCCGATAAAAAGGACGAAAATATATGAGAGTAATTGCAGGCAGCGCAAAAAGTATGCCCCTGAAGACAATCCCGGGTATGGAAACAAGGCCCACCACAGACAGGATCAAGGAGACCCTTTTTAATATTCTCCAGCCTTATATGTGCGGGTGCCGTTTCCTGGATATTTTTTCTGGAAGCGGAGGGATCGGGATTGAAGCTTTGAGCAGGGGGGCTGATTTTTGCGCCTTTGTCGAGAAAAACAGAAAAGCAGTAAAGATCATAGAAGAAAATCTGAAATTTACCAGACTGACAGAACGGGCTAGGATTTATGACCGGGAAGCACTGACGGCTCTTCGCCTTTTAGAAGAAGAGGAACCTTTTGACTGTATTTTTATGGATCCTCCCTATCGGCAGGGACTTGAAGAACAGGTACTGGCTGTTTTAAAGGATGCTTCTTATGTGAACAAAGATACGCTGATCATTGTGGAAGCTTCTCTGGATACAGATTTTTCCTATCTGGAAAATTATGGATTTATTTCTGTGCGGGAAAAAAGATATAAGACAAATATGCATGTATTTGTCAGAAAGGCATAAGAATATGGCAAGAGCAATCTATCCGGGCAGTTTTGACCCGGCTACGTATGGTCATTTAGATATTATCCGCAGAGCCGCAGCTCTTTTTGATGAGGTAATCGTGGGAGTTTTGAATAATTCTGCAAAAAGTCCGTTGTTTTCTGTGGAGGAACGTGTTAATATATTAGAGAATATAACAAAAGATGTACCCAATGTGACGGTTACATCTTTCAGCGGGTTATCCGTAAATTTTGCAAGAAGCTGTAACGCAAAGGTGATTATCCGGGGATTGCGTGCTATTACAGATTTTGAGTATGAACTTCAGATGGCTCAGACCAATAGGGTGCTGGCTCGGGATGTGGATACCATGTTTTTGACCACCAGTCTGGAATATGCGTATCTCAGTTCTACAACAGTAAAGGAAGCCGCTTACTTCGGAGCGGATATTTCAAAGTTTGTACCGGAATATGTGATGCACAAAGTGGAAGAGAAATACCGGCAGAATCCTGCCAGATGAGAGGAGACAGAAGGATTCTTTTGCGGTCAGGAAGAAAATACAGTAAGGAGAAATGAGAAATGAGCAGCAGAATTGAACAAATCATTGAGGAAATCGAAGAGTATGTAGAGAGCTGTAAATATCAGCCCTTATCAACCACTAAGATCATTGTGAATAAAGAAGAAATCGAAGAGCTTTTGAGAGAACTGCGCCTGAAAACTCCTGACGAGATCAAGCGTTATCAGAAGATCATCAGCAATAAGGATGCGATCCTGGCAGATGCCCAGTCTAAAGCTGACAATATTATCGAGGACACCAAGAAGCAGGTCCAGCAGATGGTAAAGGAATCAGAAGTTATGCAGCAGGCATATGCCCAGGCAAATGAGACGATAAACAGTGCCAACCAGCAGGCTCAGGCGATCATTGATGCTGCTACCAACGATGCCAATGCGCTCCGTTTAAGCGCAGTATCCTATACGGATGAGCTTATGGGAAATATGGGGCAGATCGCTTCCAGCATGCTGGAGGATGCTGCTGGCAAATACAATGAATTTGTCCAGGCTCTTCAGGCTTCTCTGGATGTGATCCGTCAGAACCGTGCCGAGCTGGCACCTCAGCTTCAGGGTGCTTCTGCTTCCCAGACAGCTGCTTCTGTTCAGGAACCTGCCAAGGAGGATTACAAGGAAGAGGAACCGGCGGAGTACGAGGATGATGAATATGATGATGAGTACGATGATTTAGATGATGACTTTGACGATTTTGACGAATAAGATTCCGAGAGTCAGTGTGATAAAGAAAGTGCAGAGCTTTCCTTTCAGATAAGGAGTCAGGGAAAGGTCTGTTTCACCAAGCATGGATTTTGTCTGGAAGGCAATGCACAGCCCGCCAAAAGCAGTAAAGGCCAATAGTAGAGGAAAGGTAAGAGAAAGTGCCCAGTTTTGCTGTGCAATAGCGGCTGTTCCTGTGGTAATCTCTGTAATCCCCAGGAGAATGCATTTCAGATTAGGAGAAAGATGAGGCAGAAGGTTCAGGATTCCCTGAAAAAGGGAAAAGAGAATGATATATCCTCCAAGCTTGGTGATCGAGAGAAAACTGCCCATAATAGAGGTGTCCAGAGCTTCTCCCCAGGAGAAGACGGAGGATGCCTCTTTTCTTTTTTGATGTCTGTCGGGCTCTTTTGAAAAAGAATAAAAAGGCCGGAAGATCAGGGAGGTCAGGAAACTGGAAAGATAAAGAATCCCATAGGCAGGCAGAGCCAGTTCTTCCTGGTGGAGAAGTTCCCCGCACAGATAGGAGGAAAGGAAAGCAGGACCGGGATGATTGGAAAAGGTCAGGAGATAACAGGCTTCCTGTCGGGAAATACAGTGATTTCTATACAGATCTGCTGCAGTTTTGGCACCCATGGGATAGCCGCAGAAAATTCCCATGAGAAGACCGTAGCCTCCCATGGGAGTAAGTCCGAAGACCGATTTCCAGAATCGACAGGTAAAAGACAGGAGCTTTTCCAGAAACCCGGTTTTTATAAGAAGTCCTGAGAGGATCATGAAAGGAAGCATGGAAGGCAGAAGTGTGTTGAACCAGAGCATAAGACCGGTTTTAGCGTATTCTGCTGCGTTTTTTGGAAAAAGAAGTAGAAAAAGAAGAAAACAGGTAAAGGACAGATAGTATAACAACTTTTTCATAAAGAATGTCCTTCGGATCTTTACTTAAAATATATGAACCGCTGACTTTTTCATGACAGGGAAATGGAGGCTTGCCAATTCCAAAGGAATGTGTAAGAATAAGAGAGTAAATTCAGAAAGAAACAGGAGGGAAAAATATGTCTGTTTTAAAAAACTTACAGCCGGAGCGGGTATTTTATTATTTTGAGGAGATTACAAAAATTCCCCACGGCTCAGGAAATACAAAACAGATCAGTGATTATCTGGTGGAATTTGCCAGAGCCCATGATCTGAAATATATACAGGACGAGAGCAATAATGTGATCATCTTTAAAGAAGCTTCAAAAGGTTATGAGAAGGCGCCATGTGTGATCCTTCAGGGACATATGGATATGGTATGCGAGAAGACGTTGGAAAGCAGCCATGATTTTACTAAGGATCCTCTGGAACTGATGGTGGAAGGCGATTATATTTCTGCGAAAGATACCACCCTGGGAGGGGATGACGGCATCGCAGTGGCTTATGCCCTGGCAATCCTGGAAGATGACAGTCTCTGTCATCCCGCCCTGGAGGTGCTGATCACAGTAGATGAGGAGATTGGACTTTTGGGTGCTGCTGTTTTGGACACTGCACCGCTGAAGGGAAGATATCTGATCAATCTGGATTCTGAGGAAGAGGGATATCTGTGGGTAGGCTGTGCCGGAGGGCTGACTGCTCAGACCAGGATTCCGTTAAAATATCAGGAAGCCGCCGGAATGAAATATGAGATTACCGTATCCGGCCTTCTTGGAGGTCACTCCGGATCTGAGATTGATAAAAACAGGGCGAATGCAACTTTGCTTCTGGGCCGTTTTCTTTTTGAGGCCAGAGAAAAGGGACAGTATCTTCTGGCGGAGCTGGAGGGCGGTCAGAAAGATAATGCCATCCCAAGAATGGCCCGGGCATTGATCCTGGCAGACAGTGATACCGGGGAAGAACTCCGGAAGTTTGCCGGAGAATTTACGGAAAATCTCAGAAAGGAATATACAGGCAGTGATGAGGGAATCACAGTGACGGTAGAAGCCAGGGGAGATGGACCGGAACCGGTGCTCCATCCGGTAAGCCTGGAAAAAGTCCTTTTCTTCCTCCTCCATTACCCTAATGGAATACAGAAAATGTGCGGTTACATGGAAGGACTGGTAGAGACTTCCTGCAATCTGGGTATTGCCAGACTGACCCCTGAGAGTTTCCAGTGCTCCGCAAGTGTCCGCAGTTCCGTAGCTACAGAGAAGAAAGCTCTGGCTGATAAGATCGCTTATCTGACGGAGTTCTTAGGTGGGGAGTACAAAGCAGAGGGAGACTATCCTTCCTGGGAGTATAAGCAGGACTCCAAGCTCCGCCCCTATATGGTAGATATTTATGAAAAACTTTTCCATACCAGACCGGAGGTAAAGGTCATCCATGCAGGGCTGGAATGCGGTCTTTTCTATGAGAAGATTCCGGGACTGGACTGTGTATCTCTGGGACCGGATATGAAGGATATCCATACTACAGAAGAACAGCTTTCGATCTCTTCTGTCCAGAGAGTATGGGAATACCTTACAGAAGTTTTGAAAAATATGAAAGAATAATGTCATAAATACCTCTGTCTGTGCATAAAATGATACACTGGTAAGAACTTGCATTCACCAGGTATCCCCTTGGCGGACGGAGGTGTTTTTGTGCGGAAATGGATACTTCTTTTGTGGCTGTTTCTTTTTGCCGATGCCCAGCTTCTGGGAGATCTGAGGGAAAGGACTTCCCTGGACGTGCTGCAGGAGGCGGGAATTCCCCGGGAGAGCTTTCAGGAGGCAGGTATCAGCAGAGAAGATGCTCTGCTCTACATAGATTTCTGGGAGGACCTGGAATACTTTCCTCTGGCCTTCCCCCGGGAAGGGGCGGAGACATTTTCTTTTGAAGACGGCTGGCATGACAAGAGAAGCTACGGCGGAGAACGGTTCCACGAAGGCTGCGATATTTTTGGAAGCCAGAATCTCACCGGTTATTATCCTGTAGTCAGTATTACAGACGGATGGGTAGAACAGGTGGGATGGCTGCCCCTGGGCGGTTGGCGGATCGGTGTGAGAAGTCATGGAGGAGGATATTTTTATTATGCCCATCTTTCTTCCTACGGACGGGATTTTCAGAAAGGAGATCCGGTGAAAGCCGGGGAACTGCTGGGATTTTTAGGAGACAGCGGTTACGGACCTGAGGGAACTACAGGAATGTTTGCCCCCCATCTCCACCTGGGGATTTATGTGGAAACAAAAGAAAATCCGGAGTACGCCCTGAACCCATATCCGGTGCTGCAGTTCTTACAGGAAAAGCAGAAAATTTTCTCCTATTAAAAAAGAGAAAAATATGCTATACTTTTAAGATATAGTTAAGGAGTAATGTGTTATGGAAATACGTTTGTGGCGTGAATTACTGATCCCCTATGAACTTGCGGTGAAAGAACTGGTCATGAAGTTTAATCATCTGAAAAAGGAGCACCAGGAGAAAGACCTTTATTCCCCTATTGAAGAGGTAACAGGAAGGGTAAAATCCATTAACAGCATACTGGAAAAAATGCAGAGAAAGAACATATCCTGGGAGGAACTGGAAGAAAAGGTGGAGGACATTGCCGGAGTACGGATCATCTGCCAGTTTTACGAGGATATTGAGAAGGTGGCAGATCTTATCAGGAACCGCAGCGATATGCAGGTTCTGGAGATCAAGGACTATGTAACCCATATGAAGGAGAGCGGATACCGGAGCTATCATATGATCATCGGTTATTCCACAGAAACCCTGGAAGGAAAGAAAGAGATCCGGGCGGAAATTCAGATCCGGACTCTGGCCATGAATTTCTGGGCTACTATTGAACACTCCCTTCAGTATAAGTATAAGGGAAATATGCCGCCTCATCTGGCGGAACGGCTGACCAATGCGGCCAATTCTATTATCCAGCTGGATACGGAAATGTCTTCTGTGAGAAACGAGGTTATGGATGCCCAGAATTCTATGCTCCATCAGTCCAACCTGGTGGCGGATATTCTGAATAATATTGAGAATCTGTACCACTACTCCAATAAGCGGGAAGTGGCAAAAATCCAGGATGAGTTTTACAGAATTTATAAGAGAAAAGACCTGAAGCAGCTTGAGCGGTTCCATAGAGAGCTGGATATCATTGCAGAAGGGTATCAGGCTCAGGCACTGAATTTTAAAGGAATTGAGGGAAGCTGGCAAAGATGATAGAATTACCAAAAGCATTTACAGATGAGATGAAAGAACTCCTGGGAGAGGCGTATCCGGCTTATCTGGCCACCTATGAACGCCCGGTGCGCCAGGGACTGCGGATCAATTCCCGAAAACTGACCAGGGAAAAATGGGAGGCTATAGATCCTTTCGGATGCCGGTCGGTTCCATGGACGGAAAACGGATATTATGCAGACAAGAAAGAGGGGGAGGAGAAGGGCTTTGGCCCTTCCCGGCACCCCTATTATTATGCCGGCCTATATTACATACAGGAACCCAGCGCCATGACTCCGGCCAGCCGCCTTCCGGTAAAGCCGGGAGAGAGGGTCCTGGACTTGTGTGCAGCCCCTGGAGGAAAGGCCACAGAGCTGGGATCACGGCTTTGTGGAAAAGGGTTTCTGGTGGCAAATGATATCAGTAACAGCCGGGCAAAAGCCCTTTTGAAAAATCTGGAACTGACGGGACTGCCTAACTATTATGTAACCAGTGAAGATCCGGAAAGGTTGAGGGAAAACTTTTCCGAATACTTTCATAAGATATTGATTGATGCTCCCTGTTCAGGAGAAGGCATGTTCCACAAAGAGCCTCAGATGGCCCGTTATTGGGAAGAAAAACCCCCGGCCTATTATGCACAGATCCAGAAAAAGCTGATTCTCCAGGGGGCGGATATGCTCCGGCCGGGAGGTATGCTTCTCTATTCTACCTGTACTTTTTCAAAGAAAGAGAATGAAGAGGTGATCGCTTTTCTCTTAAAGGAACGGCCGGATATGGAGACTGCAGAGCCTGTGCCTTATAAAGATTTTTCAATGGGATTTCCTTTAGAGGGAGAAACGGAGGAGATCAACAGCCAGCTTAAGAAGTGTATCCGCCTTTTTCCCCATAAGATTTCGGGGGAAGGACATTTTGTCGCTCTTCTGAGAAAAAAGGGAGAGGCGCCAGAGGAAAAGACCGCAAGGGAAAAGAGTGTTTCTCTGCCTCTGCCGGTCCAGGAGTTTCTGAAAACAGTGTCCCTGGACTTCTCCGGGGGATCCTTTAAAACAGAAGGAGAAAGAGTCTATTTTCTGCCGGGAGGAGAAAAGATGCCAAGACTCCGTTACCTCCGCACAGGGCTGTATCTGGGAGATGTGAAAAAGAATCGGTTTGAGCCCAGCCAGGCTTTTGCCATGGCTCTTTCTCCGGAGACTTTTGATTCTTGTATGAACCTTTCCTCAAAAGATATCCGGACGCTGAAATATTTAAAGGGAGAGACTCTTGATACAGCGGATCTTCCCACAGCCCGGAAAAAGGGATGGCAGCTGGTATGTGTGGACGGTTTTGCCCTGGGCTGGGGCAAATTAAACGGGGGAATCCTGAAAAATAAATATTATCCGGGCTGGAGGCTGATGTAATGGGAAAGATCAGATTGGACAAATTCCTGGCAGATATGGGTCTGGGAACCAGAAGTGAAGTAAAAAAGGAAATCAAAAAAGGATCTATTCAGGTAAATGGCATGACTGTGAAAAATCCGGAGTATAAGATCGATACAGGGAAAGATCAGGTAACTGCAAAGGGACAGCAGGTTTCTTATGCGGAACTGGAGTATTATATGCTGAACAAGCCGGCGGGGGTGGTCTCTGCCACAGAAGATAAAAGGGAGAAAACAGTGGTGGATTTGATCACAGAAAAAAGGCGGAAAGACCTCTTTCCTGTAGGCCGGCTGGACAAGGATACGGAAGGACTCCTTCTGATCACCAATGACGGGGCTTTGGCACATGAGCTGCTGTCTCCCAGAAAACATGTGGATAAGACGTATTTTGTGAAAGTGAAGGAACCGGTGTCCACGGAACATGTGAAATTGCTGGAGACGGGAGTGGATATAGGAGAAGAAAAATTAACTCTGCCTGGGAAAATTTCCCGGATGGCTCCGGAGAGGACAAGTCTCTGTCTTACGATCCGGGAGGGAAAATTTCATCAGATAAAGAGAATGTTTCAGGCGGTGGATAACGAGGTGCTGTATTTAAAACGGCTGTCTATGGGTACGCTGGAGTTGGATGAAAATCTTGAACCGGGAGCATACAGGCCTCTGACTCAGGAAGAAATTAAGAGGTTAAAAGAACATGCTGGAAAACAGAAAAGCAGTGATATTTGATTTAGACGGGACACTGGTGGACTCTATGTGGATGTGGAAGGAGATCGACATCCAGTTCCTTTCTCAAAAGGGAGTGGTGATTCCCGAAGATATTCAGGCTTTCCAGAATCAGCTGGAAGGCATGGGATTTACGGAGACCGCCGGTTTCTTTAAAGAACGGTTTCATCTTACAGATTCTATAGAGGAGATCAAAGACACCTGGATCCTGATGGCAGAGGATAAATATTGTCATCAGGTTCCTCTTAAGCCAGGAGCAGGGGAGTTCCTGGAAGCATTGAAAAAAAGAGACTTTCAGATCGGGATCAGCTCCAGCAACAGCCGGGAACTGATCCGGAAGGTTTTGAAAGCCCATCATATAGAAGAATATTTTAGCTGTATCACCACTTGCTGTCAGGTGCCTGCAGGAAAACCGGCACCGGATGTTTATCTGGAGACTGCCAGGGGACTGGAAATTTCTCCAGCAGACTGTCTGGTGTTTGAGGATGTGCCTATGGGGATCCTGGCAGGAAAACGGGCGGGCATGAAGGTCTGCGCTGTGGAGGATGCCTTCAGCAAAAAGCAGGAGAAAGAAAAGCGGGAACTGGCAGACTGGTATATCCAGGATTATTACGAAGTTCTCAGGGAGTGCCTATGAGTAAAGAATTTTTGCCGGTGACACGGGAAGAGATGGAAAAGAGAGGGATCTTTCAGCCGGATTTTGTATATATTTCCGGAGATGCCTATGTGGATCATCCTTCCTTTGGAGCGGCTATCATCACAAGATTGTTAGAGAGCAGAGGCTATTCCGTAGGGATGATTCCTCAGCCGGACTGGAAGAAAAAAGAGAGCATTGCTGTTTTCGGAGAGCCAAGACTGGCTTTTCTGGTATCAGCAGGGAATATGGACTCTATGGTAAACCATTATACAGTTTCCAGAAAGCACCGGAAAACCGACGCTTATTCCCCGGGAGGAAAAATGGGACTCAGGCCGGACCGGGCTGTGACGGTCTACAGCAACCTGATCCGGCAGACCTATAAAGACGTTCCCATTATCCTGGGCGGGATCGAGGCTTCTCTCAGAAGACTGGCCCATTATGACTACTGGGCAGATACTATGAAGCATTCGGTCCTTCTGGATTCCGGAGCGGATCTGATCTCCTATGGCATGGGAGAGAGGAGTATCCTGAAAATTGCTGAAACTCTGGATATGGGGATCCCGGTGGAACATATTACCAATATTCCCGGAACCGTATACCGAACCAAAGAACCTCCCCAAAAGGGGATCCGGCTGCCTTCCTATGAGGAAGTTTCCACAGAGAAAAAGGCCTATGCCGAGAGTTTCCGGATACAATATGAAAATACCGATCCTTTTACGGGAAAGATATTAATAGAAAGTTATGGAGGAAAAGGGTATATTGTACAGAATCCTCCTTCTATGCCCTTAAATCAGAAAGAGATGGATGAGGTTTACGGGCTGCCTTATGCAGGATATTATCATCCCATGTATGAGAAGGTTGGAAAGATTCCGGCGATTGAGGAGATACGTTTCAGCCTTACCAGCAACCGGGGGTGTTTCGGCGGCTGCAACTTCTGTGCACTGGCTTTTCACCAGGGCAGGATCGTTCAGACCAGGAGCCAGAAGTCTATATTGGAGGAAGCGGAAAAGTTTACAAAGGAGCCGGATTTCAAAGGATATATCCATGACGTGGGAGGGCCTACAGCAGATTTCCGCCATCCCTCCTGCAAAAAGCAGATAACAAAGGGAATCTGTACCAACCGGCAGTGCCTTTTCCCAAAACCCTGCAAAAATCTGGAAGCAGATCATAAAGATTATCTGGAACTACTCCGGAAGCTGCGGAAGCTGCCCGGAGTAAAGAAAGTGTTTATCCGTTCCGGGATCCGGTTTGACTATGTAAATGAAGATCCTTCCCCGGAATTCCTGGAGGAACTGGTACGCTATCATATCAGCGGCCAGCTTCGGGTAGCTCCGGAGCATGTCTCCGACCGGGTCCTGTACTATATGGGAAAACCGGAGCATCAGGTCTATGAAAAATTTATCCAGAGATTTTATAAGATAAATGAAAAATATGGAATGAAACAGTATGCAGTGCCTTATCTGATGTCTTCCCATCCGGGCTGCACCATGAAGGAAGCGGTAAAGCTGGCAGAGTATGTAAGAGATATGGGTTTTATGCCGGAGCAGGTCCAGGATTTTTATCCCACGCCCTCTACCATGTCCACCTGCATGTACTATACCGGTATCGATCCCCGGACCGGGGAAAAGGTCTATGTGCCAAAAGATCCCAGAGAAAAGGCTATGCAGAGAGCCCTTCTCCAGTACCGGAAGCCGGAAAATTATGAACTGGTTCGGGAAGCTCTGGAAAAAGCGGAGAGGACAGATCTTATAGGATTTGGCGGAAAATGTCTGATCCGGCCCCGAAAAGGGGAAAAGCCCGGGAAAACCGGGGAAAAGATTCAGGGAAAAAGGGGACAGAACCCTTCGGGAAGAGAAAGAGCCGGAAAATCCGGAAAGAAAAAGACTATCCGGAATGTACATCGAAGAAAGACAAAAGGGTAAGGTTGTGATATGATGAAAACAGCGGTTGTCACAGGAGCTTCCTCTGGCATAGGAAGAGAGTTTGTCCGGCAGATCGCCGGAAAATACTCCTGGCTGGATGAAATCTGGGTGATTGCCAGAAGCGCAGAAAAACTGGAAAAATTAAAAGAAGAAGTACAGGAGGTTTCCATACGTCCTCTGTCTCTGGATATTTCCAGGGAGGAGGAACGGGAAAAACTGAAGGATCTGTTAGAGAAAGAAAAACCGGAAATCCTGTTCCTGGTAAATGCTGCGGGAATGGGAGTACAAAAAGAATTTGCCGGTACCTCACATCAGGATGTTGTTTCCATGACGGAGCTGAACTGCACCGCCCTTACCGGGATCACCAGTCTCTGCCTGCCTTACTGTCGGGAGAGAGCACGGATCTTTATGCTGGCCAGTGCCGCAGCTTTTGTCCCTCAGCCGGGATTCGGAGTATATGCGGCTTCAAAAGCCTATGTGGTCAGTTTTTCCAGGGCTTTGAACCGGGAGTTGAAGAATCGGGGGATCCAGGTCACTGCAGTATGCCCTGGCCCGGTAGATACTCCTTTTCTGGAAAAAATGGGAGGAAAAAGCCGGATGCCCGCTTATAAGAAGCCCTTTATTGCCAGGCCCCAAGGGGTAGTGAGAAAAGCTTTAAGGGACGGGGCAAGGGGAAAGGAATTGTCTGTTCCGGGAATCTCTATAAAGATCCTGGAGGCAGGCTGCAAGATCCTTCCTCACGGGCTGATACTGAAATTTATGGAAGGAAAGTCAGATTCATGAGTAAGACGACAAAGAAAAAGATCCGGAAGGGAGACTTCGGATATATCAAGACACAACAGAAAAAAAGGGTTCTGTATACAGTCCTGGCTTTTATTGCCCCTCTTCTGGTGTTTTTTACA
Organism: uncultured Bacillota bacterium; assembly: GCA_949291945.1. Lineage (GTDB taxonomy): Bacteria > Bacillota > Clostridia > Lachnospirales > Lachnospiraceae > Blautia. Next base: position 44,510 of record CASEXH010000002.1, on the reverse strand, counting down.
GGACTGTATATCAACCGGACCAGAAATACGGTTTTCACAGTAGTTGCCGTAGTCGCCTGTCTTCCAGCCTGTAAATTTGCGGTAGACATGATCATGATGTTTTTGCAGAAGCCTATGTCTGAGAAAGATTATCAGGAGATCGAGAAACACCGGCATGGCCTTACCTGTGCCTATGAGCTGGTGATCTCTGCCTATGAGAAACAGTCATTTGTAGATTCTTTGGCAGTCTGCGGCAATAATGTTGTAGGATATACAAGCAGAGAGAAGACAGATACGGCATTTGTAGAAAAACATATACAGACTATGCTCCGGCAAAACGGATTTTATGTGACGGTAAAGATCTTTCGGAGGCTGCCGGACTATACCGCCCGTCTGGAAACCATGTGGGAGCACAGAGAAGCACTGGAAAAGGACATCAAATACCGCCCAGATCCGGCGGATCCTGATATGACCAGAAATGAGAAGATTATGTCTGTGCTTTACGCAATTTCTCTCTAGGAGGATTTATGGAACAGATTATAGTGAAACCGGGAGACAGCGGACAGCGCCTGGATAAGTATCTGGGAAAATATTTCAAAGAGGCTCCCAAGAGTTTTCTATATAAGATGATGAGAAAAAAGAATATTACTCTGAATGGAAAAAAAGCCCAGGGAAATGAGATCTTAAAGGAAAAAGATGAGATCAGGCTGTTTCTGGCCGCTGAGACCATAGAAAAATTCCGGGGATCAGAGAAAGAGGAAGGCGTTCATGGAGTCCTGGATATCCCTTATGAGGACGATCAGGTGCTTTTTGTAAACAAACCAGCGGGAATGCTTTCCCAAAAGGCTTCCAGGGAAGACGTTTCTCTGGTAGAATATATTGCAGGCTATCTTCAGGAGAAAGAAAAAAGGGGCGAGGAGAGAGGCGACACTTTCCGCCCCGGGATCTGCAATCGGCTGGACCGGAATACCAGCGGTCTGGTGGCAGCGGGAAAGACAGTAAGGGGACTCCAGGCTCTGTCGGAGTGTTTTCGGGAACGGTCTATGGAGAAATACTATCTGGCCCTGGTCAGAGGCAGAATTGAAAAACCGGCCTATATCAAGGGGTTTCTGAAAAAGGATGAAAAGAAAAACCAGGTAATCATATCAGAAAAAGAAATTCCCGGAAGCCTTCCCATTGAGACCAGGTATAAACCTCTGGAAATATCCAGGGGAGGAGATACTTTGCTGATGGTGGAACTTTTAACCGGCCGTTCCCATCAGATACGGAGCCATCTGGCAGCAATCGGCCATCCGGTTATCGGAGATAAAAAATACGGGGAGAAAAGAAGCAATGAACGATACGAGAGAAAATATGGCGTAAAAAACCAGCTCCTCCATGCCTGGAAGCTTTGCTTTCCAAAAGAGGAAGGAACGCTGAAAGGTCTGTCTGAAAAGACTGTGACTGCCAGGCCGCCGGAATTATTTCAGAAAGTCCTTGGAGGGGAAGGATTTTCTGAAGAGTTATACAGAGATAATAAGGGAGATACAGAATCATGAAAAAATCCGTCGGAAAAGAACTGTGGGAATATATAAAAATGATCATCTTTGTGCTGATCTTTGTACTGGTAGTAAACAATTTCCTGATCATCAACGCAAAGATCCCCTCACCGTCTATGGAAAATACCATTATGACCGGAGACCGGATCTTCGGAAACCGCCTGGCTTATGTGCTGGGAGACCCTCAGAGGTTTGACATTGTGATCTTCCGATATCCGGATGATGAAAGCCAGCTTTTTATCAAAAGGATCATCGGACTTCCTGGCGAAACGGTGGAGATCACAGACGGCAAGGTTTATATTGACGGTTCCGAGACTCCTTTGGACGACAGCTTTACTCCGGAGACGCCTACAGGAAATTACGGGCCTTACACAGTTCCGGAAAACTGCTACTTTATGCTGGGAGATAACAGGAATAATTCCAAGGATTCCCGTTTCTGGCAGAATACATATGTGGAACGGGATGCGATCCTGGGAAAAGCGGTGCTGAAATATTTCCCGGGGATCAAATTCCTGGAGTAGGAGGCAGTTGGATGGGAACCTGGAATTCCAGAGGACTGAGAGGATCTACTCTGGAAGAATTTATCAATCATACCTGTCAACTGTACCGGGAAAAGGGACTGGCTCTGATCCAGAAAGTGCCTACCCCTATTACCCCGGTGCAGATCGATCAGAAGAGCCGGCATATTACTCTGGCCTACTTTGAAAAGAAAAGCACCGTGGATTATATCGGCGCTGTCCAGGGAATACCGGTATGCTTTGACGCAAAGGAGTGTGCAGTGGATGTATTCCCTCTTCAGAACATCCACCAGCACCAGGTAGACTTTATGAAAGACTTTGAGGGACAGCAGGGAGTGGCTTTTCTGATCCTGTATTTTTCTCACAGAGATGAGATCTATTATCTGACCTTCCGGCAGATGTACCGCTTCTGGCAGCGGGGACAGCAGGGAGGCCCCAAAAATTTTAAATATCAGGAACTGGAACCCCAATGGTTTCTGGAAAGAAAAGGAAATGTTCTGGTGCCTTTTCTGGACGGAATTCAGAGAGATCTGGAGAGCAGAGAATAGAAACCTGGGGGTATATACTGAAAAACGAAAAGGAACTTCTTTAGAGGCTCCTTTTTTTGTATACTTTATTTATCATGGAGACTGGAACATCTATGCTTTTTTGTAATTTTAAGATATTCTCAACAGGTATTAGACCTGGTTTCGATGGGAGGCTATACTGTTTTATAGAATAAAAGTAAATGCAGGAAAAGACTGAGGGCAGGAGGAAAAGGATTGGAAGAAAATTTAAAAACCATACGGCAGGTATTGGAACAGGTAAACCAAGTGATCCTGGGAAAGGAAGAGGAGATACGGGAGGTCATGCTGGCCTTTCTGGCAAAAGGACATGTACTTTTGGAGGATATTCCGGGAGTGGGAAAGACCACGACGGCAGTAGTCTTTTCCCGGACCATGCTTCTGGATTACAAAAGAGTGCAGTTTACCCCGGATGTGCTTCCCTCAGACCTTACCGGGTTTTCTATATACCGGAGAGAGGAAGAAAAGTTTGTCTATCAGCAGGGAAGTATTTTCTGTAACCTGCTTTTGGCGGATGAGATCAACCGGACTTCTCCAAAGACTCAGTCCGCACTGCTGGAAGTTATGGAAGAGAGAAAGGTTACAGTGGAAGGGGTTACCAGAGAAGTGCCGGCGCCTTTTCTGGTCATTGCCACCCAGAACCCTCTGGGAAGTGCGGGAACCCAGCAACTTCCGGAGGCCCAGGTGGACCGTTTTATGGTGGAACTTTCCATCGGATATCCGGATTTTGAAAGTGAACTGGCGATGGCCATGGGAATTACTGACAAGAACCGTCTGGAAGGACTTACTCCGGTAATGAATGGAAAACAGCTTTTAGATATTCAGAGAGAAGTGAGCGGAATTTATATTAGTGAGGAAGTTTTCCGCTATATTGTAGGACTGGTGAGGGCCAGCAGGGAAAATTCCAATGTGGAGAGAGGAGGAAGCCCCAGGGCCACCATTGCTCTGGTCTGTTTGTCCAGAGCAGCGGCCTGGCTGGAGGGACGCAGCTATGTGGTTCCGGGGGATGTCATGGAGCAGTTTCCCTATATTATCCGGCATAGGATCCGACTGACTACAGAAGCCAGACTGGAAGACATCTCAAAAGAGCAGGTGATTCGGGAGATTCTGAAAGCCGTGAGGCCTCCCAGGCCGGGGGAGAAAAAATGAAGCGGTTTTTCTTTATCCTCTTTATCTTCCTGATCTGGTATATGGCTGCCATGTATCGTATTCCATCTCTTATGGCTCTTTCTGTGGCCCAGCTTTTTCTGCTCCTGCTTTTGTTTCTTATGACCAGATATTTCAGGAACAATTTCCAGGCAGGCTTCTGCAGGAAAAGAGAGACTGTGAGAAAAAAGGACAGGATTCCTATGCAAATATGGACAGAGAACAGATCCTTTCTTCCTTTAGGAAGATACCGGCTGCAGTTTTACAGCAGCTATGAAAAAAGCCGTAAAGGTAAGCGTTTTCACTACGATGGCAGTATAGACAGTAAAAAAAGAGAAGAAGAGGAACTGCAGCTGGAAGCGAAGTGGTGTGGGAAGCTGTATATTTCTCTGGAACAAAAACAGGTATATGACTACCTGTCTCTGTTTTACTCCAGAGTCAAAGAAAATCAGGAAGAAGAAATTGCCGTGCTGCCTTCCTCCCAGCCGCTAATGGTGATCTTTTCAGAAGCGGATACCTGGGAAAACCAGGGACAGGGAGAAGGGGCCTTACGGCTGGAGAGAAGCTCCGGCGGGGAAATCCGCCAGCTGCGGGAATATGCGCCGGGAGATCTGGTAAGAGGGATTCACTGGAAACAAAGCGCCAGGACAGATAAGCTCCTGGTCAAGGAGTTTCAAAAAGAAGAGGAAGAAGGGGTTTCTCTTTATCTGGATTTTTCCGGGGAGAAGGAACCCGGGCCAGAGGAGATGAGTGCTTTCTATCAGATTCTTTCCGCTTTTTTGCTGGGAGTGTTGAAGGAAAAAGCAGCTGTAAGGGTAAAGTGGACAGACGCTCAGAGACGGTCTTTATACCGTAGGGTAACAACAGAAGAGGCGTGCATGGATCTGCTCCTGCTTCTTTACGACAGGGAGGAAACGCTTTTTACCAAGAGACCTTCCGGAAAAGGTTTTAAGGAAGATTTTACTTTGAATCTGAACAGGGAAATCTATTACAAAGAGCAATGTATACATAGATTCAGTCTGGAAAATTGTGAAAGAGAAATAAAAGAAACAAAGATCATCCTTTCATAAGTAGAAAGATCAGAGGTGGGTTTATACAAAAGGGAGGCGTCAGAATCATAATAGGGAAAAGGATAAAAGAGAGAAATTACCGGGACATATCCAGAAATGCAGACGGCTTTATCAGTCTTCTTTTTCTCTTTACGGGGATATATGGACTGTTGTTCTTCCTTTATTCCGTGGAGGACCTGGAGTTTACCTCCTGGATGGTGAATCTGGCAGCTGCTATGACAGGGATCCTTCTTTGGGTATTGTTAAATCAGAGCCGGAAGATCTATGTAGGGATGGGTATGGGAATAATAGCAGCCGGGGTTTTTCTGCTGCTGGCAGCAAACAGAAGCCTGAGAGAAAAATTTTTTGATATTTTCCGGGGAGTTTGGGGAAACCTGCAGGAAGGACCTGCAGAAGTTACAGGAGCCGGGATCCTTCTGGCAATTTTTTTGGTATGGACAGGATTTTTCATTGAATTTGTTCTCCATGCCCATGGAATACTTTATCTTGCCATCACCTTTTTGCTTCTTCTGGCTCCTCTTCTGGGACATACGCCGGGAAGCAGATCTGTTTTCCTGCTGACGACTTTTCAGCTCGTATTCTGGACAATGACAGGGGTCAGGAAGCTTGCTTCAAAAAATAAGGACCTTCTGAAAAACAAAATCAGCATAGGGGTATTCCTGGGCTTTGCCGGAATCTTTTCTATAGCTTTTCTCATCGTATCTTTCCAGGAAGAAGGACTGTATCAGGCTGCCTATGGCGCAGAAGGCGTCCTTCAGAGAACGGTGAAACAGATTACCGGATTAGATCTGAATGCCTCTGACGGGAGAGTGAGCCGGGGAAATCTCTACCCCACAGACAGAGAACAGCTGGAGCTGGTCACCGAAGAAATGCCTACGGAAACTTTATATCTGAAAGGCTTCAGCGGAGGAGACTATGAGGGAGGAGAATGGCAGGAAGACAGGGACGAGGAGATCTACGCCTTAATGGAGGAGAACAGTCTTCATTGGGGACGGTGGGAAAGCTGGATACCGGGTATTTACGAAAGCCTTTATTATGTAATGAATCACAATATGAGAGGGATGGAAGAAAGTGCTTCTGACCGGGTTCTGGCGGTTCGTTATCTGAATGGCTGGAGAGGAGACTGGTATGCGCCTTATTACAGCATGTGGAGCAGAAGTAACCAGAGATATGCAGAAGACCTGTATGGATTTCGTTATTTTCAGCAGGAGGAGATGGATATCCGGTGGGACAATATCCAGACTTATTTTGCAGATAATGGGGATATGTCCCAGGAGGTCCAGACGGCCTATGAAAAAGAAGCGGTGGAGATATATACACAGGTTCCCGTGGAAGAAATCCCCAGATTGACAAAGCTGTGCAGAGAAAATCCAATGGAAGATCTGGATCATATCACTTCTTTTATTCTCTATACCCTCCAGAGTAATACTTCCTATACCAGGACGCCGGGGATGTTTCCTTTTAATGAAGACCCGGTAGAATATTTTCTGTTTCAGGGAAAAGAAGGGTACTGTCAGCACTTTGCTTCTGCAGCGGTGCTGATGTACCGGCTTTATGGGATACCTGCCAGATATGCTTCCGGTTATGTGGTTTCGCCTTCAGACTTTGAACAACAGGAGGACGGAACCTGGCGGGCGGTTGTAACAGATGTCTCTGCACATGCCTGGCCGGAAATCTTCATCCATGACTATGGATGGACTCCTGTGGAGGTGACACCTTCAGGAAACGGCGATTCTGTCCATTATCCTGGATTTGATGTACAGATATTCCAGGATATTGTGGCAGATAGGGAATGGAATATGGCAGTCCCAAGCCTTCAGAACCGGGAGCAAGAGGAAGAAGAAGAGGAAGTTCAGGAGGCAGAAAATGCAGGATCTCTGCCTGAGACAGGATGGAAGAGTTCGGGAAAACTGGCAGGTTTTGGAGGTGCAGCATTGGCAGTTCTCTGCGTGATTTTGTACCGGAGCTATAAAAGAAGAGATTTGTGGATCCAAAAAGGCGGGATGGGCAGGCTTTTTGATCAACTGCTCTTTGATCTGCATTTTTCCGGCAGGATGGAAAGTTATCAGGGCTGGGAGGAAGATTTGGGGCAGAAACTTGCCGAAGAAATACCGGCGGTGTCTGAAGAAGAGGCAGAACAGATCGTGAGAACCGCCAGAGAGGCGGCTTATGGAAATCCGGAGGAGTTTTCGGCAGAAAATTATCAGGCAGCTTATACAGGCTGCCTGAAGATAAGATCCTATATACGTTCAAAAATGCCTGCAAAAAGACGTTTCCTCTATTACCTGCGGGTGTCTTTCCGGCAGTTTTCTCTTTGATAGTGTTTTCTGTAATCTGTAGGAAGGTCTTTCATAACGCTTTTAAAAGCGCTTGTAAATTTGCTCTGGCTTTCATAGCCTACCCGACGGGCTATGGAAGCAATGCTGTCCTGGGATTCCCGGAGCATGGCTGCTGCCTGACGGATACGGTACTCTTTCATATAGGAGGCAATGGGAAGGCCATATACAGACTTAAAAATGGTTTTTAACGCAGAGCTGTTTATAAGATATTTTTTTGAAAGCTCTTCAATGGTAAACCGTTGTGAAAGATTCTCTGTGATAAGGCTGTGGACGGACTTGATCACATCGACCTGGTCTGAGTAATAGGGGTCCGCAGCTTTTCCCAGGAAGGGATCCTCCATATAAAGAAATAATAGAAGCTCCTGACACTTTAATTTTAAGTAGGGGGATTTCATTTCCTGGGGCAGATCATAAAGCTCTGAAAAAATATGCTCAGCTTTGGGATTGGCAGGAAATGAAAAAATTTCCCGGGAGGTTCCGAATTTATGGAAGAGAAGTTCTTTCTTGAGGCCGGCCTCATTCAGCGGCGATGGCAGGGTCTTTCCTAAAATATCAAGATCCAGGGAGACGGTAATGCCTTCGTAATACCCAAGGGGAAAGGTGATTTCTGTGTTTGACTCTTTACATGCGGCTCTTGCGTGGACCGCCAGGTCTCCTTTTCCCATATAAAGACTCTGGCCGTTTTCCATATTCCAGCCGATTCGCCCCAGATTACAGTGGTCCACCTTCAGGACACAAGGCTTGTGGGTGTGTGAAAAGGACAGCTTTTGTCCGATGCACCAGCTAAAAGTGATTCCGATTCCCGGATATAGATCGAAGTGTTCCAGCAGTACCCTGGTATTTCCGGGATCCGGAAAAGCTAAAAGTTCTTTTTTCGCTGATCCTGAATGAGGGTCATGATGCAGGAAAAGAACTTTTCCAGGCTCTACCGGTTCCAGGATTCTCTTCAATTGGCAATAGATTTCTTTTTCCATACAGCAAAACTCCTTCAAACTTTTAAAACACTAGCTTTCAGGACAGGTGATCTTTCCCAGCTTCTCTATGGTATGGTGAAGGACCTGGGCCAGTTCCGTGTCGGCTGTGCGGTAATACATTTCTTTCCCGTCTCTGCGGCTGACGATCAGCCCGCTGCTTTTTAACAGTTTCAGATGATGGGAAACTGCAGGGCTGCTCATATTGACAAGAGCAGCAATATTCAGCACACATTCTTCACAGTGACACAGCAGCCAGAATATCCTCAGACGGCTGGGATCTCCCAGCTGCTTCATGGCATCGGAAACACCGGCAATCTCATTTTCCGTAGGCATATGCTGTGCGACTTTTTCTTCGTTGTATCCATGATTATGGGGTAAAATTTGATTCTTCATAGCGCATCCCTCACAATTAGAATTGTTCCATTTGGAAATAGTTTTCGCCCAAACAGGAGAAGGGCTGTTATTCCTCTTGACTTATTATACATTCAGAAGTAAAGTATAGTCAACAATTAAAAGATTATTTAATTAAATAAATAATAAAAGATAATCGGAGAGGAGATCACATGAAGAAAACTTATAAGATCGATGTGGACTGTGCAAACTGTGCTAATAAAATGGAGGATGCGGCAAAGAAAACCGCTGGTGTAAAAAATGCAGTTGTTAATTTTATGACGTTAAAAATGCAGGTGGAATTTGAAGAAGGCCATGAGCCGAAAACAGTTATGCAGGAGGTTTTGAAAAACTGCAAAAAAGTAGAAGATGACTGTGAAATTTTCTTATAAAGCGGGGCTGACAAAGGGCGAAAAAAGGCTGTCCGGAGGGCAGCCTTTTTGTATTTTTTTCTGTACAAAAAAATTGACATCCCTATCTATTTATGATAGACTTGTTTAAAAAGTGAAATTTTTAACAAAATGTTAAATAAAGTAAAATAAAATTAAATTCTGCGAGGGACGTTACTTTATGAAAAGACATAAACAGATATGGGTGGTCTTTTTGTTTATGCTTTTATTTGTTCAGAGCGGTTATTATTTTTCTGTTTCTCAGAGGCCGGCGGGATATCTGGGAAGCGTAGGGGAATCCTTTTCTTCCAAAGAAAAGGGAAAAAAGACGGCGGTTATTGCCCCTTTAACGGTCAAGGATGTTAAACTGTTCTGGACCAAAGAAAAAAGAGCGCATTTTTCCTTTCCTGATTTTTCTCAGAAGCCTTCTTATATAGAGACAGGGGCATCAGAGGAAAAATATTATGACTGCAAGGATCATAGGTATTTTGGCAGACAGGAAAAATATGAGCTGGCAGATGGTCTGCGGGCACCGCCCAGGGCAGACCATACGGCAGCAAAGACAGCATAAACAAATATTAAACAAACAATAAGGAGTGCAGAAATGAACAATTCAGGAAAGACCAAAATCGTGGTTGTAGGCGCAGGAAATGTGGGAGAAGCCATCGCCTATACTCTCATGGTGAGAAAACAGGCTACAGAAGTAGTGATGGTGGATTTAAATGAGAATAGAGCAAAGGGTGCAGCACTGGACGTTTTCCATGGTGCAGGATTCCATTGTCCGGTAAGAGTAAAACAGGGCGGATATGAAGAATGTGCAGATGCAGATATTATTATCGTAACAGCGGGTATCGCAAGAAAGCCGGGACAGACCCGTCTGGAACTGGCAAAGACCAATGTTTCTATTATCAAGAGCGTGACAGAAAGTATCATGGAGTATGCCAAGGACCCGCTGATCATTGTGGTATCCAATCCGGCGGATATTCTTACCATGGAGGTACAGAGCGTATCCGGACTTCCCGCCAATAGAGTGATCGGAAGCGGTACTTCCCTGGACACAGCCAGATTCAGATGTAATATCAGTGAGCCTCTGGGCGTAGATGTGGAAGATGTTCAGGCTTATATCTTAGGTGAACATGGGGACAGCCAGGTGCCGGTATGGAGTTCCGCTACTATCGCAGGTCTTCCTTTAGAGGAATATTTAAAACAGACAGGAAAGGAACTTGACAGAGCCGAGATTTCGGAACATACTAAGACTGGCGGCGCAGAAGTCATCGGATTAAAAGGCGCTACCTTCTATGGAGTGGCTATGGCCGTTTCTACCATCGTAGAAAATATCCTGAGAGACAGCGGAGCCATCCTCCCTGTTGCCCATGTACTGGACGACAGCTTTGACAACTGGGCAGGAATCGCATTTTCACTGCCATGCCGTATCGGCGGTAATGGAATCCAGGGCGCTTTCAAGGTTCCTATGAACGAGGAAGAAAAAGCTGCAATGGACAGCTCAGCCAAGATCTTAAAAGATTTCTGGGCACAGGTAAAAGAATAAAAAAGGAGAAGAAAAAAATGGACAAGAGAGAATTTGCTTTAAAACAGCATGAAGAATGGGCTGGAAAAATTGAAGTGATCAGCAGGGCAAAGATCGAGACACCGGAAGATCTTTCTGTTGCTTACACACCAGGAGTTGCAGAACCTTGTGTGGAAATTTCTAAGGATGTAGATTTATCTTATAAATATACTCGCCGTGGAAACATGGTAGCTGTTGTTACAGACGGAACTGCTGTATTAGGTCTAGGAGATATCGGACCGGAAGCAGGTATGCCGGTAATGGAAGGTAAATGTGCACTGTTTAAAACTTTCGCAGATGTAGATGCTTTCCCGCTGTGCGTGCGTTCCAAAGATGTAGATGACATCGTAAAGACTGTAAGCCTTCTGGCAGGCAGCTTTGGCGGTGTAAACCTGGAAGATATCTCTGCGCCAAGATGTTTCGAGATTGAAAGAAAATTAAAAGAGTGCTGCGATATCCCCATCTTCCATGACGATCAGCACGGAACAGCCGTTGTTACAGCCGCTGCTCTGATCAATGCCTTGAAGCTGGTCGGAAAGAACCTGGATGATATCAAGGTGGTTACTTCAGGTGCCGGAGCTGCAGGTATCGCTATCATTAAACTGCTGGTAAGCCTGGGACTGAAAAATGTGGTTATGTGTGATCGTCATGGTGCCATCTATAAAGGTCGTGACAACCTGAATAAGGAAAAAGAAGAGATGGCAGAGATCTGTAACCAGAACATGGAAAAAGGAACTCTGGCAGAGGTACTGAAAGGTGCAGATGTATTTATCGGCGTTTCTGCTCCCGGAACAGTTACAGAAGAAATGGTACAGAGCATGGCGGATAAACCGATTCTTTTCCCAATGGCTAACCCTGTTCCTGAGATTATGCCGGATCTGGCTAAGAAAGCAGGGGCTGCTGTAGTAGGAACAGGAAGAAGCGACTTCCCGAACCAGATCAACAATGTGCTTGCATTCCCGGGAATCTTCAGAGGAGCTCTGGATGTGCGGGCAAAAGACATCAATGATGAGATGAAAGTGGCTGCAGCTTATGCAATTGCCAGTCTGGTTGAGGAAGATAAGCTCTCTCCAGACTACATCATTCCAAACGCATTTGACAAACGTGTGTCTAAAGCTGTAGCTGAGGCTGTAGCCGAGGCAGCAAGAAAGACAGGGGTAGCAAGAATTTAATATTCTCAGAATCCGACAAAAGGGACGGAATCTGGCATTTAGGTGCCAGACTCTGTCCTTTTTTTATATCTTAAATATAAAATTCATTAATATATTATATATGAATAATTTATTTTACTTTTTATTTAGAAAATGATAAACTTCAACCAACTAAAGTAAGAAAAGTGCTGAGTCACCAGGAAATTTGGACGATGAAAGAGGAAGGAGGATAATCATGTATAGTATTGATTTAAACAGCGATATGGGAGAAAGCTTTGGCGCTTACAAGCTGGGCGGTGATGAAGAGATCATCAAGTATGTGACCACAGCTAATGTGGCATGCGGATGGCACGCTGGCGATCCTATGGTCATGGATAAGGTGGTCCGGATGGCAAAGGAAAGAAATGTGATGGTAGGTGCACATCCCGGATATCCGGATCTTCTGGGATTTGGAAGAAGAAAGATGGTCCTTTCCCATGACGAAGTAAAGAATTACGTGAAATATCAGATCGGAGCACTAGCCGCATTTACAAAAAGCTATGGAATGAAGCTGCAGCATGTGGCTCCTCATGGGGCAATGGGTAATGCCTGCCAGTATGATGAAGATATTTCCACGGCCATCTGCGAGGCAATCTGCGAATATGATAAAGACCTGATCGTATACTACTGCGCAGGCGCTGTCCTTGGGAAAATTGCAGAAAGCAAGGGACTGCGGACAGCTTCTGAGATTTTTGCCGACAGGGCTTATATGGACGACCTTTCTTTAGTTCCGAGAAAAATGGAAGGTTCTATGATCACAGATGAAGAGATCGCTATCCAGAGATGTGTGAAGATGATTAAAGAGGGAAAAGTTACGTCCATTAACGGAAAAGAACTGGATATTAAGGGAGATACCCTCTGCGTGCATGGAGACGGCCCGAAAGCCCTGGCTTTTGTTCAGAAAATCCGTGAAAAGTTTGCAGAAGAGGGAATTGAGATCAAACATCTGTAAACCGTTATTATAAACTTGATACCGGATAAATCAATGGGGATTTAAGCGGGTATAACTGCGTTGATTTATCCGGTGTTTTTCTGTTAAAAGGAATTATTTAATAGAGCCTGAAACTCCCACCCCCGGGTGTTGAGTGATAGAACAGTCTCAAAAATGAAAAGAAAGGATGAGAAAAATGAGCAAAGAGACAAACAAAAAGAAATCCTCTGTTGTCAGGAATATGATGATCGCCCTGGTAGGCGGATTGATCGTGGGTATCGCATTCCTGTTACTGAGAGAGCAGCTGACCAATTCAGGTCATGAGAACGTATGGAACATCATCAACATGCTTCTGTTCCAGGATATCACAGCGGAGGACGGTGTGGCTTCCCTTGGTTTATTCTACATAATCGGTCAGTTGTTTATGAGGGGCTTGCAGCTTGCCATCGTACCTCTGGTACTGGTATCTTTAAGCCTTGCCATGTGCAGCATTTCCAGTTCTTCTAAGCTGGGAAGGATCGCAGGCCGTACCATCCTGGGATTTGTCTGCTTTTACGTTGTTGGAGCCTTTTTCGGAGGCCTGGTTGCCTACTTTATGAAAAATGCCGGATTTTTCAATGTTACCCTTCCAAGCGAAGCGGTTACGGATGCGGCCACTATTGATGCATTCAATCCCCTGTCAACGATTCTGGAGGCAGTACCTTCCAACATTATATCTGCTTTCAGCAGCAACAACAGCATTCTGGCGGTAGTAGTAGTGGCTATTATCATCGGTCTGTGTATGAATGCTCTGGGGGAGAAAACAGACCCTCTGAAAAAGGTCCTGGAAAGCGGCAGTGAAATTATCAATTATTATCTGACTTTTTTGATCAACAAGGTGGGGCCTGTTGCAATTTTCTGTCTGATTTCAAGAACTTTCGCAGTCTATGGTACAGAGTACCTAGCTCCCGCAGCAGCATATATCGTATCTGCTATGATCACTCTGTTCATCCTTGTTGTTACCCTGTACCCCATCGGTATCTGGATCACAACCGGTCTGAATCCCATCAAGTTTATCAAGAAAATTGCCAAGGTGGGTGTTTTAGGTTTCTCTACCAACTCTTCTGCAGCATGCCTGCCTCTCAACATGAGAACCTGTATCAATGAACTGGGATGCAGCGAGGAAATCTCCAGCTTTGTCCTTCCTACAGGTATGACAATCAATATGAATGGCACTACGGTCATGCACATGTTCGCTGCTGTATTTATCGCAACCAGCGCAGGCATCGATGTAACGCCGGCAAATCTTGTAGTTGTAGCATTCCTGTCCATCTGTGCAGCTATGGGCTGTCCGGCAATCCCTATTGCAGGAACTACTCTGATCGTGACTATCCTTTCCGGAATGGGATGGACCTCTGATGCATGTATGATCGCATACGCTCTGGTAGTTGCCATCAACCGTCCGGTAGAAATGGCTCTTCTGCCCCTGAATGTTATCGGTGACGCAACAGTAAACGTTATTGTTAACAAGAAAGAGAAGGAACTGAACGAGGAAGTATATAACAGCTAAATATAAAAAAGATTAATATTATACATATAAAATATGAAATTGACTTTCTATTACGCCAATGATACCATCACTTTAAGAAAACAGATCACAAAAAGATTTGGAGGGAAAGATTATGGAGTATAAAACAGCGAAAAGAATGGAAAGTCTGCCCTTTTCCGGTATCCGTGCGGTAATGGAAAAAGCCACAAAGATGCAGCAGGCCGGAGAAAAAGTAATCCACCTGGAGATTGGAAGGCCGGATTTTGATACCCCGGAGAAAATCAAAGGGGCTGCCTATGAGAGCCTGAAAGCCGGACATGTATTTTATACATCCAACTATGGAACTCCCGCTCTGCGAAAAGAGATCGCTAAGTGGGAAACGGAACATCATGGTGTAAACTATGAAGCAGAAGAAGTTCTGGTGACAGTTGGAGTAGGAGAAGCTACCTATGCATCTATGGCTGCTTTTCTGGAAGACGGGGATGAAGTCCTGGTTCCTAATCCTGTGTGGCTGAACTATATCCATGTTCCATCATCTCTCGGAGCTGTGCCTGTTACATACAGTCTGAAGGAAGAAAACAATTACCAGATCGATTTTCAGGAACTGGAGTCTAAGATAACAGATAAAACAAAAATGATCGTTATCGTAAATCCCAGCAATCCTACCGGCGGTGTATTCTCAAGAGAAACTCTGGAGAAACTCAGCAAGATTGCAATTGAGAATGATCTTCTGGTAGTTGCGGATGAGATTTACAGCCAGCTGGTTTATGACGGAACAGAGCATATCAGTATTGCTTCTCTTCCGGGGATGAAAGAGAGAACCATTACTCTGGGCGGCTTCTCAAAAGCTTATTCCATGACCGGATGGCGTCTTGGATATATGTGCGCTCCCAAAGAAATCATTGCTGCCTGTGTGAGAGTTCATCAGTATACCATTACCTGTGCCTCTTCTTTTGTACAGGACGCAGCAGTGACAGCTCTTCAGGACTGTGCTGATGATGTGGAAGCTATGAGACAGGAGTATCAGAGGCGGAAGGATTATGCGGTAAAGGCTCTGAATGAGATTGACGGAATAAGCTGTAATAATCCACAGGGTGCTTTTTACATTTTTGTAAATGTCAAGAGTCTGGGAATGTCCTCTATGGAAGTGGCAGAATATCTTCTGGAACATGCAAAAGTTGCTATGGTTCCCGGATCAGCATTCGGATCAGAAGGAGAAGGATATCTGAGATTATCCTATGCATGCAGCTACGAAGATCTTCAGGAAGCCTGTAAGAGGATCAAAGAAGCTATGGAAGAACTGAAAAATAAGTAAACAGAAGATTCTGTCTCAGAGGAGTCTTCTGTCATGATAAAAGGGGGAATGAACATCTTTTTGAAAGATGTCCATCCCCCTTTCCCTTTTGGAGAACTGGTAATGGATCAGTCTGTGTTTTTCCACACTTCTCCCAGAGGAAAATCCTTCAGCGGAACCCTCATATATTCCTCCAGGGCATTTTCAAAGAATTCTACAGCACGCTTGCTGGTGGTCTTGGGATACCGGTGCTTAATCTTATAACAGACTCTGTTTGGGGGCTGATTTTTCAGTTCGCTGATGTACAGAGGACGGATGCGGGCGAATTCCAGGATCACAGATTCCGGTGCAATCATCCAGTTTCCCGGCTTTTTCCACAGCTTATCCAGAAGAGTGATGGTGTCTGCAGAAATATGAGGCCTGGAGATCGTAGAAAGCCAGCGGTCATGCCAGATCTGATAGTTATCGTCCCAGCTGAGAAAAAGCTCCAGAGATGGATCCAGTTCATCAGTATGTACCTTTGGAGACAAAACAGCAGGGGTATCTGACTGGATAAGATATAGTTTTTCTTCAAAAAGCTTTTCTGTGATGATATTTTTGTAATGGAGTTTGTGATATACGAATCCAATATCTATATTATGTTCACTTAGCAGTCCGTAGAGCTCAGAGGAATGGTGTGAAGACTGGATATTCAGATCCAGACTGGAGTTTTCCCCGAGAAGACTGTCATACAGAGGCGTGAATACGGCAATGTTCAGACTGTCTGTGCAGCCGATGTTCAGAAGCAGAGTCTCCTGATTTCGTTTCAGTTCCATGGTTTCTTTCCAGAGAGACATCCATCTTTCTGCGATAGCAATAAAGTCCGTACCTTTGGCTGTGAGCTCCACATGTTTATGTCCTTTATTTCGTATCACAAGAGGGAATCCCAGCTCATTTTCAAGGGAAGTGAGCCGATGGCTGACCGTAGGCTGGGACAGAAAGAGAAGATCTGCTGTTCTTGTAATACTTCTGGTATTTACAATTGTTAGAAAAGTTTCGATTTCTGCCAGGTTCATTCATACATTCTCCTTTAGTAATATATAGAATTTATTTATATTATACAGAGAAATTATTCGTTTTTCAATTATTAAGTTCTATGCTATGATGAGGGCAGATTTAAAGAAAAGAGGTTTAAAAAATGGCAGTAGGATGTAGAATTAGAAGAAATTTTGAAAGACCGGCAAAGGAACTGGTAGAAGCCTTCAGAGGTATTCCTGTAGCAAACATTGACGACAACTGTGGCAGGATCGCTGCCGTTGACGCCAGCATTTATCCCCTGAACCCCAAAGCCCGTCTTCTAGGTACTGCTTTTACGGTAAATGCACCGGCAGGAGACAACCTTCTGTTTCATAAGGCTCTGGATATGGCCAAGCCGGGAGACGTAATCGTTCTGGCAAATAAAGGAAGCATGAGCCGTGCTCTGTGTGGAGAGATCATGAGCAGCTACGCAAAAGCCAGAGGCCTTGCGGGGATCATCATCGACGGATGTGTAAGGGACAGCTATACCTTAAGCCAGATGGACTTTCCGGTATATGCAAAGGGTGTTACACCAAACGGCCCTTACAAAAACGGCCCTGGTGAAATGAATTTCCCGGTATCTTTCGCAGGGATCATTATTAACCCGGGAGATATTATTGTAGGTGATTCTGACGGTCTGATCGCTATAAGACCGGAACATGCAAAAGAGCTGGCAGAAAAAGCAAAAGCATACCATGAGGGCGAGGAGAAACAGATGGAGGGTATCCTTCAGAGAGGAGAATGGCCTCGTTCCTGGGTAGATGCAAAACTGGAAGAAGTAGGATTTGAATTTGTAGACTGATCAAGGTAAAATAAAAAGACTGTTTGGGAAAGATCAGAAATGGAGGAAGCCACCATGGAAACAAAAGTTTATAATCCCTATGAAAATATGATTGCCGTACTTGAAGAAGCGGCTGGAAAACTTGGACTGAAACCAGAGGAATATGAGACTCTGAAATATCCGGAAAGAGAACTGACGGTTTCTATTCCGGTAAAAATGGACGATGGGACTTTAAAAGTGTTTGAAGGCTACCGTGTCCAGCATAACAGTGCCAGGGGCCCATATAAAGGCGGAATCCGTTACCATCAGAATGCCAACCCTGATGAGGTAAAAGCGCTGGCGGCCTGGATGTCCTTTAAATGTGCTGTTGTAAACATTCCTTATGGCGGTGCAAAAGGAGGCATCAAGGTAGATCCCAGCAAGCTGTCAAGAGATGAACTGATCAGACTGACCAGAAGATATACCACAAGGATTCTGCCTCTGATCGGTCCGGACCAGGATATCCCTGCACCGGATGTGAACACAAACGGGGAAGTCATGGGATGGATCATGGATACATACAGTATGTTTAAGGGACACAGTGTACCGGGAGTTGTTACCGGAAAACCTGTGGAGATCGGCGGTTCTATCGGAAGATCGGAGGCAACCGGCCGGGGAGTTACCATTATTGCGGAAAAATGCCTTACAGATCTTGATCTGGATCCTCAGAAACAGACCTATGCAGTGCAGGGTATGGGAAATGTAGGCGGAACAGCAGCAAAGATTTTATATGATGAGGGCAAGAAAGTCATTGCAGTCAGTGACTGGTCCGGCGGTATCATGGATAAAGAAGGGTTGGATATTCCGAAAATCCTGGAATTTCTTTCTGACAGAAGCAGAAGTCTGAAAGATTATGAGGCTGAAGGTGCAGTGCATATCACAAATGAGGAGCTTCTGACCTGTGACTGTGATGTATTGATTCCGGCTGCACTTGAAAATCAGATCACAGAGGAAAATGCCGGGGCCATCCAGGCAAAAGTGATCGTAGAAGCTGCCAACGGTCCTACCACAGTGGAAGCCGATAAGATCCTGGAAAAAAGAGGAATCCTGGTAGTGCCGGATATTCTCGCTAATGCAGGAGGCGTTGTGGTTTCCTATTTTGAATGGGTCCAGAATATCCAGAGCATGGCATGGGATCTGGAAGAAGTAAACCAGACTTTGAAAAAGATCATGATGAAGGCTTACAAAGATGTAAGAGAAATGAGCCGGGAAAAAGGAACTACCATGCGTATGGGTGCCTATATGGTAGCCATAGACAGGATCACTACCGCAGGAAAGATGAGAGGCGGCCCGATTTCCATGGCTTAGTGATACAATTGAAAATACAATAGCAAAGAAAGGGAGGTGCTGTTTATGGACGTAAAATTTCTTGTGGCTGGCGACAGAGCGGTGTCTGTTGAATTCGGAAAAGTGATCTGCCTGGAAACCAACGAAAAAGTTCGTATGCTGGAAGAAAAACTTAAGGAATCTCCTATTGATGGTGTAGTAGAAGTAGTGCCTACTTATTGTTCCCTGATCGTTCACTATCGTCCGGAAGTGCTGCTTTATGACGAACTGGTCCAGGAGCTGAAAGAAAGACTGGATAATATGCATTCCGTTCAGAAAAAGAAAAAAATTGTGAAGGAAATCCCTATTTTCTACGGGGGAGAGACAGGACCGGATCTGGAATACTGTGCCCGGCTGGAACACATTTCAACAGAAGAGATCATACGGAAACATTCAGAGCATGAATATTATGTGTATATGCTCGGATTTGCCCCAGGGCATCCCTACATGGCAAGATTTGAAGAACCATACAGCTTTAAGAGAAGGGAATCCCCCCGTGTGAAAATTCCTGCCCGGTCTGTGGTGGTTCAGCTGAATCTGTCAGATCTGATTCCTTTTGAGCAGCCATGCGGCTGGAATATTATTGGCAGTACACCTCTGGATATCTGCAATTTCAAGAAAGAGGAGCCATTTCTTTTAAGCGCAGGAGACTGGGTAAGACATGTGCCTGTCACAAAAGAAGAATATGACCGGATACGGCGTGATGTAGAAAATGGAACTTACCAGGTAAAGACCTATGAAGCTGAAGAGTGAAAGGAGGGGATGATATGGGAATCGTAGTTGAAAATGGAGGAGTCCTGACCACTGTTCAGGACGAAGGGCGATTCGGTTACCAGGCATATGGAGTATCTACTTCCGGAGCTATGGACAGTCATGCCTTTCACATTGCGAACCTTCTGGTTGGAAACAAGATGACAGAAGGAGCGTTGGAGATGACCTTTATCGGTCCTGCCCTTCGTTTTACCCGGGATAATATTATTGCTGTTACAGGAGGAGACTTGGCACCTATGCTGGATGGACGTCCATTTCCTATGTGGAAAGCAGTCCTTGTAAAAGAAGGACAGAAACTCTCCTTTAGTGGTATGAGAAATGGCTGCCGGGGCTATATCGCTTTTTCAGGAGGCCTGGATGTTCCCCAGGTTATGGGCAGCAAGTCTACCCTTCTGCGGAATAACCTGGGGGGAATAGACGGCAGAAAACTTCAGCAGGGAGATGAGATCGGTTTTATCAGTCCCAAGACGGAACTCCCCAATATGGAAAAGAGGAGGGTTCCGGTGGAGGTCTATCCGGACAAGGAAATTGTTCTCCGTGTGGTCCTGGGGCCTCAGGATGATGAATTTACAGAAGCCGGGATCCGGAGCTTTTTCTGGCACAGCGGTGTGCTCACCAATGAATTTGACCGGATGGGCTGCAGGATCGAAAGAGAACCCATTGAGCATAAGGGGGACGGAAATATTAATACAGATGGTATTTCTCTGGGAAGCATACAGGTTCCCGCCAATGGAAAACCGATCATCATGCTGGCTGACCGCCAGAGCACAGGAGGGTATGCCAAGATCGGAACTGTGATCTCTGTGGATCTTCCCAAGATCGCCCAGAGCCAGCCTGGTTTTAAAGTACGTTTTATCCAAGTAGGGCTGGAGCTGGCCCAGAGTCTCTATATAAGAGAACTGGACAAGCTGAAGGAACTGGATAAGACCTTAAATGGATAGATGATAGATTGAAAAACACGACAAAACAGAAAGGTGATGAATAGGATGAAAATAGTTGTTTTAGACGGATATACAGAAAACCCGGGAGATTTAAGCTGGGATGCTTTAAGAGAACTGGGAGAAGTGACAGTATATGACAGGACTTCCTATGAAGAGTCTCCTCTGATCGCAGAAAGGATCGGAGACGCAGAGATCGTTGTGATCAATAAAACACCTATCTCTAAAGAGACGATAGATAAATGCGGCAATATTAAATTGATCGCTGTCCTGGCTACAGGATATAATGTAGTAGATTATACCTATGCAAAAGAAAAAGGAATTCCGGTAGTGAACGTTCCTACCTATGGAACACAGATCGTAGGACAGTATGCCCTGGGTCTGCTTCTGGAGATCTGTTCTCATTATGGCCATCATGACGAAACAGTCAAGGACGGAAAATGGGAGAATAATGAAGACTGGTGCTATTGGGATTACCCAATGATCGAGCTGTACGGAAAAACCGCCGGAATTATCGGTCTGGGAAGGATCGGACAGGCAACTGCCAAATTGCTGAATGCACTGGATATGAAGGTGCTGGCATACGACACATTCCAGAGCGATGCCGGAAAGAAACTGGCAGAGTATGTAACACTGGATGAACTGTTTGCACGTTCAGACGTTATTTTCCTTCACTGTCCTCTTTTCCCGGAGACAGAGGGAATCATCAATAAAGACAATATCGCAAAGATGAAAGACGGCGTGATCCTTATCAACAACAGCCGGGGACAGCTTGTAGTAGAGCAGGATCTGGCAGACGCCTTAAACAGCGGAAAAGTTTACGCAGCAGGACTGGATGTGGTTTCCACAGAGCCTATCAAAGGGGACAATCCTCTTCTGAAAGCGAAAAACTGTATCATCACTCCGCACATTTCCTGGGCTGCCCAGGCCTCCAGACAGAGGATTATGGATATTACAGTAGAGAATGTTCGTTCCTTCCTTAATGGAAATATAGTAAATCAGGTAAACGGCTGATCACATGTCCTTTACTGCCATAAATAGAAAAAGACATTTCGTATCCGAAAAAAGATACGGGGTGTCTTTTTTTGTGGTGCGCCGGTCGGGCAACCAACCTGCTTGCACGAGCGGGTCTTCCCTCTGTTTCGATCCGTGCTGGACGCATGCTGCTGGCATGCAGTACCATTTGCAGAATGAGAACTGTTAAAACAACAGTTAAACCTTTAAAAATTTGGAAAAATTTATGAAAAACTGTTGACAAAACAAAAATAAGTGGTATTCTATAGATAAATAGCTGTTGAAACAACATATAAGACTGTTAAAACGAAAGGAGAAGTATCATGATTTACACAGTAACATTGAATCCGGCCCTTGATAAGACGGTTGAGATTCCATCTCTGACTGTGGACGGGGTAAACCGTATAACGACTATGAGAACAGATCCGGGAGGAAAGGGAATCAATGTCTCTAAAGTGATCCAGAAGCTGGGCGGAAAAAGTATGGCTGCAGGGATCCTGGGAGGAGATACCGGCCGTGCGATCCAGTCATCTCTGGAAGCTATGGAGCTGAATACATGGTTTCAGTTTGTAGAGGGAGAGACCCGTACAAATATGAAAATCATAGATCCGGTGAATCATACGAATACGGATATTAATGAACCGGGGGTAACAGTATCGGAAAAGATACTGGATTCTTTGCTCAAGGAACTTCTGAAAAAGGTTTCCCAGGGAGACATTGCAGTCATTTCCGGAAGCATGCCCAAGGGTTCTCCAAAAGAAACTTATTTCCTGTGGACAAAAGCATTCAGGGAGAAAGGAGTTAAGGTCATCCTTGATGCAGACGGGGAATTGCTGAAAGCAGGTCTGAAAGCCTCCCCGTATCTGATCAAGCCTAATGATCATGAGCTGTCTCAGCTGGTTGGCAGGACGCTGAAGACACCAGAGGAGCTGAAACAGGTAGCCATGGATCTGATGGAAGAGTACGGGATTGAAAAAGTAGTGGTATCTATGGGAAGTGCCGGGGCACTATATGTAACAAAAGAAAAAACCCTCTATGCGGAAGGTCTGAAAGTTCCGGTTGGAAGTACGGTAGGTGCAGGAGACAGCGTTGTCGGAGCTCTGGCGGTTGCGGAAGAATCTGGTATGAACCTGGAAGATACTGTCTGTCTTTCGACAGCAACAGGAGCGGCTAATGTAATGTGCAGCGGAACCCAGGCTGCAGAGTATTCGGTGATACAGGAACTGATCTCAAAGGTTGTGTATCATCAGGTATAGGAAAACTTTTGTTTCAAAAGTATTTTTTGTTGCAAAAATATAAAAAGTTCATTATGATGAAGGAGGAAACGAATTATGAAAGCAAAAGGTGTACGGCTTCACGGAGCAAATGATTTACGTCTGGAAGAGTTTGAACTTCCTGAAATTACAGATGATGAGATCCTGGTCAAAGTGGTTTCTGACAGTATCTGTATGTCTACTTACAAATGTGCGATTCTGGGAACCGCTCATAAACGTGTTCATGAGGATGTAGCAGAACATCCGGCGATTATGGGACATGAATTTGCGGGAGATATTGTAAAAGTAGGAAAAAATCATCAGGATACCTTTAAACCGGGCATGAAATTTACTTTGCAGCCGGCTTTGAACTATAAAGGAACTATGTGGAGCCCCGGATATTCTTATGAATTTTTCGGCGGAGATACGACATACTGCGTGATCCCGGCAGAAGTTATGGAGTTAGGATGTCTCTTGGAATACAAAGGCCGTGCTTATTATGAGGCTTCTCTTGCTGAGCCTATGTCATGCAGCATCGGAGCATTTAATGCTGCTTATCATACCCAGATGGGCGTTTATACTCATCAAATGGGCATTAAAGAAGGCGGAAGACTGGCGATCATGGCCGGTGCAGGACCTATGGGTCTTGGGGCTCTGACTTATGCTTTACATAGAGACGTTCGTCCGTCTATGATTGTTGTGACAGATCTGAACCAGGAACGTCTGGACAGAGCGGCTGCTTTATTCCCACCGGAAGAAGCTGCCCAAGACGGTATTGAACTGCACTTTGTAAATACGGGTAACTTTGAAGATCCGGTGGCAGAGCTTATGCGGATCTCCGGCGGAAAAGGCTATGATGACGTATTCTGTTATGCCCCTGTGGCAGCAGTAGTTACCCAGTCCAGCGCTATCCTGGGCAGAGACGGATGTCTGAATTTCTTTGCCGGTCCTACCGATAAAAACTTCAGCGCTACTATGAATTTCTATGACGTACACTATAATTCGACTCATGTAATGGGAACTACCGGCGGCAATACCGCTGATATGATCGAATCTCTGAAGCTGACCGCCCAGGGACGTATCGATCCTTCCGTTATGGTCACCCATATCGGAGGTCTGGATGCTGCTGCAGAAACAACTTTAAACCTGCCAAAGATCCCCGGGGGAAAGAAACTGATCTATACCCACCTTTCCATGCCTTTGACTGCCCTGACAGACCTGCGGGAAAAAGGGGAGAAAGAAGGAGACAAACGTCTGGTGGAACTGGCAGACATCGTAGATGCACACAAGGGACTGTGGTGTCCGGAAGCAGAGGAGTATCTGCTGGCAAACTTTATTGAAGATTAATCAGTGTCAGGATATCCTGTCCGTGTTATCCTGACACGGACAGGAGGACTGATAAAATGGATTCAATGGAAATGCGCAGAAATGCGATCGTTCAGCTGATTAATGAGAAAGAAACCGTTACCTTCGCACAGCTTAAAGAAGAATTTCCGGATGTATCGGAAATGACCCTTCGCACGGATTTAAAGTGTCTGGATCAGGAAAAAAGGATCCTGCGGGTCCACGGAGGGGCCAGATCTGTACAGGTGATCATTGGAACGGACGGTTTCCTGAATCGGAAATCTTTCCATAATATTTCCGAAAAGAAAGAAATTGCCCGAAAAGCCCTGTCCCTGCTGAGACCGGACACGACTTTTTTCTTGGATTCAGGAAGCACTGCTACCATATTTGCAGGGCAGATCCCGGATAAGTCCTATCTGATTTACACAACCGGACTAAGCTGTGCCACTGAGCTGGCAAACCTGTCTAAGCCTACGGTAATGCTTCCCGGAGGAAAATTAAATCGCTACAGTCAGAGCGTGTTTGGATTTTCTGCGATCCGGGAACTGGAGAGGGTAAACTTTAACCAGGCTTTTTTGGGGGTCACCGGCTTTCATCCGGAAGTGGGATTTTCCTGCGGTATCAGTGATGAGGCTTTTTTGAAGCAGACGGCTATCCGTAAGGCCGACCAGGTGATCGCCCTGATGGATTCTTCAAAAGTTGGGGTAAAATGCAGCTTCAGCTTTGGGCAGCTTTCAGATATTGATATCGTGGTTTCTGACGGAAAGCTTCCCAAAGAGTTTCTGGCCCAGTGTAAAAGATACGGCGTGCAAGTTTTGTAAAGAAAAAGGCTGAACCAAAACTCCATTGATCAGAAAAGTTCATGGAGGTGGGTTTTTGTGAAAAATTATGTTCAACGATTCGGAAAATTTTTATCGGCAATGGTTATGCCGAATATCGGCGCCCTGATCGCTTTTGGCTTTCTGGCGGCCTTATTTATCGACAGCGGATGGATACCCAACGAAGGATTTAACAGTCTGGTAAGTCCCATGCTTACCTATCTGATCCCTATTCTGATCGCTTCTACCGGAGGACGCATGATTGGCGGAGACCGGGGAAGAGTGGTAGGCGCCATCGCTGTAATCGGAGCGATTATGAGCAATACCAGCATCACAATGCTGATGGCAGCTATGATCCTGGGACCTCTGGCAGGTTTTTGCATCAAAAAATTTGACCAGGTTATGGAAGGACATATGCCGGCCGGCTTTGAGATGCTGATCAATAATTTCTCTGCCGGCATCATCGGTATGCTCCTGGCTATGATCGGCTATGTGGCCATTGGACCAATCATGAGCGCAATCCTGGCTGTTTTGTCTGCAGGCGTTAATATTCTGGTTCAGAACAGTCTTCTTCCTCTGGTTGCGGTATTTATTGAACCGGCCAAGGTGCTGTTCTTAAATAATGCTATCAACCATGGTATTTTTACACCCCTTGCCACAGCCCAGGCTGCAGAAGCAGGGAAATCGATCATGTATATGCTGGAGCCTAATCCAGGTCCCGGACTGGGCGTTCTTCTTGCCTATATGTTTTTCTGCAAAGATAAAGTTACAAGAGATTCAGCACCGGGAGCCGTGATCATACATCTTCTGGGCGGTATTCATGAAATTTATTTTCCTTATATACTGATGAATCCTCTTGTAATCATTGCACCTATCCTTGGCAATATGGCCGCAATCTTCTGGTTCAGTCTCACTGACTGCGGACTTGTAGGCCCTGCTTCTCCGGGCTCTATCATTGCTTATCTGATGATGACTCCGGGATCAGACCTGGTCAAGGTTATAATCGGCATAGTATTGGCGGCCGGTATTTCCTTTGCAGTGGCCTCGCCTATTGTAAAACTGGCAGGAGGAAAGAGCCTGGAAGAGGCTCAGAGTGAAGTGGCTTCTATGAAGAGTGCTTCTAAAGGGGAAGCTGTGGTGCCTGGCACCATCGAACGTTCTACAGAAGTCCGGAAGATCATCTTCGCCTGTGATGCAGGAATGGGATCTTCTGCAATGGGTGCCACAAAGTTCCGGAACCGTATTAAAAACGATCGGCCGGATATTTCCGTTTCCAATACTTCCGTAGACAATATTCCACAGGACTGCGATATTGCCGTAGTTCAGACCACATTGGCTGCCCGGGCGAAAAAAGCGGCTCCCAATGCTCAACTGATCACTATTGGAAACTTCCTGGCAGACCCGGCTTTGGACGCCCTGTATGTACAGCTTACCACAGGAGATGCTCCGGCAGCACCGGCAGGGGAGAACACAGATATTGTTATTCCGGATACTCCTATTAAAAAACAGGTTATCGTGGCAGAAGGTATCAAACTGGGTCAGAAGCCTGTAAGCAAAGAGGAAGCAATCCAGGCGGCAGGAGAACTGCTGGAAAAACTGGGATATGTGGATCACTCCTATGTGGAAGCCATGCAGGAACGTGAGAAACTGGTAACCACTTACATGGGTATGGGCGTTGCTATCCCTCACGGAACTACCCAGGCCAAGAGCACAGTAAAGAAAACCGGTATTGTATTTATCCAGTATCCGGAAGGAGTAGATTTCGGTGATGAGAAAGCCCAGCTGGTATTTGGTATTGCAGGAATCGGAGATGAACATCTGGATCTGTTAAGTAAACTTTGTACTTTACTGGAAGATGAAGCTCTTTTAGAGACTCTGAAAACTACAGATGATGTGAACTGGGTTCTGGAGCAGTTGTCATAGAATCTTATATTGTAAAAAATAGCAGAGCTGCTGTATCCGGCTTAGATCTTGCCGGATACAGCAGCTCTATTTTGTTTGGAAGAAAGATCACTTTTCTTTCAAAAGTTTTATGAAAAAAAGAATGATAAATGAAGTGGTATGTGATAGAATACATATGAGAATAAGGTTTTTTACATGCAATACTGAAAATTGTCAGGATTACAGGAGGGTTTTGCATGGAAAAGAAAAAAATTTTATTGCTGGGGATCGCTGTCGGCTATCTGGGAGCTTTAATGCCGGGTAGAAAAAGGGAAGGAAAGACTCGCCCGGTGAAATATTATGCACATAGAGGCCTTTATAATAACAGCGGAAGTGCTCCGGAAAACACCATGGCTGCATTTAACCGGGCGGTCAAGGCCGGTTATGGAATTGAACTGGATGTTCAGCTTACAAAGGATGGAAAAGTGGTGGTGACCCATGATTTTCATCTGCGGCGAAACTGCGGCGTTGAGGGAGATGTGGATCAGTTTACCTATCAAGAACTGCAGCAATTTCCGGTTTTTCATTCAGAAGAGCGCATTCCTCTTCTGGAAGATGTATTGAAAAGAATAGACGGAAAAGTCCCACTGCTTGTGGAACTGAAATATAAAGAGGGAAGCAGGATCTGTGAAAAAACCAGCCAGCTCCTGGATGAGTATAAAGGAGCGTATGTGATCGAATCCTTCCATCCCCAGGTTTTGCTCTGGTATAAAAAACACAGCCCTCAGGTTGTCCGGGGACAGCTTTCTATGAATTATCAGAAGATCCAGGGTTGGTTTAAACCTCAGTATTTGCTCATGAGAGGGCTTCTTTTGAATTTTCTTACCAGACCGGATTTTATTGCTTATGACTGCAGAAACGGTTATTCTCTGTCTCTTCAGATCTGCAGGCACCTGTATGGCTGCCCGGTATATGGCTGGACGGTTAAGAGTAAGAGCCAGTTGAGAAAAGTTAAGAAATATTTTGATGGATTTATTTTTGAGGGTTTCAGACCGGAGCCGGATTCCGGACACTAAATGCAGCCTGTTATGCTGCAATGCGGAGGGGGAAGATATACGAATGAATCATGAGCATGGAATCGGGCAGACAGCTGCTACGATCCTGAAGCTTTTGGATATAACGCCGGGCGGGGAGATGGAAGGGCCCCATGAAAAAGTGCTGGATATGGCTGATCGGGAGCTGACGGGAAAGGGCAGCAGACGGGTGTTTTTTTACAATCCTGATGCCATCGGAATGTGGCTTTACCGGAAATATCAGAGAAAATTTGCAGAACTGGAAAAGCGGATACAGCTTCGCATGAAGATCCATACGGCATATCCTCCGGTAACGCCTGTATGTTTCGCAACTATGTATACAGGTCTTGCACCAAAGGAACACGGAATCATGAAATACAGAAAACCTGTTCTTCAGGTGGACACCGTATTTGACTATCTGGTAAAAAAAGGGAAAAAAGCGGCGGTCATTTCCACAGAAGGAGACAGCATTTCCAGGATATTTCTGGGGAGAAGCATAGATTATTTCATTTATCCTACCGTAGAGGAATGCAACGAAAAGGCACTGGATCTGATAGAAAAAGACAAATATGACTTCATGGTCCTTTACAATGGCAACTACGATTATATGATGCACCGTTTTGGACCGGAAGGCAGCCGTGCGCTGGAAGCTCTTGATCAAAATATTGAGATGTTTTTGAAAATTTATGACAAGATAAAAGAAAATTGGAAGAAGCATCCCACTGTTTTGGCCTTTGCACCAGACCATGGGTGTCACAGAAAATTTATTTTTATGGGAAGCCACGGGGCAGAAATCCCCTATGACATGGAGACCATACATTTTTACAGCTTTATAAATTCGACAGACCAGTGTATGGAACTGTAGTTCCAAAGACAAGGCTGCACTGGGGAAGGGAAACCTATGGCTAAAAAATTTTATGCAGTAAAAAAGGGAAGGAAAACAGGAATATTTACGACTTGGGAAGAATGCAAAGCCAGTGTAAACGGATATTCCGGCGCACAGTATAAAAGCTTTTCCACACCGGAAGAAGCTGAGATTTATCTGAGAGGAGAAACGTCTCTGTATTCAGAAACTCCGGATGAAGAATGCTGTACGGCTTATGTGGACGGCAGTTTTGATCAGGAGAAAAAGGCTTATTCCTATGGCTGTATCCTTTTGTATCAAGGAGAGAAGACAGAAATGAGCCGGGCTTTCCAGGGAGGAGAGGACATTTCTATGAGAAATGTGGCAGGAGAATTGGAAGGTGCCATGGCGGCCATGGATTATTGCGAAAAGCGAAATATCAAGGTCCTTCATCTGTATTACGACTATCAGGGGATTGAATCCTGGGCTACTGGAGAATGGAAAAGAAATAAGCCTGGGACCATCCGCTACAAAAATTTTTACGACAGCTTAAAAAATGTGAAAGTGATTTTTCATAAAGTAAAAGGTCACAGCGGCGTGGAACTGAACGAGGCGGTTGACCGCCTCGCCAAGGCTGCGCTGGGAATATAAAACGGGGAGGAAACATTATGGTCAGTCAAAAAGTAAAAATTATAAATCCATCAGGGCTTCATCTGCGAACAGCTACTGTGCTGTCAAACAGTGTATTGAAATATGATGCCAAGCTGCAGTTTGCTTATGAAAAAAATAACGTTAAAGGAGTTGTTAATCTGAAGAGCATTCTGAACATTGTGGCGGCAGGGGTTATTCAGGGACAGGAGATCGTGATTACAAGCGAAGGACCTGAAGAAAAAGAAGCTTTGGCGGCGGCTGTGGAGGCTATTGAAAATGGCCTGGGAGAGATGAAAAAAAATAAAAATTTATGAGAGTGTGGAGCTGAGTTATCTAGATAAAACTGCAGCTCCATTTTTATTTGAAATGGACAGTTTTTGCTGTTTGGCTTTGCAAATCAGGGGGCAAAATTGATTTTAAAATAAAATGAATGAATATGAACGAAATAATGAATGGTTATGAAAGATTACTAAAAAGAAAAGGAAAATATTGTGAATTAATATGATTGAAAATGAACGAATTTGATGTATAATAAAAACATAAAGGAGGAAAAGAAATGGTTTATACAGTTACATTCAATCCGTCTCTGGATTATATCATTTCTGTGGACGGCTTTCAGCTTGGAAAGACTAACCGGACTGTAAAGGAGCAGATGCTTCCGGGAGGAAAAGGCATTAATGTTTCCACAGTGCTGAAAAACCTGGGGATTCCAAATACAGCTCTTGGATTCTGCGCAGGATTTACCGGAGAGGAGATCGAAAAAAGAATTGGAGAAATGGGACTGAACAGCGATTTTATCCATCTGGAGAGTGGGTATTCCAGAATCAATGTCAAAATGAAGGATTTTGATGGAACCGAGATCAACGGTCAGGGACCGGATATCAGATCCGAAGAAACAGAAAAGCTGCTTCAGAAGCTGGAAAAACTGGAAGAAGGCGACACTCTGGTACTGGCAGGCAGTATTCCCAAGACAATGTCGGAGTCTATTTACAGGGATATACTCAGACGACTGGAGGGACAAGGAATTCTGGCAGTGGTAGATGCTACCGGAGAGCTTTTACTTAATGTTTTGGAATACAGGCCTTTTTTGATTAAACCTAATAATCATGAATTGGGGGCAATTTTTAATGTGAAGTTGGAGAACAGAGAAGATGTGGTCCCATATGCCAGAAAGATGCAGGAGAAAGGGGCGAGGAATGTACTGGTTTCCATGGCAGGACAGGGTGCGGTACTCCTTGATGAAACCGGGGAGGTCTATATGCTTCCTGCTCCAAAAGGAGAATTGGTTAATGCTGTAGGGGCAGGAGATTCTATGGTGGCCGGTTTTCTGGCAGGATGGCTTACGAAAGAAGATTATGAATATGCATTCTGTATGGGAGTCTCTGCAGGGAGCGCCAGCGCTTTTTCGGAGAATCTGGCCACAAAGGAAGAAGTGGAAGAAGTTTACAGACATGTAAAACAGTCTGTGATATATAGATAGAAGGGAGAAAAAGATATGAGAATTACAGAATTGCTGGATCCCAGGAGTATTTCTCTGACAGGTGCTCCTGCAACCAAAAAGGAAGCTCTTGACCAGATGGTAGAACTGATGGTAAAAAGCGGAAAAATACGGGATAAGGAAGCTTACCGTCAGCAGGTGTATGCAAGAGAGGAGGAAAGCACCACAGGCGTAGGAGAAGGGATTGCGATCCCTCATGGAAAAGGAGATTCCGTTATACGACCCGGCCTTGCGGCTATGGTAGTAAAAGATGGTGTGGATTTTGATGCGCTGGATGGGGAGCCGGTTCATCTGATTTTTCTTATTGCTGCTCCGAACACCCGGGACAATATACATCTGGACGTGCTGAGTAAGCTTTCTACACTACTGATGGATGAAACGTTTGTTCAGAACCTTCAGAATGCTTCCACAGTAGAAGAATTCCTGAAAATCGTGGACAAGGCAGATGAAGAAAAGCCGGATCTGAATGAACAGCTGGCTTCTCAGACCCTGGAAGATTCATCTGGAAAAGTTTGCAGGATCGTTGCGGTGACTTCCTGCCCTACAGGAATCGCTCATACCTATATGGCTGCAGAAGGGCTGGAAAAAGCGGCCAGGAAAAAGAATTGCCGGATTAAAGTAGAGACTAGGGGATCCGGAGGGGCTAAAAACGTATTGACAGAAACAGAAATCGAAGAGGCGGACTGCGTGATCGTTGCTGCAGATGCCAATGTGCCTATGGAGAGATTTGACGGTAAGCATCTTATCGAATGCCCGGTGTCTGACGGTATCAGCAAGGCAGAGCAGCTGATGGACAGAGCCATGAGGCAGGAAGCTCCGATCTACCACTCAGACAGTCCGAAGACAGAGAGAAAGAATAGTTCAGCAGGAGGGGGAGGGCATAAGGTATATACCCAGCTGATGAACGGCGTTTCCCATATGCTGCCTTTTGTAGTAGGGGGAGGCATCCTGATCGCTTTGGCCTTCCTGATTGATGGTCTGAGTGTGGATATGAATACTCTTTCCCAGGAAGCCAGGGCAAACTTCGGTTCTATTACCCCTGTAGCCGCTCAGCTCCGAGAGATTGGAAATGTAGCTTTTGGATTCATGCTTCCGGTGCTGGCAGGCTTTATTGCTATGAGTATTGGGGACCGTCCAGGTCTGGCTGTGGGATTTGTAGGCGGAATGATTGCTGCCAACGGGAAATCAGGATTTTTGGGTGCCCTGGCAGCAGGATTTATTGCAGGTTATCTTATTGTTCTTCTGAAAAAGGTTTTTGACAGACTGCCGGCATCTATTGAAAAAATCGCTCCGGTACTTTTGTATCCTTTCTTTGGGATTCTGTTTATGGGGCTGATCATGAACTTTGTGATAGAGCCTCCCATCGGTGCATTGAATACAGCGTTAAATACAGGTTTGACAAATATGGGAGGAGGAAGCAAGATTCTTCTGGGAATTATTGTGGCAGGAATGATGTCCATTGATATGGGCGGACCTTTTAATAAAGCAGCCTATGTATTTGGAACAGCTTCTATTGCTGCAGGGAATTATGATATTATGGCAGCTGTTATGATCGGTGGTATGGTGCCTCCATGTGCCATTGCCCTGGCAACTTTGCTGTTTAAAAATAAGTTTACAAAACAGGAGAGAGAATCCGGGCCTGTAAACTTTATTATGGGGCTGGCCTTTATAACAGAAGGTGCCATTCCCTATGCCGCTTCCGATCCTCTTCATGTGTTGCCTTCCTGTATAATCGGGTCCGCAGTCTCCGGAGCCCTGTCTATGGCCTTTGGTTGTACGCTTATGGCTCCCCATGGAGGTATTTTCGTATTTCCGGTAGTGGAGAATCCCCTGATGTATCTGATATCTCTGGTGGCAGGCACTGTGATCGGCGCACTGCTTCTGGGGGTGCTAAAGAAGAAGGCAGAAGCATAGAAGAAAGGAATCTGTCAGCGGAGGAAGATAGGGAAAACAGTTGCCCTGGAAAAGAAAGTTGTGTAGAATAAGAGGCAGCAGAAGGCACAACAAAATTTTCTAAGGGGGAAAGCATATGCTGACGGAACAGCGACAGGAAGAAATCCTTCGGCTTCTGAATCAGAAAGGAAGTGTCACTCTTCAGGAGCTGAAAGAGTATTTTCACACATCAGAGTCCACCATACGCCGGGACCTGAATGCACTGGATAAAAAAGGAGTTCTTACCAAAGTCTTTGGAGGGGCGGTGAGGCCTGAAGGACGGGTCATGCTTAGAGAAGAGCAGGTATCTCAAAGGCGGGAACTCTATCGTGAGGAGAAAAACCGGATCGGAAGATATGCGGCTTCTCTTGTGGAGCCGGAGGACTTTGTTTACCTAGATGCAGGCACTACTACAGGAGCCATGATCCCTTATCTTACAGAACGTTCTGCGGCTTTTGTTACCAATGCCGTTTCCCATGCCCTTCGTCTGGCGGAGAATGGATTCCGGGTGATATTAATTGGCGGAGAGGTGAAGGCAGCTACAGAGGCTATCGTGGGGAACGAGGCTTATGTAAATCTAAAAAAATTTAACTTTACCAAAGGCTTCTGGGGAGCCAACGGAGCCAGTCCTTCTTCAGGATTTTCTACTCCGGATATCAATGAGGCTATGATAAAGAAATGCGCTCTGGCACACACGCAACAGGCGTATATCCTCTGTGACAGCAGCAAGTTCTACCATACGAGTCCGGTAACTTTCGGAGGGTTTGAAGAAGGGATTATTCTTACAGACAGGCTTCCAGATGAAAGCTTTCAGAAATATGAAAATATCTTGGTAGTTCCATAAAGGCATTTACCGACAGCGGCATCAGATTAGAATCTGTTTTGCCGCTGTTTTTTTATAAAATTCAATATTGCTTCAATCTTTTTTTGTATACTATATAGCATAATAGAAGAACCGAAGCGGCGCTGAAAACTATACAGCAGGGAAGATTGCAGATGAGAGAGGTGGAAGATGAGAATATTACTTGTAGAAGATGAAGAGAGAATGGCCCAGGCTTTGTGCGAAATACTGCGTCAGGAAAACTATGAGGTGGATCACTGGGGGGATGGGATCCAGGGACTATATGCCATAGAAACGGATGTCTATGACGTGGCAATTCTGGATGTGATGCTGCCCGGGAAAAGTTTACAGACAGAGATTATGAAGAAGACTACCAGGAGGAGGACTGTGTGTCTGTTACCTTAAACGGCACTTCCGCCTCTTCCAGTTCAGACAGCGTAGGGATTTCAGATGGCACAATCACCATAACAGAGGAAGGCACTTATCTGATCTCCGGAACCTTAAGCGACGGGATGATCATAGTAAATGCGCCGGATACCGCTAAGGTCCGGCTGATCTTTGACAGGGTGGAGATCAACAGTGAAACTTCTGCGCCTCTGTATATTCTGGAAGGGGACAAGGTATTCCTCACCCTGGCGGAAGGCAGTGAAAATACTCTTTCCAACAGCGGAACTTATACTGCCATTGATGACAGCAATATTGATTCTGTTATTTATTCAAAACAGGACCTGACTCTGAACGGCACAGGTTCTCTTACCATATCTTCCCCCGGAGGCCATGGGATCGTATCTAATGATGATCTGGTGATCACCGACGGAACTTACAATATTACAGCGGCCTCTCATGGATTAAAAGCAAATGACAGCATAAGGGTCACCGGTGATAGCCAGCTTACGGTAACTGCAGGAAAAGATGGTATTCACGCAGAAAATGATGAGGACACTTCCCTGGGATTTGTTTATATTTCTGATGGGACTATAGCCATAGAGGCAGAGGGAGACGGTATCAGCGCCGGATCCTATATGCAGATCTCGGCTGGAACTTTCCAGATCCAGGCAGGAGGAGGCAGCGAAAACGGAACAAAAGAATCCTCGGATTCCTGGGGCGAATTCCGGGGAGGCAGTGGTCCGGGAGGAAACGGCCAGGCTCCGGGCAGAACCGGCAGCCGCAGCGAGAGCAGGGATGCTTCCCAGTCAACGGAAGAGGACAGCAGCACCAGTATGAAAGGAATTAAGGCAGCAGGAGATCTGCTGATCTCGGGAGGCAGCTTTACCATTGATTCTGCAGATGATTCTATACATTCCAATAGCTCTGTTACCATAAAAGACGGCGTCTTTGAGATCGCCTCGGGAGATGACGCCGTCCACGCAGATGAAGATCTGACAGTGGCAGCAGGCACCATGAATATTTCAGAAAGTTATGAGGGGCTGGAGGCTCTTCATCTTGAGATACAGGGCGGGGAGATTACTCTCACAGCCAGTGACGACGGCCTGAATGCGGCAGGTGGCACAGACTCCAGCGGGACCCAGGGTGGAAGAGACGGGATATTTGGAGGAGGAGGCCCGGAATCCTCTTCTTCAGACGGTACCATTCTAATTTCAGGAGGAACTTTGCACATTACTGCTTCCGGGGATGGTATGGATGCAAACGGATCTCTGGAAATAACCGGAGGATATACAGTGGTGGCAGGACCTACCCAAGGAGATACCTCTACCCTGGATTACGATACGACCGCCCGGATCACAGGAGGAACCTTTATGGGAACAGGGGCTTCGGGGATGGCCCAGACTTTCAGTGAGGCACGGCAGGGGGTCATATCCGTCAGCGTAGGCGAACAGTCTGCAGGTACAGAGGTCACTCTTACCGATTCCAGCGGCAATGCTATTTTAGAAGTTACACCGGAACTGTCATTTTCCGTGATTATCTTAAGCAGTCCGGAGCTTGTGTCAGAAGACAGTTATACCCTTACTGTGGGAGCAGCTTCGGAGGAGGTGGAAGCCGGTTAAGAATACAGCCTTGCGATAGGTGATTCCATCCCTGATGATAAAAATCGGGGAACTGCTACATCTGAAAAAGAGTCTGTAGGAACAGAAGTTGAAAATTCAAATACAAATCCTAAAATCGGTGATAACGGAAGCTGAATGGGAAAAGTATATCATTAGTTGCTACATAAAACTGT
Organism: uncultured Bacillota bacterium; assembly: GCA_949291945.1. GTDB lineage: Bacteria > Bacillota > Clostridia > Lachnospirales > Lachnospiraceae > Blautia. The sequence continues at coordinate 8,855 of CASEXH010000002.1, read as the reverse complement.
CTAGAAATAAGAGATTTGTCTTAAGAAAAAGTTTTGCCACAAAATCTGCCACAGATTGAAGCGAAAATAATATTGTAGTAACATAAATTAAATAATGGAGGGGCTGGTGAGGATAATGTCAGTTTTGTCTGAAAAGCTGAAATATTATATAGACCGTAAAGGGCAGAACATTGCAGGACTTGCGAAGAAAAGCAAAATAGAAAGATCCACACTTTATCAGTATATAAAGGGTAAACGTCCTTTACAGAACCGTGTACAGTTGGAGGCAATTATGTCGGAACTTCATCTGACACCGGACGAAAGAGCTGAGATGCTGGATGCTTATGAAATCAGCAGAATAGGAGAGATCAACTACAATAGACGCCGAAAAGTAAGAAAAATCATAGAGTCACTTCTGACAGTAGAGGAAGTAAGGCATGTTTTTCCGACTGAAGAATACAAGATGGACAGGAAAGATTTAGGGGAAAATATGATTATCCAGGGTGAGCTGGAAGTTAACCGTGCTGTTGGCAGGATAATACATGATGCCATGGCCAAGGGAGGGAACCTTAATCTTTTAATTCAGCCAGACTATGATTTTCTGATGGAATTAATTATGGCGATCAATGATGAATATCCGGATACAAAGGTGAAGCATATTATATGTTTGGAGGCAGACAGTGGGCAGGACGGCTGTAGTAATCTAGAGAATTTTCAAAAAATCATGCGTTATGGAATAGGAATCAGCAAATATGAGCCGCGCTACTATTACGGCAGGGCTCGGGAACATTATGGAGTTATGACTGTTTTGCCTTATCTGATCGTTACAGATCGGTATGCTGTTCTGATATCTTCTGATCGAAAAGCCGCTGTTCTGCAGAGCAACGAAGATATAATTCGCTATCTAAAAGAATTGTTTGACAGAATGAGTCAGGACAGTTTTTCTTTTATGACAACAATAGATGGCATACGAAAAAACCAGGCGGCTTGGGGACTGGAGTATATAGAAATGACAGATTTTTCTAATGTTCTTGAAATGTGTTCCGGCCTGTGCAGTATACAATTCTGGGATGAGAGACTGATCAATAAATACATAAACAGGAATATTCCAGGATATGAGAAGCTAGCAAAAGATTATACGACATATGCGAAATTACTCTATAATGTAAAAAAGCAGGGAAAAATAACTGTCCTGATGAATGCTGCCTCTGTGGAAGAGTTTATAAGAAGCGGTGTTTTCAGAGAATATCCGGAAATATTTTTTTCTAAACCATTATCTCCGGCAGACCGACGGGTACTGATTGAGCGCATTCTAACAGCCGTGGAAGAAGGATGGTATCATATCCGAATAATCCCCAATGAGGAGTTTTTACTGGGCGACCGATGGGAGATCCTTATACAAGAAGACACCCATCTGTTGCTCCAGTATTCTTTTAAAGATCAATTTAAAGTTTTCATATTTGATGAAGCAGATATCCTTGAGGCCATGTATGATTTTCTGAAGAGTCTTGCAGATGGAGAAAATGCATTGGATGATCTTCATTCAATGGCCTTGCTAAAAAAATGGGTGCAGGAATATTTGTTATAGTTATCTCGGATACAATGACAGAAATAGAAAATATATTATATCCGGATAGATCTTATAGATAAAATACAGAAGGAGCAGATGACAGTTATGGGAATTTTTGACAAAGACTACGGGAATTCTTTAGAGGAAGATGATTTACAGAAAAATGAGAACAAAAAGATTTTTTCAGAGAGTGAGGATATAGAAGAGAATATTGCCGAAATAAAAAAAGATGAGTCAAAAGAAGCGGGGCAGGATGAAAAGGAAGCTGGAAAATTCAGAGAATATAAAAATGTATTGAGTTCTTATCAAACGGATTCTGCAATAAGAAAAGATCGTCAAGCCCGTGTAAATCAATCTAGAAGAAAGCAGAAGGACTATGAAGAGATCTGGGCGGCAGCTATATCTCGTGCAAGATCCGCCTGGCAGAGCAGACAGTCGGAAAAATCCAAAAAAGCCGAGAACCAGAGGGACTCTATAAGAAAAAAGGCAGAAAATGAAAAAACAGCAAGGCTGAAAAATGTTGAGGATGAGGAGACGGAACTTCGCCATAATCTTTCAAAAATAGATCAGTTGAAAAATGAAGCAGACAGGCTTATATCAACCTCAAAAGCACGATTGTCAAAGCTTGAAAATTACGAAATAGAAGGATTTGAATGCGATCCCAAGGCGGAGAGGCTTATCCTTCAGGCATTTCGAAATGGATATTTTTCTGAAAAACAGAAAGCTCTTGCAGCAGAGCCTCCCGAGAAGTATTGTTCTGTATGGGCGCAAACACCGCAGAAGCTTAAAATGCTGGAGCAAAATCTATTGAGTACAGGATTCCTGTATGATCTTTCTACTATCTCGTCAAATGAAAAGGTATTTGGTTTGTTTACTAAAATGGCTGGGGTGATCGCTGGTCTTATCTGTTTTCTGTTGATTACACTAAATCAGCTTTCACAGAATGTGATCTTTAATGCTTTCGGTATGATTGCCGCATTTTTCGCATCTGCAGGAGAAACTTATCTGTGCGCTGCACTTGCAGCAAAATTATTGAAGAAAAATAAGAAGGTACCAGTACATAATTCAAAATCAGGTGTAATTGCTATTATCCTTGCTATTATTATAGGGGGCCTGATGACAAGGAGCATGTATTCTATAGCCGGAGTATGGCGTGGGATTAATCCGGGAATGAGCTTAGGAATTGGTTTGATGGGAGGCGTGCTGGTCTGGTCTTTTCTGAGTCAGTCTTTTATGCGTAGTCTTCTTCTGTCGAAATCTTCTTTTGTAAGAGGCAAAACATACAAGGCTCTTTTTCGGAGCGCAGCAAAGACCGTAAATCAGCGACGGTCAAGCGCAGGCCAGTCTCTGTTGGAAGATGGCGAGATGGATGCGATGATCGTCAGTTATGTACACCATCACGAATATCTGCAGTATCTCAGTCTTAGCGCAAGAAATCAGCTGATTGCTGAGACTCAGAAAAGACTGGAGGAAGTCCTGAAGATTCGGCAAGACGCTGTTAAGAGTCGGGAAGATACACTGAAAATGCAGAAAAAAGTAAAAACTCACCGGAATGAAGCAATCCGGCTGAATCAGGAGACAGACAGAAAACTTGCAGAACAACTCCGTGAATTTGACCGGGTCCATGGGATCAAGGCAGTACCGGATTTTTCTATACGCACTAATCTGCTGGACAAAGACAAACAGATACTGAGCACAGCAGAGAGAGACTTGGGAATTCCATCTGACTATACGAAAGACAGGGATACGGCTGTAAAGGCGTGCAGAGACGTTTTTGAAAATCTGAACAGAAGTTTGCAGCAGGCAAAAGAAAAAGAGGAAAAGGATATCCTTGCGATCCAGGCATGGACAGAAAGCGGAATATTGCCTCCATTTTGCAATGGCAGCTCCGAAAGCGATGAACGTAAATACAACTACAGGCTTGAACCGATGGTCTGCCTGTTCAATAAATCGGGAATCAGAGAACAGAAAGTGACGATCGTAGATCATAAATACAGACCGGTCAATTTTATTTATGGTGACGGAGAATGGCTCCCCGGAGATGAAAAAAGCACAGAAAATGCCGCAATGCTCATTGGTCTGTTGTGGCAGGGATTTTCCAGGATTGCTCCTCCTGAACTGTTAAATATTTACCTTGTTGACGATACTGGCCGGCTTCAGTTTTCGTTTCCCGGGAAAATACGTCAGGATATTCCGGAATTCCAGCATCAGACCGGAATCACGGAAATTTCGGATCAGAGAAACGTGCAGAATAGATTCCGTCCTCTGAAAGGTCTCTATAATGACCGTGATATCAATGAACTGACACGGAATATTTACAGTAAATTTCAGGCAATCGATGATTATATGCAGATTAACAGAAAAGAAATACAGGCTGCGGAAGAAAAGGTCGGAGTATTGGATGAAATAGCAGCTGTCAATTACTGTATGAGTCACGGAAAAACACATGGTGTGAAACCCTATGACATCGTTATTTTCGTAGTACCTGAGGGGGAAGAAAACCGGAATACTTATCAAAGCATGAATACAATGGTTAATATGATCCAGCAGGGTGCGGCAAAAAGGAAAGGTTTCATTCCGGTGATTCTTGCATCAGAGTCTGGATATAACAGTAAGTGGAGCAGTTTTGTTGATCATACACGCAGTAGTGGGGTAACATGCAGAGTTGACTTGAAAACGTTGCAGTTACAGCAGTAAAAGCGAAAGGGGATAAAACATGTCAGGGGGATGCCCAAATGTAGATCAGGAGAAAAGCGGCCCTTCTGCCGGATGGTACTGCAGTGTTATTGGAGAAGCAGTGGGTTCCGATTTTCATTCCAATTACTGTTGCAGCAGTGTGAGTTATGAATACTGTCCTTATATTGGAGGAGATGACAGGCTACGCAATCCGGAATGCCTGACAGAGGAAGTATGCAGCTGTATTTTGTATAGTGTCAAAATGTCACTGGAATATCTGAATCAGTATATAGCTGATTCTATTGTCAGGATTATAGAAAAAATAGAAGAGACAGGGTATGAATGTCTTGGCGAAAATCTTTGTCAGTCCGGTAATTACTGGATCGTAACTCCGGATTTGTCAGGGAAGATAGAGGCTCTGGTAATTACAGATCCTGAAAGAGAACGTGCCCAGGAATTGGAACAAAATCTGACACAGATGTTTGCTCAGATTCAACCAGCCAATTATCTTTGCTCTCCCAAGTATTTAGATCTGCCAGCTCTTGCCAGCACAGTATTTGATGAAATCAAGGATGAGACGCATACATATGGATGGAAAGCGTATACATCTATTGCTGAAAATCCTATTGACACAGGAGGAGCTGTAAAATATGAGGAACCGGTTGCAGAGGCCCAGAGAATAATTGGAGGCGAGGTCTATTCATATTTTAAGGTATTGGCAAGTGGCATTGACGATGCAAAGCGAATTTTTGAAAAAGGATGTTCCTCAGCTCTTTCCAGTATAGGAAACAGCAGAGGATATACAGGAGAACCTGTTATCTGGCGAAAATAAAGCCGAAGAAGCAAGGAGGGCGGAAATGTTTCAGATCAATATGCGTATGTGTGACGAGATTACAAGGATCTATGAACAGCAGGCAGAGGATTGTGTACGTGCGGTAAACAGACTTTATGATGAAATTACAGAACTCGCAAGAAAGACCTGTTTTGAACCGTTAGTGAATTTCAGTAACGAAATTTATCGTTTCTATTATGGAACTCTCAGAGAGCATCTTATGAGAGAATTTCAAAATTGGTATGACGGACCATCCAGTTTCCATGCTTTAATGAGTCATACTCATGCCGGGGATGCAGCAATTCAGGCGGCACGTTCAAAAATGGATGTAATGGAGCAAAACCTGGAAGGTATGTTTCGCCTTTCTGCAGATGAAGTTTCGTTTGATACATCGGCGCCTGAGATAAGAAATGAAGATTTTGAAGACTACAGACAGGCACTGTCAAGTTGTGTTCGTTCTTTTGAGAATGCGCTTCAGGATGCAGAATCATCCGTACGCAGCATGGGAAGCGATAATGATGTGGTGCTTTTGATTACGGATATTGTAAAAACAACAGGAGAATCCCTGACGGAAAGTTTTGGTAATATGGTCAGACAGGTTACAGAAGGGGAGAATATGACAGATAGCGGTGTTAGTGTGACTGTCGGAGGTATAACCGGAAGAGGAAAAACTGTTTCAGATATGCACCTTTCATGGGTTAAAGGCGAAAGCTTTATGTAAGGAGAAAAAATGGCAGTGAAAAAAATTTTTTTACATGAAACGTTCATGGAAGTATTACAGACATATGTATTTGAACAAAGTGACCGGCATATGAAGGGAGAGATCGACTGGGTTCCATACGGCCATGAGATTACTATCTGTCCTGAACCGATCACTTTTTTATCAAAACTTGACGATTATTCCAATAATCAGAAAGAATGTCTTGCAGAATTTAAAAAAATGGCAGCATCTTTTCGGTGCGTGAAAATTGAAAAACGTCCGAATGCGTTCTGGTTTAATACGACAAAAAAAGGAATCAACCTCCGCCCAGGAATGAATCCTCAAGATGAGCCTGCACCGGTACAGATGGGCGATACGGCGGTCCACGGTCTGATGGCAGGACAGACAGGAAGCGGCAAGTCTGTTCTGCTTAACAACCTGATTTTTAATCTTCTGGCAGAATATCCGCCCTGGGAGCTAGAACTATATCTTGCAGATTTCAAAAAAGTTGAATTTTCCAGGTACATGAATAAATTTGAAACACCGCATATCAGTGCCTGCGCCGCAACTAGTGAGATCCGGTATGTGATTAGTATGATCCGCTATATGGTGGAATGCATGAATGCAAGAGAAAGGCTTTTTGCACGACTTGGTTTTCAGAAGCTGTCCGATTTAAGAGACAGCAGAGAATTGGCCGAGTTTGCTCCGCTTGTGCTTCCAAGAATGTTGTTGATCGTAGATGAATTCCAGCAGATGTTCCTTGATGCCAGTCCAAAAGAAGGAGAGCAAATCAGAGACATGCTTACGGCAATCGTAAAAAAAGGCCGAGCGACTGGTTTGCACATTCTTTTTGCCAGCCAGGAGATGAGCAATACGCTTTCCCGGTCTGATTTGTCAAACTTCAAGATTCGATTCGCTCTGAACTGTAATGTAGGTGTTTCCATGGATGTAATCGGTAATAACGGTGCTACGCACATACAGAAAGGCACTGTGATCTATAACACTTCGGATGGCACCTCGGAGACGAATATCCTATATAAGGTTCCCTATGTTGAAACAGAGGCTTCCGATGAAGAAGAATATTCGTATTTTGAAGAGTTCCTTGCCCATATGGTACAGTTCCAACAGATGTTTGCATTCAGTAAAGCGCAAAAGTTCTATCAGGAAGATCTGCAGTCACCTTTTTCTAGAAAAGACCGTCAGATCATTTTCGAAAGTCGGAATCCGGGTAAATACGACCATCTTCTTGTGAAAAGGACACCTCTTGCCCTTGAAGAGATCTTGGAACATATTCGTGAGTACAGAAAAGATACGTTATCAAATAATCCTAATTATTTTGATATTCTTACACTGGGTGATTATGTAACATTCTCTAATCTTAAATATGATATCCAGACCCTATTCTTGGAATATGGCAGAAACAAAAATATTCTGGCAGTATCTCCGCACATTGAGGATCTGGCTTATCTGGAGAAGCTTTTCAGCTATAATTTTGCAACTTCCCCCAGACGTGAGATCACCGGAGTGGATTATCGACACATGATCTACTCTTTCCAGACATCGATCCGAGGACTGTTTTCCCTTGAAAAGGCGACAGGACAGAATAAATCTGTGACGAATCCGGATGAACTGGAAGAACTGCGTTATCCTCTTGAAAAAAGACAAATGATTTATCATCTCTGCCAGGAATATAACACGCCATATGAATTTGCAATTGCAAATTTTCGCACTAATCTGGCCAATGTAAGACGTAGTATTTCCGCTGCGCAGGCAGAACAGATGGAGGAGGAAGCAGTTGTGATTCTCAATAAACTTTTCGGTGAACTAACATTGGAGGAGCTTCCTGAGGTATGCAGAAGAATCCAGGAAGACGAAGAAGCCGGGAAAGTGGAAAAAGTAATAGCCGGCAATTTAATGGTGATGTATACCTATCAGAAGAATCCTATTCAAGCTTTTCCACCAACAGTGATCTGGTTGATAGGAATTGATTCAGTGGAACGGATTCCGGAATGGCTGTTTTCTATAATGAAAAATGCGCTGGAATTGAACCTGCTTTTTATCGTCATGGCAAATTCAGAATTTGACCAGATCCGTCAGATGGCGAAGTGCTGCGATTACCTGTTTGCAGGGGGAAATCAGTCTGTGATTTATGACCGGCTTCAAATGCAGTATACAAAAAAAGAGGCGGACTCTATTGTACTGGATCTGAATATCCGAAGTATGGAAGAAAACAGAAGCTTCAAAAAATATAAATGCAGTTTTGGAAAAATGAAGGCGCCAGCAGTTCCTTTTGATGAACTTCTTGGATAGTATGAGAGACTTTTTATTAACAGCAGCAGTGTTTTAGACGTCATAGACAAGACCTGCACAGACCGGAGATAAAACAGATCTGCTATTTTGGATCGGTACTTTCTGTTGTCCTGCAGTGTGGTTTATGGGCAGTGCAGTCTGGTTGATCAGGAATATAAAGATAGTTAATGTAGAAATACAGTATAGAACAGCTGTTGTATCATTTGGCTTATGCCAAATGATACGGCGGCTTTTCTTGTAATTCTGGAAATACTTCAGTATAATAAATGAAAAGAAGCCTTGTGTATCAGAACAAAATGATGTGATGGATTACCCGTAAAGGGGAAGCCAGAGAGAGGAGAAAGAATACGAAATGGAAGCCAGAAAAAAGAAACTTCCCATCGAGATCGAAAATTTTGAAGAAATTCGGACGAAAGGCTTTTACTATGTGGATAAAACAGGATTGATCAAAGAACTTCTTGAGAACTGGGGAAAGGTAACTCTGTTTACCCGTCCGAGAAGGTTTGGCAAGTCATTAAATATGAGCATGTTGAAAAATTTCCGGTAATTTCAATATCTTTGAAAGGAATTGATGCAGACTCTTTTAATACGGCCAGGGAATTGGCAGTTCAGATCATCAATGGAGAAGCACGGCGGTTTCAGCATCTTTTAGACAGTGACCGTCTTACGGTTTATGATAAAGACGCATATTGATGTGGTATAAAAAAAGTTGACACCCCATTCTCAAGGATTTGAGATATAATCAAGAGAATAAGGAGTGAACAAAATGGCAGAAAACAGACAATATG
>CASEXH010000001.1 GCA_949291945.1 uncultured Bacillota bacterium | reverse complement strand
ATGGTGTAAAAATGGTGTAGTGCCACCGAAAGGGAACCCGAAAAACCTTGTAAATACAACAAAAACAAAGGAGATGTAAAGATATATGAAACTAGGAATTGTGGGACTTCCCAATGTGGGAAAAAGCACATTATTTAATTCACTTACAAAAGCAGGGGCGGAGTCAGCCAACTATCCTTTTTGCACCATTGACCCAAATGTGGGGATCGTAGCGGTGCCAGACGAGAGACTGAAGTTGCTGGGAGATTTTTATCATTCCAAGAAAGTGACTCCGGCGGTGATCGAATTTGTGGATATTGCAGGTCTGGTAAAAGGGGCTTCCAAAGGGGAGGGTCTGGGGAACCAGTTTCTGGCTAATATCCGGGAGGTGGATGCTATTGTCCATGTGGTGCGCTGCTTTGAAGATGAGAATGTGGTCCATGTAGACGGTTCCATTGATCCCATGAGAGATATTGAGACTATTAACCTGGAACTGATCTTTTCAGATCTGGAGATCCTGGAGAGAAGGATCGCAAAGACCACCAAGACGGCCAGAATGGATAAAGACGCAGCTAAAGAGCTGGAGTTCCTGAAGAAGATCAAAGCTCATTTGGAAGATGGAAAGCCAGCTGCTACTATTGAGCTGGAGGACGAGGACCAGGAAGGTTATATGAAAGAATATAATCTTCTTACTTACAAACCAGTGATCTATGCTGCCAATGTAGCTGAGGATGATCTGGCAGATGATGCTCAGTCCAATACTCATGTACAGAAGGTAAGAGAGTACGCTAAAGAGACTGGCAGTGAAGTTTTCGCTCTCTGCGCAGAAATTGAGCAGGAGATTTCAGAACTGGAAGATGATGAGAAGAAAGAATTCTTGGAAGATCTGGGGATTAAACAGTCCGGCCTGGAAAAACTGATCGTAGCCAGCTATCGTCTGCTGGGGCTTTTAAGCTTCCTTACAGCCGGAGAGGATGAGACAAGAGCCTGGACCATCAAGGTAGGCACAAAGGCGCCTCAGGCTGCCGGAAAGATCCATTCCGATTTTGAGCGTGGATTTATCAAGGCCGAAGTGGTGAATTACCGGGATCTGCTGGAAAGCGGTTCTTATGCCGGAGCCAGAGAAAAAGGTCTGGTTCGCATGGAGGGAAAAGATTATGTGGTCCAGGACGGAGATGTGATCCTCTTCCGGTTTAATGTATAAAACCGAAGAAAATCAGAAATCCTATTTTCATCTGGACAGATACATGTTTACTTGAGGGTAAAGTTGATAGTTTTATCTGCGGCCTGTATGTGCGCAGGATTGGTTACGGAAAGATTAAGGGTGGAAAGAAAGAACTGCAGGAGTAAAAAATGACACAGATAGAACTGAAAAGAGAAATTGAAAATACCAGAGAAGATCTAAATGCTGCCATAGCGGGCAATATGACTAAGAGCAGGATTCTGGACATCAGCCGGCTTTTGGACGGATTGATCGAAGAATATATGGAAAAAAACGGGAATCCAAAAGGGAACGTAGACGATCCGGTCTCCTGTCTGGGAGGCGGCCGGACAAAGGGCTGCTGAAAGAAAATTCTCGGTAAAAGAGACTGTCGCAGAAATGCGGCGGTCTCTTTTGTATTGCGGAAAAAACATATGTTCCTCTTGCGTTTTCCTCTTTATTAGTATAGAATGGGCATATAAGTGGTAGAAAGTGGTGAAAAGTGGTTGCAAATGGGTGGCTGATGGCAGAAGTGGCCCATGGAGACCATGGAGGGCACGAAGGGGAGAATCGTATCCTCACGAAAGAAGGTGACATTCATATGTTCATGGGAGAGTACAGTCATACGATTGACGCAAAGGGGAGAATGATCATTCCTTCAAAGTTCCGTGAGGAACTGGGAGAGGAGTTCGTACTCACCAAAGGCTTAGACGGGTGTCTGTCGATCTATCCCAAAGATGAATGGAAAAACTTTGAAGAAAAGCTGAAAGCTTTACCACTTAATGATAAAAATGCAAGAGCCTTCTTACGTTTCTTTGTAGCCAGCGCAACAATGTGTGAATTGGACAGGCAGGGGAGAATTCTCGTACCACAGACACTGCGGGAATTTGCCGGTTTAAGTAAGGATGTGGTGCTGACTGGCAATCTTACAAGGATTGAAGTCTGGAGTAAGGAAAAATGGCTGGAGAACAGTAATTATGAAGATATGGATGCCATTGCACAGGGTATGCAGGACATGGGCATTGTAATCTGACAAGGCCAGGAGAGAAAAATGGAATTTAAACACCAATCCGTATTACTGGAAGAAACCATTCGGAACTTAAGGGTAAAGCCGGATGGCACTTATGTAGATGGAACACTGGGAGGCGGCGGACATTCCTATGCGGTATGTCAGCAGTTATCTGCCAAGGGGAGCTTGATAGGTATAGACCAGGATGAAGCTGCGATAAAAGCTGCGGGTGAGAGGTTAAAAGAATTCGGGGAGAATGTAACGATCATCCGCAGCAACTATTGCAACATGAAAAAAGAGTTACAGAAGATTGGGATCACATCAGTAGATGGGATCATTTTAGATTTGGGGGTATCTTCCTACCAGTTGGACAACAAGGAAAGAGGCTTTACGTACAGGGAAGATGTCCCTCTTGACATGCGTATGGATCAGAGAAATCCCCGGACGGCCAGAGATATTGTGAACACTTACAGCGAAAAAGAGCTGTACCGCATTATCCGGGACTATGGGGAAGACAAATTCGCAAAAAATATCGCAAAGCATATCTGTCTTGCAAGACAGGAAAAAGCAATAGAGACCACTGGAGAACTGGCGGAGATTATTAAACATGCCATTCCCATGAAAATGAGGGCTGTGGGAGGACATCCGGCGAAACGGACTTTCCAGGCTATCCGGATTGAACTGAATCAGGAACTGGATGTTTTAAGAGACAGTCTTGATGAAATGATCGATCTGTTAAATGACGGCGGAAGGATCTGTATTATTACCTTTCATTCTCTGGAGGACAGGATCGTAAAGACTATTTTCCGGAGAAACGAAAATCCATGTACCTGTCCGCCGGATTTTCCTGTATGTGTGTGCGGAAAGAAATCTAAGGGTAAAGTGATTACCAGAAAGCCGATCCTTCCAGGTGAAGAAGAACTGGAAAACAACAGCCGGTCCAAGAGTGCGAAGCTGCGGGTATTTGAGCGGGTGAAAGAGTAAGGGCAGAGCGCCCGAAAGGGAGAGTTTCATGGCAAGTACAAGGAACCGAAACAAATACAACAACAGAAGAAAGCAGAGCTATACCGGTTACTATGAAGAAGGCAGTGCGGTACGGCGTTTGGAGGAGGTACCTGAACAGCCAAAGAAGGAACTGAGCAGACGGGCAAAACGGAACCGGGCAAAAAGTACCACTATAAGCAGAGGTTATATTGTTTTCCTTAGCCTGGTATGTGCTCTTGCCACTGCAGCCTGTGTCCATTATATTAAGTTGACTGCCCAGGTAACCTCCCAGAGAAGTGTAGTGGCGGCCAGGGAGCTGGAGTTAAACCAGCTGAAAGAGGATAATGACGCATATTACAGCGAGGTGCTGACAAGTGTGGATCTTGATGAGATCCGTGACAGAGCCATCAACGAGCTGGGAATGCAGTATGCAACAGAAGATCAGATTCGGTACTATACACCGGGAAATAACAGCTATGTAAGGCAGTATCAGGATGTCCCGGAAAATTAAGCAGGTGAAAGATTGGATAAACAGGAATCAAAGAAAAGAAAATTAACAAAGAAAATGAAACGAAAGCTGGCGGGGGTATTTGCAGTAACTCTGCTGGCTTTCGCCGGTTTATTGACAGGAATTACCGTCATAAACGCCAGAGAAGGAAATCGCTATGCCCAGCAAGTCCTTTCCCAGTCGCAGCAACAGTATACTAATACCACTATACCTTTCCGAAGGGGGACTATTACGGACCGCAACGGTACGGTGCTGGCAAACAGTGTAAAAGTATACAACTTGATCCTGGACTGCCAGGCGGTAAATTACAATGAAGATTACCGGGAACCTACTATTGCGGCTCTGGAGGAATATTTTAATATTGACAGGGAAACTATAGAAGGGCTTCTGGATAATGAAGAGACCAGCTCCAGTCAGTATCAGATCCTGGAAACAGAAGTCTCTATGGATGACAAAAATGCCTTTGAAGATGCTAATACTCTGCCGGATGATGAAGAAGAAAGAAATGCTCTTTCTGAGGAAGAGAGAACCCGCAGGAGCAATATCCAGGGAATCTACTTTGAAGATGATTACAAAAGAGTCTATCCATTGGATAGCCTGGCCTGCGATGTGATCGGCTTTACGGATACGGGAAATACTGCAGACTGGGGACTGGAAGGTTATTACAATAATACACTAAACGGTACCAATGGCCGAAAATTCGGCTATTTAAGCGACGATACGGATCAGGCTCAGACCATTGTGGAGGCGGTAGATGGAAAAAATCTTACCACTACTTTGGATGCTACGATCCAGGGGATTGTGGAAAAATATATAGAGGCGATGAATACAGCCCTTTCCGCCGGCCCCAATAATGTTGAGGGAGAGCAGAAAAAAGGAGCCGAAAATATCGGTGTTATTATCGAAGATCCCAATACAGGAGAGATCCTGGCTATGGCAAGCTCCGGAAGCTATGATCTCAATAATCCCAGAGATTTGTCAGGAATCTATACGGAAGAAAAAATAGAAGAAATGAATGACGAAGAGACAAGAGATGCCCTTTTCAACATGTGGAGAAACTTCTGTATCAATGATGACTATGAGCCGGGATCTGTTGTAAAACCTATTGTAGTAGCCAGTGCCTTGGAATCCGGCGCAGTTACAGAAAGTGATACCTTTTATTGCGATGGCGGCCAGCAGATCGGTGAAGACTATGTAAGATGTGCGGTTTATCCAAATGCCCACGGTATGGAGAGCCTGGGCGAGGTTATACAGAATTCCTGCAATGATGGTATGATGGCTATCGGGAAGAAAATGGGAGCGGCAGAATTCCTGAAATATCAGGCTAAGTTCAATTTTGGTACCAGGACGGGTATTGACCTCCCGGGAGAGGGTACTGGTATTCTCTTCTCTGAGGATAATATGTATGAGATGGAACTGGCTACTTCTGCTTTCGGACAGGGATTTACCTGCACCATGATTCAGGAAATTGCAGCTATGTCGGCAGCCATAAATGGAGGAACCTATTATAAGCCCCATCTTGTAAAAGAGATTACAGACCAAGACGGAAAGGTTCTGCAGAATATTACACCTACAGTTATGAAAGAACCTATTTCTGAAGAGGTATCCGCAGATATCCGGGAATACATGGGAATGAGTGTAGAAAGTGGTACCAGCCGCTCTGCAAAAGTCCAGGGCTATTCTATGGGAGGTAAAACGGGAACTGCAGAGAAGCTGGCAGACGAAGAGGAAGATAATTATCTGGTATCCTTTATCGGATTTGCACCTCTTGACGATCCCCAGATGCTGATCTATGTGGTTGTGGATACTCCTAATGTGGAGAGTCAGGCCTCCAGCAGTTATGCTCAGTATCTTGCCCAGGCTATTATGTCAGAAGTACTGCCTTATATGAATATCCCACAGGATGAGGAAGTTACCGGGGAAACTGATTTGTGGGAAGGCTTTTATGGAGTGCCGAAGCTGACTGATATTATCGAGGATGGAGTATCTAATCCTTATGGAATGGTTCTTGACCAGGGTTATGGGAACGGGGATCCGCAGGAAACGGAATTAAATGATGAATATTCAGATGGTATCACAAATGAGGAGGCAGGAATCGATGAAAACGATCCTTCCTACCAGGAAGATACCTATGATACAGAAGCACTGGAAGACTTCGGACAGGAAAGCGATACGGGAGACACGGAGGACAGCGGCGGCACCGCTGGCGAATAATAAGGAAAGACAAGTAGAAGGCTGGCAGATCTGCGGCAGAAAATGGAGCAGATCTGCCGGTCTTTCATATTTTTTTCGGAAAACTGCATATAATAGCAGGGACAGATGGCAGGAGCGGAACTGTATATATGAAGAAAAACAGGACCTATCACAAAAAGAAAACAGTAATTATTTTTAGTGTTTTCGCATTGATGCTTCTGGGGCTTATGGGGCGTATGTTTTACCTTATGGTGATACGGTCGGACTATTATTCCAGGAAGGCCCAGGAACTTCATGAGAGAGAAAGAGATATTAAAGCAGCCAGGGGCAGGATTCTGGACTGCAATGGAGAGGTACTGGCAGATAATAAAGCAGTCTGCACCATTTCCGTGATCCATAGCCAGATCACAGAGCCGGAAAAGGTGATCGGCATGCTGGTAAAAGAACTGGGAATTTCGGAAGAGACTGCCAGAAAACGAGTGGAGACAGTTTCTTCTATTGAACGAGTAGAGACAAATGTGGAAAAGGAAGTGGGAGACAGAATCCGCAGCTATGAACTGTCAGGGGTGAAGGTAGATGAAGATTATAAAAGGAATTATCCTTATAGTGAATTGGCTTCCAAAGTTCTGGGCTTTACCGGGGGAGACAATCAGGGAATCGTAGGGTTGGAAGTCATGTATGAAGAAGTTTTGAAAGGAATTGACGGAAAGATCCTGACCACTACGGATGCAAGAGGCGTAGAACTGTCAGAATTGGGCGAGAGCCGGGTAGAACCGGTAGAAGGCTATGATCTTCAAATCAGTTTGGACAAAAATATCCAAATGTACGCTCAACAGGCGGCATTGAAAGTTATGGAAGAGAAAGAAGCTCAGGGGGTTTCTATTTTTCTCATGAACCCCCAGAACGGGGAAATCTATGCCAATGTAAATGTGCCGGAGTATGATCTGAATGATCCCTTTACCTTAAATACAGATGCAGACATTTCCCAGATGACAGATCAGGAATTTCAGGATGCCTGTAATCAGATGTGGCGGAATCCTACTATTAACGACACCTATGAACCAGGTTCTACATTTAAAATTATTACCATGGCTGCGGGCCTGTCTCAGGGAGTGGTAGATCTGGATGATCAGTTTAACTGTCCCGGCTATAAGATTGTGGAAGACAGAAGGATTCACTGCCATAAAAGAACAGGACATGGGGCAGAGAATTTTGTAGAAGGAGCCATGAATTCCTGCAATCCGGTGTTTATTGAGGTGGGACTTCGGCTGGGAGCAGAAACCTATTACAATTATTTTCAGAAATTTGGGCTTATGGAAAAGACCGGCATTGACCTGCCGGGAGAGGCAGGTACCATCATGCATAAAAAAGAAGATATCGGCCAGGTAGAGCTGGCTACCATTTCTTTTGGTCAGTCCTTCCAGATCACCCCTATACAGCTCGCCACTACCGTAAGTTCTATCATAAATGGAGGGAAAAGGGTGACGCCCCATTTTGGAGTACAGGTCACGGACTCCAAGGGAAACCTTGTTGAAAAACTGGAATATAAAACCCAGGAAAATGTTGTTTCCTCCCAGGTATCTGAGGAAGTGCGTTATATTCTCGAAAAGGTTGTATCGGAAGGATCAGGAAAAAATGCAGCCATAGAGGGCAGGACCGTAGGAGGAAAAACTGCCACTTCCCAGACTTTGCCCAGAAGTGAGAACCGATATATCTCCTCTTTTCTGGGTTTTACCCCTGCAGAGGATCCTAAGATCCTTGGAATCGTGGTAATCTATGACCCCCAGGGGGTGTATTACGGAGGGACTATAGCGGCTCCGGTGCTGAAGGATATCTATGAAAACATCCTGCCGTATATGGGAATTGAAGGCTGAGAGGAGACCAGCGAAACGACAAGGTATTTAAAGTGGATGCCACTAGGGAAGCCAGTCTTGAAAATCAGGAGAAAAAGCATTATACTGGGAAGAGCAAAAAATACATATAAATGAGGTGTACTATGGCAGATTTTAAAATGGTTTTACCGGTACTGCTGGCATTTGCAATCAGCGTGATCTTAGGTCCTATCATTATTCCCTATCTGAGAAAATTGAAGATGGGGCAGACAGAGCGGACAGAAGGGGTCCAGTCTCACCTGAAGAAAGCGGGGACTCCCACTATGGGAGGCATTATCTTCCTGATTTCTACAGTGATCACTTCCCTCTTCTTTGTAAAGGATTATCCCAAGATCATTCCTGTACTTTTCCTGACTCTGGGATTTGGAGTCATCGGTTTTCTGGATGATTATCTGAAAGTGGTCCTGAAACGTTCCGACGGATTAATGCCAGGGCAGAAGATGGCCTGCCAGATTGTGGTGACAGCAGTCTTTGCTTTTTATCTGGTAAATTTTACTGATGTATCCCTGGCTATGAAGATCCCCTTCTTTCCGGAATACGAACTGAATCTGGGGATCTTAGCTATCCCTGTGCTGTTTATTGCTGTGATCGGTACTGTCAATGGAGTAAATTTTACCGACGGCCTGGATGGCCTGGCTTCTTCTGTGACTATTATGGTAGCTACATTTTTTTCTGTAGTGGCCATTGGGACAAACAGCGGTATTGAACCGATTACCTGTGCAGTGGTAGGGGCGCTTATGGGATTTTTGCTGTTTAATGTTTATCCGGCCAAGATCTTTATGGGGGATACGGGCTCTTTGGCGCTGGGCGGATTTGTAGCAGGTACCGCTTATATGCTGCAGATGCCCCTGTTCATACTGATCGTGGGCCTGATCTATCTGGTAGAAGTCCTGTCGGTTATGATCCAGGTAACTTATTTTAAAGCTACCCACGGGAAAAGATTTTTTAAGATGGCGCCTATCCATCATCATTTTGAACTGTGCGGATGGTCTGAGACAAGAATCGTAGCTGTATTTACGGTGATCACCGCTATTTTGTGCCTGACCGCCCTAATGGGGGTATAGGCAGAGAAGGAGAAAGTATCATGAATTTACACAGAGAAGATTTAGAAGGAAAAAAAGTTCTGGTTTTCGGCTCCGGGATCAGCGGGGTGGGAGCAGTAAAACTCCTGGCCCATGTGGGCGCCCGGATCCTTTTATATGACGGAAATGAAAATTTGAAAGAAGAAGATATTCGCAGGAAACTTCCCAAAGACTGCTCCTGCCAGATCTTTTTGGGAGAGCTTCCGGATGATGTGATAGAGAGCCTGGATCTGGCAGTTATGAGTCCGGGAGTTCCCCAGGATATTCCCACTGTAAAACGGCTAAAAGAGAAAGGCGTGAGGATCTGGGGAGAAGTGGAACTTGCTTATCAGATGGGCAAGGGCAGGGTCCTGGCCATTACAGGGACAAATGGAAAGACAACCACTACGGCTCTATTGGGAGAGATCATGAAAGCATACAGTGATTCAGTTTTTGTAGTGGGGAATATTGGCAATGCCTATACGGCAGCTGCTCCGAATACACAAAAGGACAGCTATGTAGTGGCAGAGATCAGCAGCTTTCAGTTAGAGACTATCGAAACCTTTGCACCTAAAGTATCAGCTATTTTAAACATTACCGAGGATCATCTGAACCGTCATCATACCATGGAAGAATACATCCGGGTAAAAGAGCTGATCACTGCTAATCAGACAAAGAAAGATTTCTGTATTCTGAACTATGAGGATCCGGTACTTCGCAGATTTGGAGATGAGTGCCCTGCCACAGTAGTCTTTTTCTCCAGCGAGAGAAGACTTGACCGGGGAATTTTCCTGGAGGACGACAGGATTCTTTTAAGGACAGGAGAGGAAGAGCTGGAGATTGTAAAGACCAAAGAGCTGTATCTTCTTGGAAAACATAATTATGAGAATGTTATGGCAGCTGCAGCTATGGCCTGGTGCGCCGGAGTGCCTGTGGAAATCATCCGCAAGGTTGCTATGGAATTCCGGGCTGTGCCTCACAGGATTGAATTTGTAGATGAGATTGGCGGCGTGGCTTATTATAATGATTCTAAAGGAACCAATCCGGATGCGGCCATTAAAGGAATACAGGCTATGGAACGTCCTACACTCCTCATCGGAGGGGGATATGACAAGGAGTCCTCCTATGAAGAGTGGATCCGGGCTTTTGACGGGAAAGTGAGATATCTGGTTCTTATCGGCCAGACAAGAGAGAAAATTGAAAAGGCTGCTCATGAGTGCGGATTTTATAACACGATTCTGGCGGATAACCTGGAGGAAGCGGTAAAGATCTGCTCTGAAAAAGCACGGAAGGGAGATGCGGTCCTTCTCTCTCCTGCCTGCGCAAGCTGGGGACAGTTTGACAACTATGAGCAGCGGGGAGATAAATTTAAAGAATATGTCCGAAGCATGAAGAAAGAAGAAAACTGACATAAGAAAGAATGGAAAGCCATATAATTAGAGGGAACAGATACAAAAAGGCGGGATGTGTTTGGAGGGCAGGAAGAAAAAGGAGAGAGGAACAGACGGCTTTCTTATATTCCTGGTACTGCTTCTGGTAGTCTGCGGACTGATCTTTCTCTACAGCACCAGCGCCTATAACGGCAGAGTGAAGTTCCATGATTCTGCCTATTATTTTAAAAAACAATTATTTGCCACTTCCCTGGGACTTATGGGAATGTATCTGGTTTCTTTTATGGATTATCATTTTCTGGTAAAAATGGCGCCTTTTTTCTATGGGGTTTCTTTGGTGCTGTCTTTGGCAGTACTGCTTTTCGGAGAGGAATATAACGGCTCTAAGAGATGGCTTTCTCTGGGGCCGTTATCTTTTCAGCCTTCGGAGTTTTCTAAAGTGGCAGTGATCCTCCTTCTTGCATGGATGATCATCCGGGGAAAGGAAGAAAACCGGGGGATTCTTTATATGGCCGGTCGGATGATGATCCTCCTTCCGGTGGTAGGACTGGTAGGGACTAATAATCTCAGTACGGCGGTGATCATCCTGGGGATCGGGGTGATTCTGATCTTTGTATCAAATCCCAGATATCTGCCCTTTGTGGGGATTGGCGCCGGAGGGATTGTATTTATTGCCATATTTCTGGGAGTGGCCAGTTACCGTTTGGAGCGGCTGGCGATCTGGCGAGATCCGGAAGCCTATGAGAAAGGGTTTCAGACCATCCAGGGGCTGTATGCCATTGGAAGCGGCGGGATCTTTGGAAAGGGTCTGGGGAGCAGTCTCCAGAAGCTGGGATTTGTGCCGGAAGCCCAGAATGATATGATCTTTTCCATTATCTGTGAGGAGACAGGGCTTACAGGGGCGTGTCTGGTGATCCTGCTCTTCGGCCTTCTGATCTGGAGGCTGATGGTTACGGCTACCCATGCCCCGGATCTGTGCGGCAGTCTCATCGCTGCTGGGATCATGGCCCACATGGCCATCCAGGTGATTCTGAATATTGCGGTTGTGACCAATACCATTCCAAATACAGGAATTACCCTGCCCTTTATCAGCTATGGAGGGACCTCAGTGCTGTTTCTTCTGGGAGAAATGGGGATCGCTTTGTCGGTGAGCCGTCAGGTAAAAGGATGAATGTGGAAGAATCACCAAGAGAGAGGAAAGTGCATAGAATAATTTCAGATAGTATTTCGGAAAGCGATGCAGGAGTGGATAGCTTGGGCAGGATCAGGATCACAGGGGGAATTCCTTTAGATGGAGAAGTGAGAATACAGGGTTCAAAAAATGCGGCACTGCCAATTATGGCGGCCGCTCTTTTAAATAGAGGAACTACAGTGTTGAAAGGCTGCCCCAGGATCGCAGATGTCTTCCTGATGGAGCAAATGCTCCGGGACCTGGGAGCAAGAACCTGCTGGCAGGGGGGGACTCTGGAGATTTGCGCCAGAGAGCTTAAAAGCTGTGTGGCAGATAAAGAACTGGGAAAGAAAATGCGGTCTTCTATTGTTCTTCTGGGAAGCCTCCTGGGCAGATTGGGAGAGGGAGTACTGCCCTTTCCCGGCGGCTGCGTCATAGGAGCCAGGCCCATTGATCTTCACCTGGAGGCTCTCAGAAAATTAGGAGCGGAGTTTATGGAGGAGGAAGGCTGTCTCTATGGCCGGGCCAGAGGCCTTAGAGGCGGAGAGATTACTTTTCCCAGATCCAGTGTAGGCGCTACCCAAAATGCAGTGCTGGGAGCAGTGTGTGCCCAAGGAACTACTGTGATCCGGGGGTGTTCCAGAGAACCGGAGGTGAGCTGGCTCTGCCGTTTCCTGAACCAGGCAGGAGGACGGATCTGTGGAATCGGCACCTCCTGTCTGGAGATACGGGGCGTATCCCGGCTTCACGATACGGTTTTTCAGATTCCTTCTGACAGGATCGCAGCAGGGACCTATGTGTGTGCCAGTGCCATTACCAGAGGAAAAGGAATCCTGCTGGATCCGCCGGTTGGAGAAATGGGAGCCCTTCTGAAAGCCTATGAGAAAATAGGTGGACAATATATGTATAAGAGTGGTAAACTGTTTCTATGCAGCCAGAGGGCTTTCGACCCGCTTCGGAGGCTGGAGACCGGGGTTTATCCCGGATTTCCCACAGATCTGCAGTCCATATTTCTGGCAGTGCTGACCTGTGCCCGGGGGGAAAGTCTGATAAGAGAGAATATATTTGAAGACCGGTTCAAGGTGGTGCCCCAGCTTCAGAAGATGGGGGCGCAGATCACCCTGGATGGGAGGAGCGCCAGGATCCGGGGAGGCAGGATTTTTGGAACTTCAGTGAAAGCAGAGGAACTTCGGGGAGGTGCCGCCCTGGTGATAGCCGGACTGGGTGCAGAGGGAGAGACCTGCGTGGAAAGCCGGGAATTTATAGAGCGAGGATACGAGGACATCTCCAGAGATTTGAATGATCTCGGAGCAAGAACGCTGAAAGATTAGGGGAGATGCTTTATGAGCAGAAGAAAACTGTACAGGATCATCATAGAAGCCGTGGCAGGAATCCTTTTGATTTTTGTTCTGGTGTTTTTTCTGGGATTCCGGGTTACCGGCGTACAGGTGGAAGGCAACAGCTTTTATACCGATGACCAGATAAAAAATATGGTCCTGAATGCACCCATTGCCAAGAATTCTATTCTGGCAGGATTCATTGATACGGAGAAAAGTACAAAAGATGAGGCAATGATCGACAGTATCGCCGTCTCCAGAGTTGACCGGAATACCCTGCTTCTTCAGGTGAAAGAAAAACAGATGATTGGATATATTGAATTCCAAGGACAATGTGTGAATTTTGACCGTCAGGGCATTGTTCAGATCATTACAGAAGATCCTCTGGAAAATGTAGCAAAAATCGAAGGGATCGATGTAAAGGAAGCGGTCCAGGGAGAGAGACTTACAGGAATCAGTACCACCAAGCTGAATACTATTCTCAGTGTGGGAAAAATGCTGGAGAAGATGGAAGAAAAGCCGGACAGGCTGGCTTTTAACGATCTCAACCAGCTGGTGCTGTATTATGGAACGATTGAGGTACGTCTGGGCGATGATGAAAATATGGATGAGAAGATCAATCGTCTGGTAGGGATCCTGCCGGAACTGGAAGGAATGTCAGGAATTCTCCATCTGGAAAATACCACAGAAGATTCAGAATCCGTGGTATTTGATGATGCTACCCAGGCGGAAGACCAGGAGACTGTCCAGGAAAGCGAAAGTTCTCAGGAAACGCAGGAAGATACGGGAGGAGACCAGCTGGACTACAGCGACGGTTCAGATTCTGCAGATACCAGAAGCATGGAAGAGTAGCAGAACCTTAACAAAAGAGAAGGAGCGGTCCATATCAGGGACTGCTTTGAAACAGACAGATTAAATTGTTATAATTTTTTTATAAAAAGTGAAATTTGCAGTTGATTAATTTTAGAAAAAAAGATATTATATATCTATATGTAATGCCCAGCTAAAAAGTATAGACGGATACATACCGGTTTTGCCGGAACATAGACAACATTGAATAGAAGAAAATATGGTAACTGTTCGGCTATTGACTGAAGGTTATTCAGACCATACAAGGGAGCTAAAGGAGGAAATACCGTGTTAGAGATTATGACAAATGAAGCTGAATCATCTGCAAAGATTATTGTTATCGGTGTAGGCGGAGCAGGCAATAACGCAGTAAACAGGATGGTGGAGGAAGCCATCGGCGGCGTTGAGTTTATAGGAGTTAATACAGATAAGCAGGCCCTTACTCTGTGCAAGGCGCCTACGATCATCCAGATCGGTGAGAAACTGACAAAGGGTCTGGGAGCAGGAGCCAAGCCTGAAATCGGCGAGAAAGCTGCTGAGGAAAGCATTGAGGAGATTAAACAGGCTATTCAGGGAGCTGATATGGTATTTGTTACCTGCGGTATGGGTGGCGGTACAGGTACCGGAGCTGCACCTGTAGTTGCAGGAGTTGCCAAGGAAATGGGAATCCTGACCGTAGGCGTTGTGACAAAGCCCTTCCGTTTTGAGGCTAAGACCCGTATGAGCAATGCTCTTGCAGGAATTGAGAAATTAAAAGAAAATGTAGATACACTGATCATTATCCCAAATGACCGTCTGCTGGAGATCGTAGATCGCCGTACTTCTATGCCGGAGGCACTGAAGAAAGCTGATGAAGTCCTGCAGCAGGCAGTTCAGGGTATCACTGATCTGATCAATCTGCCTGCACTGATCAATCTGGACTTTGCCGATGTACAGACAGTTATGATCGACAAAGGTATCGCTCATATTGGTATCGGTGAAGGAAAGGGCGATGACAAGGCTATGGAAGCTGTTCAGCAGGCAGTATCCAGTCCGTTGCTGGAGACAACCATCGAGGGCGCTTCGCATGTGATTGTCAATGTATCCGGAGATATTTCTCTTATGGATGCAAACGACGCTGCAAGTTATGTTCAGAATCTTACCGGAGAGGATACCAATATTATCTTTGGTGCTCTTTATGACGATAAAGAAGCAGACTATGTACGTATCACTGTAATTGCTACAGGTCTGGATGATGAGACCGCCAGAAAGGCCAGTGTGTCAAGAGATAAAAAATCCGGAAAAGCGGAAAGAGGAGCCAAGGTTCAGGCACCGAGACAGGCACAGCCCCAGCAGGAGCAGCCTCAGCAGTCTTACCAGATACCGACTTTCCATCAGCCGACCTTCCAGCAGCCACAGTTTAAGAGCACTGTGCAGCAGAAGGATATTCAGATTCCGGATTTCCTGAAAAACAGAAGATAAGGTTGTAAGAGACCAGGGCTGCCGCAGTTTATGCGGCAGCCCTTTGTGTCTTTAGAAAGTGAAAGGAGTTTTTTATGGAACAGAGATTTACCCATTTCGACGAACAGGGAAATGCCAGAATGGTAGATGTTTCCGAAAAAGAGGTTACCAGCAGAATGGCCATTGCAAAAGGCAGTATCCTGGTAAGCAGCAAGATCATGGAAGCCGTCAGGGAGAAGCATGTGCCTAAAGGCGATGTGCTGGGAATTGCCCGAACTGCCGGTATTATGGGAGTAAAACAGACACCCTATCTAATCCCTATGTGCCATACCCTTCTTCTGGATAAATGTTCTGTGGATTTTAAACTTTTTCCAGAAGAAAACAGGATCACCGCATATTGTACTGTCCAGTGTCATGGAAAGACGGGGGTGGAGATGGAAGCCCTGACGGGAGTTACCGCAGCCCTTCTTACAATCTATGATATGTGTAAGGCTATAGACAAGAGAATGGAGATCACAGATATTCACTTAATAGAGAAGATCGGTGGAAAAAGCGGGCATTTTAAGTTTTAGAAGATGTGGGAATCACAGGCAGAAGATTTCTGTCTGAAAGGAAAGGAGAGAACGTGTATGAGAAGAGCGGCAGTGATCACATCCAGTGACAGTGGATTCAGAGGAGAGCGGGAGGATATCAGCGGACGGGTGATCTGTGAAATCTTAGAAAGGGAGGGCTATCAGGTAGTATACCGGATTCTTCTTCCGGATGAGAGAGAACTTCTGGCAGCGGAGATGGCCAGGATTGCAGATGCGGATCTGGCAGATCTGATCCTGACTACAGGAGGAACAGGATTTTCGCCAAGAGATTTTACCCCGGAAGCTACCCAGGATATCTGCCAGCGTATGGTGCCGGGAATTCCGGAAGCCATGAGAGCCTGCAGCATGCAGGTGACAAAACGGGGAATGTTAAGCCGCCAGGCCGCAGGGATCCGGAACAGGACCCTGATTGTAAATCTTCCCGGAAGCCCCAAGGCCGTGCGGGAGTGTCTGGAATATGTGATCGGAGCCCTGGGACATGGGATTGACATTCTTCGTGGAGATGCTGGAAACTGCGGCTAAGAAAAAATATACAAAGGCATTTTGGATGATCAAGTTTTATGGAACAGGATCAAGGGAAAATTTTTTTCTGCCTTAGAAAATCTCTCAAAGGTTTCATAGGCATTTCCTCACCGGTCCAGATCTTAAAGGCCTCGGCTCCCTGCCACAGAAGCATGGAGAAACCGTTGAAGGCAGTACAGCCGGCCTCTTTGGCCATGGATAGAAGCTTTGTCTCCCAGGGAGAATAGATAATATCCGCTACAGCCAGTTCCGGATAGAGAAAGGAGGGGTCCGGAAGAATACAGCCGTCTGTGTCAGGCTCCATTCCCACGGAGGTAGCGTTGACGAACAGCCGGCTTTCTCTTATGGTGGCTTTCAGAACAGTCAGATCCCGGATATCGTGGAGAAAGATGGCACAGGACGTATCTTTTTCCAGAGCAGCAGCCAGCTTTTGGATCCGGGGAAGGTGGGAACTGGTGCTCCTGGCGAAAATATGGATGTTTTTCACCCCGTCCAGAGCTGCCTGAGCGCAGATAGCAGTGGCTGCTCCGCCGATGCCTATAAGGGTCATGGTCTGGCCCTCCATCTGGATACCCTCTTCCCTTACAGAATGCATAAATCCAAGACCGTCGGTATTGTGGCCGATGAGTCGGCCCTCCCGGTTTTCTACTGTATTCACTGCGCCGATGAGCCGGGCGGCTTCAGAAAGATCGTCAAGATATTCCAGGATCTTATTTTTGTTGGGCATGGTAAGGTTAAAACCTATGACATGGAGAGCCCTCAGGCCCTTGACAGCTTCTTTTAATGTTTGCTCATTTATATCAAAGGCAAGATAGGTGCAGTCGATCCCCAGATGCTGGAAACTGAAATTATGTATCAGAGGGGAGATGCTGTGGGATACCGGGCTGCCAAGAAGACAGGCCAGTCTGGTGGTACCTGTGATTTCAGACATATAAAATACCTCCTGATCTTATAATACAAAGAGTTCCGGCTTTCGGAACCTGCTTATTAGTTTAGAATGATATGTCCCTGCTGTCAAGAATGTTCATACAGGGAGAAAGGAAAGAACTTATGAAAACAGTGAAAATTAAGACTATGGAAATCGGAACAGGCATGCCCAAGATCTGTATTCCCATTACAGGAGAGAATAAGGAAGAGATCCTCCTGGATGTAGAGGAGATCCTGAGACAGAAGCCGGATCTGGCAGAATGGCGGGTAGATTGTTATGAAGAGGGAGAGAAGGAAGAAAAAGTTCTGGAAATGTTGGAGACAATAACCGACAAACTTGGACAGATTCCTCTTCTTTTCACTTTCCGCACAGCCGGAGAGGGAGGCAGTAAGGAAATTTCTTTTGAGAATTATGTAAAGCTCCTTTGCAGGGCGGCAGATACTGGCCGGATCGATCTGGCAGATGTGGAAATCTTTTTCAGTCAGGAAGATTCCGAAAAGCTGGTAGGACGGCTTCGGGAAAAGGGAGTCAGGGTGGTGGCTTCCAATCACCATTTTGAAGGGACTCCCACTAAAGAAGAGATGCTGGAGATTTTAGAGAGAATGTATAACAGCAACAGCGATATCCTGAAAATCGCAGTGATGCCAAAGTCTTTTGGGGATCTTCTGGTGTTGCTGGATACCACAAAAGAAGCTTCCGGAAAATATGACAGGCCTCTGATTACCATGTCTATGGGAGAAACCGGCTTTTTAAGCAGAATCTGCGGAGAGTTCACAGGTTCTGTCCTGACCTTTGCAGCAGGGAGGAATGCCTCTGCGCCGGGACAGGCAGCAGCGGTAAATATGCGGAATATACTTGAAAATATCCATGAGATCTTATCTTGACATAAAACAGGTGACATAAGACAAAAGAAGAAGGCTCAGACTGTCGAAAAGATTTTGGATTTATCCAAGCGGTTTTGACAAAATCAGCACCCCCTGACCTCTATAATGAACATTGCTTATTCCAGATAAGTAAGAGAGTCATGTAGAGGTTTAGGGGGTGTTTTGTGTACTACGAATTTTACATAGATGTGTTTTTCGTAGTAAATCTTCTAATGGATTTCCTGGTTCTCTGCCTGACGAACCGGATCCTTCAGGGTACTGCCAGACCCTGGAGAGCCTTAGGGGGAGCTTTGGCGGGAGCCGCTCTGATCTCCCTGTTTTTCTGGATTTCAAAAGAGATCAATACAGTAAACATGTTGATTTTTTCTCTGGGGGCCATTTTTGTGATGGTCCGGCTGGGCTGCGGCCTGAGGAGGGGAAAAGAACTGCTTACCGGCTGTTTGACCTGCTGGGGCATATCTTTTTTGCTTGGAGGACTGCTGTATACGCTGCCTCTCCGGGCAGGAAAAGGAATCCTGATTTTTTTTACGATCACATTTACCGCTTATTTGATTTTAGACACAGGCATAAGACTCTTTAAATACTTAAAAGGAAAAGCTGTTTCCCGGTGCCAGGTGATCCTGGAAACGGGAGGACAGAAAATGGAATTAGAAGGACTGCTGGATACAGGAAACTGCCTGACTGACAGCATTACAGGAAAACCGGTGTGCGTCATGGAAAAAAGCAGATTTTCCAGTATGCTGGAGAAAAAACAGCGGGAGAAGCTGGAAAGTTTCTGCAGTTTGAACAGTACCGAAGGAGAGAATCTGGGGGGACTTAATCCTAGATTTGTCTTTTACACAGCTTTGGGCTGTGAGAGGGGACTTCTTCCTGTGGTAACTGCAGAACGGCTGATAATCTTCTGGGAGGGAAGAAAAATAAGTATCTCCCAGGCCGCCATAGGACTTTCGGCTGCTCCCCTGTCTCCTTACAGAAAATTCGAGATGATCATCAGTCCCAAGATTCTGGACAGTTAGTTAAGGAGGAGTTTTGTGAATATGGATGTTTTTATGAAAAAAGGATTTCAATTTTCAAGATTTACAGGGTTTCTACTCCCCACAGGGAATGAGCTTCATTATATCGGAGGAGCGGAGGTCCTGCCGGCGCCTTTGTCCCCGGAAGAAGAAAGCGCTCAGATTGAGAGACTCCAGAACCAGGAAGATCAGGAAGCCAGGTCTTTATTGATCGAGCATAACCTTCGTCTGGTGGTTTATATTGCTAAGAAATTTGATAATACAGGAGTGGGGGTAGAGGACCTGATCTCTATCGGGACCATCGGACTGATAAAGGCTATTAATACCTTCAATCCGGTGAAGAAGATTAAGCTGGCCACCTATGCTTCCAGGTGCATAGAGAATGAGATCTTGATGTATCTGAGAAGGAACAGCAAGACAAAGCTGGAGGTTTCCATTGACGAGCCTCTGAATGTAGACTGGGACGGAAATGAACTGCTTCTCTCAGATATCCTTGGAACAGACGAGGATGTGATCTATAAGGACATTGAAAATGAGGTGGAGAGAAATCTTCTGGGAAAGGCCATTGGAAAACTCACAAAAAGAGAGCAGACCATTGTACGGCTGCGGTTCGGCATCAACATGCCGGACGGCAGGGAGAAAACTCAGAAAGAGGTGGCAGACCTGCTGGGAATTTCTCAGTCCTATATCTCCCGGCTGGAAAAGAGAATCATGAAAAGGCTGAAAAAAGAAATTGTCAGATATGAGTAAAAATAGGATGTAAAATATAAGGCCCGTCAGGAAAGGTATGAAAATACAGTCCTGGCGGGCTTTTTTGGTAAATGGTCCGCCCAGGTACTTGACAAAAGTAAAAAACGGATGTATTATGATGATATCAAAATGATATCAAATTAATCTACTTTATCAGATGAGACTCAG
Organism: uncultured Bacillota bacterium; assembly: GCA_949291945.1. Classification (GTDB taxonomy): domain Bacteria; phylum Bacillota; class Clostridia; order Lachnospirales; family Lachnospiraceae; genus Blautia. Next base: position 252,366 of record CASEXH010000001.1, on the reverse strand, counting down.
GATGGAGTCTCACAGAAAAAGGAGGGTATTGTATGGGGAAGCAAAGTAAATTTCAGGAAGAAAAAGAATTAAAGGCAACGTCCGGATATCTGATGTTATTTGTAGGACTTCTGGGACTGATCCTGGGAGGCGGTCTGCTGTTCTATGGAATTATGAGACTTTCTGCCACAGGAGGAGGTGCAGGAGGCTGGCTGATCCTGGCAGGGCTGGTGCTGCTTCTGATTTTCTTCATCCTGCTTTGCGGACTGAAGGTGATCAATCCGAATGAAGCCCTTGTGCTGGCTCTTTTCGGAAATTATTATGGAACACTGAAAAAAGACGGCTTCTATTGGGTGAATCCTTTTGTATCACCTATTAATCCCACGGTGAAGGATATACCGGCCAATACGGGAAGAGCGAAAAAAGTATCTCTAAAGACCAGAACACTGAACAATGAAAAACAAAAGGTAAACGATGCCATGGGCAATCCGGTGGAGATTGCCGCTGTGGTAATCTGGCAGGTGGTAGATCCTACCAGAGCCGTGCTGAATGTAGAGAATTTTAATGATTATCTGTCTATTCAGTGCGATTCCATAATCCGGAATACTACAAGAGTATATCCCTACGATGCTGCGGAGGGAGGAGACGAGAAGTCTCTGAGGGGCAGCAGTCAGGAAATTGCGGATATCATGCAGGCGGAACTTCAGGAAAAAGTAGAAAACGCAGGAATTGAGATCCTGGATGTACGTATCACCCATCTGGCCTATGCTCCGGAGATTGCTTCAGCAATGCTTCAGCGCCAGCAGGCGGCAGCCATCATAGACGCCCGGCAGAAGATCGTGGAAGGCGCTGTGGGAATGGTGGAGATGGCCCTTGACAAGCTGAACGAAAATAATATCGTGGAATTAGATGAAGAGAGAAAAGCAGCCATGGTCAGCAATCTTTTGGTAGTGCTCTGCGGCAACAAAGATGCACAGCCTATTGTGAACAGCGGAAGTTTGTACTGATGTGAAAGAAGAAGGTGGTGACACATTCTGGAACAGGAAAAAAAGGGAAAAGAAAAGGCGAAAAAGCAGGTGCCGCTTCGTTTGTCCGTATCTTTGTGGAACGAGATCGCCCAATGGGCGGAAGATGATTTTCGCTCTATGAACGGCCAGATCGAGTATCTGCTGACAGAATGTGTAAAATATAGGAAGAAGCACAAGAAAAAAGAAGAAGAGTAAATAAAAAGAATAAGCAAAAAGAAATGCTGTCAGCTCATGGCCGACAGCATTTCTTTTTTTGTATTCAGAACAATCTCAGACAGGGCATGGATCCGTTCGTCGCTCATACGGGCTGCAGGAGCGGAAATAGAGAAAGCATATTTGGGACGGCTCAGATAATCCGGAATACTTACGGCAATACACCGGACACCCAGTTCATTTTCTTCATCATCCAGCGCATAACCTTTTTCCCTTACCTCTTTAATTTTCTCCAGGAATTGGGTATAATCAATTATAGTATGAGATGTCAGTTTTCGGATTGTGCTGTGTTCCCAGATAAACCGGATCTGCGGTTCTTCCATGTCTGCGGCCATTGCCTTGCCTACGCCGGAACAGTAAAGGGGAATCCGGCTTCCTACTTTGGAAACCATGCGGACAGAGTTCTGGGTAGATTCTTCTTTGTAAATATATACTGCCTCGATGCCGTCCAGCTGGACAAAATGGACGGTCTCCCCTGTTTTTTCAGCCAAAGCTTTCAGACTGGGGCGGACGGCATCCAGAATATCCATATGACTCAGCAGTTTATTGGAAAGGCCCAGTAACTTTAAGGTCAGGCTGTACTTCCCGGTTTCACTGTCCTGCTTAACGTAGCCCATATAGATCAGGGAACTGAGCAGACGGTGAAGGGTACTTTTATTTAAGCTTAACTGGCGGCAGAGCTCAGCTAAAGTGACAGAACCGGTATCAGCCAGAGTTTCCAGAACAAGAAACAGCCGGTCAGCTACCTGGATAGGATTTTTATCTTCCATGATCAAACACTCCTGTTTGTGAATAATTAAGAATGATTCCGGCGATATTGTATCACTTTCAGGGAAATGTGGCAACTGGAAAAAAAACTTGACTTTTGAGGCTACAGTAGTATAATGCAGGTAAAGACATACCACATGACGAAACAACGTTTCATAATATGAAACGGAATAATGTATAAGGAGGAAGTATTATGAGCACAGCAGCAGAAAGATTTGCAGAGTTAGGGGTAGTGCCGGTAGTGGTTTTGGAGGACGCAAAGGATGCGGCTCCTCTGGCAAAAGCTTTGGTAGAGGGAGGACTTCCCTGCGCAGAGGTAACCTTCCGTACAGCAGCAGCAGAGGAATCCATCAGGATCATGGCTTCTGAGTATCCTGATATGTTTGTAGGAGCAGGGACTGTTCTTACCATTGATCAGGTAGACAGAGCTGTGGCAGCAGGAGCAAAGTTTATTGTAAGCCCGGGATTCGATCCGGAAATCGTAGATTACTGCTTAAGCAAAGATATTCCTGTATTCCCGGGATGTATCACACCTTCTGAAGTAGCCCAGGCGGTTAAGAGAGGGTTAAAGGTTGTAAAATTCTTCCCGGCTGAGCAGTTTGGCGGCGTAGCTACTATCAAAGCTATGGCAGCTCCTTATGTAGGACTGAAGTTCATGCCTACCGGCGGTGTAAATGCAAAGAACCTGGAGAGCTATTTAAGCTGCGACAAGATCGTAGCCTGCGGCGGAAGCTGGATGGTAAAAGGCGACCTGGTAAAGGCAGGAAAATTTGACGAGATCAAAGCACTGACAGAAGAAGCTGTAAAACTGGCAGCTCAGATCAGAAATAAATAAGAAACACAGAGATAGAGGAGAGACGATCATGGCAAAAAAAGTTGTTACTTTTGGTGAAATTATGTTAAGACTGGCTCCGGAAGGCTATTACCGTTTTGTTCAGGCAGATACTTTTGGAGCAACCTACGGCGGCGGAGAAGCAAATGTTGCAGTTTCTCTGGCAAACTATGGTTTTGATGCAAAGTTTGTTACAAAGCTTCCAAAACATGAGATCGGACAAGCTGCTGTAAATTCCCTGAGGAAATACGGAGTGGATACAACCGATATCGTCAGAGGCGGAGACAGAGTAGGTATCTATTACCTGGAAAAAGGAGCTTCCCAGAGACCTTCCAAGGTTATCTACGACCGTGCAGGTTCTTCCATTGCTACTGCGTCCTCATCTGATTTTGACTGGAAGAAGATTTTCGAAGGTGTAGAATGGTTCCACTTTACAGGAATTACACCGGCCCTTAACGATGAAGTGGCAAAGATCTGTCTGGAAGCCTGCAAGGCTGCAAAAGAAGCAGGCGCTACCATTTCCTGTGACTTAAACTACAGAAATAAACTGTGGTCCAAGGAAAAAGCCGGAGAGGTTATGGGCGAGCTGTGCAAATATGTGGATGTATGTATTGCCAACGAAGAAGATGCAGCAGACGTATTCGGAATCAAAGCTGCAGATACAGATGTAACCCAGGGTGAAGTAAACCGTGAAGGATATAAAGACGTTGCAAAACAGCTGGCTGACCGTTTCGGATTCCAGAAAGTGGCGATCACACTGAGAGAGTCCCTGTCTGCAAATGACAACAACTGGTCTGCTATGCTCTATGACGGCAAAGACTATTACTTCAGCAAAAAATACAAAATGCACATTGTAGACCGTGTAGGCGGCGGCGATTCCTTCGGCGGCGGACTGATCTGCGCATGCTTAAACGGATATGATCCTCAGGCTACGATTGAATTCGCAGTAGCTGCTTCCTGTCTGAAACATTCCATCGAAGGTGACTTCAATATGGTTTCTATGGACGAAGTGCTGAAGCTGGCAGGCGGAGACGGTTCCGGCCGTGTGCAGAGATAATTAAATATTGCTAAATGAAAACCCTTATGCCATTGGGGAACATTTCATAGAAAGGGGTGCCCTGAGAAACAAATATAATTTTAAAACAAGTTTCTCAGGGCGCCTTTTTATAATCAAAAAAAGAATAATAATGGAGGTGCAGAACTATGAAAAAAGATTTTGATCTGCTGTCACTGGGGGAAATATTGCTGCGGCTTTCACCGCCGAACAATGAAAGGATCGTAAGAGGAGAGACTTTCCAGAAACAGGTAGGAGGAGCAGAGCTGAATGTGGTTTCCGGAGTCTCTCTCCTGGGACTGCGTACCGGTGTGATTTCCAAGCTTCCTGCCAATGCCCTGGGAACCTATGCAAAGAACCGTGTCCGTTTCTGCGGCGTCAGTGATGATTATCTGGTTTATGATCAGGATCCGGATGCCCGCCTGGGAATTTATTACTATGAAGATGGAGCCTATCCAAGAAAGCCAAGTGTAGTATATGACCGGAGACATGCATCTTTCTGTAAAATTTCTCTGGATGAGCTGCCGGAGTCCATGTTTTCTTCCACAAAGTGCTTCCACACCAGCGGTATTACCCTGGCTCTTTCAGAGAATACCAGAAAAGTGGGTATTGAGATGATGAAGCGTTTTAAGGAAAATGGCGCCCTGATTTCTTTCGATGTAAACTTCCGTGGCAATCTATGGACAGGTCCTGAAGCAAAGGAATGTATTGAAAGTATCCTTCCTTATGTGGATATTTTCTTCTGCTCTGAAGAGACAGCAAAACTGACCTTCTTAAAAGAAGGAGACGTATATCAGATCATGCGGAGTTTTGCAAAGGAGTACCCCCTGTCTATTGTGGCTTCTACCCAGAGAATCGTCCACAGTCCCAAGGTACATACTTTCGGCTCTGTGATCTATAATGCGAAAGAAGACAAGTTTTATCAGGAGGAGCCTTACCGGAACATTGAGGTAGTGGATCGTATCGGAAGCGGTGACGCCTATATTTCCGGAGCACTTTATGGACTGCTGGCCCATGATTTCGACTGTCAGAAAGCTCTGGAGTATGGCAATGCTACCAGTGCGGTAAAGAATACCATTCCGGGAGATCTGCCTTCCTGCGGTCTGGAAGAAATCGACCGGATCATCAAAAACCATAAGAATACCGGTATCCAACTGGAGATGGACAGATAAGCGTAACCGGACAGCCCCTGTGTTCATAATCTATATTAACAGGTTATGGCACAGGGGATTTTTTATGCGTGTCTGTGAACTTAGGCAAAAAGAAGTGATCAATATCTGTTCCTGCAGGACCCTGGGCTGTCCGCTGGATGTGGAGTTTGACTGTAAGACCGGCTGTATCCAGGCCCTGATCGTGCCGCTGCCCGGAAAGATGTGCGGCTTTTTCGGCCCCACCAGCGAATATGTGATCCCATATTCCTGCATCCGGCAGATCGGAGAGGATATTATCCTGGTGGAGATTAAGGAAGAAAAGTTCCTGAAAAAGGAATAAGAACAACTTGTTAAGAGGACCGTACAAGTTGTAGAATGGTTACCAAAGGAGCAGGTTATGACACAGGAAAGCGGAAAAACAAAGTACTATGTGCTGATGGAAGAGCTGAAAGATGCCATCCTCAGCGGAAAGATCAAGGCCGGTGAGAAGCTGCCCTCAGAAAATCAGTTATCTGAGAAGTATCATATCAGCAGACATACGGTGAGAAAAGCCCTTTCTATCCTGAGCCAGGAAGGATATATTGTGGCAGAGCACGGAAGGGGAACCTTCTGTTCCCAGAGGATGGGTCATCTGAAACAGTCTAAGAATATTGCGGTGATTACCACCTATATTTCAGACTATATTTTCCCCAGACTGATCCAGGGAATGGACCGGGTGCTCACAGATAACGGCTACAGCATTATCTTAAAGAATACGGCTAACAGCAGGACCAAGGAGGCAAAGGTTCTGGAAGACATCCTGACCAAGGATATTGACGGCTTGATTATTGAGCCGGCAAAAAGTCAGATCCTATGCAGACATATGAATTTATACGGGCTGTTGGACAAGTATCAGATTCCCTATGTGTTTATCCAGGGAGTCTATTCCCAGATGAAGGAAAAACCCCATATCCTTATGGATGATTGCCAGGGAGGTTATCTGGTGACAAAGTATCTTCTGAATATGGGGCACCAAAATTTGCTGGGAATTTTTAAGGCAGATGACTTCCAGGGACAGGAACGGCATAAAGGATATGTAAAAGCTCTTCAGGAAGCGGGATACAGCTATGACCCGGACCGGGTGATCTGGTTCCACACAGAAGACCGAAAGACCAAGCCGGGTCTGATGACTAGGCTGCTTCTGGAGCAGGGGCTTCCTGTGGACGGGATTGTGTGTTACAACGACCAGATAGCCGTAAGTGTGGTGCATGTTCTGCGGGAAATGGGGAAAAATGTGCCGGAGGATATTTCAATCACAGGTTACGACAACTCTGTAATGGCTGGAGGGGACGTTTCTCTTACCACCATTGTCCATCCTCAGGAAAAGCTGGGTGAGATGGCGGCAGAGCTGCTGCTGGAAAAGATACGGGAAGTTCCGGAAGAAAAAAGCCAGATCCCCAGGCTGATCCAGCCGGAGCTGATCGTAAGGAATTCTGTAAAGGACAGAAGGAAAAAGGAGGAAAATTAAAAATGTTAGAAGAATTAAAAAAAGCAGTCTATGAGGCAAATATGCTTTTGCCAAAGTACAACCTGGTAACCTTTACCTGGGGGAATGTAAGCCAGATCGACAGAGAGACTGGCTATTTCGCTATTAAACCCAGCGGAGTGGATTATGACAAGCTGACTCCTGAAGATATGGTGATCATGGATCTGGAGGGCAACAAAATCGAGGGCAGATACAACCCGTCTTCTGACACTCCTACCCATATTGAACTGTATAAGGCTTTTCCAAAAATCGGCGGTGTTGTACACACCCACTCTCCATGGGCCACAAGCTGGGCTCAGGCCGGAAGAGGCATTCCCTGCTATGGAACTACCCATGCAGACTATATGTACGGAGAAATTCCCTGTGTGAGATGTCTCACAAAGGAAGAGATCGATACTGCCTATGAGAAGAATACAGGTGTTCTGATTGCAGATTATTTCAAGGACAAGGACTATGAGGCAGTTCCAGCAGTACTTTGTAAGAATCACGGTCCTTTTACATGGGGAAAAGACGGCCATGAGGCAGTCCACAATGCAGTGGTGCTGGAAGAAGTGGCTAAGATGGCTGCAAGATGCGAGATGATCAACCCGAGAGTACAGCCGGCGCCCCAGGAGCTTCAGGATAAACATTACTACAGAAAACACGGGGCCAATGCTTATTACGGACAGAAATAAGAAGTCAAAGACTCCGATGCATGCATACAGAGCATTAAGCTAGCAGCGACTGCAAGCGTCGGGGTATTAAACCCTTGCGGCAGTCACCAAATGGACATGTAAGCATGTCCGATTGGCTCGTTACTCGAGGAAATAAAAGAATAGAATGCACACCTGGAATATGTCTGAGTTTTTTGACAGAGCAGATATTTTCCAGGTGTTTTTTATACAGAGGGAGACCTTAGATCCAGTTGGAAAGGAAAAGTACGGTTAAAATATCAAAAAATCGATTTTGACCGTACAGATAGGTAAAAAATACGGTTAAAATATCAAAAAATTGGATTTCGACCGTACAGATAGATGAAAAAATACGGTTAAAATATCAAAAATCGGATTTTAACCGTACAGACTGACTAGAAAGTACGGTTAAAAACCCCCAAAATTGAATTTCAACCGTACGGATAGCGGAAAAAGTACGGTTAAAAAACCAAAAATTCGATTTTAACCGTATAGATAGAAGAAAAGTACGGTTAAAATATCAAAAATCCAATTTTAACCGTACTTTTATGATAAAAAGAACAGACGGGTTTCTTAATGGTAATTTTCCGGGGGTTTTCGGACGCTTCTTATAATGAAAAAGATCATGGAGCCGAAAAGTAAGACCAGAAATAGGACTGTATGCAGAGTGCTCAGATTTTTTTCCTGAACACTGTGGCATGTAATGACGGCAAATTCTGCTGTCATGAGAAATTTCATAAGGATCAGCATGGTTTTTATGTTTTGATAGACCCACTTTTGATTTTTCTGTGTAGTTCTGACAGGCACGTTCCAGACAGAGGGCAATCTTTCCAGTATGGTCAGAGGCAGATAGAGGACCAGACTGACTACCGGTATGATCCAGATCGTGCCTTTTGGTCCCCAGCCGTCTGGCTGGCCGCTGAATCCCCAGTGGGTAATGATGGTATCCGGAATCTGATTCCATTTCAGTAAAGGATAGAGGAAAGCCAAGACCAGCGCAAGAATAGAAAAAAGATTCAGAGCCTTCTGAAAGCCGGTATTGGGATATCTGGGGATCCTGGGATTTTCATAAAATTCTTTTTCTGCCATAAGCCCGCCTCCTGAATAATTTCTTCCTAATAAGGAGATTGTAGCACGTTTCCTTCATGGAAGGAATGTTTTTGCATGAGGAACAGAGATTTGAACATAAGTTACAAAGCTTTTTTGAGTCAAATCCTATAAATCTGCATATCCTAATCATAAAGCAAAAAGTTCATGCGTTTTGTTCCAGAGTATGATATCATGGTGTAAGCCAAGGAAACAGAAAAGACAGTCAAAGACCCTTGCGGCAGTCGCCAAATGGCCATGCAAGCATGCCCGCTTGGCTCGTTGCTCGCAGGAATAAAGGAGACGAATATGGAACTTTTTATCGGAATTATGATTCCTTTTCTTGGGACCTGCCTGGGCTCTGCCAGTGTGTTCTTTATGAAGAATGAACTGAAGCCTCTTGTCCAGAAAGGCCTTCTGGGATTTGCTTCCGGGGTGATGGTAGCGGCCTCTGTGTGGTCTCTGCTGATCCCGGCTATGGATATGTCAGGCTCTATGGGGAAATTTGCCTTCGTTCCGGCGGCGGCAGGTTTTCTTTTGGGGATTTTTTTTCTTCTGGCTATGGACCGTCTGGTGCCCCATTTACATCTGGGCGAGACGAAACCGGAAGGACGAAAGAGCAACCTGAAAAAGACCACCATGCTGGTGCTGGCGGTGACCCTTCATAACTTCCCTGAGGGAATGGCAGTGGGAGTGGTGTTTGCGGGAATGCTGGCGGACAGCGCCCAGATCACCCTGGCAGGAGCCATGGCTTTGTCTGTGGGAATCGCCATACAGAATTTCCCGGAAGGAGCCATTATTTCTCTGCCCCTGAAAAGCGAACAGAGGGTGGGAAAAGGAAGGGCTTTTCTCTACGGGGCGCTTTCCGGAGCAGTAGAGCCCCTGGGAGCTTTGCTTACCATACTTTTATTTAGTTTTATAGAGCCCCTTCTTCCTTATCTTTTGGCCTTTGCCGCAGGGGCCATGATCTATGTGGTGGTGGAAGAACTGATCCCGGAAACCAGCGAAGGGGAACACAGCAATATAGGGACCATCGGATTTGCCGCAGGATTTGTGCTGATGATGATCCTGGATGTTGCCCTGGGATAAAATTTATAAACTGGTAAATACTATCATTTTAAAAAGGGGAAAAGCGCTTGCTTTTCTCTTTTTTGTATGCTATACTAATTTCGTCAAGAATAATACCCCCCTGGGGTGTAGGGAGAAGAGGAAATGAAAGCAGATAAAACAAAGATCAACCGGCTGCTGAAGACAGCCAGAGGACAGATAGACGGCATTTTGAAAATGGTGGAGGAGGACCGGTACTGTATGGATATTTCCCAGCAGCTGATGGCCACAGAAGCCATTTTAAACAAGGCCAATAAGGAAATCCTTACGGCTCATTTGAAAAGCTGTGTAACAGGGGCTAAGACAGATGAGGAGCGGGAGGAAAAAGTAGACGAGCTGGTAGCCATGCTTGGAAAGATATTATAGGAGGGCAATGCTATGAAGGAAAAGTTTGACGTGACAGGAATGACCTGTTCTGCCTGCTCCTCCAGAGTGGAAAAATGTGTCAGTAAGCTGGAAGGGGTGAAGGAGGTCAGTGTGAATCTCCTGACCAACAGCATGCAGGTAGAATTTAACGATGCAGTGATCCAGGAACAGGGGATCATAGATGCGGTGGTCCATGCGGGATACGGGGCAAGCGTCCAGGGGAAAAAAGAAACTTCTTCCGGGAAGCAAAAAACCCGGGAAGAAGGAACTGATCCGGTAAAGGAACACTTGGAATATATGAAGAAACGGACCATCTGGTCTTTTATTTTTCTGATCCCTCTGATGTATGTCTCCATGGGGCATATGATCGGACTGCCTCTTCCCGGATTTCTCCACGGTACAGTAAATGCAGTGGGATTTGCCATGACCCAGTTTCTGCTGTGTATCCCGGTGATCTATATTAACAGGGCTTATTATACCAAGGGATTCAGCACCTTATTCCATGGAGCCCCCAATATGGATACCTTGATTGCCGTAGGCTCCACGGCTTCTCTGGTATATGGCATTTTTGCCATTTACCGTATGGGGTATGGACTGGGGGTACAGGATCTGGATCTGGTAAACCGGTATCTTCATGATCTGTATTTTGAATCGGCGGTGATGATCCTGGCTCTGATCAACATCGGAAAATATCTGGAGGCCCGGTCTAAGGGAAAGACCAGTGAAGCCATCAATAAATTGATGGACCTGGCGCCGAAGACAGCTTTTGTAGAGCGCAGCGGAGGCGTAGTGGAGATCCCTGCGGAAGAGATCCAGATCGGTGACATTCTCCAGGTAAAGCCGGGAAGCAGTGTTCCTGCCGATGGCGTGGTGCTGGAGGGAACTACCAGCATCGACGAGGCGGCTATTACAGGAGAGAGTATTCCCGTCCAGAAGATGCCGGGAGATCAGGTGATCGCTGCTACCATGAATAAGGCTGGTTTCTTCCGCATGAAAGCTTCAAAGGTAGGAGATGATACTACTTTTTCTCAGATCATACATCTGGTGGAGGATGCCAGCGCCAGCAAGGCGCCTATTGCAAAAATCGCAGATAAGATCGCAGGAGTTTTCGTGCCCATTGTAATGACCATTGCACTTATCACTGCTGTAGTATGGATCCTGTCAGGTGCGGATTTTGAATTTGCCCTGTCCTGTGCCATCTCTGTTCTGGTTATTTCCTGCCCTTGCGCTCTGGGACTGGCAACTCCGGTGGCTATTATGGTAGGAACAGGAAAAGGAGCGGAAAATGGTATCCTGATCAAGTCAGGAGAGGCTTTGGAAGTTACTCACAATATCCAGAGTGTAGTGCTGGATAAGACAGGGACCATTACTCAGGGAAAACCGGTGGTCACAGATATCTATGGAGTGAAGACAGACAGTACAGAATTGCTGAAGATCGCCGCTGCTATGGAGAAGAAAAGTGAACATCCTTTAGCAGAGGCAGTTCTTGCAAAAGCAGCAGAAGAAGATATCTCTCTTCCGGAAGCTTCAGAATTTTCCGCAGTGGCCGGTATGGGTATAGAAGCGGTCATTGAGGGAAAGAAATATTATGCAGGAAATCTCAGACTGATGAAGGAAAAGAATATCAGCTGCGCCGGCATAGAAGATTATCTGGAAAACCTGACAGGAGAGGGGAAAACCCCCTTGCTTTTCGCTGCTGAAAAGGAGCTTCTGGGCGTGATCGGAGCGGCAGACGTGGTGAAACCTACCAGCGCACAGGCTATCCGAGAGTTGAAAAAAATGGGGATTCAGGTTATCATGCTTACAGGAGATAATGAAAGGACTGCAAAAGCCATTCAGCGGCAGCTGGATATTGATACTGTCATTGCTGAGGTCCTTCCCCAGGATAAGGAAAGAGAAGTGGCGAAGCTACAGGAAAGCGGCCGGAAAGTGGCTATGGTGGGAGACGGGATCAACGACGCCCCGGCTCTGGCCAGAGCAGATGTAGGTATCGCCATTGGGGCAGGCACAGATGTGGCAATTGAAAGCGCAGATATCGTTCTGATGAAGAATGATCTCCTGGATGTGGTGACTGCTGTCGGGCTGAGCAAGGCGGTGATCCGGAATATCAAGGAGAATCTATTCTGGGCATTTTTTTACAATGTCTGCGGGATCCCTCTGGCAGCCGGAGTCTTCTACACAGCGTTTGGCCTGAAGCTGAGCCCTATGTTCGGGGCAGCAGCTATGAGCCTCAGCAGCCTTTTTGTAGTATCCAACGCTCTCAGATTGAGATTTTTCCACGTGTTGAAAAAGCCTCAGCAGGAAGAAAATATCCGGTCTGTAGAAGTAAATACAGAACAGACAGTAAATACTGCCGCAAAAGCGGCTGATAATAAGGAGGAAATGAATATGTATACAATGAAGATTGAAGGTATGATGTGCCCTCACTGCCAGGCAGCAGTGACAAAAGCCTTAAATGGTATTGAAGGTGTAAAGGCGGAAGTAAATCTGGAAAAAAAGGAAGCCTATGTTGAGGCTCCGGATTCTGTAAGCAAAGAAGACCTGACAAAAGCTGTGGTGGATGCCGGATACGAAGTCGTATCTGTAGAGTAGGAGACAGACTATGATACGGGTTGGAATGGGATATGACGTCCATAAACTGACAGAGGGAAGAGACCTGATCCTGGGGGGAGTGAATATCCCCTGGGATAAGGGACTGCTGGGCCACTCTGACGCAGATGTGGTAGTCCATGCTATTATGGATGCCCTGCTGGGAGCAGCGGCTCTTCGGGATATCGGAAGACATTTTCCGGATACAGATCCAAAGTATAAGGGTATTTCCAGTATCCTTCTTCTTCAGCATGTGGGAAAACTTCTGGAAGAAAATATGTATGTAATTAATAACATTGACGCAACTATCATTGCTCAGAAGCCGAAACTGCTCCCCTATATAGACACGATGATCCAAAATGTGGCCCAGGCTCTTCACCTGGAGGAAAATCAGGTGAATATTAAGGCCACTACAGAGGAAGGGCTGGGATTTACCGGCAGTATGGAGGGAATCTCCGCCCATGCGGTGTGCGCCCTTACCAGTGTCCGGGATCTGATGGGAGATGACAGGAGCATGCCTTCCTGCCAGGGCTGCTGCAGGCAGCAGGTCCCGGAAGAACAGGAAAACTGATCTGGAACGGGAAGATCACCGGCTGCGGTCTTCAGAAGATGAGGCCGTAATTGCAGCTCAGGACACTTTTTGATAGTTCTGATTTACAGGAATAAAGGAAATGAAACAAAAAAAGGAAAAGGATTCAAAAAAACAATATAATAATCTGGAATAACAGGTATAATTAAAAAATATGCAGGAATGGAAAAATAATCTTGCAAAATATCGATAAAGGCTTTATAATACATCACAGAGTAAAAAATGTGAAACAACAGGAGGAAAGCCATGTCATACGTAGATGAAGTAATTGAGTTAGTTGAGAAAAAAAATCCAGGGGAACCTGAATTTCATCAGGCAGTAAGAGAAGTACTGGAATCCTTAAAGCCGGTTGTAGAGGCTAATGAGGAAAAATACCGCAAGGCTGCTCTTCTGGAGCGTCTGGTAGAACCTGAAAGAGTGATCATGTTCCGGGTTCCCTGGGTTGACGATAACGGAACCGTACATGTAAATAAAGGTTACCGTGTACAGTTCAACAGTGCTATCGGACCATACAAGGGCGGACTGAGATTCCATCCTTCTGTATATCTTGGAATTATTAAATTCCTGGGATTTGAGCAGATCTTCAAAAACTCTCTGACCGGCCTGCCTATCGGCGGCGGCAAGGGTGGTTCTGACTTTGATCCAAAGGGTAAATCAGACAGAGAAGTAATGGCATTCTGCCAGAGCTTTATGACAGAGTTATACCGTCATATCGGACCTGACACAGACGTACCGGCAGGTGATATCGGTGTAGGCGGAAGAGAAATTGGCTATCTGTTTGGACAGTACAAGAGAATCCGTGACGCTTATGAAGGCGTTCTTACAGGAAAAGGCCTTACATTCGGCGGTTCTCTGGTAAGAACACAGGCTACAGGATATGGTCTGCTGTACCTTACAGAAGAAATGCTGAAGATCAATGGCAAAGATATGGCAGGAAAGACGGTGGCTGTATCCGGTGCAGGAAATGTTGCCATCTATGCAATCGAGAAAGCTTATCAGTTAGGCGCTAAGCCGGTTACCTGCTCTGATTCCACAGGCTGGATTTACGATCCGGAAGGCATCGATCTGGAAGCACTTAAAGAGATCAAAGAAGTAAAACGTGCTCGTCTTACAGAGTATAAGAATTACAGACCAAACGCTGAATATCATGAAGGCAAAGGCGTATGGAGCGTTAAATGTGATGTGGCTCTTCCATGTGCAACACAGAACGAGCTGGGTATTGAAGATGCAAAACAGCTGGTTGCCAACGGCTGCTTCGCTGTAGCTGAAGGTGCCAACATGCCTACAACTCTGGAAGCTACCAAATACTTACAGGAAAACGGTGTTCTTTTCGCACCTGGTAAAGCTGCAAATGCAGGCGGTGTAGCTACTTCCGCTCTGGAAATGTCTCAGAACAGCGAGCGTTTAAGCTGGAGCTTTGAAGAAGTTGATGAGAAGCTGAAAGGCATTATGGTAAATATCTGCCATAACATGGCTGACGCAGCTAAGAAATACGGACATGAAGGCAACTATGTAGTAGGCGCCAATGCAGCCGGATTTGAGAAAGTTGCAGAGGCAATGCTTGCACAGGGTATCTGCTGATATTGTAAAAAATGTATTAGGTAATACATTCGTACACTGTATCCTCCGCATTCTGGATATAGAGAAGAGGGAGTCCTTTCCGTAAAAGGTCAGGGCTTCCTTTTTTTATGTACGGGCTGGGGCAGGTTTCCAATGGTTTTCCTATTGACAAACCTGGGATTTATGAATAAACTAATAGAAGATATGGAAAGGCTTGGAACGAAAAGAGTACCGGGTATGATTTATCCAGAGAGAAGGGGCCGCCGGCTGAAAGCCCTTTTATAGAGAAATCCGGGAAAGTGCATTCGGGAGCCGGTCCGGTGACTGTCTTATCAGAACACAGCCGGACACGCAGACCAGCGTTACGGGGTGATAAGCGGAAGACCTTTGTCTTCAAGTAGAGTGGAACCGCGGAAATATTCGTCTCTATGTCCCTTGGGATATAGGGACTTTCTTTTTGAAAAGAAAATAGAACTGCTGCCCCGGAGGCGTTTACCTATGGCAGAGAGGCCATAGGTTTTGACGGATAGCAGAAAATAAGTTTTAGGATTGAGGTGAGAAAATGGGGTTTATCGGACATATTAGAGAAGAATTTCAGGTGATCCAGGAACGGGACCCGGCTATAAAGTCTCCTCTTGAGGTACTGTTGTATCCTAGTTTCCGGGTAATGATCCAATACAGGAGGGCTCATAAACTATATGAAAAGGGCCATTACTTTCTGGCTAGATGGATTTCTCAGAGAGCAGCCAGAAAAACAGGTATTGAAATCCATCCCGGGGCAAAAATAGGAAAAGGATTATTTATCGACCACGGGGCCGGAGTAATCATAGGAGAGACGGCCATTATCGGCGATAATGTGACCCTGTACCAGGGAGTGACTCTGGGAGGAACAGGAAAAGAGACAGGAAAGCGTCACCCTACCCTGAAGGACAATGTAATGGTCAGCGCAGGGGCCAAGATCCTGGGATCTTTTACTATTGGGGAAAATTCCAAGATTGGCGCTGGCAGCGTGGTATTGGAGGAGGTGCCGCCTAACTGTACCGTAGTGGGAGTTCCGGGAAGAGTGGTAAAAAGAGAAAATAAGAAAGTCCCCAGAGTGGATATGGACCAGGTACATCTGCCGGATCCTACATTGGACGATATCCATATCCTGCAGAAGGAAAATGAAAAGCTTCGTTCAGAACTCCAGAAGATGAATTACGAACTCCAGGATATGAGAGAAAAAGAAGAAATGTGCCGCAGGGCCAGAGAGAAGGCTGAGCAGGAGCACAGATTAGAATTGGAAAATGCAATGAGAAAAGGAGAAAATTCATGAAGATCTACAACACCCTGACAAAGAGAAAGGAAGAATTTATTCCTCTGGAAGAGGGAAAGGTGAAAATGTATGTATGCGGGCCTACGGTCTATAACTTTATCCATATCGGAAATGCCAGGCCCATGATTGTTTTTGACACTGTGCGCAGATACATGGAGTACAAAGGCTATGAAGTCAATTATGTATCGAACTTCACAGATGTAGATGATAAGATCATTGCCAAGGCTATTGAAGAAGGAGTCAGCGCTGAAGAAATTTCCACCCGTTATATTAAAGAATGCAAAAAGGATATGGCAGATATGAATGTAAAACCGGCTACCACCCATCCTCTGGCTACCCAGGAAATCGACGGCATGATCGAGATGATCCAGACTTTGATCGACAAAGGCTTTGCCTATGAAGTCAACGGCACTGTATATTTCCGGGTAAAGAATTTTAAAGAATATGGGAAGCTTTCCCATAAGAATCTGGAAGACCTCCAATCCGGATTCCGCTCTCTTCAGGTTTCCGGAGAAGACCAGAAAGAGGATCCACTGGACTTCGTTTTGTGGAAACCCAAAAAAGAAGGAGAGCCTTACTGGGTTTCTCCCTGGGGAGAAGGACGTCCCGGCTGGCATATCGAGTGTTCTGTGATGTCTAAAAAATATCTGGGAGAAGAAATCGATATCCATGCAGGAGGAGAGGATCTGATCTTTCCTCACCATGAAAATGAGATCGCCCAGTCTGAGTGCTGCAATGGCAAGACTTTTGCCAGATACTGGATGCACAATGCTTTCCTGAATATCGACAACCGGAAAATGTCTAAATCTTTGGGGAATTTCTTCACTGTCCGGGAAATCGGTGAGAAGTATGACCTCCAGGTCCTGCGTTTCTTTATGCTGAATGCACACTACAGAAGTCCGCTGAACTTCAGCGCAGAACTGATGGAATCTTCTAAAAATGCTTTGGACAGGATTATCACCTGTGCAGACCAGTTAAAACGTCTGACAAAATCCGCTCAGTGTGAGGATATGACTGAAGAGGAGATAAAACTGACTGAAGAAGTTCAGAGGTATGTGAAAAAATATGAAGAAGCTATGGAAGATGATTTTAATACAGCAGATGCCATTGCATCTATCTTTGAACTGGTAAAATTTGCTAATACTCATGGAAATGGAGACAGCAGCAAGGCATTTGTTCAGTATCTCTTTGATACTATCGTGAAATTAAGCGATGTTCTGGGACTTTTGGTGGATAAAGAAGAGGAAATGCTGGATGAAGATGTGGAAAAACTCATTGCTGAACGCCAGGCGGCCAGAAAAGAGAAAAATTTCAAACGGGCAGATGAGATCAGAGATCAGCTGGCGGCTATGGGAATCATTCTGAAAGATACGAGAGAAGGCGTGCAATGGAAAAGAGCTTAGAATATTTCAGGGAGCTTTTCGGGCTGGAGGCACCGGATATCCGGACTTACTCGCCTCTGACCCTGGCCTATATCGGAGACGCAGTTTATGAACTGGTGATCCGTACTCTTTTAGTGGAAAAGGGAAATACCCAGGTAAACAAACTGAACCAGAGAGCCAACAGGCTGGTGAAGGCTTCTGCCCAGTCGGAAATGATCGAAAAACTGAAGCCCTGTCTGACAGAACAAGAGATAGGGATCTTCCGTAGGGGGAGAAACGCTAAATCCTATACCATGGCCAAAAACGCCACCATGTCCGACTACCGGAGGGCCACAGGCTTTGAGGCTCTTATGGGATATCTGTATCTTACCGAACAGTGGGGGCGGATACTGGAGCTGGTGAAACTGGGACTTCAGGAAGGAGAAAAGGATGGAGAACAGGTACCAGGAAAGTAATATTGAAGGACGAAATGCAGTGCTGGAGGCTTTTCGTTCCGGCAGGACGATAGATAAGCTTTTTGTGCTGGAGCACTGTGAGGACGGGCCGGTGCGGACCATTCTCCGGGAGGCAAAAAAGCAGAATACGATCGTAAAATTTGTCAAAAAAGAACGTTTGGACCAGATGTCTCAGACAGGGATACATCAGGGAGTCATCGCCCAGACAGCAGCTTATGCCTATGCCCAGGTGGAGGATATACTGGAAGCTGCCAGAAAAAAAGGGGAACCGCCTTTCCTTTTTATACTGGATAATATTGAAGATCCACACAATCTGGGGGCCATTATCCGCACGGCCAATCTGGCAGGGGCCCACGGGGTGATCATTTCCAAGAACCGGGCGGCAGGACTGACTCCTGTGGTAGTCAGGACATCTGCAGGGGCTTTAAATTATACTCCGGTGGCAAAAGTGACCAATATTGCCAGAACTATTGAAAGCCTGAAAAAAGAGGGAATCTGGTTTGTCTGTGCAGATATGGGTGGTACCCGGATGTATGACCTGGATTTGAAAGGACCTATAGGACTGGTCATCGGCAATGAGGGCCAGGGTGTGTCTAAGCTGGTGAAAGAAACATGCGATTTCATTGCTTCTATCCCCATGAAGGGGGATATTGACTCTTTAAATGCTTCTGTAGCTGCGGGAGTGCTGGCCTATGAGATCGTAAGGCAGAGATTAAGTAAGTAGTACAGGTTTCAGATATGATGAAAGAGTATGAAGGGATTTCCGATGAGGAGCTGATCCGTAGGGCGCAAAACGGAGAAAAGAAACTGGAAGAGTTTCTGATCGACAAATATAAGGGCATGGTTCGGAAAAAAGCCCATGCTATGTTCCTCATCGGAGGAGAACAGGAAGATCTGATCCAGGAGGGGATGATCGGGCTTTTCCGGGCAGTGCGGGATTACCGTCCGGATAAGAACGCTTCTTTTGCCACTTTTGCTAATCTGTGTGTGGAGAGACAGATTTATAAGGCGATAGAAATATCAGGCAGACAGAAGCACAGGCCTTTAAATTCCTATATTTCTTTAAGTGAGGAAAACAGTCCTCTGAAGGATACAGAGGATACCAAGCAGCAGAATCCGGAAGAGATCATTATTGACAGAGAAAATGCAGACATTATGCTGGAAAAGATCAGAAAAAAACTCAGCCTCTTTGAAAATCAGGTTCTGGAGCTCTATCTGGAGGGACAGGATTACCACCGGATTGCCCAGCAGATGGAGAAATCACCCAAATCCATTGATAACGCCCTTCAGAGAATAAGGAATAAAATCTATCTTTTGACAGAAAAGGTTTGAAGAATACACAGATATTTTAAGAGAAAGAGGGTGAGGGTCTATGCAGGAAAAGACCATACTGACAGTGCTTCCTGTAAATGCAAAGCATCAGGAATTACTGAAAAATACTGCCCAGAATGAGAAGCTTATTTTTTCAGATCCTGAAAGTGTTACCCAGGAGCAGGTGGATCAGGCGGAGATCATTTTGGGCAACGTTTCTCCGGAAATGGTAAAAAAGGCAAAGAAACTGGAATGGCTGCAGCTGAATTCTGCCGGATTTGATGCCTATGCAAAGAAAGAGATCATGGGAGACCGGTTTCTCACTTCCTGCAGCGGCGCATATGGCCAGGCGGTATCGGAACATATGTTTGCCATGCTTCTGGCGATGCAGAAAAAATTACACCTTTATCGGGATGATCAGAAAGCTCATAAATGGGAGGATGAGGGACAGGTTACGTCCATTAGAGACACTACAGTCATAGTCCTGGGATTGGGAGATATTGGTAAACATTTCGCCTGGCTGGCCCATGTTCTGGGGGCTTACGTGATCGGAATTAAGAGATCTTACAGTCCCTGTCCGGAATATGTGGATGAGCTCCACCTCCAGGAGGATACTAAAGGGCTTCTGCCAAAAGCAGATGCGGTGGTTTCTTTTCTTCCAAGTTCAGAGGAAAACAAGAGATTTTTCGGAAAAGAATTTTTTGATCAGATGAAACCGGGAAGTCTTTTCTTAAATGGAGGCAGAGGGGATACGGTTTCTACAGAGGATCTGTACCTGGCTTTAAAAGAGGGAAAACTGGGAGGAGCCGCACTGGATGTTACGGATCCAGAGCCTCTGCCAAAAGATCATCCCCTATGGGACATGCCTCAGGTGTTTCTTACACCTCATGTTTCAGGCGGCTACCATCTTTCAGTGACTCTGGACAATGTGGTGGATATCTGCGTGAACAATCTGCACAGATACCTGATGGGAGAGAAGCTGAGAAATCTGGTGCAGGTAAGGGATGAATAGCTCTTCTGCTGCAGCAGCTAAATCTTCTATGACTAAGGGCCATATGTCTTCGGATATAGAAAAGACTCTGCAAGCAAGCTTGCACCGGATATCCTATATCCGAAGCACCATGCCCTGAAGGGATGCATAAATTTATGAAGTTGAAGAAATTTTTCTTGCATTTATGAAAATAAATGTTATAATAAAGAAAGTGTATGGGGCATTAGCGCAGTTGGGAGCGCGCCACACTGGCAGTGTGGAGGTCACGGGTTCAAGTCCCGTATGCTCCACTTACCTTTAGTGTCCGGAGAGAAGTTCTCTCCGGTTATTTTTTATGCGATACGCCCGGCAAGTGACTGACGTGCTTGTATGAGCGGACATTTGCCTTGAATTGTCGCAATTTTTTTCTATCTGCATATTCTTATAGCAAAATAGAGTTTAAGAGGCACAGCAGTGTTCAAAAATTGTGTGTTTAAAGTATCTGTGGACAGCCGGAAATGGCTGAAAGCAGCTGGTATAAGAGCTGTGAAAACCGTGGCTCAGGCAGCTATTGCCGGGATCGGAACAGCGGCAGCCCTGGGACAGGTGGACTGGAAATATGTAGTGTCTGCTTCCGTGATGGCCGGCGTGATCAGTTTATTGACTTCTGTTGCCGGTATCCCGGAAGCGGGAGGCTCAGAGGGCGGGTAATACCGCCCTTGCATTTTATAATATTTAGGAGTATAATAAATTCATATTTCGGAAGCATAGCTCAGCTGGGATGAGCGTTCGCCTCACACGCGAGAGGCCACGGGTTCGAGCCCCGTTGCTTCCACTTAAAAAGGTGCTGTATTTATCAGCACTTTTTCTTTTCCGGGAAAAGTCACCGGAGATTTAATATTAAGGAAACTGTTTTTTATTAGCAGAATCGGAACTGAGATGCTCGAAAATTGTCGTTAAATTTTTGAGATAAATCTGCTGTTTACAGTTGATACTTTTAGGAATCCGGTATATACTAACAAAAACAGATATTAAACGTAAACATATTCTGCTTGCTGCCTGTCAGCATATTTCTTTTGGTGTATTCACACCGTACAATCCAAACCATATTTAAACAGAATAAGTCAAAGACCCCGATACAAGTATGCGGGGCATCAAACTTGCCACGATGTAAGCATCGGGGTATTAGACCCTTGCGACAGTTGCAAAATGGACATGCAAGCATGCCCGCCTGGCTTATCGCTCGCAGGAATAAAAACTCAGGATGGATACAGACGGCATGTTGTACGTATCTATGATGTTTCTGACGGAATGATCAGCAGCCATAAGGGAGGTGGTTCTATTGAGAGTGTGATCCCGTAAGGGGAATTATAGGCATAAGGGAGCTTCATTGAGTGCCCTTTTTGTATCTGAAAACAGGAAAAATGAGAAAGGAAGCCATATATGAAAAGATTAAAAAGACCAGTGGCATATATATTGGCAGTGCTCCTGAGCCTTTCTTCCTTCCCCGGCCTGGTGCCGGTTTCCGCCGGAGCGGAGGCAAAAGAGAGCGGAAAAGTTTTAAATGAACAGAAGGCAGAGGAACAGGAAGAAATAGAACAAAGAGTAGTACAGGTATCTGTTTCAGAAGGAAAAGGATGTATACAGGTAGAAGATGAGGCAGGGAATGTCAGTGAGACTACAGTACAGCAGCCCTTATCTTTAGATTGTTCTCCAGGAAGCATTCTGGATGTGAAAGTTATACCGGAATCCGGATATCAGATTGCTTTCTATAAAACGCTGACTGATACAGGTGAGGCAGAAGAAGTTACATTACCGATGATAGAGGAAAACTGTTACAGTACACAGGTTAATGTAGACCAGGTAACCAGTATTCAGGCTGGATTTTCTGAGAAGGATGCAGAGAAATCCGGTGAAGATCAGGAGACAGAAGCGGATCCGGAAGATATGTCTGAAGATCCTCCGGAAGATGAAATGAAAGCAGCGGCTGCTGAAGATTATGGTGAACTGCCAGACTATGCAGGGGTGAAAATACCTTATGGATATTCTTTGAGCCCGGCCCGCAGCAGGGGAATTTCTCTTTTTGCAACAACTGCTGACAATATCGTGGATCTGATCGTGGGAGACGAAGTGCCCTGGTCTAACTATCATACCAGACACTATTCCCTTACGGACGGGTCAACTGCATTCTGTCTTCAGCCTATGAAGAAATACCCGGATTCCGGAGTCCACGAAATAACGGAAATTAGGGATAATAAAGATGAAATTACAAAAGTTTTATATTATGGCTATGGCGGACCTGGCTGGGATCAGGCCGGCATTGATCAGGGTGATTTTAATTCAAATTATACAGTTACCCATTTGATGGGATCTTACATTTACAATGATTATAAACTTGGAATGGATAGCTTTGGAGTTATTGACTATGCCCATGTAAAAATCGTTTTAGAGGCATATGAGAAAGTTATGGACATGCCGGATCCCCCTGAAGATGCCGTGGCAATGCTGTTTGACACCGGCCATAATTCAGAAACAGGTCAGAAGAGCCAGGTAATGGTTGTATTAGGATATCGCCAGGAGAATGGCTGTGTTGAGGTCCAAAAATCTTCTGCAGATCCGGAGATTACATGGGAAAACAGCGCATATGGAAGTCTGGCAGGCGCAGAGTATGGGCTATATATTCACGGGACAGAAGAACTGGTTGCGGTGCTGGTTACAGATGAAAAGGGCTATGCAAAGGCCGAAGATATCCCGGCAGGCAATTACGATATCCGGGAGATAAAGGCACCGGCCGGATTTGTTCTGGATACAGCTACAGGATCTGTTACGGTTACAGCAGGACAGACAACTGTCTACAGATGCCAGGATAAACCCCAGAGTGCTTCGATTGATATACTTTTAAATAAAATAGATGCTGAGACAGATCAGGGAAAATCACAGGAAAGTCTTTCCCTGGCAAATGCAGAGTTTATGGTAAAATTTTACAAGGGGCTTTATGAGAAAGACCCGGGAGCAGAGGGGATAAAACCAGAGAAGACCTGGAAAATGAAAACGGATGACAATGGGGAAGTACACTTATCGGAGAAATATAAGATTTCCGGAGATGAATTCTATAAATCCGAAGAGGGTCCGGTGCTGCCTCTGGGAACAGTAACCATTCAGGAAACAAAAGCACCGGCAGGGTATCTGATCAATAATGAAATTTTTGTCCGTCAGATAACCTCTGAAGGAAATACTGAAAGTGCGGTTACATACAGTCAGCCTACTGTGCCGGAGACTTCCCAGAAAGGGATCATCCGGCTGTTGAAAGAGGACTCGGAAACTGACAGGGCACAGGGAGAAGGGAGTCTGGAAGGCGCCGTGTACGAGGTCCGAAACAGCAGCAATAAAGTGGTAAGCACAATAACCACGGACAGAGAAGGCAAAGGGGAGAGTGAGAGACTGCCGCTGGGTACTTACACAGTAAAAGAAAAAACAGCCTCTCCCGGATACCAGGCAGATCCACAGACATACACCGTAAAACTTACTGCAAGGGATACTACCACAGAGGTATTCTACAAATCCGTTACCAGTAAGGAAGACATCATCCGAGGCGGAGCGGCCGTAGAAAAATGGGATAGTGAGCTGAATAAGAAAGAACCACAGGGCGGAGCAAGTCTGGAAGATACACAGCTTCAGATCATTTCCCAGAACGATCAGGAAATCCTGGTGGATGGTGAATCCTATCGGAAAGGAGAAGTGATTACGACTCTTACAACAGATAAGGACGGAAAGGCCAGCACTGCGGCAGATCTACTTCCTTACGGAAGCTATCAGCTTAAAGAAGTGAAACAGCCTGGCGGCTATACTTCAGCAGGAACAACTGTCCGTAATTTTGAAATACGGGAAAACGGAAAGATTGTCCAGATGAATACTTCGGATACAGCCATCAAGAATGAAGTGATCCGAGGCGGAGTGGCTGTAGAAAAATGGGACAATGAACTGGATCAGCGTATACCTCAGGGGGACGCCGGTCTGGAAGAGGCACAGATCCAGATCATTTCCCGGAATGAGCAGACAGTCCTTGTAGGAGAGAAGGAATACAAAAACGGCGAAGTGGTTGCTACTCTTACCATAGACAAAGATGGTAAGGCCAGCACAGCAGCGGATCTTCTGCCATATGGAGATTACCAGTTAAAAGAAACCGTTCCGCCCGCCGGCTATACATCCGGCGGAACTATCACCCGGAACTTTGAGATCCGGGAAGAAGGTCAGATTGTCCGAATGACGGATACAGATACGGCTATCAAAAATGAAGTGATCCGTGGGGGCATTACCATTGCAAAATGGAGCCAGGAAACCAATGAACGCAAACCCCAGGGAGGAGCTGCTTTAGGCGGAGCAAAATTTACAGTTACTAACCGTTCTGCAAAGGCAGTCCTGGTGGACGGCCAGCTGTATCAGCCTGGAGAGGTGATCGCAAGGGTAGAGACTGGGGAAGACGGTTTTTGGACCTCTGCCAATGACTGGCTGCCTTATGGTACATACGAAGTTGTAGAAGTCCAGGCGCCAGATGGATATCTGCCGGATGGAGTCCAGCCGAAGACTTTCCAGATCCGGGAAAACGGCCAGATCCTTTCCCTGGATAATAATGAGGGCGCAATCAAAAACCAGGTGAAACGTGGAGATCTGAACTTTGTCAAAGTGGCCGACAGTACCCTGGAACGTCTGGCAAATATATCCTTTAAGATCACCAGCAAGACTACGGGAGAATCCCACGTTGTAGTTTCTGATATAAACGGCCAGGTGGATACTTCTTCTGCATGGAACCCTCACAGCCAGAATACCAACCGGGGAGAAACTTCGGAAGACGGCGTCTGGTTCTCCGGAACTACGGAAAAAGAAGTCCCGGTAAATGATGAAAAAGGGGCGCTGCCTTATGACACATACCTGATCGAAGAACAGAGATGTGAGGCAAACCAAGGCTATAAGCTGCTTTCCATTGAAATTACCGTATACAGAGATAACTATACCATTCCTTTAGGAACTCTTACAGACGATAGTGACCTGGTAGAGATCACAACTACAGCGATAGACAGCGATACAGAAGATCACTATGCGGTAGCTGGTGAGAATACGACCATCATTGATAATGTGGAATATACCAACCTGACCGAGGGAGAGAAATATACCTTAAAGGGAAGCCTGATGAATAAGGAAACCGGGAAACCGGTGACAGATAATAAGGGAAATCCAGTCACAGCAGAAAAAACCTTTACTGCAAAGAAAGTAAACGGGACTGCAGAAATGGAGTTTACTCTTGACAGCACAAAACTGGCCGGGGCAGATATTGTTGTGTTCGAGGAACTCTATCAGAAGGAAAATCTGATCGCAGAACATAGGGACATCACAGATGAAGACCAGACCATCCATTTTCCGGAGATTGGGACAAAGGCCATGGATCGGGAGACAAACTCCAATATGGCAAAAGCAGATGAAGAGATTACCCTGGTGGACACTGTTTCTTATAAGAACCTGCAGCCAGGGAAGAAATATAAACTTATTGGAACCCTTATGGATAAAGAGACCGGGGAGCCTGTAAAAGACATTGATAGAAAAGAGATCACTGCAGAAACCAGTTTTAAGCCGGAAACATCAGATGGCACGGTAAATGTGACATTTACCTTTGACAGCAGCAATCTTGCCGGAAAGACTATCGTAGTTTTTGAAAGACTGGAAAGAAATGATACCGTGTATGCAGTACATACGGACATCAATGACCAGGCGCAGACGATTTACTTCCCTGAGATTGGCACCACAGCTCTTGACCAGGAAAACGGGACACACAACAGCAATCCGGACAGCAAAGTGACTATTGTAGATACAGTTACCTATAAGGGGTTGATTCCAGGAAAGGAATATACCGTAAAAGGTACCCTGATGGACAAGTCTTCTGGAGCGGAACTGCTAGTAGATGGAAAACCTGTAACGGTAGAGAAAACCTTTACAGCAGAAGAAGCAGACGGAACAGTGGAGATTGTCTTTACTTTTGACGGAAGGTCTCTGGCCGGACAGCAGGTAGTTGTCTATGAAGAGCTTTATACAGGCGATAACCTGATCGGGGAGCATAAGGACATCAATGATGAAGGACAGACAGTGACCTTCCCCCAGCTCCATACCAATGCTTCTGATGGCATTACCGGAAACCATATCGGAACTGTCAGTGAAAAGGCAACAGTTATTGATACTGTGACTTACACAGGGCTGCTTCCGGGAAAAGAGTATACCGTAAAAGGTACGCTCATGGATAAAGAGACTGGGGAACCGGTGAAAGACAGCAAGGGCAAGGAAATCACCGCAGAGAAAACCTTCACAGCAGAGAAGGCAGACGGCAGTGTAGAACTTGCGTTTACATTTGACAGCACAGCCTTGAAGAACTCTGCAGTAGTTGTTTTTGAAAGATTGTATGTAGATGATAAAGAAGTGGCTGCACATACGGACATTAATGACAAAGGCCAGACTGTAGAGTATACAGAACATAAGATCCAGACCCAGGCGAAGGATAAGGAATCCGGAAGCCAGGAAGCCAAAACCTCCGGCACCGCTTCGGTGAAAACAGGAGATGAAGCGCCCATTGCTGAACTTTTCGGCATACTGGTCTTTTCCGGAGTTGTAACAGCCGTGATGGTGAAGAAAAAAAGAAGTAAAAGGAGGCGTCATTTAAAGCCATGAATAAAGGGGACTGCTTCTGAATCTGAGTTTTAGGACAGTCCCCCTTTTATGCTCATATAGGGGCGGGCCCCAAGGTCTTACCCCCACTTATGAGCAAGCTCATAAGTGGGTAGACCTTTTGGCCCTGGTATCATATAAATTACAAGGTATATAAGGCCACCATCAGAGGCATGGTCAGGATACAGACCAGGGTAGTCAGCACGTTAATGGCACTGGCATATGGGGCATGATTGTCGTAGAGCTGGGCCATTTGGGTGATAGTAGTGGCCGAGGGGGTGATCACTGCAAGAAGACTGATGAGCAAGATGGTCTGTGCGTGAGCCATGGGAACTGCATGACTGAGAAAACGGAGAAACAGCAGTACCGCTCCGGGAAATACCACCATTTTCAGAAGAACGATCAGATAGATCCGCTTTCCTGTGAAAACCTCTTTCCAACGGACTTCTGCCAAGAGCATTCCCAGGATCAGCATGCTTACAGGCCCGATGGTGGAAGATAAGGTGTCGATGGTATCCGTAGCTACAGAGGGCAGAGGAAGTTGGGTAAAAAACAGCAGGACCCCTATGAAAATAGCAATCAGATTAATATTAGAGAGGATCTTTTTCCAGCTTATCCCTTTGCTTTCTTTCATGAGAGACTGGCCGTGGGTCCAGAGAACAACGGTCTGGACACAGAGAAAGGCGCTGGCATAGATCACCCATTCTGTTCCCAATACAGCAGTTACCAGGGGAATGATCAGATTTCCGGCATTAGAGTAGATCAGAGAGGCCTTTTCCACGGAACTGAATTTCAGAAGTTTCCCAAGGATCCAGCAAAGGAGGAACAAGATCACATGGATGAGGACTGCTGCCAGAAGAGCCAGCAGGAAACCGTCACGGATTTCTCTGGAATAATCGATCTGGAAAGCGTTAATGATCACACAGGGCATGATAAGATATAGGGTGATCACAGAGAGGGTCCTGCTTTCCCGGGATCTCACAAGATGAAGTTTTACCAGAAGGAATCCGCAGCCCATGATCAGAAACAGTACGGCCAGCTGCCTGGCCAGCAATATAGAAATCATAGCAATTATCTCCCGTTGTTTATAAAGTCGAAATGATTATAGCACCTGGGAGGTAAAAATGCTATGCTTAATCTCCGGTTGTTGGGGGAATTACTCTGTGATAGAATGTAAACGAAACATCTGACACAAAAGATTTTACAGGAGGAGAACGAGCTATGAGAAAGCCGGAACCGTTAAGAAGAGGAGATAAAGTGGCGGTGGTCAGCCTTTCCAGCGGAATGCTTGGAGAGGAGTCCTGCCGACATAATGTGGCGCTTGGTACAAAACGCCTCTGGGAGTTTGGACTGGAGCCTGTTTTTATGCCTAATTCTCTAAAGGGTATAGAATATCTGGATAAAAATCCCCAGGCACGGGCTGAGGATTTAAAAGAAGCCTTCCGGGATAATTCTATTAAAGGCATTATCTGCGCCATAGGAGGAGACGATACTTACCGCCTTCTCCCTTATCTTATGGAGGATCCGGAATTTGCAACGCTGGTAAAAACAAAGCCAAAGCTGTTTACCGGATTTTCAGATACCACCATCAATCACCTGATGTTTTACAAGCTGGGGCTGACTACATATTATGGCCCCTGTTTTATCTGTGATTTGGCGGATATGGGTAAGGACATGCTGCCCTATACAAAAGAATATTTTCAGGGATATTTTGCCGGACAGGAGAAAAAGGAAATCTGTCCCAGCCCGGTCTGGTACGAGGAGCGGAAAGACTTTTCTGTTGCAGCTCTTGGCACAGAAAGAACGGCTCACGAAGATACAAAAGGCTTTGAGATCCTTCAGGGAAGCGGCCATTTCCGGGGAAAGCTTCTGGGAGGCTGTGCGGAGAGCGTATATGACGCCCTTTCCGGAGCCAGATATAAAGAGGAAAAAGAAATCTGCGAAAGGTACGGACTTTTCCCGGAAAGAGAAGAGTGGAGGGGAAAGATCCTCTTTATTGAGACCTGCGAAGAACAGCCTGAGCCGGAGCTTTTGGCCCGTGAACTGGCAATGTTGAGAGAAAAAGGGGTTTTTGAAGAGATCACAGGAATCCTGGCAGGAAAACCCCAGGACGAAGTTTTCTACGAAGAATACAAACAAGTATACCGGGAGGCAGTGGGAAATCCGGAATTGTCTATTATATATAACGTGAATTTTGGCCATGCACACCCCAGATGCGTCCTTCCCTATGGGGTAGAAGCAGAGGTTTTCGGTGAGGAAAATAAGATCCTTTTCCGGGAGAGTATGTTTGAGGAAGGGTAAAGAAGAAGGAGGAGATCACCTATGAAAATAGAATTAAAACCATGGACTTTGGAAGATAAAAAAGATCTGGCAAAATTATGTCACAATGCAGACCGGCAGTTCCTTTCTGACCGTCTGCCCTATCCCTATACAGAAGATAATGCCCAATGGTGGATCGGCATGGCGGAAAAGCAGGAGGGAAAAGATGGGATTTTCCGGGCAATTCTGGCAGATGGAAAGATCGTTGGAAATATTTCCGTGGAGAGAAAAGCGGATGTTTACAGAAGAGACGGAGAGATCGGCTATATGCTGAAAGAAGAATACTATTCCCGGGGCATCATGACGGAAGCGGTAAGACAGATCTGCCTTCTGGCTTATAAAGAGCTGGATCTTATCCGCATCACCGGACTGGTCTATGAACCCAATATTCCTTCCAGAAAGGTGCTGGAAAAGAATGGATTTGTCCTGGAAGGCGTTATGAAAAAGGCAGTTACCAAGGGTGACAAGATCTATGATCTTTGTATTTACGGAAAGTATGCAGAGGAGTAAAAAAGATGGAAATGCCAAAATCCAACTATCAGATCATGAAGGGACAGATGGCCAAGAGATTTCTCCGGTATAACCAGGAACAGATGACGGAGAAATTTCAGCTTCCCTGTGATGAAGAATATATTTATGTTACTTTTGTAAGCAGTCTTTACCGGATAAATCGGAAAACCGGGGAGATCCAGGTTCAGGAGCCGGAGACAAAAGACTGGAGGCAGACGGATTATAATGAAGCCATGTCCATCTATGATGTGCTCTGCGATTCCAAACCGGACTGCCATCTTTCAGGAAAATTTGTCAGCCTGAACAGTCTGAAAGGAACGGTATTTTCTTCCGGGACTGTGGGAAATATCTTTCAGAAATATACAGGATTTTTTGATGACAAAACCAAAGAACTGGCGAGAGCCTGTGAAAAACTGGGCGGGATCCCGGAGCAGGTAGGGGATATAAGCTATCGGCTGGAAATTTTTCCTTTCCTGCCTGCGGTCTTCCAGTTCTGGTATTCCGATGAAGAATTCCCGGCAATGCTGAAATTTATGTGGGACGAGAATATCCTGGATTATGTCCATTACGAAACCATCTTTTTTATGATGAGCCATGTATTGTACCGGTTGGAGAATGAGATCCGAAAGCAAGAGATCTGACGGAAAAAACTTAGGAAAAGTAAGGCAGGTCCGGGGACCTCTTGTGTAAAATATCTAAAATCAGAAGAGGAAAACTGGGAAAAACATAGAAAATAAAAATATTGGTTTTCCAAATGGAGATGAAGAAGAGCCCAATGAGGAAGGACTGCGGTTTTATGAAGAGGTCTTTCAGGAGTGCAGAAAATACGGGATACAGCCTTTGGTGACCATCTCCCATTTTGACTGTCCCATTTCTTTGATTAAAAAGTATGGAGGCTGGAGAAGCCGGAAAATGATTGATTTTTACCTTCGTCTTTGCCGAACCCTTTTTAACAGATATAAGGAATATGTGACTCTCTGGCTGACCTTTAACGAGATCAATATGATCCTTCACGCTCCTTTTATGGGAGCAGGACTGTGCTTTGAAGATGGGGAAGAGGAAGAAAAGATCAAGTATCAGGCGGTGCACCATGAGCTGGTGGCCAGCGCCCTGGCTGTGAAAATGGCCCATGAGATCAATCCGGAAAATAAAGTGGGCTGTATGTTCGCAGCAGGAAGCGCCTACCCTTACACCTGTAAGCCTGAGGATGTGTGGGAGGCTCTGCTGGTAGCCCAGGAAAATTATTTTTTTGTGGATGTACAGTCCAGAGGATATTATCCTTCCTACGCAGTGAAAAGGCTGAAAAAGAAAGGGGTATTTCCTGTGATGGAAGAAAAGGATCCCCGGATTTTACGGAATTATCCTGTGGATTTCATTTCTTTTTCTTACTACAACAGCCGGTGTATTGCGGCGCCGGGAGGAAATTCTGAGGAGGCGGAAGGAAATCTTTTTAAGTCTGCTAAAAATCCTTATCTTACTTTCAGTGATTGGGGCTGGCCCATTGATCCTCTGGGATTTCGGATTACTTTAAACCAGATATACGACCGGTATCAGAAGCCTTTGTTTGTGGTGGAGAACGGCCTGGGAGCTGTGGACATCCCCGCTGAAAACGGCTATGTGGAAGACGATTATCGGATTTCTTATCTCCGGGACCATATCCGGGCCATGAAAGCTGCTGTGGAGGAAGAGGGGGGTTGAGCTGATGGGCTATACCTCCTGGGCTCCGGTGGATCTGATCAGTGCTGGCAGCGGAGAAATGCGGAAGCGCTATGGATTTGTTTATGTGGATAAGCAGGAAGACGGCAGAGGAACTTTAGACCGTATTCCGAAAAAATCCTTTTACTGGTATCAGAAAGTGATCGCTTCCAACGGGGAAGAGCTGGATTAACAGGAAGAAACTATGAGATAACCCCGGAGCAAAAGTAAGGAAAATTAAAAATATGTGCCGCAAGGGTCTTTGACTTTGGGAGGTTGACAAAAATAAGGAGAATAGATGATAATAAATCTTAAAGAAAATCAAATGGCGGAGAGGTGTCTATGAAAATCAGACAGGAAGAAAGAAAAGATCATAAGGAAGTATATAAACTGATCAAAGAAGCTTTTGCAACAGCAGAACACGCAGACGGCAATGAACAGGACCTGACAGAAGCTTTAAGAAAGAGCCGGGCCTTTGTGCCGGAGCTGTCTCTGGTAGCGGAGGATCATGGCGAGATTATCGGCCATATCCTGTTTACAGAGGCAAAGGTGGGGAAAGATACGGTGCTGGCTCTGGCTCCTTTAGCTGTAAAACCCGGATATCAGAGACAGGGCGTTGGAGCCGCCCTGATCCGGCAGGGGCACAAAATTGCCGGGGAACTGGGATATTCCTGGTCTCTGGTCCTTGGAAGCGAAACCTATTATCCTAAATTCGGCTATGTTCCGGCAGAAAAAGTGGGGATCCAGGTTCCGGAAGGCTTTCCTTCTCCTAATTTTATGGCGGCAAGACTGAGGGAAGAGGCAGCGCCGGTAAAAGGAGAAGTGGTCTATGCACAGGAATTTGGCCTGTGATCAGAGAAATTTTAAGGAGAAAGACGATGTTTGGCATAAGGATCGGAAACATAGATGAACTGGGAAAAGTAAAGAATTTTTACGATTCTCTTATTGAAGAAATGCAGGAGGCAGAATACAAGCCCGGGTGGAAGAAAGATATCTATCCTACTATGGAAATGCTCAGGGAAGCCCTGGAAAATAGGGAGCTTTATATAGGAGAAGAAGAGGGAAAAACTGCTGCCTGTATGATCTTAAACCAGAACTGCAATGAGCGGTATCAGGAAATTTCCTGGAAAACAGAGGCCGGGCCTTGCCAGGTCCTGGCAGTGCATACTTTTGGAGTCCATCCCAGATTCTCAGGTCGGGGACTGGGGAAAAAGATGATGGAAGAGGCGGTGAAGATGGCCTCAGACAGAGGAATGAAAACTATTCGTCTGGATGTTCTGGCGGGAAACCTTCCGGCAGAGAAGCTGTATCAGAAGGTAGGATTTCAATATGCTGGTTCCTTGAATATTTTTTATGAAGATACAGGATGGGCAGATTTTAATCTGTATGAGTACAGAATCCCGGATGATCCGGACCAGGATCCCAGGGAAAAGGCTGAGGAACAGAAAGAATAATTTCGAAAAGGGAGCAGCAAGACATGAACAAGGTATATGAGAAAGACGGATATGTCCTCCGTTTAGCCAGAAAAGAAGACGCAGAGGAATACTTTGAAAACAATTTTCACCCTTTTGACCCGGAAACTGCCAGATTAACAGGCAGCAGGACAGATTTTTCCCATGATGAAGTAGTGGGATTTCTGAAAAAGTGTATTGACGACAAGGACAGGTTCGATTTTCTGATCCTTTCTCCCCAGGGGAAGATCATAGGGGAAAGTGTACTGAACGAAATTGACTGGGAGCTGAGAAAAGCTAATTTCCGGATCGCTGTTTTTCATCCGGAGGACTGCGGAAAGGGAATCGGGTCCTGGGCTATACAGAGTACCCTGGATTTTGCATTTCGGGAAGCGAGGCTTCACCGGGTGGAATTGGATGTTTTTTCTTTTAATCCGAGAGCAATAAAGGCTTATGAAAAGGCAGGATTCCGAAGAGAGGGCGTTCTTCGGGATGCTGTAAAAGACGGCGACAAATACGGAGACGATATCCTTATGGCAATATTAGAGGAGGAATGGGAATGACCATTAAAGAAATCGCCCGGCTTGCAGGGGTATCCAGTGCGGCTGTATCCAGATATCTCAACGGGGGCTATGTCAGTGAGGAAAAGAAAGAGCAGATTAAAAAGGTTATTGAGGAAACCGGTTATCAGCCTTCCGCCCAGGCCAGGATCCTGCGGACAAAGCGGGCCTGTCTGGTTGGAGTGGTAGTGCCTAAGATCAATTCAGAATCCATCAGTCGTGTAACGGCAGGGATCGAGCAGGTGCTGTCCAGGAGAGGCTATCAGATGCTCCTTGCCAGTACAGATAATCAGCCGGCAAAAGAAATTACTTATCTGAAGCTGTTTGAAAATTATCCGGTGGACGGGATCGTGCTGATCGCAACGGTGATCACAGGGGAACACAAAAAGTTTCTGAAAGAATCCAAGGTCCCGGTAGTGGTTGTGGGACAGTATACGAAATATGCCAATTGTATTTATCATGATGACTATGGGGCAGGAAAGGCTATGGGGAAAATTGCGGCAGCCGCTGCCGGGGAGAAAGGAAGAATTGCATATATCGGGGTTACCAGGGAGGATAAAGCCGTAGGAACTGCCAGAGAAGAGGGATTTCGGGCAGGTCTGAAGAGCCTGGGGGCGGAACTGGAAGAAGAATATACCAGAAAATCACAGTTTACCATGGAATCCGGATATGAGGCGGCTTTAGATCTTCTGGAGAAAAAGAAGGATATTGCCGTTTTGTCCTGCGCTACAGATACCATCGCCGCAGGGGCTATAGAAGCAATTCTTGCCTGCAGCAAAAAAAAGATTCCTCAGGAAGTCCAGGATTCCGGATCAAGGATGGAATACGTTTTAAAGGGCAGCAGCATAAAAGTCACCGGATTCGGAGACAATCAGTTTTTAAAAGCCGTCACCGGGGGGATCCCCACCGTGCATTTCGGATATAAGACCAGCGGGATCCGGGGGGCAGAGCTCCTTCTGGACGTAATCGAGCGGGGAGAGAAGATCCCTATTGAGATGAAACTGGGATTTCAGATCGTGAACGAACAAGAATAGGTGATAACGATATCATGTATTGAAAGGGTGCGGTTGAAAAAGTAAGGGCGCTTTTCAGGAGCGGAAAAGCTGCTTTGCATGCATTTTATACAAAAATAAATAACGATTATCAGTAAAAATGCCATCTTTACAAATGGCATTTTTTTACGTATTATTTACATAAAGATATAAAATCGATTACATATTATCATAAAAAGAAAAGGACAAAGAGAAAGGAGAGTCATCATGGACTACGGAAAGACCGCAA
The DNA here is from genome assembly GCA_949291945.1 of uncultured Bacillota bacterium. Taxonomy (GTDB): domain Bacteria; phylum Bacillota; class Clostridia; order Lachnospirales; family Lachnospiraceae; genus Blautia. The sequence continues at coordinate 217,891 of CASEXH010000001.1, read as the reverse complement.
AGGAAATTCTGGAAAAAGTAGGCGGAAGCAAAAATATTGTTTCGGCCGCCCACTGTGCAACAAGGCTCCGTCTGGTTATTGCCGATAACAATAAGGCTGATAAAGGAGCTCTGGAAAATATTGAGGGAGTAAAGGGAGTTTTTGAAGCTTCCGGACAGCTTCAGATTATTCTGGGAACAGGAACGGTCAATAAAGTGTTTGATCAGTTTATAGCCATTGCAGGCATTACTGCAAGCACAAAGGCAGAAGCTAAGGAGGCTGCTGCCAAACAGCAGAATGTATTTATGAGGGCCATTAAGCTTTTGGGGGATATTTTCGTACCCATTATACCGGCGATCGTGGCCAGCGGTTTTCTTATGGGGATCATGAATTCTCTGGATTTTATGATCAATAACGGCTTTATCAACATGGACACCAGCAGTTCAATTTATGTATTTGCCAGTCTGTTCAGCAATACGGCTTATACCTTCCTGCAGATCCTCATCGCTTTTTCGGCGGCGAAAGCCTTTGGAGCCAATCCTTATCTGGGAGCGGTTATTGGCATGATTATGATCAACCCTTCTCTCCAGAATGCCTATACTGTGGCTACAGACGGCGTTCTCCAGACCCAGTCTGTGTTCTTCGGTCTTTATGACATTGACATGGTAGGATATCAGGGACATGTGATCCCGGTAGTGATCGCAGTATGGCTCCTCTCTGTGATCGAGAAAAAGCTGCACAAAGTGGTGCCGGAGGTTCTGGATCTTTTTGTGACGCCTTTAGTCAGTGTTTTTGTAACCGGATACCTTACCCTGGCGATCATCGGTCCTATCTTTGTATGGGCGGAAAATGCCATTTTAAATGCCATCCAGTGGATGCTCACACTGCCATTTGGTATCGGAAGTCTTATTATGGGAGCCTTGTACGCCCCGACGGTAGTAACCGGTATCCATCAGATGTATACAGCTATTGATATCGGACAGATCGCCCAGTACGGCGTTACCTACTGGCTGCCTCTGGCAAGTGCGGCCAATATTGCCCAGGGTGCTGCAGCTCTTGCGGTAGCTCTTAAATCTAAAGACAAAAAAGTAAAATCTCTGGCACTGCCTTCTTCCTTAAGTGCTTTTATGGGTATCACAGAACCGGCGATCTTCGGTGTAAACCTGCGGTTCTTTAAACCTTTTATCGCCGGATGTATCGGCGGCGGATGCGGCGCTCTTTATGCTTCCATCGTACACCTGGGCGCCAAAGGAACAGGGGTTACCGGTATCTTTGGAATCCTCCTGTGTCTGGACGAGCCTGTTCAGTATTTTATCGAAATGGTCATTGCAGTAGGCGTTGCTTTCGTGATCTCCTTCCTGCTTTATAAGGATCAGCGGCCTGTCCCGGCAGCAGAGACAGGCAGTCAGACGGGAGAGATCGGAGAAGAGAGAAAAGAAATTGCCGGAGAAACTTCTGACAAAGAAGGCAGGGAAGAAGTAAAAGAAGAGATTTTAGTCAGCCCGGTAAAGGGAAAAGTAGTTCCTCTTACAGAAGTCAGGGATGAGACCTTTGCCTCAGAAATGCTGGGCACTACCGTTGCAGTAGAGCCTTCAGAGGGGAAAATTACCGCACCCTGCGACGGACAGGTCAGCAATATTTTTGAAACCGGACATGCGGTGTGCCTTACCACAAAAGCAGGGGGAGAACTGCTGATCCATGTAGGAATCGATACAGTAAAGCTGGAAGGAAAAGGTTTTACCAAGAAAGTTTCTGACGGGGATATGGTCCATAAAGGAGATGTGCTGATAGAGGCAGATCTGGAGATTATCAAGGCTGCCGGATATCCGGCCACTACCATGGTGATCCTGACCAATCCGGAAGACTTCTCTACAGTGGAAAAAACAGAACCAGGAGAGACAGACGGGGAGAGTCCTGTGATGAAACTGGAAAAACAGTAATAGGAGAATATGCTATGACTGCATTGACAGAAGATTTAAAGAAATTAACAAAGGCAGCAGAGAAAAAGGCGGAGGGAAAAGATCCCTTCCGCCAGAAAATCCATCTCATGCCCCCTGTGGGATGGCTGAATGATCCCAATGGATTATGTCAGTTCCAGGGGATCTACCACGGATTTTTTCAGTATTCCCCTTTTAATCCGGAGGGCGGCGTGAAGATGTGGGGCCATTACACCAGCACTGATATGATTGACTGGGAGTACCAGGGTGTTCCCTTATACCCGGATCAGCCCTTTGACTGCAGCGGCGTTTATTCCGGAGCAGCCTTTATCGAAGACGGGGAAATGTTTCTGTATTATACCGGAAATGTAAAGCTGGAAGACGGAGAATATGACTATATTAATACCGGACGCCAGGCTAATACTGTTCTGGTATCCAGCAGAGACGGGATCCATTTTGGAAGAAAGAGAAAGCTGATGGATAACGGAGATTATCCATCCGATCTTACCCTTCATGTCCGGGATCCTAAGGTCTGGAAGAAAGAAGACACCTACTATATGATTCTGGGAGCCCGTACGAAAAAAGATGAAGGCCAGGTCCTTCTCTATCAGTCAGAAGACAGGATCCACTGGAGCCTGGCAAACCGTGTGAAGACAGATAAACCCTTTGGCTATATGTGGGAATGTCCGGATTATTTTGAAATCGGAGACCAGAAGATCCTTTCAGCCTCTGTCCAGGGGCTTACGGGAGGCCAGTGGGAAGACCGGAATGTATACCAGTCCGGGTATTTCCTCCTGGAAGGAGAAATTTCCGGCAAGTATCATCTGGGAGAGTACCGGCTTTGGGATTATGGATTTGATTACTATGCCCCTCAGAGCTTCCGGACAGAGGACGGCAGAATCATACAGATCGGCTGGATGGGAATGCCGGATTGTAAAGAATATACCAATAGGACTATCGAAGACGGGTGGCAGCATTGCTTTACCTTCCCAAGAGAAATCTATATAAAAGACGGGATTCCCTGCCAGAGACCTGTCCGGGAACTGGAAAAAAAATGCCGGCTGTTGGAAAGAAAAAAGGATGCTTTAGAGATGAGAGATCATCCTGTATATCAGGCAGAAATTTCCCATATCAGCCATAATCAGTTCCAGGCTGTCCTGGGAGAAGAACTGGTTCTGGAATACCGGGAAGGCCGGTTCGAGATGGGGTTTAAAGATCAGGAAAAGACAAGTGTTTCCGCAGGAAGAGGAAGAAGATATGTGGAACTGGATGTTCTGAAAAATGTAAGGATCCTTACAGATACTTCTTCTGTGGAGGTATTCCTCAATGATGGAGAGTACGTGTTTTCTACCCGGTACTATCCGGAAAAAGCAGATATCCGGATAAAAGCGCCTGAAGCGGAGATCCTGTTTAAAGAGATCGTAACTGACTGAACCGTATTATTGGGACTCGGACGGGCAGAACCATAGTTTCCCGGCAGATGTGATAAAAAAGAACCCTTGGAATTCCAAGGGTTCTTTTCAGAGCTGCCTAGCGGACTTGAACCGCCGACCTCCGCCTTACCAAGGCGACGCTCTACCGACTGAGCCAAGGCAGCAAACTGTGCTGTTGCGTATCACAGTTATGTATTCTATCAAAAAGAGATATATCTGTCAACATATTTTTTGGTTTTTTTGAGAAAATTATAACTATTCAGCCATTGGACGTCGGATAGAAGAAAATTTTATGATTCTGCTATTTCCAGATTACACGGGCTTCTTTTCTGGGAGCTGTGCGTACATAACGCCTGTCGGGATAGCCTAAAAGCATACAGGCCTGGATCGTTTCCCCTGCAATGCCAAGCCATTCTTTTAAAGCCGGATCGGCATTGGCGGTCCGGGCCAGATATCCATTATACAGCACGCCTATATCCATGGAAACAGCCAGAGTTTCTATGTTTTGGGCAGCAAGCCCTGCGTCCAGAGGCCGTTCTGAAGTAATAAACAACAGGGCAGGGGCATTGCGGAAAAGATAATCGTCGGCGGGATCTGCTTTTCTTCTTTTATTAAAGGAAAGGTAAGGGAGCAGGTCACGGCTGACTTCTTGTCCTTCCTGAGCCGTTCTGTTTTCAATATATTCCCAGACCATAGATTTTAGCTGTCCCAACTCTTCTTGGACAAATATAAAACTATTGCCCTGACAATTCTTTGCAGTAGCAGTATAACGGCCGGCCTGTACCAGAAGCTCCATGTCCTCCCTGGACAGCTTCTGAGGTTTGTAGCAGCGGATACTACGGCGGAATTTTATGGCATGAAGGACCTGATCTGGTTTCAGGCGGAAACTTTCCGGATCATACGCTTCAACATCTGCCATGTCATATTCCGGGATAGAAACGGCGCCTTTGGGACAGACTGCCACACAGTGTCCGCATTGGAGGCAGTCCGTCAGGATCTGCGCCTTTTTATCCTGGATCTTTATATTTAAGGCGATACAATCATCGGCACAAAGGCCACATCCGATACATTTTTCTCTGTCAATCTTTACCATAATACGATCCTTTCCTGGAGAGAAGATTTTTGTTTTACTGTTTTTTAGATTCTACCATAAAACTTGATTTTTGTCCCGGTTTTGTTATCATAGTAAAAGAAAATTGCAATATGGAACATTGGAGAAATCTATGAGAGAGAAAAAAGAAAAGCTGGTGGTTTCGTTTCTGACCACAACCCAGGCTATGGCAGCAGAAAAATACTGTCTGAAAAACCAGATACCCGGACGGATCATTCCCCTTCCAAGTGAAATTTCTGCAGAATGCGGCATTGCCTGGTGTACGGAACCAGAGGAAGAAGAGCGGATCCGACAGGCGATCAACGACGGTGGGATCCAGGCAAAAGGAATCCACCGGGTATCTCTTTATTCATGATCTGAAAGATGGCGGTCCGGGGAGCAACGGAGGTGCTGCCTGGAAAAAGGAGAAAAGGAGAAAAACTTATGGAAAAAACAGTAGACGCTATGGGCATGACCTGTCCGAAACCGGTAATACTTGCAAAGAAGGAAATGGATAAAAGCCAGCCGGGAGACGTAATACTCGTTCAGGTAGATAATGAAGTGGCAACGGAAAATCTGAGAAAGCTGGCCAATTCCCAGGAGGCAGATTATGAGATGACAAAACTGGGGGACAAGCATTATGAAGTGAAGATTACTGTGAAAAAAGAGGGAACTTCCCGGGAAGAAAAAGAACCGGAATACATTTCCTGCGCACCTCAGGGGCAGAAGAACACGGTGGTAGTGATCTCCTCCGACAAAATGGGAGAGGGAGAACCGGAGCTTGGACAGATCCTGATCAAAGGATTTATTTATTCCCTGACTCAGCTGGAAAAGCTGCCGGATACGGTTTTATTTTATAATAAGGGAGCATTTCTCACCTGCGAAGGCTCTCCGGTCCTGGAAGATCTGAAAACCCTGGAAAAAGAAGGCACCAGGATCTGTACCTGCGGCACCTGTCTGGACTTTTATAAGATGAAGGAGAAGCTGGCAGTGGGAACGGTCGTTAATATGTATGTGATCGCAGAGACTCAGTCTAAAGCCGATCTGATCATAAAACCATAAGATTCAAGGGAGAAATTTATGAAACCGATTATTGTAAGAGGCGGCGGTGATCTGGCTACGGCCACGATACACAGACTTTGCAAAAGCGGCTATCCGGTGATCATCCTGGAATGTGAGCGGCCATCGGCTATCCGCCGTCTGGTGTCTTTTTGCCAGGCTGTTTACGAGGAAACCATGGAAGTAGAAGGCCTGACCTGCAGCCGGGCGGAAAGCTTTGAGGAAGCTCTGGGCCGGGTTTCCTGGAACCGTCCCCAGCTGATCGTGGATCCTCAGGGGAAATGTCTTGAAAAGTATCATCCGGATATTCTTGTAGATGGGATCCTGGCTAAGAAGAATCTGGGGACCAGAAGAGATATGGCAGAACTGACCATAGCCCTGGGCCCCGGTTTTACTGCAGGCGAAGATGTGGATTATGTGATAGAGACCAAGAGAGGACATTATCTGGGAAGGATCATTTCCCAGGGGGCAGCTATCCCAAACACAGGAGTTCCCGGGATGATCGGCGGCTATGGAAAAGAAAGAGTGATCCATTCTCCCTGCCCGGGAATCTTTCATCAGGAAAAAGAGATCGGAGACTGGGTGGAAAAGGGCAGCCGGATCGGATGGGTAGAAAGAGAAGGAGCCCCTGCCTCTGTCTGTACGGAAATCTCCGGTGTCCTGAGAGGAATTATCCAGGAGGGATACCCTGTGACGGAACATTTCAAGATCGCAGATGTGGATCCCAGAAAAGAGTCTCAGGCTCATTGCGCTTTGATATCGGATAAAGCCAGATGTATTGCGGGAAGCGTTCTGGAACTGGTCAGCGCCTATGAAAAGGGTGTGCTGGAAAGATGAAGATGTATGAAATCATAGAAAAGCTGGGAAGGACAGAAAGACCGGCGGTTTCCTTTGTGGGGGCCGGGGGGAAGACTTCCTGTATCCTGGAACTGGCCGATGACTGGGCTGCCCGGGGGAAAAGAGTCCTGGTCACCACCACTGTTCATATGGAACGGCCGGAGATCCTGGGAAGAACCGGCTGGATCGACCAGCCGGCAGAAAATATCAGAAAGGCCCTGGAGAGCCCGGGGGTGGTGATCGCCGGATCCGGCAGCGAGACTTGGGAAAAAATCCGGGGACTTTCTGAGGCGGAATACACGGAGGCAGCTTCCAAAGCCCAGGCAGTTCTCACAGAAGCGGACGGTTCCAGAAAATTTCCGGTAAAAGTACCGGGAAAAAACGAACCGGTGATCAGGGAGGATACCACTCATATCCTGATCCTGGCAGGCGCTTCTGCCCTTGGCAGACCTCTGGATCAAGTCTGCCACAGGCTGGAATATGCGAAGAAGATCCTTGGTCCAGAAAACAGGACCCTTACCGGGGAGACACTGGGGCAGCTATTGGAAAAAGGCTATGTGGAACCTTTAAAAGAACAATACCCGGGGAGAAAACTGGCGGTGATCCTGAATCAGCAGGATCTTCTGGAAGAACCGGAAAAAATGAAAAGAATTATAGAAGCCCGGATGTCAGTCCCGGTGTTCCTTCATACCAGGGAGGAGAAAAAGAAACGTATACATCTGATCCTTCTGGCCGCAGGTTTCTCCAGAAGATTTGGAGAAAACAAACTGCTGTATCCCATAAAGGGAAAGTCCATGTATCTGTGGACTATGGAAAGACTGAAGAAAATACAGAAAGAAGGTCTGGCAGATTCTCTGGTAGTAGTCAGCCAGTATGAGGAGATTTTAAAAGAAGCCAGAAGACAGGGGATTTTCGGAGTGAAAAATCCTCACAGTGAGAGGGGGATTTCTTCTTCTCTTCAGATCGGTCTGGAGGCGGCCAGAAGTTTTAAGGGCCGGGATACAGAGGATTATTATATGTTTTTTGTAGCAGACCAGCCGTTCCTTCAGAAAAAGACGGTGGAAAACTTCCTGAAGGATTTTCGGGAAAGTGGAAAAAGGATCGGCTGTATGTCTTACCGGAAGACTCCGGGAAATCCGGTGATCTTTCATAATTGTTTTGTGTTGGAGTTGATGGAACTCCAGGGAGATACAGGAGGAAAAAGCGTCTTGAAAAGACATATAGATGAAGTGTTTTTTTATGAGACAGAAGATCCCGGAGAGTTAGAGGATTGGGATACAAAGAAAAGTACCAGTACAGAGAAATAAAAGCCTCTGTACCGGTACTGTATTTTATTCCGGATATACCAGCCGGTCCTGGGAAATATCTGCCAGAACCTCATCCAGATATTTTTTCGCCAGATAATTAGCCATTCCCAGATTCATATCCAGGTAGTTGCCGCAGTCTTTCGGAGAGGCACCGGGCACTTCCCCTTTAAAATCCCGGATAAAAATAAACATTTCTTTTACCAGGTCTACGATATCTTTTGACTCGTAGTCTCCTGCCAGCAGGAGATAAAAGCCGGTACGACAGCCCATGGGGCCGAAGTAAACGGTTTTGGAGCCGAAAACCGGATGGTTTCTTAAAAAAGTTGCGCCCAGATGTTCAATGGTATGAACTTCTGCAGTATTCATAACAGGTTCATCATTAGGGGAGGTCATACGCAGGTCGAAAGTGGTAATGGTCTCAGCACCTACATGGTCTTTCCGGGATACATAAACACCTGGTTTCAGCTTGATATGGTCAATGGTAAAGCTTGCGATTTTTTCCATTTTTTCAGTCCTTTCTAGGTTAATAATAGGCATAGAAGGTGTTTCTGCCATACCTTTATTATAGACGCTGGAAAGTGGAATGTCAAAGTATAACCCCTTAGGGGGCTTGTGAGACAAAAGAAATCCATGGTATACTTCCTTCCAGAATAATTAGCATAAATCAAGAACTTAGAATACAGGGAAGGAAACAAAAATATGGAATTGCTGAATCAGATAGAAGAATACTGGAAAAAAAGAGCGGAGGGATATTCCCAGGTAAACCAGGGAGAGCTGGCTACACAGCAGAGGCAGATCTGGCTGGAAAATCTGAGAGAACATCTTCCGGATAAAAAACCGGAAGAGGTAAAGATCCTGGATATCGGCACAGGCCCGGGTTTTTTCGCCATTATCCTGGCCCAGGCCGGCTATCAGGTAACGGCTGTGGACTATACAGAGGAAATGCTGAAAGAAGCCCGGCATAATGCGGGAGAACTGGCCGATAGGATCCAGTGGAGGCAGATGGATGCCCAGAATCTGGATTTCCCGGATCAGACGTTTGACGCTGTGGTATCCAGGAATCTGACCTGGAATCTGGAAAATCCTACCAGGGCCTATCAGGAGTGGCTGAGAGTGCTGAAAAAAGGAGGAAAACTCCTGAACTATGACGCTAACTGGTACCATCATCTTTTCGATGAGGAAAAGCGGAAAGAGTACGAAGAGGACCGAAAAAGGGTAGAGTCCCTTCATATGGAGGATCATTATACCTGTACAGATATCGACGCCATGGAGGATATAGCCAGAAAAGTACCTTTAAGCCAGATCAACCGTCCTCTCTGGGACAAAGAACTTCTGGAAGATCTGGCATGTTCAAAAGTGGTGATAGAAGAAGACGTATGGAAAAAAGTATGGAGCCGGGAAGAAAGAGCAAATTATTATTCCACGCCCATGTTTCTGGTAGAAGGAGAGAAATAAAAGCCGCAGTTGCCCGCAGGGGGGAAACGTGCTAAAATATTTCCTAAGGAAAACGTAGCAGTGGAGGACTTAAATTATGAACAAGGATAAAAAAGTTTTATTCAGCGGCATGCAGGCCACGGGGAATCTGACCCTGGGAAATTATCTGGGGGCTCTGAAAAACTGGGTGACTTTAAGCGATGATTATGAATGCTTTTACAGCGTGGTGGACATGCATTCTATTACGATCCGCCAGGACCCGGCAACACTGAGAAAAAGGGCAAGAGCGCTGCTGACTCTTTATATTGCAGCAGGATTAGACCCGAAGAAAAACTGTATTTATTACCAGTCTCATGTGTCCGGTCATGCAGAGCTGGCCTGGATCCTGGACTGCTTTACTTATATGGGTGAACTGAACCGTATGACCCAGTTCAAAGACAAGGCTGCAAAACACGCAGATAACATCAATGCAGGACTTTTTACCTATCCGGTGCTGATGGCGGCAGATATTCTTCTGTATCAGGCGGATGTGGTGCCGGTAGGCATTGACCAGATGCAGCATCTGGAGCTGACCAGGAATATTGCTATCCGTTTCAATAATCTTTACGGAGATGTATTTACTGTACCGGAGGCTTATATCGGCAAGGTAGGTGCCAAGATCATGAGTCTTCAGGATCCCTCCAAAAAGATGTCAAAATCCGATGAGAATCCTAATGGAAGTATCTATCTGATGGATGATCCGGATACCATTATGAGAAAATGCAAACGGGCGGTAACAGATTCAGAAGCCTGCATTGCCTACAGAGAGGAACAGCCGGGACTGAAAAATCTTATCGACATTTACTGTGCATGTCTTGGAAAAAATCCTGACGAAGCAGTAAAAGAATTTGAAGGAAAAGGCTACGGCGAACTGAAAATGGCTGTAGGGGAGGCAGTAGTCAGTGTTCTGAAGCCTCTTCAGGATGAGGTCGCCCGTCTGGAAAAGGACAAGGCCTATATTGATTCTATTATTAAAGAGAACGCAGAAAAAGCCCAGTATTTTGCAAATAAAACACTGAGAAAGGTTCAGCGCAAGGTTGGTTTCCCGGACAGGATCCGGTAGCAGCAGGAGGTGTTTCATATGACCATTGAAGAAGTGATCACAGTATTAGCGATGCAGGAGGAAATTCTCCAGTTCGGACATTTTACCAATGAGGACGCATGGGCTCTTGGAAATCTCATTGTGGCAGAGGCCAGAAAAAGAGGTTTGGATACTGCAGTGGAGATCCGGCTGAATAATGGTTATACTGTGTTTAAATACGCAGGAAACAGTACCAATTTAAACAATGAAGCCTGGATGGATAAAATGTATGCCACAGTCCGGAGGGTGGAAAAAAGCACCATGCTTCTTTACAGCGAGCTTAAAAAGTCAGAGGAAACTCTGGAGGATATTGGACTGGATACCAGAGAATATTCCTATATGGGCGGAGGATTCCCTATACGTGTAGAAGAAGTAGGGGTCATCGGCGTGATCCTGGTTTCCAATCAGAATCATTTTGTAAATCATGATATTATCATCCGGGCTGTAAGCAGATATCTTCATGTAGATGAGGTACCCAGGATACGGGCTTTATAAAAGTATCAGTAATAAGAGGCTTTCCAGAAAAATCTGGGAGGTCTCTTTTTTCTTCCAGTGAGCAGCGAGCAAAGGGAACATGCCGGCATGTCTGTTTGACATTGTATATGCATATGGAGAACAAAGGCATACCCGACAGGTATTGAATAAATATTTATGAAAAATACTTTACAATAGGCTGATTTTCCTGTATTTCACAACAGTTATCAAAAATTTCTGTAAAATAAATTGACTTTTTTTCTATAGGATTATACAATGAGAAAAACCAATAGAGAGGGGAGAACACAATGAAAAATAAAGCACCTGGAAAAACATTGCTGCAGGTAGTAGGGATTATTATGGTAGTTACTGGAGTCCTGTCACTTCTTGTAAGCCTAGTGAATATTGCTGTACTGGGTATGACCGGAAACGGAGAGGTAGGAGAGATTATGGAACAGAGCCTGGCCGCTTCGGGAATTACTATGGAGGCGTATCAGTTAAGTGTATATATTACGACCGCAGGCGCACTTCTCAACCTGGTAATCGGGATCATCGGGATTGCAAACTGCAATAAGATCCAGAGAGCAGGGATCTGCTTTGTCTGCGGTATTATCTTAATTGTTTGGCAGCTGGGAAACGACGCTTATTCCGCAGTTACTTCAGGGATTACGGTGCTGAGCCTTGTTTTTATCGTAATCGGTCTGATCCTGCCGCTGCTTTATTTCTGGGGTGCTTTGAAAAATCGCCAAGCAATGCTGGACAACAAAGCCCAGTAATAGAAATCTGAAAATAGAAGGTGTGTTTTTGAAAAGAAAGGGACAGGGTGAGACAGGAGATCATATTTCTGTTTCGCTCTGTTCTTTTGGTTTGAGAGAGGTTTTGGAAAAGAACCATATGAAGAAAGGAAAAGCCTATGGAACATCTTATTAAAGTAGTGGATTTGTGTAAAATTTATAATCCGGGGGAAAATGAAGTGAGAGCCCTGGATCACATTGATCTGGAAATCGACGAGGGGGAATTTGTGGCAATCATCGGGCAGTCCGGCTCCGGTAAGTCTACATTTATGAACATGCTGGGATGTCTGGACGTGCCTACTTCGGGAAAATATTATCTCAATGGTACAGACGTATCTACTATGACGGACAACCAGCTGTCAGAGATCCGAAACCGGGAGATCGGCTTTATTTTTCAGGGATTTAATCTGATCCCAAACCTTACCGCAGAAGAAAATGTGGAGCTTCCGCTGATCTACCGGGGAATGGACCGGAAAAGCAGAAGAAAGCTTGCCAGAGAGTCGCTGAAGATGGTGGGGCTGGAAAACAGGATGACTCATAAACCATCAGAGATGTCCGGGGGACAGCAGCAGCGTGTAGCCATTGCCAGGGCCATTGCCGCAAAGCCGCCGGTGATCCTGGCCGATGAGCCTACAGGAAATCTGGATTCGGCTTCCAGCAAAGAAATCCTGGGAATCTTAAGGAAGCTCCATGCGGGAGGAAGGACTGTTATCCTCATTACCCATGATGACGGAATCGCATCCCAGGCAAAAAGGGTGGTGCGGATCATGGACGGAAAAATAGAGACGGATATGCTGAATCCGGAGTATGAAGAGACAGAATATGAGAAGACGGAGGAGAATCATGAAGAAGGGAATATTGAAGAGTAAGAACGGGATCATGCTGATCACTCTGGGGGTGGTTGTGATCATGGTCATTCTTATCGCAGTGATCGGCAGCATGAATCAGGGCGGTGAAAGCGTTCCAACTATCGAGACTGTTGCAGTGACAAAAGGAAATGTGACCCAGGAGGTAGATGCTTCCGGGAATGTAGAGAGTGAACAGAAGAAGACTTTCTTTTCTCCGGTAAACGGAGAGATCCAGACCATGCCTGTGGAAGCAGGAGACACGGTGGAAGCAGGACAGCCGATTATCGGATTTAACCTGGAGACACTGGAAAGTGAAAATCAAAGGGCCCAGCTTAATGTCAGATCCGGTCAGCTGGAGCTTACAGATGCCCAGCAGCAGGCGGCAGACGCTGCGGCAAAACAGGAAGAGGCTCAGGCCAGGATCCCGGAGCTGGAGGCGCAGATCGCAGAGAAACAGGACCAGATATCTGGTCTTCAGCAGCAGATAACAGATGCACAGTCCCAGGCGGCAGCAGACGCTCAGGCAGCGGCCCAGCAGGCAGCCCAGGAGGCGGCTCAAGCATATGAGGCAGCTGTTGCTCAGGCAGAGCAGGAATACCAGCAGGCCAAGGAAGAATATGATACGGTAACATTGCCGGAATATCAAAAGAAACTGGAAGAACTGAGGACTCAGATGGATGAAGAAAATGCACCGGCTTCTGCCCGGGCGGATTATGAATATGCCCTGAATAACCCCCCGGAGGAACCGGTAAAGCGGGAAGTGAATGCGGCAGATTTTGCAGTTTCCGGTACCGGCACGGATACGTCTGCAGTTCCGGATACCTCTGACCTTCAGTTCCAGCTGGAGTCCGCTTCCCAGGAGCTGGCCCAGCTTCAGTCGGAACTGGCTTCCCAGGAGGCTTTGGCAGAGGCGGATACTACAGGACTTACGGCAGCAGCTCAGGAGCGGATGCAGATTTCTAACAATCTGGCTGAATTGGAGGCAAAAAATCTTCAGGAGCTTATCGAGGAAGGGAGAAAAGGTCTTCAGGCAGAATTTAAGGGGGTTATCTCTGACGCTCAGGTAACTCAGGGAGCTACGGTAACCCAGGGAATGGAATTATTTACACTTCAGAGTACTGAGCAGGTCTGTGTAGAGGCCAATATTTCCAAGTATGATTTTGACAAGGTGAAGGAAGGACAGAAAGCTTCCATTACGCTGGGAGATTCGGAATACCAGGGAACTGTAGAAAAGATCAGTAAGATTGCTATTCCAAATGAACAGGGAACACCTCTTATCGGTGTTACGATACATATTGATAATCCTGATGACAATATCTTTATCGGTGTAGAGGCCCAGGCCAGTATCCAGGCAGCCCAGGCAAAGGATGTGCCCCTTCTTCCTGTAGAAGCTGTAAATATTGGAAAAGACGGCTCTTTCTGCTATGTGGTGGAAGATGGTAAGATTACTGAAAAAGCCATAGAGACAGGGGTGACTTCAGATTCCTATGTGGAGATCACAAAAGGTCTGCAGGCAGGAGACCAGGTGATCCGTGATATTGGAAGCCATGAGGTAGGAGACAGTGTTGTGGCAGTGGAAGCTGCCCGGTAAAAGAACAGGAGTATACAGATATGGCTGAATATGTGAAAATGGCAGTGCAGAATATTCTGGCAAATAAAGGTCGATCCTTTCTCACCATGCTGGGAATCATTATTGGTATTGCTTCTGTGATCGCTATCGTCTCCATTGGTGAGGGAACCAGAAACCAGATGAACTCAGAAATCGACGGCGTTGGAAGCGGACAGATTTATATTTACTGCAGTGAAGATGCCATGAACGAAGGCGCCTATATCACACCGGAGGATCTGGAGGCTGTCCGGGATCTGGAAGGGGTGGAAGGCGTTACCATCAGTATGGGGTTATCAGGCGAGACTGTGACAGGAAAAGGAAATTTTGATGTAAGCCTTTCCTTAGAGACCCAGGACGCTGCCCTTATAAATAATACGCTGATGAAACGGGGAGCTTACTTCCGGGAATCTGATGTGGCAGAGGCCAGAAATGTCTGTGTGATCTCAGACACGGATGCCAAAAGGCTTTTCGGTTCCGATGATGTAGTGGGAATGGATATTGAGGTCCAGGCTTCGGATCTGACAAAATCTTATCGGATTGTGGGCGTCAGCACCCAGAGAGAAAACGGCACTTTTGTGACTTATACCTATGAGGGAATGCCGGTAAGTCTGTCTATCCCTTATACAGCAGCTCTGGATTATCTGGGCGATGATCTGGAGAACTTTACCAGTATTTATGTCCAGGCAGATAAGGACCTGGACTCCCAGGAGGTGTCGGACAGGGTGGTGCGGCTTCTGGAACAGAGGCATCAGTCCGCTGGCGAAGATTTTTATCAGATCCAGAGTTTCCAGGATGTAATCAGTCTGCTCAATGATATGATGGGAATGATCACGGCTTTTATTTCTTTTGTGGCAGGAATTTCCCTGCTGGTAGGCGGTATCGGCGTTATGAATATCATGCTGGTTTCCGTGACCGAAAGGACCAGAGAGATCGGCATAAGAAAGGCGTTGGGAGCCAAGACTTCCTCTATTATGCTCCAGTTCCTGGCAGAATCCGCCATACTGACTGTGATCGGCGGGATTATCGGCATCCTTGCAGGAATTGTAGGAGGCTACGGATTATGTTTTCTGATGAGTGCGGGACAGGAGATGACCATCACTCCGGGGATCAGTCTGAGTACGGTTCTCTTTGCTACACTGTTTTCCTGTGCAGTGGGAATTTTCTTCGGGATCTACCCTGCCAGGAAAGCGGCGGCTTTAAATCCTATAGAGGCGTTGAGAAGAAATTAAGACAGAGAATTTTTGACAGAAAAATGGCAGAGCTGCCTTCCTTCTATCTCCGGCAATAAGCCGGGAAGAAAGATTTTAAAAGGAAGGAAATAGCTCTGCCATATCTTTTGGAAGAGGAGCCTGAAAATACAGGTTTTCATGGGTTACGGGATGGAAAAATTCCAGGGAATAGGAGTGGAGGGCCACTCTTTTTATTTTGGAATATTCCGGATTATAGAGATAGTCCCCCAGAAGAGGCGTGCCCAGATATTTCATATGGACCCGGATCTGGTGGGTCCTGCCGGTTTCCAGAGAAAAGCGGGTGAGAGAACAGCCTTCCCGGGTACAGAGGGTTTCGTAATGGGTCACGGCTTTTTCACCTTTTTCAAAATCCACACAGCGCAGGATGGCAGAATTTTTTTCCCGGGCAATAGGCGCATCCACAGTGCCTTTGGGAGGAACAGGCGTCCCCCGGGCAACTCCCAGATAGGTCCGGCGGATTTCCCGCTTTTTCATACTGGAAGAAAGGAGGGAAGCACTGTAGGCATTTTTTCCCAGGATAAGAAGACCTGTAGTATCCCGGTCCAGACGGTTGATACACCGGAAGATAAAAGGCGTTCCTTTTTGCTGAAAATACCAGGCGATTCCGTTGGCCAGGGTGTTTTCGTAGTTATGGATAGAAGGATGGACGGGAGTATCCGCCGGCTTATTTACCACAAGGATATCCGGATCTTCATAGAGAATATCCAGATCCATAGGAACAGGCAGGATTTTTTCAGAGGACTCTTCCTCCTTTAAAAGGATCCTGACCAGATCCCCTTCTTTCAGGAGTGCTCTCACATAGGCCCACTGGCCGTTTACCTGGATCCCCATGGGAGTCTTTTTTAAATGAATGATGATCTGCCGGGAAAAGCCCCTGGCTCTGAGATATTCTCCCAGAGTGCAGGGGAGCTCTTCCGGTCTGACTGTAAATTCAAAAATACGTTCCATTTTGCCTACCTTGATTTTACTTTATTCCAAAGTTCGTTATAGTAATTGTCTGCTTCTTCTCCCAGGTACTGGAAGGTCTCGCAGTTCTTCAGCTCTTCCTGGTCAGGAAACAGGATCTTGCTGTTGCGGACCTCGGGATCTTCAATAAGTTCTCTGGCCGCTTTGTTGGGGGTAGAATAAGTAATATACTCAAAATTCATCAGGGCAATATCGGGACGGCACATGAAGTTAATGAATTTCTCTGCGTTTTCTTTATTCTGGGCGTTTTTGGGAATGACCCAGGAATCGATCCATACGTTAGAGCCTTCCTTGGGGATCACATATTCCAGATCCGGATTTTCCCGCTGGGTATATCCGGCCTCTCCGGAGTAGATCACGCCAAGAGCTGCTTCATTTCCGATCATTTTGTCTCTGACCTGGTCTACCACATAAGCCTGGACCAGAGGTTTCTGTTCAATCAGGTCATTGGCGGCCTGGTTCAGCTCATTTACATCCACAGAGTTTAGGGAATTTCTGTTTCTCTTCAGAGCTACGGCAAAAGCATCCCGGACAGAATCCTGCATAAGGATGTTGTCTTTATATTTTTCATCCCAGAGGATATCCCAGCTGTCTACGGGTTCGTCTACCATTTTGGTATTGTAGAGGATCCCTACAGTCCCCACACAGTAAGGAACGGAATAATTATTTCCCGGGTCGAAGTTTTCCGATTGTTCCATATAGGAAGGATCTATATTTTTAATGTTTGGCACATTATCCCAGTTGATTTCTGCTAAAAGATCGTTCTCAATCATACGCTGGATCATATAGTCGGAAGGACATACCACATCATAGGCGATAGCGTGAGACTGGATCTTGGGATACATGATCTCGTTTGTTTCATACTCTTCGTAAGTCACAGAGATTCCCGTTTCTTCCTCAAACATATCCAGGACTTCAGGATCAATATATTCTCCCCAGTTATAAACGATCAGCTTTTCCCCGGAAGCATTTCCCGCATTTTTCAGGCTGTAACCGATCCCGCCTCCGATAAAAATAATGAGAAGGACTGCAGGAACTGCCAGCCGGAATACCCATTTCCTGCCTTTCCTTGAAGCAGTAACCTTTGTGTCTGCAGAGCCTTTGGGACTGGAATTGATCAGAATCAGAAGGACCAGCACTGTGACAAACAAAAGGGTAGACAGGGCGTACATTTCCGGACGGATTCCTTTGCGGACTTCCGCATAGATTTTTGTGGACAGAGTATCTATTCCCGGACCTTTGGTAAAATGAGTGATGATAAAGTCATCCAGAGACATGGTAAAGGCCATGAGAAAACCAGAGACAACCCCCGGCATGATATCAGGAAACACTACTTTAAAAAAGGCATATATAGGCCCGGCGCCCAGATCCTGAGCTGCTTCGTAGGTGCTTTTGTCTGTCTGTTTCAGCTTTGGCATAACACTTAAGATCACATAGGGGATACAGAAAGTGATATGAGAAAGCAAAATAGTGGTAAAGCCAAGGGTAACTCTGCATGCGATAAACAGCAGCATGAGTGAGATGCCGGTAACAATTTCAGAGTTCAGTATGGGGATATTGGTGATCCCCATAAATACAGTTTTGGCTCTTGGCTTCATAGCACTGATACCGATGGAGGCAGCCGTTCCCAGCAAAGTAGCCAGAAAAGCAGACACCAGTGCGATAACCAGCGTATTGTATAAAGCGGACATAATCGCTTCGTCCTGGAACAAGGAGACATACCAGGAAAGGGTAAAGCCTCCCCACTTGGTCCTGGACTTGGAAGCGTTAAAGGACAGGATCATTAAAGTTACAATAGGAGCATACATGAGAAAGAGGATCAGACCGAAATAAATCCTCCGCAAAGCAGTTTTCATCAGAACATCCCTCCTTCTCCGTTTTTATCGTATTTCCCGGTAAGGAACATACTGATCAGGATAAAGACCATAAGCACCAGGGAAAGGCCGCTCCCCACATGCCAGTTGCTTCCCTGCTGGAATTGGCGGTCGATGACATTTCCGATGAGCAGAATCTTGCTTCCTCCCAGGAGATCTGAGATTACGAAAGTCGTCAGGGCAGGGACAAAGACCATGGTAATGCCGCTGATCACTCCGGGAAGACTTAATGGAAAGATGATCTTCCGGAAAGTATAGACAGGAGTGGCTCCCAGGTCTCTGGCTGCCAGGATAATATCCCGGTCAATTTTAGACAATACATTATAAAGAGGCAGCACCATAAAGGGCAGGAAGTTGTAGACCATACCCAGAATGATGGCTCCCGGTGTGTTGATGATCTGGATGGATGGCAGATGGAAAAAGGACAGTATCTGGTTAATCACGCCGTTTTTTTCCAGAAGGGTCTGCCAGGCCATGGTACGGAGAAGAAAATTCATCCACATGGGAAGAATAAAGATCAGTACCATAAAACTGGTCTGGCTTACTTTCATATTAGAAAGCATCATAGCCAGGGGGTAGGCCAGGATCAGACAGATCAGGGTGCTTATAAGGGACAGCAGCAGAGAAAGACATAAAGCTTTAAAATTCTCTATAGTTCCGATAGCCAGGATATTTTCAAAGGTAAAATGCCCGTCGCTGTCCGTCAGCCCATAGTAAAGGACCACAGCAAGAGGGATGAGGATAAAGGCCGCCGTCCACACAAGGTAGGGGCCTGAGAGAAGCTTCCGTTTATTCATTGACACCAAGCGCCTCCTCATCTTCGGATTCCGGTTTGTTCATGATCTGGATATCAAAAGGATCCACATGGATACCTACCTGCTGGCCTACGGGGAACAGGTCGGTACTGTGGACCAGCCACTCAAAACCATTGGCCTGGACTTCCATCTCGTAGTGGACGCCCTTAAAAATCAGGTGGGAGACCACTCCTTGTATGGTGCCTTCTTCCGGTGCCAGAAGATCCACATCCTCCGGTCTGATCACCACGTCCACAGGCTTATTTCTGCCGAAACCAGTATCTACACAGGGAAATTTGGCACCCAGGATCTCCACCAGCTTATCTTCCAGCATAATGCCGGGGATAATATTGCTCTCTCCGATAAAGTCAGCTACAAAAGCATTCTGGGGTTCATTATAAATATCTTCAGGAGACCCCATCTGCTGGATGTAGCCCTGATTCATGACAACGATAGTATCGGACATGGTCAGCGCTTCTTCCTGATCATGGGTTACATAGATGAAAGTAATCCCCAGCTCATTTTTCAGGCGGATCAGCTCGTACTGCATGTCTTGGCGAAGCTTCAGGTCCAGCGCTCCCAGAGGCTCGTCCAGAAGGAGGAGCCGGGGCTCGTTGACGATCGCCCTGGCTATAGCAACACGCTGCTGCTGACCGCCGCTTAAAGAATCCGGAAGACGGTTTTCGAAGCCTTCCAGATTTACCAGCTTCAGAGCATATTTAATCTTATCTTTAATATAGGAAGGGCTTTTGCCGGAGATCTTCAGGCCGAAAGCAATGTTTTCCTCTACACTCATATGGGAAAACAAGGCATATTTCTGAAAGACTGTATTCAGATTTCTTTTGTTGGGAGGCAGATTGGTGATGTCTGCTCCGTCAAAAATTACCTTTCCGGAATCAGGATTTTCAAATCCTCCCAGGATACGCAGGGTAGTGGTCTTGCCGCAGCCGCTGGGGCCAAGAAGGGTGAGAAATTCGTTTTCACGGATGGAGAGATTCAGCTTATCCAGGACGATCTGATCCCCGAAACTTTTGGATATATCAATCAAATCTACTAATGTATGATTCATTTCTATTCTCCTTTGTATACTCGAATTTTGGCATTATATCTATTATACAGGAGGGGGGATTCCTGTCAATATATAGGAAATGTAAATTCTTCTGAAAGAACCGGTAAAAGGTAAGATTGGGTCAGTTTTCAGGTTGTATAAAAAAAAACTTTGTGGTAGAATGGCACTAGGTATCCCCCAGGGATACAAATTTGTCATGTGGTAAAAACAATAAATACAGGAGGGTATTGCATAAATGAAAGAGAAATATGTTGCGTATGTCGGAACTTATACCCATGGAAGCAGTATCGGAATCCATGTATACGATGTAAATGTGGAGGAAGGAACCTTAAAGGAGAGAAAAGTCGTTCCGGTAAATAACTCTTCTCATCTGGCCCGTTCATTAAACGGAAAATATCTTTATTCTATAGCAGATGAAGGTGTGGCAGTATTTGCCATTGAGCCGGATGGAGATCTGACTTTTATCAATAAAGTAGATATTGACGGAATGAGAGGCTGCCACCTCTCTACAGATGAGGAAGGCAAGTATCTCTTTGTGGCAGGATACCATGACGGAAAAGTTACTGTAGTGCATACCCATAAAGATGGCCGCTTAGGAAGCGTGGTAGATGGTGTATTCCACAAAGGCCTGGGCAGCGTTGGAGAGAGAAATTTCCGTCCCCATGTAAGCTGTGTACGCCCGACTCCGGACAATAAATATCTCTGCGCAGTGGATAACGGTATTGACCAGATGAAGGTATACAGAATCAACAGCAGAACAAAACGTTTGGAATTAGTGGATATTTTAAGATGTAAGAGAGAGTCCGGTCCAAAGCTGATCAAATTCAGCCCTGACGGCAGATTTGCCTACCTGAATTTTGAACTGAATAATACCATTGAAGTTTATAAATATGACGGGAACGGAAAGTCCCCGGTGTTTGAGAAGATCCAGACTATTTCTACTCTGGCTTCCAAAGACGACCAGATCCACGACGCCACATCAGGTCTGTGTTTCTCCCCCGACGGACATTATCTTTTTTGTTCTACAGCAGGAGAAGACACAGTAGCTATGTATAAGCGAGATGAGGAGACCGGTCTGCTGGAGACCCAGTTTATCCTTCCTATCAGCGGAAATTATCCGAAGGATTTGGATGTGTTCCCGGATGGCAAACATCTGGCTGTGGTAAACCATGAATCCAATTCTATTACCACCTTTGCCATCGACTATGAGAAAAAACTGCTGATCATGAAAGGAAAACCAATGAAGGTGGAAACTCCAAACAGCATTATTTTTTCAAAGTGCGAATGTGAAGAATAACAAAAGAAATATTTATAAAACTATATCATAAAAAAGGAAGTGCAAAATTATGGAAAGCGGGCCTTGTCGTCCTGGTGAGAAATATAAGATAAGACAAAAAATAGAATATGTTTCCTGCTGACGATCCAGGCACCGCCCTTTTACCCTGCTTGATCATGGCAGGAGCTGAAGGGAGATACCATGATTAGAATTTTTAAGACAATGGATGGAAAGATCCATCAGGTGGAGGAAGCCAGCGAGGGCTGCTGGCTGGCACTTACAGATCCTACCGCAACAGAAATATTCGAGGTTTCCAATCAGTTTCATATTGAGGTAGATGATTTGAGAGCGCCTTTGGATGAAGAAGAACGTTCCCGTATTGAAGTGGAAGATGATTATACTCTGATCATCGTTGATACTCCTATTCTGGAAGAGAGGGGAGAAAAAGACTGGTACGGCACCATTCCTCTGTCTATTATCGTAACAGATGAGGTGATCATCACAGTCTGCCTGGAAGACACTTCTGTTCTGGGCAGATTTATGGATGGAAGGGTGCGGAATTTCTACACATATATGAAGACCCGGTTTATCCTCCAGATCCTTTATAAGAATGCCAGTATGTTTCTGCATTATCTGCGTATCATTGACAAGAAAAGCGAAGAAGTAGAGGAGAAACTTCAGGCTGCTACCAGAAATGAAGAGCTTATAGAGCTTTTAGAGCTGGAGAAGTCTTTGGTATATTTTACAACTTCCCTGAAATCCAATGAGATGGTCCTGGAGCGTCTTCTCCGGGTGGAGAGGATCAAGCAGTATCCAGATGACACAGATCTTTTGGAGGATGTTATCATTGAAAATAAGCAGGCTATTGAGATGGCAAATGTGTACAGCGGGATTTTAAGCAGTATGACCGATGCCTTTGCCTCTATTGTTTCCAATAACCTGAATATTGTCATGAAATTTCTGACTACGGTCACCATTGTACTGTCCATACCAACTATGATATTCAGCGCCTATGGCATGAACCTGGATGCCGACGGCATGCCCTTTGCAGGGAATCCTGCAGGGTTTGCTATTGTTATTGTTCTGGCTCTGCTTATAAGCCTGATTGTTGCGTTTATCTTCTCCAAAAAAGATTTATTCTGAAATCAGAAGTTTAACAAATTGAGGAGACAAAATGAATTTTTTAAATAAAATGGAACGAAAATTTGGAAGATTTGCTATCCATAATCTTACCAAATATATAATCGGCTGCTATATAATCGGCTATATTCTTGTGTATATGCAGGCATTGACAGGGGGAAATCTGATGGGGTATCTCTACCTCAGCCCCTATCATATTCTGCATTTTCAGATCTGGCGGCTGGTATCCTGGATTTTGATACCGCCATCAAGTTCCAATATCCTGTTTGTAGTGATCATGCTGTTGTTTTATTACTCTTTAGGGAGTTCTCTGGAGAGAACCTGGGGAGCCTTCCGCTATAATGTGTATATTCTCAGCGGAATGATATTTACAGTGATCGGATCTTTTATCCTTTATTTCATTATGGGTCCTGCCAGTGTGATGTACGCCCCGGCATTTTCCACGTATTATATCAATTTGTCTATTTTTTTGGCCTTTGCCCTCAGCTATCCGGATATGCAGGTTTTGTTCATGATGATCATTCCCATCAAGATCAAATGGCTGGCATGGCTGGATGCAGCTTACATCCTTTATGATTTGGTGAGAGGAAACTGGGCTATCCGGACGGTGATTATTGCCTCTCTGTTAAACTTTATCATCTTTTTCCTGGCTACCAGGAATTTCAGCAGAATCTCACCCAAAGAGGTACATCGGAGGCAGCAGTTCCAGAAGGCTGTCCATCCTAAGATGGCACCGGGGATTACGAAGCATAAATGTGCAGTATGCGGACGAACAGAAAAGGACGGAGATGATCTGGAGTTTCGTTTCTGTTCGAAATGCAACGGTAATTATGAATATTGTCAGGATCACCTGTTTACCCACCAGCATATAAAGTGACAGAATACACAGTGACATTTACATTAAAAAATAGGAGGAAGAAAAGAGATGAGAAGTACTAAGATTATCTGCACCATGGGACCGAATACGGATAAGAAAACGGTTATGAAATCTTTGGTGAAAAACGGAATGAATGTGGCAAGGTTTAATTTTTCCCATGGAGACCACGAAGAGCAGAGAGAGCGTATGAATCTCCTGAAAAATGTAAGAGAAGAGCTGGACCGTCCGGTGGCAATCCTCCTGGATACGAAAGGTCCCGAAATCCGAACAGGACTCCTGGAGGGAGGAAAGAAGGTAACCCTTAGAGAAGGCAGCGAATTCATTCTCTATACAGAAGAAATGACCGGAAATGAAACCGGCTGCTGTGTAACTTATCCAGGCCTGGCTAAGGACGTAAAACCGGGAGACAGAATCCTTATTGACGACGGTCTGATTGAACTGAAGGTAAAACAGATCAAGAGCGGCAATATTGTCTGTCACGTGGAAAACGGCGGAGAGCTTGGCGAGCGGAAGGGTGTAAATGTGCCCAATGTAAAGGTAAAACTTCCTGCTGTTACAGAAAAAGATATTGACGATATTTTGTTCGGTATCCAGCAGGACATTGACTTTATCGCCGCCTCTTTTATCCGGAGCGCCAAAGGCGTTAAAGAAATCCGTAAAATTCTTAAGGAAAACCATGCAGAACATATTTCTATCATTGCCAAAATTGAGAATGCGGAAGGTGTGGAGAATATTGATGAAATCATCGAAGCTTCCGATGGTATCATGGTGGCCAGGGGAGATCTGGGCGTAGAGATCCCGGCTCAGGAAGTACCTCACATCCAGAAGATGATCATAAAAAAATGTAATGAGCGTTATGTGCCGGTTATCACGGCTACACAGATGCTGGATTCTATGATCCGCAACCCACGTCCTACAAGAGCAGAAGTAGCAGATGTGGCAAATGCTATTTATGACGGTACAGATGCAGTTATGCTTTCCGGAGAGACTGCGGCAGGCAAATATCCGATTGAAGCCCTGAAGATGATGAATGAGATTGCTGAGAATACAGAGCAGTATGTGGACTATGAAAAATATATTCACCACAGGACCATGTATGAGCAGAGCAAAATTTCTTCCGCTATTGGTATTGCCTCTGTGCGTACTGCCAGAAATATCGGCGCCGCATGTATCGTGACTCCTACTATGTCAGGCAAGACGGCAAGACTGATTTCTAATTTCCGTCCTTCCATGCCAATCTATGCAGTAACGCCTAATGAGATGGTGCAGCATAAGATGCAGTTATACTGGGGAGTTATCCCGCTGAAAGGTTATATTAAAGATACTACAGAGAATATTATCGTAAATGCAATGGAGACCATTAAGAGAAAGCGCCTTGTAAAAAAAGGTCAGACAGTGGTCATCACTGCAGGAGACCCTGCCACCAATAATACTAAAGCAGAGGGAAGAGTCACCAATATGCTTCATGTTTTGGAAGTAGTTTAATAAGAGCCAAGAGCCGCTGTACAGTCTGAGAGAGTTGAATACTCCGGTACAGCGGTTTTTTTCGATTTGTCAGGGAGCAGTACGGGAAGAATGAGGCTGCAGGAAATGAAATGGAGAGTAAATATGAATAGAAGAGAGATACTGGGCGTTGTCTTTGATATGGACGGACTGATGTTTGATTCAGAAAGAATTGTGCAGTATTCCTGGAATATTGCAGGGGAGAGGATGGGCTATGGGCCTTTGGGAGATCATATCTATCATACGTTAGGTCTTAACAGAAAGACCAGAGAGGAATACTTTAAGAATAAATATGGGAGAAATTTTCCCTTTGAGAGATTTCAGGAATTGTACAGAAGTGTCTTTCAGGAATATGTACGGGCCAATGGACTTCCTACAAAAAAGGGCCTCCACGAGCTGCTGGATTTTCTTAGGAAAGAGCAGATCCCTATGGCAGTGGCCACATCTTCCAGCCAGGAACACGCAGTCGGCAATCTGGAGAAAGAGGGAATCAGGGAATATTTTCAGACAGTGATCACAGGAAATATGGTTTCCAGGGCAAAGCCGGACCCGGAGATATATTTAAAAGCCTGCCGGGGCCTGAAGCTGCCTCCATCTAAAGTTCTGGCCCTGGAGGATTCTTACAATGGACTCTGCTCTGCCCACCAGGCAGGCATGATCACGGTAATGGTGCCGGATCTTTTAAAGGATTCCTCCTGTGTAGAAGATATTTTAGACGGAAAAATGGACTCTTTGCTGGAAGTTCGAGACTGGATTGCGTCAATGCGTTAAAAAGTTAATAAAGAATTGCAGGAATGACTTGAAAATCAAAGGATATTTCCGTATAATGAATTCTGGATTTTATCAGGCGGAGAAGCCTTTTGCTGAGATACAGATTAAATAGAAAAAGGAGAACAAACATGGAGAAGAAACCATTTGTGACAAAAGAACAGTTAGATGAAATTGTGAAAGAGTTTCCTACGCCCTTTCACCTATACGATGAAAAAGGCATAAGAGAAAATGCCAGGGCTATGAAGGAGGCTTTTTCCTGGAATAAAGGTTTTAAAGAATACTTTGCTGTTAAAGCAACGCCCAATCCTTTCCTGATCCAGATTCTTCGAGAGTATGGATTCGGATGTGACTGCTCCTCTTATACAGAATTGATGCTGTCTAAGGCCATAGGCTGCACAGGAGAGGACATTATGTTTTCTTCCAATGATACTCCGGCAGAAGAATTTCGGTACGCTTATGAGATGGGAGCGACGATCAATCTGGACGACATTACCCATATTCCTTTCCTGGAAGAAGCCATCGGAACTATTCCAAAGAGAATCAGCTGCCGTTTTAATCCAGGTGGAATCTTTGAGATCAGCAATGGCATCATGGACAATCCGGGAGATGCCAAGTACGGAATGACTCAGGAGCAGCTTTTTGAGGCTTTCCGTATTCTGAAAGCAAAGGGGGCAGAGGAGTTCGGTATCCATGCTTTCCTGGCCAGCAATACTGTGACTAACGAGTATTATCCTATGCTGGCAAAACAGCTTTTTGAACTGGCAGTAAAGCTTCAGAAAGAGACAGGAGCTAAGGTATGCTTTATCAATCTTTCCGGCGGTGTGGGAATTCCTTACCGTCCTGACCAGGAGGCAAATGATATCCGGGCTATTGGCGAAGGCGTCCGGAAAGTTTACGAGGAAGTTCTGGTTCCGGCAGGCATGGGAGACGTGGCTATCTACACAGAGCTGGGCCGTTTTATGATGGGACCTTACGGCTGCCTGGTAACAAAAGCAATCCATGAAAAACATATCTATAAAGAATATATCGGAGTAGACGCCTGTGCGGTAAATCTTATGCGTCCGGCTATGTACGGGGCTTACCATCATATCACAGTTATGGGCAAGGAAGATCAGCCTTGTGACCATAAATATGATATCACCGGTTCCCTCTGTGAAAACAATGATAAATTCGCAGTGGACAGAATGCTGCCGAAGATTGATATGGGAGACCTTCTGGTGATCCATGATACAGGGGCACATGGATTTGCTATGGGATATAACTACAATGGAAAATTAAAATCCGCAGAGATTTTGCTGAAAGAGGATGGAACTGCTCAGCTTATCAGAAGAGCGGAGACACCAAAGGATTATTTTGCTACTTTTGACTGTTTTGATATCTATAAGGAACTGGACTGCAATAAGTAAGGACAGAGAAGAGGACAGTTCCATGGCTGAACTGTTAGGGATTACAGGAGAATTGCAGAAAACACTTGCAATTCTCCCGAATTTGTGATATTCTAACTATCGGTTCAGCGAAAGATGCCGGCGTGTCGGAATGGCAGACGAGGCAGACTCAAAATCTGTTGTGGGCAACCACGTGCGGGTTCAAGTCCCGCTGCCGGCAGTACTAAGAGGCTTGTTTTTACAGGCTTCTTTTTATTTTGTGTTGCATAATGCAGAAAAGTATGTATTTGCTTTTTTCGTTTTCTGCAAGCACTATCGGTTTCTTTATTTCTCAGCTCTTTTTTGTTGATTTGCCCATAGATATATTTCCCCCCAAACCCTGTACATACTCTTGGATGAGATCATTACGCTGATTTCCACTTGTAAATCCATATTTTTTTAGGTATTATTTAATCCAGGAGTGAGTATTAAAGTATAAGGCAAGATATACAGCCCTGGAGTTGAATAAAGCCTGTGGAAATAGAAGTACACTGAAAGAGAGAAAAACTCCAGGAAGAGGAAAGCAAGTCATGAAAAAAGAACTTTCAACATTTGAACTGCAGCTGTGCGATATTCAGGGGCGGTTATTTGAACTGGCCCTGAAAAATGATATAAAATATCCGGACTTTGCAGAAAAATATATGAACAGTCAGACAGCGGCATTTATGGATTATCCTTATGACCGATTGCAGTGGGCCGGGGAAGAATATATCCTGGAGAATCTGATGGATGAAGTGATCTTAGAAAAATGCACAGGTGAAAATTATGACCGGGAAGAAGTATATTGGATGGGATATGTATATCGGTATTGGCATTTTTATACCGATGAAAGCAGTAAACAGATTTATTCTCAAGCGGATGCGCCACTGATGAGAAGCTGCTATCTGGGATTTCATACGATGGATGTTGCCATGGCTGTGGAGGATTTGAAAGAAATATACAAACAAAAACAGGAAGCTAAAAGTAGTTAGTGATACAGAGTAAGAAGGAGTTCCGGTATGATAATGATCGGGGCTCTTTTTTAGAAAAGATAAGAAAAATAGAATAAGATTTATAATTTGATTTTAATTTTTTGCTGGTTGAGCTTTTTTAAATGGATTTAACTTTTTAACTACATGTTTTCGTGTTACAATAAAAATGATAAACAGAAAGAAGGGACTTTATGAATTGGAACAGTAAAACAGGCCTTGTCCTGGAGGGAGGCGGTATGCGGGG
Organism: uncultured Bacillota bacterium; assembly: GCA_949291945.1. Taxonomy (GTDB): domain Bacteria; phylum Bacillota; class Clostridia; order Lachnospirales; family Lachnospiraceae; genus Blautia. The sequence goes on along the minus strand of CASEXH010000001.1, from coordinate 189,811 downwards.
AGCTTTTACCGCAGGAGTGCTGGACTTTTTCCTGGATAAAGATATTTCTTTTCACACCTGTATCGGTGTGTCTGCAGGTGCCTGTCATGCCTGCAGTTACCTGTCCAAGCAGAGAAGAAGAGGATTTGAGACAAACACAGATTATTTAGATGATGATGATTACTGCAGCTTTAAAAGCCTGCTGAAAACAGGAGATATGTTTGGGGTGGATATGTGCTACAGGAAGATTCCTGAGGAACTGAATCCCTATGATTATGAAGCTTATGATAGGAATCCTACGGAATTCTATGCGGTAGTCACCAATTGCCGGACAGGGAAAGCAGAGTATAAAAAAATCGATGATATGCATAAAGGAATCCATTATGTCCGGGCTTCCAGTTCCCTGCCCCTTTTGTCCAGAACGGTCTGGATCAGAAAACAGCCTTATCTGGACGGAGGGATCGGAGATTCCATACCGGTAAAAAAATCTCAGGAGCTGGGAAACGAGAAAACAGTAGTCGTTCTCACAAGAGATCGGAGCTACAGAAAAGGGCCGAATAAAGTTATGCCCCTTATCCGGCTTCGTTATCAGAAAGAATTTCCAAGACTTGTGGAACGAATGAAAGACCGGCATATCCGCTATAATGAAACTCTGGACTATCTGATCCGGGAGGAGAAAGCAGGCAGAGTATTTGTTATCTGTCCTGAGAAACCGGTGGAAATTGGCAGAATTGAAAAGGATCGAGAAAAATTAGAAGCCCTTTATCAGGAAGGGTACCATACAGCAGAAAAAGAATACGAGAAGCTGAAAGAATTTCTCGGAAAACCTGAAATATCCGGGGAGGGGAGCTGTTCCCCTGCCTGAAGCAGGAAGAAAGAACAGACAGGAGGAGAAAAAAGGAGAAATGGGAATTACAACATTCGCCGCTATCGACGTAGGTTCCTATAATGTATGCATGGACATCTATGAAATGTCGCCCAGAATAGGAATCCGGCAGGTAGAGGAAATACGTCAGAGACTTGAAATCGGAAGGGACACTTATGGAAAAGGAAAGATTGCTTTTGATACAGCCAGCCAGCTTTGCCATATCCTTAAAGATTTTGCACACATCATGGAGGGATACCAGGTAGAGAACTACAGAGCCTGTGCTACCAGTACGCTGCAGGAAGCAGAAAATGTCTGGATCGTTCTGGAGCAGGTTTATCAGAAGACCGGGATCCGGGTAGAGATACTCAGCAACTCCGAACAGAGATTTTTCGGCTACAAATCTGTGGCGGCAAAAGAAGAATCTTTTACAAAAATGATCCAGAAGGGAACCGCCATTATTGAAGTAGGCGGAGGAAATATGCAGATCTCTCTTTTTGATAAAGATGCTCTGCTGACAACGCAGCGCTTTATGCTGGGAAGCCTGCGTGTAAGAGAAATTTTGTATCCAGTAGAAAAAGAAACTACCCATTATGAGAAAATGGTAGAGGAACTGGTACATAATCAGATCCTCGGGTTTAAAAAACTGCATCTGAAAGACAGAAAAATAGACAATATCATCCTTATGGGGGACTCTTTCCTGGATAAACTCTTTGAGGATAAGCAGAGTATGAAGGAAAACCGTACGGTGAGCTATGATGCTTTTATGGAGGAGTATCAGTGGGTGGTGAGTCATTCTCCGGAGGAGATTTCCGTTTCCCTGGATGTTTCTTTGGAATATGCAGAGATTCTGATCCCGGCCATGATTATATACCGGGTATTTGTGGAGGAACTGGGGGCTCAGACTATGTGGCTGCCGGGTACCCAGCTGAACGACGGTATTTCTTATGATTATGCAGAGAAGCATAAGTTTATAAAGAGCAAGCATAACTTTGAAAATGATATTATAGTTTCTGCCAAAAATATTGGAAAGAGATATATGAGCGGAAAAAGCCATACCCAGTGTGTGCTGAAAAATGCGCTGGCAATTTTTGATGGAATGAAGAAAGTACATGGTATGGGTCCAAGAGAACGCCTGCTTCTTCAGATTGCCGCAATTCTGCACGACTGCGGAAACTTTATCAGTTCCAGCAATTCTTCTCAGTGCGCTTATGAGATTATCATGTCCACGGAGATTATCGGCCTTTCCCATGCAGAAAGGGAGTTGATCGCTAATGTGGTGAAATTTATCAAAATGCCTTTTGAGTACTATAATGAGGCAGATTCCAAAGCAATGATCGACCGGAAGGATTATATGCAGGTAGCTAAGCTGACAGCGATTATGCGTGTGGCAAATGTGCTGGACAGAAGCCATAAACAAAAAATTGAAGAGATCAGTGCTGCCGTTAAGGATCAGGAACTGATCATGCGGGTGAACTCCAAGGAAGATCTGACTTTGGAAAAGGCGCTGCTTACAGAAGCTGCGGATTTCTTTGAAGAGATTTTCAGTATCCGTCCGGTATTGAAGAGAAAGAAACAAAAATAGGAGGCTGGAACAATGGATTATAAAGCATATACAAAACCAGAATATTATTGGAACAGAGAGATCAGCTGGCTGGGATTTAATGAGAGGGTTCTTTCCGAGGCCAGAGATAAAAGTATACCATTATTTGAAAGATTAAAATTTTTAAGTATTACGGCTTCTAATCTGGATGAATTTTTCATGGTCCGGGTTGCGTCTTTAAAGGACATGGTTCATGCAAAGTATACAAAACCGGATATCGCCGGCATGACACCGAAAGAACAGTTGAAGGCTCTGGCTCCTGAGGTGAAGAGGTTTATCCAGGCTCAGTACAGTACCTATAACCGTTCTCTTCTTCCTGCACTGAAAAAAGCAGGGGTGAAGGTTGTAGAAAAGCATGAGGACCTTACAGAGGACCAACAGGCCTTCGTGGATCAGTATTTTGAAGAGGCTGTTTACCCGGTTCTGACACCCATGGCCATGGACAGTGCCAGACCTTTTCCTTTGGTCAGAAATAAAACTTTAAATATTGGAGCTCTTATTGCAAAAAAAGGGAAAAAGGATAAAGAAGAACTGGAATTTGCCACGGTTCAGGTTCCCTCTGTGCTTCCCAGGATTATTGAGATTCCGGGAGATAAGAAGGATAAGACCACAGTAGTGCTCCTGGAAGAGATCATTGAAAGAAATATCGGAAAACTGTTTTTGAGCAATACAGTAGTCTGTGCATGCCCCTACAGGATCATCCGGAATGCGGATCTGACCATTGATGAGGATGAAGCTGCAGATCTCCTTACAGAGATTGAAAAGCAGTTAAAGAAAAGACAGTGGGGTGAAGTGATCCGCCTGGATGTAGAAGAAAAGATGGATCCCAGACTGCTGAAGATCTTAAAAATGGAATTTGATATGAAAGAGGAGGATATCCACTATATTAATGGACCTCTTGACCTGACCTTCCTGATGAAGATGTATAAGCTGGAAGGCTTTGACGACCTGAAGGTACCTCCTTATACCCCGGCACCGGTAAAAGAGATGATGACAGACGAGGATATCTTTACCCAGATCCGCAGACAGGATATTCTTCTCCATCACCCATATATGAGTTTTGACCCCGTAGTGGACTTTGTGCGCCAGGCTTCCAGGGATCCGGAGGTATTGGCTATTAAACAGACCCTTTACCGTGTCAGTGGAAATTCTCCGATTATCGCAGCCCTGGCTCAGGCAGCAGAAAATGGAAAGCAGGTTACGGTCCTTGTAGAGCTGAAGGCCAGATTTGATGAGGAAAATAATATTGTCTGGGCCAAGAAGCTGGAGAAAGCCGGCTGCCATGTTATCTACGGACTTTTGGGATTGAAGACACACAGTAAGATCACTCTGGTAGTGCGTAAAGAAGAAGAGGGTATCCGCAGATATGTACATCTGGGAACTGGTAACTACAATGATTCCACGGCAAAACAATATACAGACTGCGGCATCCTGACCTGTGCTGCAAAGATCGGTGCGGATGCCACAGCAGTATTTAACATGCTTTCCGGATATTCCGAACCAAAGAGCTGGAATAAGCTGGTGGTAGCGCCTATCTGGATGAGGGACAGATTCCTCCATCTGATCGAGATGGAACAGAAAAGAGCAGAGGAAGGAAAAGAGGCCAGGATCGTGGCTAAGATGAACTCCCTCTGTGATAAGGATGTGATCGCTGCCCTGTATGCAGCAAGTGCTGCAGGGGTAAAAATCGATCTGATCGTCCGGGGAATCTGCTGTCTGAAGGTAGGTATACCGGGAGTCAGTGAGAACATTACAGTCCGTTCTATTGTGGGAAATTTCCTGGAACACAGCAGGATCTTTTACTTCTATAGTGACGGAAAAGAGCAGCTCTTTATGGGAAGTGCCGACTGGATGCCCAGAAATCTGGACAAACGTGTAGAGATCGTATTTCCGGTAGAGGATCCAAAGCTGAAAGAAGAAGTGAAGCATATTCTCCAGATTCAGCTTGCAGATAATGTGAAAGCACATATCTTACAGCCGGACGGCACCTACGAAAAGATTGACAAGAGAGGAAAACAGCTGGTAAATTCTCAGGAATATTTTTGTGAAGAAGCGCATAGGAAGGCTGAAACAAAGACAAATCCGGGACATGACCGGATCTTCATACCGGCTGAGGCACCGGAAGAAGTATAGGAAAGTATAAAAAATGAAAGGACTCTCTTTTCGCCAGGAGTATAAGCCTGCCGGCTCTTCCTGTGAGGAGAAAGTCCTTTTTCTTCTGATATTATCTGCTGCTATGTCTGTGCTGCCTGAGATTTTCCAAGACCTGATACGGGATCTTTAAATTTCCCTTTCCGGTTCCAAGCTGGATCTGGGGTTTATTGCTTCCATGGAAATCGCTGCCTCCCGAGAGAGCCAGGCCCTGTCTTTTTGCAATTTGTATCACAGTCTGCTCATCGGCAGGACGATAGGTGGAATAATAAGCTTCGATCCCGTCCAGACCGGCCTGCTTCATCTGGGCGGCCAGGCTTTCCAGTCGGTCTTTGCCCAGCCGGCAGAGGATAGGATGAGCGAAAACCGCAATCCCCCCTCCTTCATGGATCAGAGAAATAGCCTGGAAGGGAGTGACTTTTTCTCTGGGGACATAGCATTTGGCATGGTCTCCCAGATATCGGTCAAAAGCCTCGTTTATAGAACCTACATATTTATGATCCAGAAGATATCTGGCAAAATGTGCCCGGGTCCATACACTTTCCGGAAAGGCTTCAGCCATGGAACCTCTGGTAATGGAAATCCCTTCTTTTTGGAGCAGGGACATGATTTTCTCGTTCCGTACCTCTCTGGAATCCTGAAAACGGGAGAGGGCTTCCTGGAAATAATAGTTGCTGTAGTCAATATCCAGTCCCACAATATGTACATCCCGTTCCAGCCAAGTGGTAGAAAGTTCAATACCGGGAATCACTTCTACAGAGGAATTAGAGGAAGCCTTCAGGGCTTCTTCTAATCCTGCAATAGTATCATGATCCGTCAGAGCGAAAGCTTTCAGTTTTTTTTCTTCGGCCAGAGAGACAAGCTGGGAAGGGGTCAGAGTTCCGTCTGAAGCAGTAGAATGAACATGAAGATCAATAAATTTTTCCATGATAACCTCCTGAATAAATGATACCCTTGCACTTAAACTTAGGGCAGGATTGTTCTATATAAAAGAAAAAGGGAAATACTCATCTAAGTATTTCCCATAAAAGCAGTTCGTACGGGAATCGAACCCGTGTTTCCGCCGTGAGAGGGCGGCGTCTTAACCGCTTGACCAACGAACCGTGCTTGATTATAATACACGATTCCCCATAAAAAGTCAACACCTTTTTTTGAAAAATCAAAATATTTTTTTCTTGACAAAAACAAACACATGTTCGATAATGTTAAAGAATAAGAAAGCGTTTGAAAATCTTACAAAAATGAGATATGATACATAAGACCTGTCAAGAAAGACATAATGAAATAGGTGATATCTGCCCTGGCAAACAGGCGCTTTTGAAGGAAGGGTGTTTTATGGAATGGGAATTTGAGATTTTAGATTTCTTACAAAGTATACATTCTCCGATCCTGACAAGTCTGATGTCTTTTGTTACATTTTTAGGAGAGGCAGGCTGGTTCTGGATCATTCTGGGGATTTTGCTTTTTTGCATGAAGAAGCACAGACCTGTGGGAAGCGCTGTACTGGCAGCGCTGGTCCTTGATTTTGTGACGGCAAATTTAGTCCTTAAGCCTTTAGTGGCAAGACCAAGACCTTGCTGGATCAATGAATCTGTAGAAATGCTGGTAAGAGTCCCAGAGGATTATTCTTTTCCATCGGGACATACTATGGCTTCCTTTGCCGCAGCAGGGGCGTTGCTTTTTATGGGACAGAAAAAAATAGGAATCTGCGCAGTTTTTCTGGCAGTGCTGATGGGAATCTCAAGGATGTATTTTTATGTACATTTTCCAACGGATGTACTGGCAGGAGCTGTGCTGGGACTGGTCTGCGGCAGACTGGGGGCTGCCTTGGCAAAGAAGCGGCAGACAGCAGAGAACGGAAGGGATTATTTATAGGAAGGAAGGAAACATAAAATGGCTAAGAAAAATACTTATGATGCCAGCAGCATTACGGTGCTGGAAGGCCTGGAAGCCGTACGAAAGCGTCCGGGAATGTATATCGGAAGTGTTTCCCGTAAGGGTCTGAACCATTTAATATATGAGATTGTAGATAATGCGGTGGATGAACATCTGGCAGGTTTCTGCACTAATATTCGAGTGACCCTGGAAACGGATGGATCAGCTACTGTGGAGGATAATGGCCGGGGTATTCCCGTAGGTATGCATGAGAAAGGAATGTCGGCGGAGAGACTGGTGTTTACTACCCTGCATGCAGGAGGAAAATTTGATAGTTCTGTATATAAGACCAGCGGCGGTCTTCACGGCGTGGGGTCTTCTGTGGTAAACGCCCTGTCCACTTATCTGGATGTAAAGATCAGCCGGGACGGCTATATCCATCATGATCGATATGAAAGAGGAATACCGGTGATTGAACTGGAAGAGGGACTTCTTCCAAAGATCGGAAAGACAAAAGCTACCGGAACGCTGGTGAATTTTCTCCCGGATCCGGAGATATTTGAGAAGACCAGATTTGCGGCGGCAGAGGTAAAAAGCAGGCTCCATGAGACTGCCTACCTGAATCCGGAACTTACCATTGTATTTCAGGATAAACGGGGAGAAGAATCGGAAGAGATTATCTATCATGAGCCGGAGGGGATCGTAGGATTTATCCGGGATCTGAACAAGAAGAGCCAGCCCATCCACGAGCCGGTGTATTTTAAAGGGGAGTGCGATGGGATTACGGTGGAAGCTGCTTTCCAATATGTCAATGAATTCCGGGAAAATGTTCTGGGATTCTGCAACAATATTTATAATGCGGAAGGGGGCACCCATCTTACAGGATTTAAGACTACCTTTACTACAGTGATGAACAATTATGCCAGAGAACTGGGGATCCTGAAAGAAAAGGATGCCAATTTTACAGGAGCAGATATCCGCAATGGAATGACTGCTGTGGTCTCTATCAAGCACCCGGCTCCAAGATTCGAGGGCCAGACGAAGACAAAGCTGGACAACCAGGATGCGTCTAAGGCTACGGGAAAAGTTACCGGAGAAGAGATCGTACTGTACTTTGACCGGAATCTGGAAGTGTTGAAAAGTATTCTGGCCTGTGCAGAAAAATCTGCCAAGATCCGGAAAACCGAGGAGAAGGCTAAGACCAATCTCCTTACAAAACAGAAATATTCTTTTGATTCCAACGGGAAACTGGCAAACTGTGAGAAGAGAGATCCATCTGTCTGTGAGATCTTTATTGTAGAGGGAGACTCTGCAGGCGGCAGCGCTAAGACTGCCAGGGACAGAAGCTTTCAGGCAATCCTTCCCATACGTGGAAAGATCCTGAATGTGGAAAAGGCTACCATTGACAAGGTGCTGGCAAATGCAGAGATTAAAACCATGATCAATGCCTTTGGCTGCGGATTTTCCGAAGGATACGGAAACGATTTTGATATTACCAAGCTGCGCTATGATAAGATCATTATCATGGCGGATGCGGATGTGGACGGTGCTCATATTTCTACCCTCCTGCTGACACTTTTCTATCGTTTTATGCCGGATTTGATCTATGAGGGACATGTGTATATCGCTATGCCTCCTCTTTATAAAGCCATGCCTTCGAAAGGCAAAGAGGAATATCTCTATGACGACAAAGCACTGGAGCGGTACAGAAAGACCCATAAAGGTCCCTTTACCCTGCAGAGGTATAAAGGTTTGGGAGAAATGGACGCCCAGCAGCTCTGGGAGACTACCCTGAATCCGGTGACTCGCAGGCTGAGGCTGGTAGAAATCGAGGATGCCCGTATGGCTTCCGAGGTGACAGAGGTGCTGATGGGAACGGAGGTCCCCCCCAGAAAGGCTTTTATTTACGATCACGCACGAGATGCGGAATTAGATGTTTAGGAGGTAGAGTATGGCGGCAGGTATTCAGGAAAATATTATCCGGACAGAGTACTCGGAAATCATGCAGAAGTCTTATATTGACTATGCCATGAGTGTTATCATTGCCCGTGCTCTTCCAGATGTTAGAGACGGGCTGAAACCGGTGCAGAGAAGAACTTTATATGATATGTATGAACTGGGGATCCGGTATGACAGACCTTATCGAAAATGTGCCCGTATCGTGGGAGATACCATGGGTAAATATCACCCCCACGGGGACAGCTCTATTTATGAGGCTTTAGTGGTCATGGCCCAGGATTTCAAGAAAGGCCTTCCTTTGGTAGACGGTCATGGAAATTTCGGTTCTATTGAAGGAGACGGTGCGGCGGCTATGCGTTATACAGAGGCCCGTCTTCAGAAGATTACCCAGGAAGTTTATTTAAAAGATATGGACAAGAATGTGGTGGATTTTGTACCAAACTTTGATGAAACAGAGAAGGAACCGGCGGTCCTTCCGGTGAGGATCCCCAATATTTTGGTAAACGGCGCAGATGGGATCGCTGTAGGTATGGCTACCAGTATTCCACCCCACAATCTGGGAGAGGTGGTCGACGGAGTCATTGCCTATATGAAAAACAATCAGATCACTACGAAAGAACTGATGAAATATATTAAAGGACCGGACTTCCCTACAGGAGGGATCATTGTAAATAAAGATGATCTTCTTTCTATTTATGAATCCGGAACAGGAAAAATCAAGATCCGGGGAAAGGTAGAGACAGAAAAAGGGAAAAACGGAAGGACCCTGCTGGTGATCTCGGAGATCCCCTATCCTATGATTGGCGCTAATATCGGAAAATTTTTAAATGATGTGGCGGCATTGGTGGAGACGAAAAAGACTACAGATATCCTGGACATTTCCAATCAGTCTTCCAAAGAAGGGATTCGCATTGTCCTAGAACTGAAAAAAGGTGCTGATGTGGAGAACCTCACCAATATGCTTTATAAGAAGACCCGGCTGGAGGATACCTTTGGAGTGAATATGCTGGTTGTGGCAGATCAGAGACCGGAGACTCTGGGCCTTCGCCAGATTATCGAACACCATGTGGATTTTCAGTTTGAGGTGGCTACCAGGAAGTATACCAGTCTTTTGAACAAAGAACGGGAAAATCGGGAGATCCAGGAGGGACTGATCCGGGCTTGTGATGTGATCGATCTGATCATTGAGATCCTCAGAGGAAGTAAAAGCCGGGAGCAGGTAAAAAATTGTCTGGTAAATGGCGTGACAGAAGGGATTAAGTTTAAAACCAAGACCAGTATGCGCCAGGCGGCTAAGCTCCGCTTTACAGAACGGCAGGCTACGGCGATCCTGGATATGCGGCTGTATAAGCTGATCGGTCTGGAAGTGGAAACTCTTATGGCAGAGCATGAAGAGACACTGAAGAAAATCACATCCTATGAGGATATTTTGAATAATTATGATTCTATGGCTGCTGTGATCATGGAAGATCTGAAAAAAATCAAAAAGGAATACAGTCACCCAAGAAAAACTGCAGTGGAAAATGCAGCGGAGATCATCTATGAAGAGAAGAAGGTCGAGGAGACTCAGGTTGTTTTCCTGATGGACCGGTTCGGCTATGCCAGGACCATTGACACCTCGGCCTATGAGCGAAATAAAGAGACGGCGGATGCTGAGAATAAATATGCATTTATCTGTATGAATACAGATAAGATCTGCGTTTTTACAGATGCAGGGAGAATGCACACTGTGAAGGTCCTGGATCTTCCATACGGAAAGTTCAGGGATAAAGGCACGCCTATCGATAATGTGAGCAATTATGACAGTAAGACAGAGCAGATCGTTTTAGTAGCGCCTTTGGCCCAGATAAAGGAAGAACAGCTTTGCTTTGTGACCGGAAAAGGTATGGTAAAGCAGGTGGACGGCAATGAGTTTGAGGTGTCCAAGAGAACTATAGGTGCAACGAAGCTGGGAGAAAAGGATAGGGTTGTTATGGTTCAGCCTGCAGCTGCAATGGAACATCTGGTCCTTCAGACCCGAGATGGTTATTTCCTGAAATTTCTGAAGGAAGAAATACCGGTTCAGAAGAAAAATGCCCTGGGTGTCAGAGGAATCCGTATGGGAGAACAGGATCTGGTAGAACATGCCTATATGCTGGAAAACAGGATTGAATATGTGATAACCTACAGAGAGAAACAGATCACGCTGAATAAACTTAAGCTGGCGAAGAGAGATACAAAAGGAACCAAGGTAAGAATTTAAAGGCGGAAGAGGTGTTTGAAATCAAAAGGAAGATACTGGTTTATATGATCAGCATAGTCATGCTTACAGGAATCACTGGCTGCAGTTCCAGAGATGTGGAAGAAGCGGCAGAGTATTTCCGGGAAAACGTACAGGATACTCTGGGAGTCCGGGAAGAGACCAGCAGCGAGAATACAGAGGGAATACCGGAAAAAGAAATTTCTCAGGAAGAGTCTGCATATTATTACGGATACAGTACCTTAGACGAAGGAGAGCAGAAGGTATACCGACAGCTTGCAGCAGGAATTGAGAACTTTCAGGAAAAGATCCCTGTAGATTCTGTCTCTCAGGAACAACTGGAAAAAGTAATGAGAGTCCTGATGGCAGACCACCCGGAGTATTTCTGGACAGACGGCACCAGCAGCTATACCTATCAGGAACTCCCAGGAGGAGGAGCCCAGAATATGGAGGTTCAGCCGGAGTATCAGGTCAGCAGCCAGGAAGCCCAGAACCTGAGAAATCAGATTGAAGCCACGGCAGATCAGTGGATCCAGGGAGCTCCTCAGGGAGATACTTATGAGCAGATAAAATATGTGTACGAGACCCTTATCGACCGGGCGGAATATCAGGAAAACAGTCCAGAGAACCAGAATATCCGGAGCGTTTTTTTGGAAGGAAAGACAGTGTGTATGGGATATTCTAAAGCCGCTCAGTATCTGTTAAACAGAATGGGGATCTTCTGTACCCTGGTTACTGGTACGGTAACCGGAGAAAAGCCCTCCAACCATGCCTGGAACCTGGTGAAAATCGGAGAGCAGTATTACTATATGGATGTGACCTGGGGAAATCCGGGGTATTTAAATCCGGTGGAAAATGATGCTTATATTTCCTACAGCTATCTGTGCTGCAACTGGGAGACCCTGGCATCTACCCATGTTCCAGATGACACTATACCGCTTCCTGCCTGCGAGGATGACAGCTATAATTACTATAAAAATAAGGGGCGCTGGTATGACACCTTTGATTGGGATCAGATTTATCAGGTGATACAGAATGACCTGGCGCAGGGGGCTGAAATGACGGAACTGCGGTTTGCCGGTGAGGAAAGTTATGAGCCTGCAACGGAAGCCTTGGTAGAAGGAAGCCTGATTCAGGAAGCTGTACAGAACAGTACTGCGGTGGTTCCGGGACAGACTTTTTCCTGGCAGACTTATTATGGAGGCAGTGATCATTTGATCATTATCATATGGCAGTAAAAAACTACTTGCAAGAAAGCAGAAATAGTGGTATTCTTATTAAGAACACAATAGTTATTTCAGCATAAGAGTGGACCGCAGGGTCCACTCTTATCGTTTGTATACCAGAAGGTTTTTGAACAGCAGGAAAGAAGGTGAGGATATGAGTAAAAAGGAGATTTATGAGCAGAAGGCAGAAGTTCTGGTGGCACCGATCGTAGAAAAGTATGGCTTTGAACTAGTGGATGTAGAGTATGTGAAAGAAGGGGGGAATTTTTACCTTCGGGCTTATGTTGACAAACCGGGCGGCATTACGGTGGATGACTGTGAGACTGTGAGCAGAGAATTTTCTGATAAGCTGGATGAGGCAGACTTTATCGATGAGGCCTATATTATGGAAGTCAGTTCTCCAGGCCTTGGAAGACCTTTAAAAAAGGAAAAAGATTTTAGGCGCAGTATGGGAGAAGAAGTAGAGATCAGAACTTATCGTCCCATAAACAGAGAAAAGGAATTTTACGGTATCTTGACTGCATATGATGAGAATAGTGTGACCATTGACTGTGAGGGAGAAGAAAAGATTTTTCAAAAGGCAGATATCGCTCTGATACGCCTTGCTTTTGATTTTTAAATTTAGGAGGAAGTAAAATGAATACAGAATTATTAGAAGCATTGGATATTCTGGAAAAAGAGAAATCCATCAGCAAAGAAACTCTTTTAGAGGCTATTGAGCAGTCTTTGATCCAGGCCTGCAAAAATCATTTTGGAAAGGCAGATAATGTAAAGGTCAATATTAATCCCCAAACCTGTGATTTCGGAGTGTTTGCAGCGAAAACAGTAGTGGAAGAAGTTCAGGACCCGGTTACAGAGATCAGCTTGGCAGACGCAAAGATGATGAATTCTCAGTATGGGCTGGGGGATATCGTAAATGTAGAAATCAAATCCAAGCAGTTTGGGCGTATCGCTACACAGAATGCGAAAAATGTCATCCTCCAGAAAATCCGTGAGGAAGAAAGAAAAGTGATCTTTAATGAATATTACGCAAAAGAGAAAGATGTAGTTACCGGTATTGTTCAGCGAAATATGGGAAGAAATTACAGTATTAACCTTGGAAAGGCAGATGCGATTCTGACAGAAAATGAACAGGTAAAGACAGAAGTATTCAAGCCTACAGAAAGGATTAAAGTCTATATCCTGGAAGTAAAGGATACACCAAAAGGACCTAAGATCCTGGTGTCCAGAACTCATCCGGAACTGGTGAAACGTCTCTTTGAGGCTGAGGTCACAGAAGTAAAAGACGGTACAGTAGAGATCAAGAGCATTGCCAGAGAAGCCGGTTCCAGGACCAAGATCGCTGTGTGGAGTAATGATCCGGATGTGGATCCTGTAGGAGCTTGCGTAGGTATGAACGGCGCCAGGGTAAACTCCATTGTAGAAGAACTGAGAGGCGAGAAGATTGACATTATCAATTGGAGCGACAATCCGGCGATTTTGATTGAAAATGCTTTAAGTCCTGCAAAAGTAATCTCTGTTATGGCAGATCCTGAGGAGAAAAATGCTATGGTCATCGTACCGGACTTCCAGCTTTCTCTGGCCATTGGAAAAGAGGGGCAGAACGCAAGACTGGCTGCCAGACTTACCGGATTTAAGATTGATATCAAGAGCGAAACCCAGGCCAGGGAATCCGGAGACTTTGATTTCTATGAGCAGGAATATGAAAACGGATATGAGGAAGTACAGGAAATCGAGGCAGAGATTCCGGAAGCTGACAATTATACGGACTATGAAGATTATGAGGAGGAAGCCTCAGAGGAATAGGGGGAACATATGGCGGCAGCACGGAAAATTCCCATGCGCAAATGTGTGGGCTGCGGAGAAATGAAAAGTAAAAAGGAGATGCTCAGAGTATTGAAGACTACTGAGGACCAGGTGATCCTGGATGCTACCGGTCGGAAGAACGGGAGAGGAGCTTATCTCTGCTTCAACAGAGAGTGCCTGAAAAAGGCTATAAAGAATAAAGGGCTGGAGAGGTCCCTGAAAATGGAAATCCCTCAGATCATTTATGAGCATCTTGAAAAGGAGTTTGAAGAGCTTGAGAATACCTGAAGAATTATCTCTTGCAGGCCTGGCAGCCAAAGCCGGAAAGGTGGTAAGCGGTGAATTTGCCACAGAGAAGGCAGTAAAGACCGGAAAGGCATTTCTGGTGATAACCGCCCGGGATGCTTCAGAGAATACAAAAAAAAATTTTTATGATATGTGCAGATATTATCGGGTGCCGATTTACACTATTGGATCAAAGGAGGAGTTGGGAAGGGCCATAGGAAAGGAATACCGGGCGTCTCTCGCACTTACAGACGAAAACTTTTCCAGGGCCATTATAAATAAAATTGAAAAGATAAGACATGAGCAATAGAAGGAGGACAATATATGTCAACAGTGAGAGTTTATGAACTCGCAAAAGAATTGAATGTAAGCAATAAAGAGGTTTTAGATTTCCTGAAATCAAAAAATATAGATCTGACCAGCCATATGAGCAATGTAGAGGATGAACATCTGCGGATGGTCCGGGAGAATTTCAAGAAAGGAAATGTTACCGCCCAGAGCGCAGGAAAACAGGGAGAAGGGGAACGTCCTAAGAAAAAATTTATCCAGGTGTTCCGTCCTCAGAACGCCAGCCATATGCCAGAGAGAAAGCAGAGACCCCGGCAGCAGGCAAAACAGGGACAGGAACAGAGAGGCGACAATAAACGCCGGGAAAATCCTCAGGGAGATAACAGAGGCAATGCAGGGGGTATGAGACAGGAAAGCCGGAATAACCGTCCGAATAATGGCAGAACAAATAGTCAGAATGGAGAAAATCGTCAGAACCGTTCAGGAAATAGTGGAGAAAACCGTCAGCAGGGCCGTTTTCACAACAACAATGGAGAGGGACGTTTCAATAACCGGAACAACAGTGGTGAAGGACGTCAAGGCGGCCGCTTTGGCGGAAATCAGGATCATTCAAACAATCGGGGAGAACGCCAGAATCGTCAGAACAATAACGGAGACCGCTCTCAGGGCCGTTTTAATAATGGAGATAACCGCTCCCGTTCCTTCGGGGAAAACCGCCAGCAGGGCCGTTTCGGAGGAAAGAATGAGGGACGTGGAGATTCCAGAAGAGAGCAGAGTAATAAATTTGAAAGTCCGAATCTGGAATTTGTAGAAAAAGACAGCCGGAAGGCAAACAGAGAAAATAAGAAGAAAGACAACAGAAGAGACGAGTATCAGAATCAGAGCAGAAGACCGAATCAGGGCGGCCGCCGTCAGACCCAGAGGATTCCGAAAGCTCTTCAGCTCCAGAAGCCTTCCTCCCATCCAAAGGAAGAGAAGAAGGAAGAAGTAAAAGAGATCACACTTCCGGAGAAGATGACAATCCGTGAGCTGGCTGATAAGATGAAGATGCAGCCTTCTGTGATCGTTAAGAAACTTTTTATGGAAGGAATCATGGTAACTGTAAACCATGAGATCGACTTTGAAAAGGCCCAGGAAATCGCCCTGGACTACGACATTATCGCAGAGCCTGAAGAAAAGGTAGATGTGATTGGCGAGTTGTTAAAGGATGAAGAGGATGAAGAAAGTACCCTGGTTCCAAGACCGCCGGTAGTCTGTGTTATGGGGCATGTAGACCATGGAAAAACTTCCCTTCTGGACTGTATCCGGAAGACTCATGTGACGGATCGTGAGGCTGGAGGAATTACCCAGCATATTGGCGCTTATATGGTAGATATTAATGGTCAGAAGATCACTTTCCTGGATACTCCGGGACATGAAGCTTTTACCGCTATGCGTATGAGAGGAGCCAATGCCACAGATATTGCCGTGCTGGTAGTTGCAGCCGACGATGGTGTTATGCCTCAGACCATTGAAGCAATCAATCATGCCAAGGCAGCAGGAGTGGAAATTATTGTAGCCATAAATAAGATTGATAAACCAAGTGCCAATGTGGAGAGAGTGAAACAGGAGCTTTCCGAATATGAACTGATTCCTGAGGACTGGGGCGGAAGTACTATTTTTGTGCCCGTTTCCGCCCATACCGGAGAAGGAATTGACACACTTCTGGAAATGATCCTGCTGACCGCAGAGGTTGCGGAACTGAAAGCAAATCCAAACAGAAGGGCCAGAGGTCTTGTTATTGAAGCAAAACTGGATAAAGGAAAAGGTTCTGTGGCTACGATTCTGGTACAGAAAGGTACTCTTCATGTTGGAGACTTTATCGCTGCAGGAGCCTGCTCTGGTAAAGTAAGAGCTATGATCGATGATAAGGGAAGAAAAGTAAAAGAGGCCGGCCCGTCTACTCCGGTAGAGATCCTGGGATTGAATGATGTTCCAAATGCAGGAGAAATCCTGGTAGTGACAGAAAATGATAAAGAGGCAAAACATTTTGCAGCAACCTTTGTATCTGAGAATAAAAACCGTCTTCTGGAAGAGACTAAGTCTAAAATGTCTTTGGATGACCTCTTCAGCCAGATTCAGGCAGGCAATCTGAAAGAACTGCCTATTATTGTTAAGGCTGATGTACAGGGCTCCGTGGAAGCTGTAAAACAGAGCCTGGTAAAATTGTCCAACGAAGAAGTGGTAGTCAAAGTGATCCACGGAGGCGTAGGGGCTATCAATGAGTCCGATGTGTCTCTGGCAAGTGCTTCCAATGCGATCATTATCGGATTTAATGTAAGACCTGACGCTACTGCAAAATCCATTGCAGAGCAGGAGGGTGTGGATCTGAGACTTTACAAGGTAATCTACCAGGCTATTGAGGATGTGGAAGCTGCCATGAAGGGTATGCTGGATCCTGTTTATGAGGAAAAGGTCATCGGTCATGCAGAAATCCGTCAGATCTTCAAAGCCTCCGGTGTAGGAAATATTGCCGGTTCTTATGTGACAGACGGTATATTCCAGAGAAACTGCAAGGTTCGTATTTCCAGAGAAGGAGAGCAGATCTACGAAGGAGAGCTGGCTTCTCTGAAGCGGTTTAAAGATGATGTGAAAGAAGTTAAGGCAGGCTATGAATGCGGTCTTGTCTTTGAAGGTTTCAATGACATTAAAGAAGAAGATCAGGTAGAAGCCTACATCATGGTGGAAGTGCCAAGGTAGGCCGAAACCGGGAAGGAAATTATGAGAAAAAACAGTATAAAAAATACCCGGATCAATGCAGAAGTCCAGCATGAACTGGCCAATCTGATCCGGGGCGGGATCAAAGATCCCCGCATCCATCCCATGACCTCGGTGACGTCTGTGGAGGTTGCGCCGGATCTGAAAACATGCAGGGCGTATATCAGCGTACTGGGAGATGAAGAAGAAAAAAGGAATACCCTTCAGGGCTTAAAAAATGCCGAAGGGTATATCCGCAGACAGCTGGCGAAAACCATAAATCTCCGGAACACCCCCGAAATTCGTTTTATCCTGGACGAATCCATCGAGTACGGTGTTGCCATGTCGAAACTCATTGATGAAGTGAGCAAAAAAGAAGACGCACAGGAGGTGCAGGAAGATGGAGAAGATAACCAGTGAATTAAAAGATGTTAAGACTGTGGGAATTGCAGGACATGTCCGCCCTGACGGGGACTGTGTGGGAGCCTGCATGGGACTTTACCTTTATTTAAAAGCCAACTACCCGGAGATCGAGACAGATGTGTACCTGGAAGAACCCAAAGCGGGATTCTCTTTTATCAGGGACCTGGACCAGATCAAGACAGAGTATGATGAAAAGAAAAAATATGATGTCTTCTTTATTTTGGATACCAGCGAAAAAAACCGTATCGGTGTGGCTCTTGCAGGCTATGAAAGCGCCAAAAAGACAGTATGCATTGATCATCATATAAGCAACAAAGGATTCGGAGAAGTGAACATCATAAAGCCTGAGCTCAGTTCTGCTTCGGAATTGTTGTATACCCTACTGGAAAAGGAGAAGATCACTGCAGAAGCAGCAGAGGCTATCTATACGGGAATCGTTCATGACACAGGAGTATTTCAGTATTCCTGCACATC
Source organism: uncultured Bacillota bacterium (assembly GCA_949291945.1). Taxonomy (GTDB): domain Bacteria; phylum Bacillota; class Clostridia; order Lachnospirales; family Lachnospiraceae; genus Blautia. The sequence continues at coordinate 171,902 of CASEXH010000001.1, read as the reverse complement.
TCCCCAGACCATGCGGATCGCTGCAGAACTGATGGAAATGGGAATCAATTTTTCCAGGATCATTGACAAATCTTTCTATGAGAAGTCCTATGTCCAGAATCAGATCCTGGGAAGATGCCTGATGGAAAGTATATTGATTATGGGAGGCAAGGTGATCGTCGGCTATATCAGAAAGCGGGATATGGAATTCTATGGAGTGGAACCTAAAGACCTGGACGGTATTGTTCAGCAGCTGCGGGTGACCAAGGGGGTAGAAGTTGCCATTTTTATCTATGAAGTGAAAACCCAGGAATTCAAAGTCAGCCTTCGCTCTAACGGCAACGTTGATGTAAATGCAGTGGCTTCATATTTCAGCGGCGGCGGTCATGTAAAAGCTGCCGGCTGCACCATGCAGGGATCGGTTTATGATGTGATCAATAATCTTACCCGGCCCATTGCAAAACAGCTTAAAGAGAGAAGCCAGACATCATGATCAACGGAGTTCTGAATGTTTATAAAGAAAAGGGATATACTTCCCATGATGTGGTGGCAAAGCTGAGGGGAATCCTGAAGCAGAAAAAAATCGGACATACAGGGACTCTGGATCCGGAGGCTCAGGGAGTGCTGCCGGTATGCCTGGGAAGGGGCACGAAGCTCTGCGGCATGCTGACAGATAAGAGAAAGACCTACCAGGCGGTCCTTCATCTGGGAATTGAGACAGATACCCAGGATATGACGGGAGAGGTTATAAGCCGCTGTCCTGTAGAGGTTACCACAGAAGAAGTGGAAAACTGTATCAGAAGTTTTGTGGGAGAGCAGATGCAGATCCCGCCTATGTATTCCGCTTTGAAAGTGGGTGGGAAAAAGCTTTATGAGCTGGCCAGAGAAGGAAAAGAGGTAGAGAGAAAGCCTCGTCCGGTGACTTTTTACGAGATAAAGATCCTGTCCATGGAACTTCCTCTGGTCACCATAGAAGTTACCTGTTCAAAAGGAACTTACATACGGACTCTGTGTCATGACATAGGAGAGAAATTGGGCTGTAAGGGCTGTATGGAAAGTCTTTTGCGGACCAGAGTGGACCAGTTTTCTATAGAGGACAGCCTGAAGCTTTCTCAGATCGAAGAGCTGGCAGCCAAAGGCTGTCTGGAGGAGCATATTCTCCTGCCTGACCAGATGTTTCCGGATTGTCCGAAGATCCGGGCGGGCCGGAAATTTGATAAAATGCTGGAGAATGGAAATCCTCTTCCATGGAAAGGCACGGTTCCGGGAGAGCGGGTGCGTGTGTATCACAGCAGCGGAATCTTCATAGGGGTTTATCAGTGGCAGAAAGAGAGAGGACAGTATAAGCCAGAGGCGATCTTTTCTTCTTTCCAGGATTTCCGCTCACTGTCAAAGTTTTCTCAGAAGTCTTCTGAGAACAAAAACGGGACTGTCCCGGATCTGCCAGAAGCTGGAAAGGAGCAGATATGATCTACACGACGCAGGTACCTCATCTGGATCAGAGTATCAGAAGCTGCATTACTCTGGGAAAATTTGACGGCCTTCACAGAGGGCACCAAAAGCTGATAGAGAACATTAAAGAACAGAGAAGGGACGACTGTAAAGCGGTAGTGTTTACTTTTGATGTTTCTCCAAGATCCTATATTCTGCATACACCGCCGAAGTATCTTCTCACTTATGAAGAGCGGCGGGAACTGGCGGAAGATCTGGGGGTGGATATTCTGGCTGAATGCCCATTTACAGAAGAACTGATGCATATGGAGCCGGAATCTTTCGTAAAAGAATACCTGGTGGACAGACTCCATGGAATGTATCTGGCAGTAGGACCGGATTTCCGGTTTGGCTATCAGCGGAAGGGAACCCCGCAGCTTTTGAGAGAATTAGGGGAGAAATATGGATTTTATACGGAAATCCTGAAAAAAGAAAAGTATAAGGGCAGAGATATCAGCAGCACCTATGTCCGGGAAGAATTGGAACAAGGGCATATAGAGGAAGTAAATCAGCTCCTGGGGTATTCCTATTTCACAAAAGGAGAGATCGTTCATGGCAGACAGCTGGGCAGGACCATAGGAATCCCTACAGCGAATCTCATACCGCCCCCCGAAAAAAAACTTCCGCCTAATGGAGTATATATTACAGAATCCATTATCCAGGAGAAAACTTACCAGGGAATCACAAACGTAGGGTATAAACCTACGGTCAAGGAAAATTTCCTGGGAGTGGAGACCTATCTGTTTTCCTGTAATACAGATCTGTACGGTCAGGAGGCAGAGGTGAAGTTTTACCGCTATCTGCGGCCGGAGATAAAATTTTCATCTTTGGAAGAACTGAAAAGCCAGATGATAAAAGATATCCAGAAGGGAAAAGACTTTTTTGGGGAAGATTAGAATATTGAACAGACATACAAAAGAGACTGGCAGGTATAGAAAGCTGGTCTCTTTTTATATGATATAATAATACTTGTTAGGTATGATTTACAAAAACATACAAAATATTACATTGTAACGACAAATTTTGCATGAGATACTTTTAGACAGTAAAGGATTTGATATACTAGATTAGAATATACAATTTAGAATATATCAAGGAAATCGGCCTTGAAAAAACTTTTATAAAAGCAGGAGAGACCGGTAATGAGAGTGGGAATTTGTGATGATGACTGTAAATGGTATCAGAGAGCGAAAGAAATTATTGAGGGATATGGAAAAAGAACAGATACTAAAATAGATGTTTTATATTTTCCCCAGGGGGAGAGCCTGGAATTCTATGAGGGAGATCCACTGGAGGCTATTTTTATGGATGTGGATCTGGGAGAAGAAAATGGTATTGTTTTAGCGGGAAAAATTAATCGGAAATGGGAAAACTGCCAGATTATATATCTTACCAACTATCTTAGTTATGCAACAGAAACTTATCATACAGATCATACCTTTTTCGTCTTAAAGGAACAGTTCCAGGACAGGATCGGAGAAGTTTTCGGAAAAATCCTGCACACAATAGAACAAAAGTCAAAAAGACTGGTTTTTTCTGTGATCGGAGGAAAAGAGGTAATCCTGGCTCCGGAGGATATTCTGTATTTCGAACGAAGTGGAAGAGTAACCAGGATTGTAACTGTGTGGGGAAACTATGAGATATGGGATAAATTGAAGTATGTTATGGTGAAACTGTCAGAAGTGGATTTTGTCCGCTGCCATAACAGTTATATTGTATACATGCCTGCTGTACGTGAATTGGGCAAGGGCTGCTTTATTCTGAAAAACGGTACAAAGATCATGATAAGCAGAAGTCATATGAAAAGGGTAAAGATGGCTTTTATGCGCTGGGCTATGACTCAAACAGTATGAAAAATGTAATGTTAATGGAAAGGAGAAGAAGATATGCTGATCTTGGGAACGGTGGTTCTTTTGCTGGCTACGCTGCTTCTCCTTTTTTATGGCATGAAGATGAAAATGCTGGAAAAGGAAAATCGTCTTTTAGTTGCCTATATGGATACGGCAAGGGAGTTTTACCAGGAAACACAAAAAAGGGTGGAAGCTTCCAGACGATATCGCCATGATTTAGCAAAACATATCCAGACGTTGGAAAAACTGCTTGCAGAACGATTGGACGAAGGAGAGGTCAGGACTTACATGGAGGGACTGAAAAAAGAGTATGCAGGGTTAAAGAAAAAGAATTTTTGCAGAGATGAGATTTTGGAATCCATTCTGGATACGAAAGCAGACCAGTGCCGGGAACTGGGGATTCCCATAGAGATTTCTGTTGAGGACTGTTTTTATTCAGAGATTGAGGAAGTAGATATGGTAGGATTGCTCTGTAATCTTTTGGACAATGCAATCGAAGCAAATCAGAGATGTACAGATGAGGAGAGAAGAGGAATCTGGTTTTATATGGAAAAGAGGGAAGAAAAAATAAAGATTAAAATTGAAAATTGTATATCTTCAGAAGAAGAATTTAATTTTAATACACAAAAGAGCAGAAAGAGTGAACATGGGATCGGTACAAAGATTATTGACAGTCTTGTAGAAAAGTATCATGGGATCAGGGAGATAAAAGAAGATCGGCAGAAGGGAATTATAATTGATCGGATATCCCTTTATGGAAAGGAAAAACTATGAATATAGAGCAGCTTCCATGGCAGACTGCCTTTCGGACAGCTTTGATTCTGGGAGCAAATGTATCCATTGCTTTTTTTATCCAGTTAGCAGCTTTAGAAAGAAAGCGGTCGCCTTTGCCCCTTGCTCTTGTTCTTTTAGTCAGAGGGATTTTCATAAATCTTTTAGGGGGTATTATTTTTCAGGAATATATTTCACAAAATGCGTTATGGAATAATTGTTATGAGATCCTTATTACCTTTCAATCGATTATTGTATGGATTTTTGTCTTCTATACCTTTACAGGGGATGCTCTGAAAATTGTAATTACCTCTATGGCGGCAGAAATATATACGGTAGCTTTAAATGGAGTTATCCTGGCAATGATAAACTACGCAGAAGGGCGAGAGAGCCTGCTTCTCAGCGGCGGACCGTTTCAGCCATTGGATTTTTTGATACCCCTGGTTATGTATGCTGTGTTTTTACCGCTATATTTTTTCTTTAAAGATAAGCTTAAGGAAAATAGGCATAGAGGACTGAAACATAGAAAATTCTGGATGATTTTTGCTGGAACATATATTTTCCTGGGAATTATGTCCTGGTGGAATGGCTACGTAAATAAAATGAGCTATATGTCCTGGTTTATCTGGCTGATCTTTTTTCTCTTTGCTGCCGGGGCGGCAATAGCAGGAGCTTGGAGTTGGATCACTTATATGGAAAAACTAGAGAAGGAACATAGATTATTGAAAAGACAGCAAGAATTTCTCAGTCTCCATAAACGTGCCATAGATGCTCAGATCCAAAGTATGGAGGAAAACCAGAAGCTGATCGATTCTCAGATGAAAGAAATACAAAAGATGGAGGGAAGGGCCCTTTCAGGAGAAAGAGTAGAAGCTTACCTAAATCAGTTAAAGCGGGAATATTATAATATTCAGGCAGGGGTTTTTTGCAGTGAATGGGAAATTGACGCAATTCTTTACTATTATTCACAAAAAGCGAATGAAAGTGGAATCACCTGCAGTTTTTTCTTTGGTAATTATCGCAGCGGCTCCGTAAAACGTGAATATTTAAGTGAGATTTTAATGCTTTTACTGGAAGAAGCTATAGAGAAGAATCTTACTGTGGACAAACAAAAAAGAAAAATAGCCCTTTCTGGCGGCACCGTTAAAAATCAGATGATATTATCACTGGAAACGGCCTGCAAAGGAAAGTTTAGGATCTGGAAACTTAGGTTTTTTGTTGAGAAACATCAGGGGATGATTAAACATAAGAAAAAAGAAAATGAAATCCATGTAAAGATTATGATTCCTTGCACAGAATATTACAATCAAAAGACATTTTTTGAATAAAAGGGAGACAAGAGAAACTTTTTTGATATAATTACCACAGACTAAATGGTATGAATACATATCCTGTTAGAGAAAAATATGCAGGGGAATGAGAGAGTTTAGTGGAAGAACAGATGATCGAAGGAAAAAAGAAAAAAAAGTCGAGACTGAAGATAATGGCGATAGCAGTGCTGGGATTTATTCTGCTGATTGTAGCCGGAAGCGGTCTGGGCTTTTTATATTTGAGGTTTCAGGGCGAGAGGAATTTAAAGACTCAAATTCCGGTAGTTTCCGAAGATAGGGATGCAGCAGAAAGTACTCAGGGAACTTCTGGGGAAGAGGAGCAGGAAGGTATTTATATTACATATGAAGGAAAACGGTATCAATATAATTCCGATGTAATTAATATCCTTTGTCTGGGAATTGATAAGGATATCCCTATAGAGGAAAAAAGAGATACTGGAAGTGAGGGATTGGCGGATGCGGTAATCCTGGCCAGTATTAACACACAAGAGGATAAGATGAATTTTCTAACAGTTCCCAGAGAAACGATTGTACCTGTTAAACTTATGGATACGGCGGGAAATTTTGTTCGAACAGAAAATGAACAGATTACGTTGCAGTATGCTTATGGGCAGACAGCAGAAAAAAGTTGTGAGCTTATGACAGATGCGGTATCAAATTTGTTGTTCCAGCTTCCGATACAAAGATACTGTGCTATTAATTTCCAAGCACTTCCGGTATTAAATGATGCTATAGGCGGCGTAGATCTGGTATCCATAGAAACGGTACACTGGTGGAACGGAAGCTTTTATGAGGGTCAGCAGCTCCACTTGGAAGGACAATCGGCGCTGGATTATGTTAGACAGAGGGATGAGACAATTCCAGAAAGCAGTATGGGCAGACTGGAGAGACAGAAGCAGTATATTTCATGTTATCTGGAACAGGCTAAGGATGCTGTGGAAAAAGATCTTACTCTGCCGGTTAAGATGTTTCAGAGTCTTACCGAGAATATGTGCACAAATGTGACAGCAGCAGACATTACTTATCTGGTACCTGAACTTTTGAAAATGGATGTGAATATGGATAATATCAGTACGGTGCCAGGGGAGACGGTTACTGGTGGAGAGCATGAAGAATATCATGTAGATACCGAATCTCTGAAACAACTGGTGGTGCAGATGTTTTACAAAGAGGTCCCGGCAGAGAATGGAAACTAAGGGAAAAGAGGAATGAGAGATGAAAAAGACACAAAAAATAGTGATTGCTGTAATAGCAGCGCTGATCATTGTGCTTGGAGCAGCAGGAGGAGTTATCTTTTTCTTCCAGCAGGAAGAACCCCAGGTTCTTGCTCAGGAGCAAGCAGAAGAAGCAGATCCTCTTGAAGCTGAGGAAGATTATCAGGTACTTCAGGGAGAAGCTGTGACGCAGGCGGAAGATCCAGCTCAGAATCAGGTGGATTTTGAGGAACTCCAGAAAATAAATCCTGATGTATATGCCTGGATTCAGATTCCAGGGACAAATATTAACTATCCGATTTTGCAGTCTGTGACTGAGTCAGATGATTATTACCTGAATACAACCATTGACGGAAAAACCGGATATCCCGGTTCTATTTATACAGAAAAATATAATTCAACATCTTTCACAGATCCGGTAACTGTGGTCTACGGGCATAATATGAAAGAAGGAACAATGTTCGCAGATCTCCATAACTATACAGACAGGACATTTTTTGACAGTAATCCCTATATTTATATTTATCTGCCGGATAAAACTCTGAAATATCAGATCTTTGCGGCGGTGGCCTTTGACGATCGATACATATTAGGCAACTATAATTTTCAGGATAAAGATGATTTCCAGAAATATCTGGACGAGTTGCGGAGCTCAATTGATGGAAATGTAAACCAGGATGTACAGGTAACCCAGGAAAGCAAAATTCTTACATTGTCTACTTGTATCAGTGAGTATCCAAATCAGAGATGGCTGGTAAATGCTACGCTGGTAGAGGAAAACTAACAGAAGTATCTGTTGTTTGGCAGTTGGTTAAGACATTCTTAAATAGGATGTTTTAATAAATAAGTATCACACAAAATAGAGAGGAGAAAGAAAACAATGAGCAAAATAAAAAAAGCAGCGGCAATCGTTGCAGCGGCTGTACTCTGTATGAGTATGAGCATGGGAGTATTTGCTTCCAGTCCTACAGACCCGGAGCAGATAGTTAATGACGGAAAAACATTAACTTTTAACAACATTTGGTCAGCAGAAGGTATTGACAAAGACGGTAATAAGGTAACTGCATACAGTTTGGAAGAACTTAGCCAGGAAGTAAAAGATATCTTAAGCGATGAAGAAAAAGTAAAGGATATCCTTTATGAAGCAGGCTATACGGTAAAAGATGACCAGGATATTACTGTTATCGCAGCAGGGGATCTCAGCCTTATGGATATGGAAAAATTCGAGAAAACGGAGGTACCAGAAGGCGGTGTGGACCTTGATATAAACCTGGGATTTCAGAACTCTTATTCAAATAATGGATATACCTACACATATGGCGCAATCCAGGGACTTAAAGAAGGATCTACCGTATATGTGCTTCATCAGAAAGACGACGGAACCTGGGAAGTAATGGAAGGAACTGTTAAGGTTAAAACAAATATTGATGGTACTTATACAAGTTACTATGTAACTGCTCATTTTGACAGCCTTTCACCAGTAGCTATCATCAAAGTTATGTCCAATGGTGAAGTAGTAGTTCTGGACAAAAATGAAAACTACAAAGGAACCATTGATGTTAATGCTACCAATAATGTTGATAAAGTAAAAGGAGAATCTTCACAGATTGTTAAGACAACTGCAGAGAAGAAATCTCCAAAGACAGGTAACTGATTGTAGCCTGATTAAAATATTATAAAGAAGCAGATATTTTGTGTGATTATACAAGATTGGAGAGACCCATTCATTTCTTATAGGATGTGATGGGTCTTTTCAGTATCTTAGAGGAATATTATGAAAAAATTAGAAAATTACAGAAAAATACTTGCAGGAATTCTTATAACATTTATGGTTATATATCCTTTTATAACCTATTTCCACGTGACCAGGCCGAAGGGAATGGAACTGGTCTATTTTGTTAAAAAATCAAAATTTATTGTAGATCTTTTTTATTATAATAAAGAAGTGGTATTATTTGTTTTCGCCATACTCTTACTGGCGGCTATGGGGCTGGGATTCCTGACCTATTGGATGTTAATGGATAAAATGCCTGAAACTATATGGAAAGGAAAAAAAATCTGGATAGCCCTTGACCTTTATTTTTTATTAAATGTAGTATCCTGTGTTTTTTCTTTTTATAGAGAATATGGATTTATGGGTCTGAGTATTGATTATGAGGGGCTTGCGGCAATTTGCGGATATATGGTACTGTTTGCAGGGGGATTTTTTCTTTTTCGTGGTAAATGGGGAGAGAAGATCCTGATCTGGGGTGTTCGGATACTGAGTTTGTTTCTTACCGTAGGAGCAACAGCAGAACTGATCTGGGGACCAGCTTTTAACATAGAAGCTGTTCAGAAATTGCTTACGCCGGAAAGATACTGGCATCTTCTAGAAAATATATATCTGGACTATAATGGGAGTGTTTCCCTTACTTTTGGAAATCCCGGGTTTTTTGGAGGGTTTTGCTCTCTGCTTTTCGGAATACTGGCAGCTTCTGCCTTGACAGGGCCCTATATGAAATTTAGGATTTTAGACAGTATTTTGGCTGGTGGTCTGCTTTTTGATATTTTTGCATCGGATTCTTCCGGAGCATTTTATGCAGCAGCAGTTACTCTTTTGATAGAGGGAATCCTGCTGTTTCGCAGGAAATTCTGGAAGAATTATCTTCAGACCATAGGAATCTGCCTTGTTTTTGTACTGATTTTTCTGCTTGGGATAGGAAGTCTGAACCAGGGGAACAACCTGCTGGGAAATGTAAAAGATTCTGTGGTGAATAGTCAGTATGAGAAAAGCAAAGATGTTTTTACTGTGGAAAAAATACAGCTGGATCAGGGAATACTGTCAGTGGAGGGGCAGGAAAGAAACTTTCAGGTAGAAGCTTTAAAAGACGGGACAGATCTTACAGTGGAGGATTTTCGCTTTACAGATGAAAATGGAGATGAAATTCCATTGAAGAAGGGTCTGGAAGCCAAACTGTCCGGAGATTATGATATGATTTCTCTGACTGTTAGGGGAAGAATTCTGTCTCTGGATTTTGGATACCAGGATCCGGTGGAGCTTTACGTCCAGGATGGGCTTTTGTATTATGTGGATTTTAACGGCTCTCTTCTTTCCAGGATTCCACAGCCGGTTATGACCAGCCTGGAACAATTTTATCCTCTTTTTACCGGGAGAGGCTATATTTGGATATCCACAATTCCTCTTCTCTGGGATGTAGTAGTCCTTGGAAAAGGAATCGGAACATTTCCTTTCTACTATCCCCAGTCGGAAGTGGCAGGTATGTTGAATGTTCATGGAAGTGCAGATTACTGTATTGAGCAGGCCCACAGCTGGTATCTGCAGACTGCAGTAAGCAGCGGCATTCTTTCTCTGGCCTGTATGCTTTACTTGTTTGGATGGTGCTTTTTGAAAGGAACGAGAGACCTGCGAAAGATGAAGACGTCTCCCTGCCACTTAGAACATCTTTTGATCTTTGGCCTTTTGGCTTATGAAATAGCGGGCCTCGTAAATAACAGCTGCATTGCAGCAACACCGTTTTTCTGGCTTGTTTTGGGTTATACAGCAGGCAAATTGACAAAAGGAGAAATTACAAAAACGGACTGTGTTAAAAAATAGAGGTGATATGGGAATAGATGGTGTATGTTATTAAGAAAAAGATTAGAATAGCATAGATTTTTTCCTTTACAACCTGATTTCCTTATGCTATACTCAAAACGTTGGAAACAGCCGTGGTTCAGGAATTGGAATCTCCAACCGTTTCTTAATCACCGGCGATCATTAAAAGAATTATGGAGGAAAACAAAATGATTTCTAAAGAAAAGAAACAGGCTATCATGGCAGAATATGCAAGAACACCTGGAGACACAGGTTCACCTGAGGTACAGGTTGCAGTTCTTACAGCAAGAATCAATGAGCTGACAGAGCATTTGAAAGTGAATCACAAAGATCATCATTCCAGAAGAGGTCTTCTGAAAATGGTAGGTCAGAGACGTGGTTTACTTGCATACCTGAAGAAAAAAGACATTGAGAGATATCGTTCTTTAATTGAAAGATTAGGTCTCAGAAAGTAATCAAGATCAGGGTTGACGGGGCGGGAGAGATTCCGCCCTGTTTTATGTGCGATACGCCGGTCGGGCGACCAACCTGCTTGCACGAGCGGGCATCCGATGGGCAACGTACAGCGAAGGGCTTTGCCATGAGCTGTCCATGGAGCAAAGAAAAGGTCCGTACGCCTTATGCCGAGACCACTGAAAAGAACATTTCCGGAGACTTTCGGGAAGTGCTTTTTTCAGTTGTTTCGGAGAAAGCTGCAGGACCTCAGCAAGAAAAAAGGAGAAAAGACATGTATAAAAGTTTTTCAATGGAGCTTGCAGGCAGAACACTGACAGTAGACATTGACCGTGTGGCTAAGCAGGCAAACGGTGCGGCATTTATGCACTATGGAGACACTACTGTATTATCTACAGCTACAGCTTCCGACAAACCAAGAGAAGGGATCGATTTCTTCCCTTTAAGTGTAGAATATGAAGAGAAAATGTATGCAGTAGGAAAGATCCCGGGAGGATTTAATAAGAGAGAGGGAAAGGCCAGCGAGCATGCCATCCTGACCTCCCGTGTTATTGACCGTCCTATGCGTCCTCTGTTCCCAAAGGATTACAGAAATGATGTAACCCTGAACAACATGGTTATGTCTGTAGATCCGGAATGCAACCCTGAGGTTGTGGCTATGCTGGGATCTTCTATTGCAACCTGTATTTCTGATATCCCCTTTGACGGTCCCTGTGCGGCAACTCAGATGGGATTGATAGGCGGCGAATTTGTGGTAAATCCTTCTTTGGCTCAGAAGGAGATCTCTGATCTTCAGCTTACTGTAGCTTCTACCAGAGAAAAGGTCATCATGATCGAGGCTGGCGCCAACGAAGTGCCGGAAGCCCAGATGATCGAGGCGATCTTCAAGGCTCACGAAGTGAACCAGGAGATCATTGCTTTCATCGACAAGATCGTGGCAGAATGCGGAAAAGAAAAGCATTCTTACGAGAGCTGCGCAGTTCCGGAAGAATTATTTGCCGCTATCAAAGAGATCGTTACTCCGGAAGAGATGGAGGAAGCGGTTTTCACAGACGAGAAACAGGTAAGAGAAGAAAATATCCGCCAGATCACAGAGAAGCTGGAAGAAGCTTTTGCCGATAATGAAGAATGGCTGGCTGTTCTGGGAGATGCTATTTATCAGTATCAGAAGAAGACTGTCCGGAAGATGATCTTGAAGGATCACAAACGTCCTGACGGAAGAGAGATCAGACAGATCCGTCCGCTGGCAGCAGAAGTAGACATTGTCCCAAGAGTACATGGCTCTGCTATGTTTACAAGAGGTCAGACGCAGATCTGTACCATCACTACACTGGCTCCTCTTTCCGAGGCTCAGAGACTGGATGGACTGGATGAGTTTGAAGTAAGCAAGCGCTATATGCACCACTATAATTTCCCATCCTACTCTGTAGGTGAGACAAAGCCCTCCAGAGGACCGGGACGCCGTGAGATCGGCCATGGAGCTCTGGCTGAAAGAGCTCTGGTGCCGGTACTTCCAAGCGTGGAAGAGTTCCCATACGCTATCCGTACGGTTTCTGAGACTTTTGAGTCTAACGGCTCTACTTCCCAGGCAAGTATCTGTGCTTCCACTATGTCTCTGATGGCAGCAGGGGTTCCTATTAAGAAACCCGTTGCCGGTATTTCCTGCGGACTTGTGACAGGAGATACAGATGACGACTACATTGTACTGACAGATATCCAGGGACTGGAAGACTTCTTCGGCGATATGGACTTTAAGGTTGCAGGAACCCATGAGGGAATCACTGCTATCCAGATGGATATTAAGATCCATGGCCTGACAAGACAGATCATTGAGGAAGCCATTGCCCGTACAAGAGAAGCCAGAGAATATATCCTGGATGAAGTTATGGCAAAATGTATCGACAAGCCAAGAGAAACCGTAAGCAAATATGCGCCAAAGATTGTTCAGATCCAGATCGATCCGGAGAAGATCGGTGATGTTGTGGGACAGAGAGGAAAGACCATCAACGCCATTATTGACGAGACCGGAGTAAAGATTGATATTGATGACAACGGCGGCGTATCTATATGCGGAACAGATCAGGCTATGATGGATAAGGCTGTAAAATACATCAATATCATTACCACAGACTTTGAGGAAGGCCAGATCCTTACCGGAAAAGTGGTAAGTATCAAAGATTTCGGCGCTTTCCTGGAGTTTGCTCCCGGAAAGGAAGGTATGGTTCACATTTCCAAGATCGCAAAAGAGAGAATCGACAAAGTAGAAGACGTTCTTTCTTTAGGCGATGTGGTAAAGGTAGTCTGCCTGGGTAAAGACAGACAGGGCCGTATCAGCTTCAGTATTAAAGACGTACCAAAAGAAAACTAAAAGAAAGAGAAAGAGGGGCTGCTGCAATTATAGAAATGCGGCAGTCCCTTTATCAAATTATAAGAGGAGAAAGCTATGAGGAGAGTCGCAAGATTTCAGAAAGTAAGCTGGGAACAGTTTCTGGAAGGCTGGAAAGATGCCTTCCCAAATACAGAAGAGGAAAAGATCCGAAAGATCTATGAGGGGATCCGCCTCCCCAGAAGAGCTACAGCAGGAAGCGCAGGCTATGATTTTTTCAGCCCTGTAGATTTTGAACTGAAGCCGGGGGAAACTTTGAAAATGCCTACAGGTGTCCGTGTCTGGATGGAGCCGGACTGGGTTCTGAAGATCTATCCCCGCAGCGGTCTGGGCTTTAAATATCGTCTGCAGTTAAATAATACAGTGGGGATCATCGATAGCGATTATTATAATTCCGATAATGAAGGCCATATTTTCATTAAGATCACCAATGATTCCAAAGAAGGAAAAACTGTCCAGGTACAGGGAGGAACAGGATTTGCCCAGGGAATTTTCCTGGAGTATGGGATTACAGTTGATGACGACGCCACTGCTGTGCGCAACGGAGGCATGGGCAGCACCACAGGAAAATAGAAACAAAAATCTTGCATATTATTTTTGTGTGTGTTAAAATGTTTTGAGACTCAAAGTAAATATGCAGAAGAGATTGAAAATTTATTATAGAAATCCAGGAGGAGCATATCATGATTGTTGAACCTAAGGTCAGAGAGTTTATTTGTACTACGGCACATCCCCAGGGCTGCAAGGAAAATGTGAGAGAGCAGATCGCATATGTGAAAAAACAGAATATTACAGGGGGGCCTAAAAAGGTCCTGGTGATCGGAGCTTCTACAGGATACGGACTTGCAAGCAGGATCACAGCTGCTTTCGGATGCCATGCAGCTACACTTGGAATCATGTTTGAAAAGCCTTCCAACGGAAAAAGAACAGCTACACCAGGCTGGTACAATACAGCAGCTTTTGAAGAGGAAGCCGGGAAAGAAGGTTTATATGCAAAATCTATCAACGGAGATGCATTTTCAAAAGAAGTAAAAGAACAGGCCATTTCTATGATAAAGGAAGATCTGGGAAAGGTAGATATGGTGATCTACAGCCTGGCAGCGCCCAGAAGGACCGACGCCCAGGGAAAATTATGGGTGTCTTCTTTAAAGACCACAGATAAACCTTTTACAGAAAAGAGCCTGGATCTGCGTACCAATACCATTGTTACCAAGACTGTGGAGCCTGCAGAGGAAGGTGAACTGGAAGGCACTGTGAAAGTCATGGGCGGAGAAGACTGGATGGACTGGATCGATGCCCTGAAAGCGGCGGAGGTTCTGGAAAAAGACGCTGTTACCATAGCTTATTCCTACATTGGACCGGAACTTACATATCCTATTTATTACGATGGGACTATCGGACAGGCAAAACGTCATCTGACAAAGACTGCAGGGGAGATCAATGAGAAATACCAGGATGTGAAAGCCTATATCTCCGTAAATAAGGCTCTGGTAACCCAGGCCAGCGCAGCCATTCCGATCGTGCCTCTGTATTTCGCTATTTTATATAAGGTAATGAAAGAACAGGGAACTCATGAGGGATGTATCCAGCAGATCGCCAGACTTTTTAAAGACAAGCTGCTGGTGGAGCAGGTGCCGGCAGATGAGAAATATCAGATCCGCATGGATGACTGGGAACTGGATGATAAGGTTCAGAACCAGGTTATGGAATGCTGGAAAAAGGTGACTACAGAAAATGTGGAAGAGGTTTCTGATATTGATGGATACTGGGAAGATTTCTACCATATGTTCGGTTTCCATTTTGATAATATTGACTATACAAAAGATACCGATGTTCAGGTAGAGATCCCCAGCCTGAAAGCCGAGGCCTGATGGGTCTGCGACCTGGAGAATTATAAAAACAAAAGAAAAGGGGCTGCCGCATTAATCAAAATCGAGAATGTTTAATGCGGCAGCTCTTTTTGAACAGGGGAAGAGATTAGTTTTCTTCCAGGTCTTTTTCACTTTTCAGATTAGCGATGAAGTCATGGAATGCTTCGGCAGCTGCCATGTATTCATCTTCCCGTTCGATATTGCTGACAACAGGGTTATCTCCCTCTTCGGAAAAGCGGAATAAATAAGTTTCGCCTTCAGGACTCTTTCCATCTTTGTTCAGGGGGACCAGAGCAATGTACTCTCCAAAACCCTCTACAGGAAAGGTTGTGAGAACTGCACATTCCAGTACGGTGTCGTCTTCCAGTGTCAGCTTAATAGTAGGATTGGGAACTCTGGGAATGGTGCCGGAATTGCCACCGGCGCTGGAGCAGTCGGCGGTGCAGGAAGCACAGTCGCTGGGTTTACATGCTCCGATATCCGTTGTATAGGTTTCTTCACTCATGTTTGGACCTCTTTCTTCTGAATTTTCTTAGTAAAATGTCACAGATTTCTGCCCAGACCATGGGCGGAAAATCCTGACCTTTTAACATTTTATCAGATAAGATCAGAGAATGCAATGGAACCTGGGGCTAAAAGAATTTGCATTTTCATATAGGGACACGTATAATGAGAATGGTTATATATCCTGCGGGAAATGATCCTGCTGTGAAAGGCGGGACAGATTCATGATAAGGAGGTTCTGCAAAATGAAGAAGGATACCACCCATACGATCCGCAGAGCAGAACATTTTAAGACCATATTGACAGGAGAGGGATTTCTGGTGGGACTGATCGCCGGTCTGGTGGTATTGCTGTACAGAGTCCTTCTGGAGTATGCAGGCAGAGCTATGAATGTGATCCTGGGATATGCCAGAGAAAATCCGGCAGCGGCAGGGGCCTGGTTTGTCCTGCTGGTTCTCATGGCCTGTATTGTGGGAAAACTGGTAAAATGGGAGCCTATGATATCCGGCAGCGGTATTCCCCAGGTGGAAGGGGAAATGACCGGGAAACTGGAACAAGTCTGGTGGCGGGTGCTTCCCGCTAAATTCCTGGGAGGGTTTCTTTCCCTTCTGGCGGGACTGTCCCTTGGAAGAGAAGGTCCTTCCATACAGATCGGAGCCATGACAGGAAAGGCGGTATCAAAGGTCCTGGACCGGGGAAAGACAGAGGAAAAATATCTGCTTACCTGCGGGGCCAGCGCCGGATTGGCGGCAGCCTTTCATGCCCCTCTGGCAGGGGTGATGTTTTCCCTGGAAGAGATACATAAAAATTTTTCTGTTTCCGTTCTGGTCTCGGTGATGACCGCCTCCATTACGGCAGACTATGTTTCCAGCCAGTTTTTAGGCTTTCACTCGGTGTTCCAGTTTGATATCGGGGCGGAGATACAGCCCAGGTATTACTGGCATATCCTGATCCTTGGGGTGATCCTGGGACTGCTGGGAGCTTTTTATAATAAAATGACTTTATGGGTGCAGAACCTTTATTATAAGGCAAAAGGGCTCAATGAGACCAGCCGTCTTCTGATCCCCTTCCTTCTGGCCGGAGTACTGGGACTTCTGGTGCCCCAGGTACTGGGAAGCGGACATGATCTTATCGAGACGGCGGCGGGAGGAGAGATGCTCCTGGGAACACTTTTAGGACTTCTGATCCTGAAATTTGTGTTTTCTCTGATTTCCTTTGGCTCCGGAGCACCGGGAGGGATCTTTTTCCCTCTTCTGGTACTGGGAGCCCTTATCGGGGGCAGTTACGGAACATTTGCCGCTCAGTATATGGGACTGGATCCATCCTATATCAGTAATTTTGTGCTCCTTGCCATGGCCGGATATTTTACAGCTATTGTAAGAGCACCTATTACAGGGATCATATTAATATTTGAAATGACAGGGCAGGTCAGCCAGATGCTGTCTATGTCATTAATTTCCATTACCGCCTATCTGGTGGCTTCCTGGGTGAAGTCAGAGCCTATTTATGAAAGCCTGCTTAACAGTCTTCTGAGAAGGCGGGGCCAGAAGGTGACGGAAAAAACGGGGGAAAAAATTTTGCAGGAATTTGTGGTCTGCTATAACAGTCCGCTGCAGGGGAAGATGATCCAGCAGGTGCAATGGCCCAGGAATTGTCTGATTGTGGCAGTAAAAAGGAATGAGGCAGAGCTGATTCCCAGAGGGAGGACCATACTCATGGCAGGGGACATCATTGTCACCATGACCGATGAGATGGAAGCACCGGCTGTATATGATTATATGGAAAAGGCATGTACAGAAAAAGTGAACAAGACTGATGAGATTATCCATTGATAAAAAGAAATGAGGTGCCGGTTTGAATACTGCAGGAAGAGAGAAGAAAGAAAAAGTACAGACAGTTCCGGGATGCTCCTGCTATCCGGGAGTTCGCAGACTTCCAGATGGCTATGAATTTGCTCTGGAGGTTCCCCGGGGATCAGAAGCTTCCCTGCTTTTATACGGGAAGGAAGAGGACAAGTTGGAGATCCCCCTTCCGGAAGAGAGCAGAGAGGGGGAGGTTCTCTCTGTAAAAATAAAGGGGATCCGTGAAGAAATCAAGTATAACTATCAGATAGACGGAGAAGTGATCCAGGATCCCAGAGCCAGATATCTGTGCAATGTACAGGAGTTTGGAGAAGAAGTTTCCGAAGATCTGTGCTGCGGATGGAAAACAGACCGTTATGTGTGGAAAAAAAAGAAGGAGAACCCCAGATCCCTGGCGGACTCTGTATTGTATAAGCTTCAGGTAAGAAGCTTTACCATGCATAAAAGTTCCGGGGTAAGAAAAAAAGGAACCTTCCAGGCTGTGGAACAGAAGATTCCTTATCTTCAGGATCTGGGGGTTACGGCGGTGCTTCTCATGCCTGCCTATGAATACCGGGAACGGCTGCGGATCAAACGGAGAGACCGCATGTATTCCTATACAGAAGAAAAGAGAAAAGAAGATGAAAAGCCCCGGGTAAACTGCTGGGGATATACGGGAGACGCCTGTTATTATGCGCCCAAGTCCGCTTTTTCTGCTACGAAAAATCCTGTTTGGGAGTTTAAGCATATGGTGGACAGTCTCCACCAGGGGGGACTGGAATGTCTTATGGAGTTTTACTTTGAAGAAGATACCGCCCCTTCAGAGATGCTGGAGATCATTAAATACTGGAAGAGAGAATATCATATAGACGGTTTTCATCTGATGGGAAAGGGAATCTGGCCGGAGCTTTTTATGAAAGATCCCTATTTGTCCGGCACAAAGCTGTTTTTCCATGATGTGAACGGAGAGAGGATAATGGGAGGCAGAAAACTTTCTTATAAAAATGCAGGGGAATATAATGAGGGATTTCTTTACTGCATGCGCCATATGCTGAAAGGCGATGAAAATATGATGGGAGAGTTTCTGTTTCGGCTTAGGAGGAATCCCTCTTATAATGGTGTGATTAATTACCTGGCAGATCAGGATGGATTTACCATGGGGGATATGGTATCTTATGAAGAGCGGCATAATGAAGAAAACGGAGAGGACAATCAGGACGGATTGGAATATAACTGTACCTGGAATTGTGGGGCGGAAGGCCCTACCAGAAAGCAGAATGTCCGGCAGCTCCGTTTCCGTCAGCTGAAAAATGCTTTTGCCGTGCTGCTGCTTTCCCAGGGAACCCCTATGATCTTTCAGGGGGATGAATGGGGCAATTCACAAAAGGGAAATAATAACGCATGGTGTCAGGATAATGAGATCGGCTGGGTAGACTGGAGAGGCATGAAAAAGAACGGAAAGCTTCTGGATTTTGTA
Source organism: uncultured Bacillota bacterium (assembly GCA_949291945.1). GTDB lineage: Bacteria > Bacillota > Clostridia > Lachnospirales > Lachnospiraceae > Blautia. Next base: position 153,139 of record CASEXH010000001.1, on the reverse strand, counting down.
AAAAAGGCAATTGCTTTCCGGAAGAAGAATCCCCTTCTTCATATGGAGACAGAACCAAGGGGAACCGACTACAAGGCTCTGGGTTATCCGGATATCTCTTATCATGGAGAACAGGCCTGGTATCTGGACCGAGGAAGAAGTCAGAGATATCTGGGAGTTATGTACTGTGGGGACTATGCGGGACAAGACAGGGACTTTATCTTCCTGGCCTGCAATTTTCACTGGATGCCTCATGAGATAGCCCTTCCGGGAGCAGCAAAGGAAATATGCTGGAGAAAGATCATAGCGACTAATGAGGAAGAAAGCAGGGATTTTGAACCGGAGGGGGAGACTCTGAAGGAGAAAACCATAGAAATCCCCCCAAGGACCATTATAATTTTAGCAGGAAAGCAGGATGAAAAAGCATGCGGGTCTGGAAACATTTTAAGACGATTACAAGGCACAAGCTTTTAGTAATGAAATATTGTTTTAAAATAGGACTTTATAAACAGGGGCTCCTTCATGATCTGTCCAAGTATTCCTGGACAGAATTCTCTGTGGGATGTAAATACTATCAGGGAAACAGAAGCCCCAATAATGCGGAGAGGGAAGCCACAGGCCTTTCTACCTCCTGGATCCATCATTATGGAAGAAATAAGCATCATTTTGAACACTGGGTAGACTACGGCATTGACTGCGATACTATTATCCGGGGAGTGCCAATGCCCAGAAAATACATTGCGGAAATGGTGATGGACCGGATCAGTGCTTCCAGAAATTACCATCCGGATACCTATACAGATGCATCTCCCTTGGAATATTTTCTGAAAAGCAAGGATAAACTGTGGTTTGTCCATAAAAAGACTAATGAAGATTTGGAGATGCTCCTTCGGATGCTGGCTGAGAGAGGGGAAAAAGAAACTCTGAGATATATCAAGCATGTATATTTGAAAGGAAAGTAGAGAAATTATGACAATGCAGTTAGAACAGGTTTGGGGCATCTTAACGAACCTGTGGGAGCAGATACCTCAAGAATATATGATCGTGTTTACTTTTGGCGGAGCAGTTTTTGCTCTCCTCAACTGTTTCATGGGATACCGTCTGAGAAAAGTCTGGGGATGTCTTCTGGGACTGGCAATAGGAGGTGCAGGAGGCGCTGCTGCAGGCTATTTTGTTTTGAACGACTGGATGCTGGCTTTGGCCGCAGGAGCAGGCTGTGCTTTGATCGTTTGTTTTTTGGCATGGGTATTTTATAAACTGGGTGTCTTTGTCATGTGTACCGGCCTTGTATATTTTATGGTGATTACTATGCTGGACAATCCTTCTGCCATGACCCATCTGATCGTCCTGGTAATAGGCGTTTTTGCAGGCACGTTGGCCTTGGGCTATGAGCGTCAGTTGGTGATCGCTATTACGGCCTTCTGCGGTGGAATCGGCGGAATGGGGCTTCTCCTGTCTATGGCGGGAATTGATTCTACGGCTGCCCAGCTTTTACTGGGGCTGGTGCTGGCAGCTTTTGGCGCCTTTGTTCAGTCGCTGCCTTATATGAACCGGAGAGAGTCTCAGCCGTCTCTGTCAGGAAGAAGAGGCGGGCCTGTTCTTCCTGGACGGAGACGGAAAGTAGTAAAGAAAACCATACATCACAGAAGCAGTGGCGGCAGGCGAGCCGGGGGTTCAGGAAGGGAATCTGAGATAGAAGCGTCTAAAAAGTCAGAACCAAAGAAAACCAAGCCTAAGAAGGATCATTTTGATGCAGAGGATTATGATGACGAAGATCTGGAAGAGATTTATGAGGCCAGAGAGAAAGAACGGCAAAAGCTGAACATGGACAAGACCCAGGAATATGCGGTTGGACAGAAACAGTATGAAAGGCCGAAGCCGTCAGCAAATTACGGAAGCCAGCAGGGCATGGGGATCGATCTGGACGACCTGAACCGGGAACTGTCCAAGGAGATCCAGAGAATATATAATGACGAGAATTCTGGACAGGATAATTGACAAAGTACAGGAAGTCCTGTATACTTAGAAAAAGAATATTTTGTATATCAAAATATTTGAAATAAAAAACAATAGAATTATTATAGAGGTAAAGCTATGACAGCTAGAATTATCGGAACCGGGAGTTCAGTTCCCGCCCATAAGGTAACAAACGATGATCTGTCCAAAGTGGTGGAGACCAATGATGAATGGATATCCAGCCGTACAGGAATTAAAGAAAGAAGACTTGCCAGTGAGGAAACTACGGTTTCCATGTCTGTAGCCGCAGCAAAGAAGGCATTGGAAGACGGAGGAGTAGACCCGTTAGAACTGGACCTGATCATTGTAGCCACATGTTCTCCTGATTATTTCTTTCCAAACACAGCCTGCTGTGTGCAAGATGCCCTGGGAGCGGAAAATGCAGTGGCTTTTGATCTCAGTGCTGCCTGCTCAGGATTTCTTTTCGGCCTGAACACCGTGCAGGCTTATATGAACGCCGGGGTTTATAAGAAAGCGCTTCTTGTAGGTGCGGAAACTATGTCAAAGCTTATTGATTGGGAAGACAGAAGTACCTGTGTTCTTTTTGGAGACGGGGCAGGGGCTGCTGTGCTCCAGGCAGAGGAGCAGGGAATGATCGATATGGTTCAGTACTCCGATGGCCGCCAGGGTCCGGTGCTTACCTGTAAAGCCAGAGAAACCAGTAACTTTTTATTTTCCAATGAGCAGAAGACAGACTACATCTATATGGAAGGACAGCCGGTGTTTAAATTTGCGGTTAAAAAGGTTCCTGAGTGTATCGGAACACTTCTGGAAAAAACAGGGACTCCTAAGGAAGAGATCAAGTATTATGTACTCCATCAGGCAAACAGCAGGATCATCGACAGCGTTGCCAGGAGAATGAAAGAGCCGGAAGAGAAATTCCCTATGAACCTTCATTTTTACGGAAATACATCAGCGGCAAGCATTCCCATTCTTTTAGACGAAATGAACCGAAAAGGCATGCTGGAAAGAGGAGACAAGATTGTTCTTTCCGGATTCGGCGCAGGACTGACCTGGGGCGCTTCTCTGCTGGAGTGGTAAAGAACCAGGACTAAGCATAGAAAAAGGCGTCATGAAACAGATTTTTGAAAAGTTTTCAGCAATCTGTTTTATGACGCCTTTTGATATATTATACTGGTTTTAAAGGAGGATTTCCATCCCTACTTTCTGAGGTTTCAGACCGCAGGACTCATAGAACTTCATGGCGCTTTCATTGCAGCTCCACACATTCAGGGTCAGATTATAGCAGCCATGTTCCCTGGCATAATCCAGAGCGGCGTTATACAGCAGCCTTCCGATATGTTTTCCCCGCATGGTCTCATCCACGCACAGATCGTCAATATACAGGGTTTTGATATCTGTCATAATGTTGTGATTCTTATACTGCTGAAATATACAGAAAGCATATCCCTGCATACAGTCGTTTTCATCTACTGCCGCCAGTATAGGACGGCTGCTGTCCTGAAGAAGAATTTTTAATTCTTCATCGGTATACTTGCTTTTCCCCGGTTTAAACAGATCCGGCCTGCCTTTGTGATGGACCATGGCCACCTGAGCCAGCAGACTGTGGATCCGTGCTATGTCTTTTTCCTGAGCCATTCGTACTTTCATGGTCTTCTACCTCTTTTCCTCTGATTTCTTTTCCACTCTATTCTAACACAGGGCCGGTTGTAAATACAAGATGGGGCCTTATTCGGAAAAGAAGGGAGGAGCTGCCTGTAAAGTTACAGGCAGGCTTTCATTTCACTGTAAGTACCGTTCTTTTCTACATATTCCAGAATCCTGGTGACTTCCTCTTCAAAGCCTGGGAGCTCTGTCAGATCCCTGCCCCAGAAATCTGTATTGGTGCATACTGCATGTACCAGATCTTTTGCAGAATCTTCTTTGTGTGCATAATAAAATTCCAGTACAGATCTGTCATCAGAGATGGTATAAGCGTCACCCTTTGGCCGCACTGCCTTAAGGCCGGAATCTGTCAGCTCTGTGCCCCGGTAGAACTGGATATAGAAAGCAAAGGAAGCTGTGATACAGGCAGGCAGTTTATGGAATTTTTCTACATATTTCTCCAGGGAAGGCAATACCCGGGCTCTCCATTTGGAAGTGGAGTTCAGGGAGATGGACAGGAGGGCGTGGTCTATGAATGGATTCTTGAAACGCTCTGTTACTGCCGCAGCAAAGTCTTTACAGTCTTCTTCGGAGAGAGACAAGGTTGGAATGATCTCTTCATAGATGGTTTTATTCATAAAATTCAGGATCGTATCGTCATGCATACAGTCCCGGACAATATCCTGGCCTGCAAGATAAGCGCCAAGGACCATAGAGGTATGGGCACCGTTGAGGATACGGACTTTTCTCTGTTTATAAGGCTTATGATCATCGGTTATCAGAACAGGAAGGCCGGCCTTGGCAAAGGGAAGTTCCTCCTTCAAAGACTGAGGACCTTCAATAACCCAGAAGCCAAAGATTTCTCCTGTATCGATGAGATTGTCTTCGTATCCGTTTTCTTCATTGATGGCTGCGGCTTCTGCCCGGGGATAGCCGGTAACGATCCGGTCTACCAGAGTAGAACAGAAGATGTTTTCTTTTTCGATCCACTGAATGAAATCGTCTCCAAGCTCCCACTGTTTTGCATATTTCTGCACACATTTTTCCAGCTCTTTTCCGTTGTTGTCGATGAGCTCGCAGGCCAGAATGATAAAGCCTTTTCCTTCCTGGTTTCCAAAAGCCTGGAAACGGCGGTAGAGGAACTGGGTCAGTTTGGCGGGATAGCTTGAAGGAGGTGTTTCTGTAAATTTGCAGGAGGGATCATAGGCAATGCCCGCCTCGGTGGTGTTGCAGGTGATGAAGCGCAGATCCGGATTCTCAGCACAGGCCATTACCTGTTCATAATCACTATGTACGTTCAGACAGCGGCTGACACAGGAGATGATCCGCTTATCATTGACTTTCTGTCCATTTTCAAAGCCTCTTAAATACAGGGTATAGAGACCTTCCTGTTCATTAATCACATCAGCCAGACTGAAATTGCCGTGATTGGCAATAGGCTGTACCAGGACAACTTTGCTGTTAAAGTCTGCTTTTTCATTCATCATGTCGATGAAATAATCTACAAAGGCACGGAGAAAATTTCCTTCTCCGAACTGGAGCACCCGTTCCGGAGCCTCTTTCAACAGATATCCTTCATAACCCTGCTCTTCCAGGGTTGCATAGCTTAATTTTTTCATAATCCATGTCTCCTTTTTTCTTTTCAGACTAAATGCCAGAAGTTTGTTACAGGGTTACGCCCTGTTTAAAAATCGCCATATCATGATAGCCGGCTTTTTCTGACTTGACTTCCTCGCCGGAGGCCACAGCCAGTACATAATCAAAAAGCTGTTTGCCCAGAACAGACAGATCCGTTCCTTCCACCATGGTTCCGCAGTTAAAGTCAATCCAGTTGGACTTCTTATTAGAAAGAGCCGTATTGCTGGAAATCTTAACGGTAGGCACAGGGGAAGCAAAGGGGGTTCCTCTGCCGGTGGTGAAAAGCACGATATGGGCGCCGGCAGCTGCAAGGGCAGTAGAGGCAACCAGATCGTTTCCGGGAGCGCTTAAAAGATTCAGACCTTTCTCACAGACTTTTTCCCCATAGGCCAGAACTCCCCGCACCGGGGCGCTGCCGGATTTCTGAGTACAGCCCATAGATTTATCTTCCAGGGTGGATATACCGCCTTTCTTATTTCCGGGAGAAGGGTTTTCATAGATGGTCTGATTGTGGCTTTTGAAATAGTTCTTAAAGTCGTTGATGAGATTTACAGTTTTTTCAAATAATTCCCGGTTTTCGCAGCGGTTCATCAAAAGCGTTTCTGCACCGAACATTTCAGGCACCTCTGTCAGGATGGTGGTTCCTCCTTTTGAGATCAGCAGGTCGGAGAAAGCTCCCACAGTGGGATTTGCAGTGATTCCTGACAGCCCGTCTGAACCTCCGCATTTCATGCCGATGATCAGTTCCCTGCAGCTTACAGACTCTCTTTTGGCAGGAGCCGCATACTCCACTAATTCTTCGATCAATTTCAGAGCGTCTGCCACTTCATCCTCTGAATCCTGGCATACCAGGAATTTTACCCGTTTCTCATCATAGTCTCCGATATAGTCTTTCAGGACGTCAATGTTGCTGTTCTCACAGCCAAGTCCCAGAACCAGGACCCCTCCTGCATTTGGATGGGTGATCAGATCGGCAAGAATGCGGCGGGTATTTTCCTGATCATCTCCCATTTGTGAACAGCCGTAAGGATGGGGAAATGCAGCAATAGCTTCAATACTTCCTTTTCGCAGAGGCTGGGCCTGCTTTTCAATAGTCTCTGCCACATTGTTGACGCAGCCGACGGTGGGAATGATCCAGATCTCATTGCGCACACCAACTTTACCATCCGGCCTTTTATAACCTTGAAAAAATTGTTCCTCAGTGGGAGTGAGAACGGTATCCTGTTTTTCATAAGTATAAGTAAGAAGGTCTCCCAGAGCAGTCTTCATATTATGTACATGGACCCAGGAGCCGGCCTTTACCGGTTCTTTGGTCAGGCCGATAGGATATCCGTATTTGATCACCGGTTCATCCTGGGCCAGATCACAGAGGGCGAATTTATGTCCCTGGGGGATATCTTCGGAAAGAGTAATTTCCTTATGGTCAATAGAAATTACGGTTCCCGCCGGCAAAGGACAGAGGGCTACAGCAACCTTGTCCGCCGGATGAATTTTAATGTATTTTTGCATTTTGATCTTCCTCCTGCAACAAATGCAATTTCCATGTGGATTAAAAATGTAAGGGCTTACATTAAATGTAATCCTAAAAGAAAGCACAGTCAATAGAAATTTTTTAAAAAAAATAAAAATATGAAAAATGCATAAAAAAGTAGCGAAAAAATTGTGAAAAATTCAAGGAAAAACTCTTTGCAATGGATAGATTTAGGAATTATAATGAAGTAAAGATGTAAGGGCTTACATTAAATTACGGCAAAGGAAGTGAAAACACATACATGAATATCTATGATATCGCAGAACTTGCGGGTGTATCCATCGCTACGGTATCCAGAGTAGTAAACGACAGCCCTAAGGTCAGCGAAAAAACAAAAGCAAAGGTACGGGCGGTTATGGAAGAAAACCATTATACGCCGAATGTATTCGCCAGGGGTCTGGGACTGAATTCTATGAAAACAGTAGGAATCATCTGTCCCGATGTCTCTGATGACTATATGGCAGGCTCTGTGGCATATCTGGAGAAAAGCCTGCGTACATACGGTTATGACTGTATCTTATACTGCAGTGGATATCAGTATCAGGATAAGGTAAATGCAGTAGAACTTATTCTGAAAAAGCGTATTGATGCCCTGCTGCTGGTAGGGTCTCACTATGCGGGAGACGGAGAGGAAGCTTCTACAAAGTATATTGCCAGAGCAGCCAGGGAAGTCCCCGTTTTCCTGATCAATGGCTATATCCATTGCCAGGGAGTGTACTGTGTTCTTTCTGATAATTATCAGATTATGTATGATACAGTTTCTGCTTTAACAGAAGCCGGAAGGAAACGCATTTTGTTTTTGTACGATTCTAATTCTTACAGCGCTGCAGAAAAAATAAGAGGCTATGAGGAAGCGCTGCGGGATAATGACCTTCCTGTACGAAAAGAGCTGGAGATCTTTGAAGAGAATAAGATACTGAAAGTACGGGACAGGCTTTTGGCACAGGAAAATCTGGAATTTGATGCAGTGGTGGCTACAGATGACGGACTGGCAGTAGGAGCTGTGAAATATGCCAGACAAAAAGGGCTTTCTGTTCCAGAGGATATCAATATCATAGGTTTTAATAACTCAGAACTTGCCGTTTGCTGTGAACCTGAACTGTCCAGTATTGACAGCCGCAGCGAAATGCTTTGTAAAACTGCTGTAGACTCTATGATGATGGCTTTAAACGGTCATCCGGTACGGCATAAAAAAACTATCCCATGCTGCTTTGTAAAGCGTCGTACTACAAATTTTTAAAACAAATATATGGAAGGAAAAAGAATATGAAAGGAATAAAAAGAATTTTAGCCGCAGCCCTATGCGTAACAATGGGTATTACCACGTTACTGGGGATGAGCGGCTGTTCTTCCGTTACCGGAGGAAAAAGGATCATTCGTATCTCCCATGCCCAGTCTGAGACCCATCCGGAACATCTCGGACTTTTGAAATTTAAGGAATATGTGGAGGAGAATCTGGGAGACAAATATGAAGTGCAGATTTTCCCAAACGAAATCCTGGGATCTGCCCAGAGAGCTATCGAGCTGACCCAGACAGGAGCCATTGACTTTGTTGTGGCAGGTACTGCAAATCTGGAGACTTTTGCAGATGTGTATGAGATTTTCAGTATGCCATACCTGTTTACTTCGGAAGAGGCCTATCATGAGGTTATGAATGACACCGAATATATGAACCAGATCTATGAATCTACAGATGAAGCGGGATTCCGTGTACTTACCTGGTACAATGCAGGTACCAGGAATTTTTACGCCAAGACGCCGATTCATACACCGGAAGATTTAAAGGGGCTGAAAATCCGTGTGCAGCAGAGTCCGGCCAGCGTACAGATGATGGAAGCTTTTGGCGCTGCAGCTTCTCCTATGAGTTTTGGAGAAGTTTATACAGCTATCCAGCAGGGAGTGATTGATGGCGCTGAGAATAATGAGCTTGCTCTGACCAACAATAAGCACGGAGAAGTGGCAAAGTATTTTTCCTACAATAAACACCAGATGGTTCCGGATATGCTCATCGGAAATCTGAAATTCCTGAACAGTTTAAGCGATGAAGAACGTGAAGTATTTGAAGAGGCTGCCAGACTTTCCACAGAAGTAGAGCTGGAAGAGTGGGATGTACAGGTAGAAGAAGCCAAAAAGATCGCAGAAGAAGATATGGGCGTAGAGTTTATTGATGTAGATATCCAGGCCTTTAAAGACCAGGTGGCCGGCGTTCAGGAAGATATGCTGGCGGATAATGAGCATATCGGCGATATCTATGACCATATTCAGGAAATCAATGCGAAATATACAGATGAGGAGGCGGAATAATTATGAAAGCTTTAGAAAAAATCAGAAAAGTGATCGATGTTGTATTAAGTTCTGCCTGTGCCATTGTTTTTGCAGCCATGGTAGTGGTTGGTACATATCAGATTGTGACACGCTACTTTTTTAACAGTCCAAGTACAGTTTCCGAAGAGCTGCTGACCTACAGCTTTTCCTGGATGGCCCTTTTATCCTCCGCATTGGTATTCGGAAAAAGAGATCATATGCGCATGGGATTTATTGCGGATAAGCTCACAGGGGTTCCGAAGAAAATCCTGGAGATCGTCATTGAACTGATGATCATGATCTTCTCTGTCAGTGTTATGGTCTGGGGCGGCTATACCATTATGCAGCTTTCTATGACCCAGGTAACGGCCTCTCTTGGCATACCAATGGGTGTGGTTTATATCGTGGTTCCCCTTTCCGGTGTTCTGATCGCAATTTATTCGGTTCTGAATATCATTGACCTGGCAATGGGAATTGACCGCAGGCCGACAGAAGAAGAATAGGAAAGGAGATTAAATATGAGTACAGCATTACTTTCAGGTTTAATTATTCTGGTACTGCTGGTGATCATGCTGATTGCCGGTGTACCTATTGCAGTTGCCCTTGGAATTTCCTCCATTTGCGCAATCCTGCCTGTTATGGATACCAGTGTAGCAGTTCTGACAGGAGCCCAGAGAATTTTTTCCGGTATCTCTGTGTTCAGTCTGCTGGCCATTCCCTTCTTTATCCTGGCAGGAAATATTATGAATAAGGGCGGTATCGCAGTCCGTCTGATCAACCTTGCAAAATTAGTTACAGGACGTGCTCCCGGAGCACTGGCACACACAAACGTTGTAGCAAATATGCTTTTCGGCGCTATTTCCGGTTCCGGTACAGCGGCAGCTTCTGCTATGGGTTCCATTATCGGTCCTATTGAGAAGGACGAAGGCTATGACCCGAACTTTTCTGCAGCAGCCAATATTGCTACAGCTCCTACAGGGCTTTTGATCCCTCCCAGCAATGTTATGATCACCTTTTCTCTGGTAAGCGGCGGCACATCTGTGGCGGCTCTGTTTATGGCCGGCTATATCCCGGGTATCCTCTGGGGACTGGCTTGTATGGCAGTGATCTATTTTATCGCCAAGAAAAAAGGCTACAGAAGCACCAGCAAGTTTACCGGAAAAGAAAAGATCAAAGTTCTCCTTGAAGCAATTCCCTGCCTGCTGCTGATCATAATCGTTATCGGCGGTATTATCGGCGGAATTTTTACAGCAACCGAGGGGTCTGTGGTAGCAGTGGTATACAGTCTGCTCCTGTCTCTGTTCGGCTATAAATCCATTAAGCTCAAAGAAATCCCCCAGATCCTCAAGGAAAGTGCTGAGATGACCGGTATCATTATTTTCCTCATCGGCGTTTCCAGCATTATGTCCTGGGTTATGGCCTTTACAAATATCCCGTCACTGGTTTCTGAAGGACTGCTGGCTATCAGCGACAACAAATTTGTGATCCTGTTTATTATCAATGTTATCCTGCTGATCGTAGGTACTTTTATGGACATGACACCGGCCTGCCTGATCTTTACACCGATTTTCCTGCCGGTATGCACAGCTCTGGGAATGAACACCATCCACTTTGGTATTATGATGATCTTCAATCTTTGTATCGGAACCATCACACCTCCTGTGGGAACTACCTTGTTTGTAGGTGTTAAGGTAGGAAAGGTGAAGATCGAGACCGTATTCCGCCAGCTTCTCTGGTACTTCCTGGCCATCTTTATTGTACTGATGCTGGTAACTTATATCCCGCAGCTTAGTCTGTGGCTGCCAAGTCTGATGGGCTACGTATAAAGTCAGTACAAACCAGTTTTTAGAACTTTTCGTAAATCTTACAGGATATGTTGACAAATACCTGAAAAATTTTGTAAATTATTAGAAAAGGAGGTTCGTATTATGAAACCATTTATGGATAAGGATTTTTTACTGAGTACAGAGACAGCCAAAGAGCTGTACCGTGATTTTGCGGCACAGGTTCCTGTATTGGATTATCATTGCCATATTAATCCCCAGGAAATCGCAGAAGACAGAAAATTTGAGAACATTACCCAGGTATGGCTGGGAGGCGACCATTACAAATGGCGCCAGATGCGTTCTAACGGTGTGGAAGAGTATTATATTACCGGAGATGCACCGGACAGAGAAAAATTCCAGAAATGGGCGGAAACTCTGGAAAAAGCCATCGGAAATCCTCTGTTCCACTGGAGTCATCTGGAACTGCAGAGATTTTTCGGCTATACCGGTGTTCTCAACAGCGAGACAGCAGAAGAGGTATGGAATCTGTGTAATGCAAAGCTTCAGGAAGATTCTATGAGCGTGCGGAACCTGATCAAACAGTCCAATGTTACCCTTCTGTGTACTACAGATGATCCGGTAGATGACCTGAAATGGCATAAAGTAATTAAAGAGGACGAGTCTTTTGATGTACAGGTTCTTCCGGCGTGGAGACCGGATAAGGCTATGAATCTGGAAAAACCGGGATATCAGGAATACATCCGGAAGCTGGCTGAAGTTTCAGGCGTAGAGATCAAGACCTTTGCAGATTTGAAAGAAGCCCTGAAGAAGAGAATGGAATTCTTCCACAGCATGGGCTGTCTGGTTTCTGATCATGGTCTGGACTATGTGATGTATGTGCCTGCTTCTGAGGAAGAAGTAGAGAAAATTTTCCAGGGAGCTTTAGCCGGAGCACCTGTTTCCAAAGAAGACGCTGCCAAGTTTAAAACAGCCTTTATGCTGTTCCTTGCTCCGGAATACGGGGAAAAAGGCTGGGTAATGCAGCTCCACTATGGCTGTAAGAGAGATAACAATAAGGCTATGTATGCAAAACTGGGTCCGGATACCGGATTCGACTGCATCAGCAATTATACACCGGCCGACCAGCTGGCAGATTTCTTAAATGCAGTCAATGAGTCAGGAAAGATGCCGAAAACGATTATTTACAGCCTGAATCCGGCAGATGATGAGACGATCGGAACCATTATCGGCTGCTTCCAGAACAGTGATGCGATCGGAAAGATCCAGCAGGGTTCTGCATGGTGGTTTAATGACAATAAGACCGGTATGATGAAACAGATGACATCCCTGGCAAACCTGGGACTGCTGGGCAACTTCATCGGAATGCTGACAGATTCCAGAAGTTTCCTGTCCTATCCGAGACATGAGTATTTCAGAAGAATTATGTGTGAACTGATCGGGGGATGGGTAGAGAACGGAGAATATCCGAAAGATATGAAGAATCTGGAAAAGATCGTAAAAGGAATTTCTTACAACAATGCAGTGAGATATTTCGGATTTGATCTGGAAACAAAATAAAAAACAACAGAAAAGTTCATGGAAAGCCGGGAGGGCTTTTCCATAGAAACTAAAAAAGAGCTGCAGATCAGGGAAAGATCCCTGACCTGCGGCTCTTTTTTGCGACAGCCGGGCGCAAAGGCCGGGCTGCCGGTGATATTTGCTTGTACATCGTCTCGAAAATAACTAAACCAAACTAGAGGAAAGTTACTTTAGAGTTTCCATTTCTTTGGATACTTCTTTCAGATTTTCCCGGATAGAAAGGCCCTGAGGACAGACTTCTTCACATTTTCCGCATTCGTGGCACTGATCCGCCCGCTCCTTCTCTGTCAGTTCTTTGAAATAGGCCTGCTTTGCTTTTCCTTTATTTCCATACATTGCCAGTTCGTTCCAAATATGGAAATTTTGGGGAATATTTACTCCAAAAGGACATGGCATACAGTAGGCGCAGCCGGTACAGCCGTTTCTTGTACGCTGCTTGATCCGTCTGGAAACTTCGGCAACCAGTTCTTTTTCTCTCAGAGAAAGGGGACGGAAAGACCGGAAGGTCTGAAGATTATCTGCTACCTGTTCCGGAGTGGACATGCCGCTTAAAACCACCTTTACATTAGGCTTGCTTGCTACCCAGCGCAGTGCCCAGGAAGCAGTGCTTGCTTCGGGATTGTAATCTTTAAAGGGAGCCGTTACTTCATCCGGAAGAGAAGCCAGAGAGCCTCCCTTTACAGGCTCCATGATCACCATAGGGATTCCCAACTCTTCTGCCAGGTCATAGCCTCTGTCCCCTGCCTGGATATCCGTATCCGCATAATTATACTGGATCTGGCAGAAATCCCAGTTCCGGTAAGTGAGGATGCTCTTAAAAGTTTCAAAATCATCATGGAAAGAAAAGCCCAGGAAACGGATTTTTCCCTGCTTCTGGAGTTCTTCCATATAGGGAATCAGCTCCAGCTTTAAGGTTTTCTCCCATTTTTCTTTATCCAGGCAGTGGAGAAGATAAAAATCTATGTATTCGGTCTGAAGGCGTTCCAGCTGCTCCTGGAAGATTCTTTTGGCATCATCTAAGGAATTTACACCCCACATAGGAAGTTTAGTGGCAAGAAAGAAACTCTTGCGGTCATATTTTTTCAAAACTTTTCCAACGAAAGGCTCGCTGTCTCCGTTGTGATAAGGGTAAGCAGTATCTATATAAGTCACTCCTGCTTTGATGGCGGTATCCAGCATTTCTTCTGCTTGGGCTTCACAGATGGAACCATCTGGATTTACAGGAAATCGCATACAGCCAAATCCCAGAAGAGAAGGGGATACTCCTAATTTTTCCATTGTGCGGTATTCCATATCGCTACCTCCTGTTATATTTCATATGTTCTCTTGATCATTGTATCATATATCTGGAGAAGATATGGTAAAAATTATGAAAAATTATAGGGAGTGTAGAATTAGGGAAAAATGTATCTTATAATAAACTATATTGATAAAGCGCATTCCTGCATGAGGCGGGAAAACGGACAGATTTATCAGAGATAAAATATGAAAGAGGAGGAAGAACATGGAAAGTTTCGTATACTACGCACCTACAGAAGTGATATTTGGAAGAGGCGCAGAAGAAAAAACAGGAAAGGCAGTGAAAAAATGGGGAGGAACCAGAGTACTTCTTGTCTATGGAGGAGAAAGTGCTAAAAAAAGCGGACTTCTGGGGAAGATCCAGAAAGAGCTGGAGGAAGAAAACATTGTATGGAAGGGCCTGGGCGGAGTGAAGCCAAACCCAAGGCTTTCTCTGGCAGAAGAAGGAGTAAAAAAGGCCCTGGATATGCAGGCAGATTTTATCCTGGCAGTGGGAGGGGGCAGTGCTATTGACACGGCGAAAGGTATTGCCCACGGAACAGCAAACCCGGATCTGAATCTTTGGGATATCTGGACAGAAAAAGCGCCTTTAACCAAAAGCCTTCCCGTAGGAGTGGTGCTGACGATTTCTGCAGCAGGAAGTGAGATGAGCGACTCTGCTGTGCTGACAAATGAAAAGATAGGAAGGAAAAAGGGATTGAGTACTGAGTTTAACAGAGTGAAATTTGCTATTATGGATCCGGAACTTACTTATACCCTTCCAAAGTATCAGGTGACCTGCGGGATCGTAGATATTATGATGCATACGCTGGACCGATATTTTACCCATAGCAAGGGAAATGAGATGACAGATGAGATCGCCCAGGGTCTGCTGCGGACGGTGATCCGGAACGGACGAAAGGCCTTTGAAAACCAGAGGGATTATCAGGCTATGAGCGAGTTAATGTGGTGCGGCAGCCTTTCCCATAATGGTATTACAGGTCTTGGAGCTCAGAAGGATTTCGGTCCTCATAAGATCGGCCATGAGCTCAGCGCAAAATATGATGTAGCCCACGGAGCCAGCCTTTCTGCAGTGTGGGAAGCCTGGGCGGAGTATGTTTATATGGAGGAACCGGAGCGGTTTGCAAAATATGCCGGGAGTGTATGGGATATCAGAGAGGAAGATCCGGTACAGGCAGCAAAGCTGGGAATAAAAGCAACGGTAGACTATTTCCGCTCCCTTCATATGCCGGTTTCTATCGGAGAACTGGAAATAGGCGTAAGACCAGAGGAAGAACTGAAAGATATGGCGGCAAGAGCTACCGGCAATGACACATTTACTGTGGCGAAATTTAAAGAACTTCATCAGAAAGATATACTGGAAATCCTGAAAAAAGCCAATCACTAATTATTGACATATACTAATAATATGCTATAATAAGCATATGTTAATAATAGAAAGGAAACCTTATGCCCAGACCAAATAAACCCAAAAGAGTAAGAAGCCTTCCCATATGCGAAAAATTTATGCCGGAAAAGGGAAGCTGCACAGGCCACGAGATTTTGATGGCCGTTGAGGAATATGAGACTTTGCGGCTTATCGACTATCAGGGCCTGACCCAGGAAGAATGTGCCCGGAAAATGGGAGTGGGGCGGGCTACAGTCCAGGCTATGTACACAGAGGCCAGAAAAAAAACAGCCCGGTTTCTTGCCGAAGCAGCAACATTAAGGATCCATGGCGGCAATTACTGCCTGGGGGAACAGGAGGATATGGACATAGGCGGGAGAGGAGCAGACAAGATGAAGATAGCAGTTACCTATGAAAACGGACAGGTGTATCAGCATTTTGGACACACAGAACAGTTTAAGATCTATAACGCAGAAGACGGGAAGATTGTAAACTCGGAAATTGCAGATACCAACGGCACCGGTCACGGAGCCCTGGCAGGATTTTTAAAAGATATGGGAGTAGATGTCCTTATCTGCGGCGGGATCGGCGGCGGTGCCAGGAATGCTTTGGGAGAAGCAGGAATCCGTCTTTATCCCGGTGCCAGCGGAGAGGCGGATCTTCAGGTAGAAGCTTTCTTAAAGGGAAGTCTCAGTTATGATCCGGAGACTACCTGCAATCATCACCATCACCAGGAAGGCCAGGGATGCGGTCACCATCATGGAGAGGATGGATCCTGCGGTCATCATCATGGAGAAGGCGGAAACTGCGGCCACCATCATGGCTGTTAAAAACGCTTCCTGCATACAGATGAATATCTTGTATGCAGGAAGCGTTTTTTGCCTGTGGTGCATCTGGCTGCACACCGCAGGGTTTAACCCAAGAAATTATTTTTTTAAATCACAGTCTTTGCAGCTCGCTTTACAGGGCATATCAAAGCTGGGATTAAAAGCATAGAAATTCCTGGAATCCAGATTCTCCTGGACAGAGCGGAGTACTTCACCGAAACGCTGGAAGTGAACGATCTCTCTTGCACGAAGGAAGCGGATAGGATCTAACACATCAGGGTCATCCACCAGCCGGAGAATATTGTCATAAGTAGTCCGGGCCTTTTGTTCGGCAGCCATGTCTTCAAAGAGATCAGTGATAGGATCCCCTTTGGACTGAAATTCACAGGCATTAAAAGGAATTCCCCCTGCGGCCTGGGGCCAGATCCCTACGGTGTGATCCACATAATAGTCTGCAAAGCCGGATTTTTCAATCTCTTCCATAGACAGATTCCTGGTCAGCTGATGGACAATGGTGGATACCATTTCCAGATGCCCCAACTCTTCGGTGCCAATGTCATTTAATGTTCCCATGGCAATGCGGTTCGGCATAGCAAAACGTTGGGACAGATAGCGCATGGAAGCTCCCATCTCGCCGTCAGGGCCCCCATATTGTGTAAGGATGATCTTGGCGATTTTGGCGTTGGGAGTTTTAATATGAACAGGATACTGCAGACGTTTTTCATAATTCCACATGACTCAACACACTCCTTCCCATGGCCATGGCTGCATGACCCAGTCCCACTGCCGGCTGCAGGCATCGTCCCCGGTGTCAATGGTCAGGGGACCGTATTGAGCCGCATATTCTTTCAGGGCTTCATTCCGGACCATAACTTTTTCTTTGAAAAACTCCAATGCCTTTTCATCATCCGGATGGGTGTCCAGATAAAGTTTGATATCGTCTACGGCAAAGCTTACCTGGTTGATGGTATTCATTAACTGCTCTCTGGAATATTTACAATTTTTATTCATCTGCATCCACCCCGCTTTCCACAGAAGGGTTTGCAAAGCTCCGGGAAAATGGTACCCATCTGGAAACCTTTGCAAAGGTCAAAAGTATGCTGGAATTTTTGACAGGGCACATAGGCCATTGCCAGAGGAAGTTCATCTGCATGGTTATAAATACAGGTGTCTTCTATTTTATCGGAATCTCCCCAGGACCTTTGGCAGCGGCAGGAATCTGCAGATTCCCTGGGCTGGATACGGCAGGACCGGGAAGTGTTATAATACATTCGCCGATTATCCATTTTTAAAACCTCTCAGATAAAAGACAGAAATATCTCTGCCCTAAGATTACAGTAATATTTTATGAGATTCTGCATAAAACGTGAAACCCAAGAGTGCTGATATTGCATAAGCCTGTAAATTTTTGCTAAAATAAAAAGAGAGTTTAAAATAGAAACGAGAGGTCAGGCTTATGAAAAAAATCTTGAGGCATACGTGGAAGGCAATAAAATATAATCTGGGAAGTCTTCTGCTTTTTGAGACAGGCTATCGGGTCCTGACCTTTTTTCTGACCTTGAGACTGGTGCAGATGGCTATTGAGACTTCTCTTTCCCATCAGGGATTCAGCTATCTTACCGCAGAAAATTATGGAGCATTTATCGAAAGCCCCTGGACGATTTTTCTCTTCCTGGGAGTTTTTTTGCTCCTTTTCTTTCTTTTTCTTATAGAAATTTGCGCTTTGCTTCTGGGGTTTCAGCATGCAGGTGCAAAACGAAAATTGTATGCCGGAGATTTCCTTATAGAAGGGGTGAAAGGTGCAGTAAGGTTTCTAAGGCAGGGGAAGCCTTTCTGGATCTTCTGGGCGTTTTTTTCGGTCCCTTTTCTTACCGCATATTTTCTGGTACAGGAGGTTTCCTATGTAGGACTTCTGGAATTTACAGTAAGGGAGATATATCAGGAGATAAAACCCCACAGCCTTCTTTTCTTTCTCCTGGCCTTTGGAATGCTGCTCTCCCTTTTCGCTGTACTGGTTCTGCCCTACAATCTTCTGGAAAAGGAGAAAAGCTTCCGAGAATTTGTCAGGGGCATGAGGCTTCTGAAGAAAAGATGGGGAGAAATCCTCAGAAGCTTTTTGCTGCTGTATGTTTTCATGGCAGCAGCAGGAGCGGCCTTTTATGTTCTGACAACTTTGGGAATGGCAGGGACGGTTATGCTTTTTAAGCCGGAGGCCGGGAAGATTTCCAGTGTGCTTATCGGCCGGGAGTATATACAGATGGCCATGGGAGTTTTTGTGGGAGGGGTTCAGATAACTGGAACCCTGGCCTTTGCTTATACGATCTATTCCAGATTTCATGGGAAAAGGATGGAAGAAGTGCCTCTCTGGAATCTGGTGCAGAGCTATCGCTGGCTTTCCAGACTGGGAAGACGAAAAGCCGCCACATTTTTCACCCTTCTGCTGGTAGTCCTGGAAGGGGGATATCTGACGGTTATGGCAGTCAGCCATGATACCATATTAGAGAGCCTGAATGCGGATACCAAGATCACCGCCCATCGGGGAGGGGCCCTGCGGGCTCCGGAGAATACTTTAAGTGCTCTTGAATACACCTGGGAATGCGGAGCAGATTATGCGGAGATCGATATCCAGGAGACAAAGGACAAGCAGCTGATCCTGCTTCATGATGACTCTCTGAAAAGGATTACCGGTCTGGACAAAAAAGTCTGGGAAATGACCTATGAGGAAATCGAAAATCTGGATGCGGGCAGTTCTTTTGGAGAAGGGTATCAAGGGGAAAAAATTCCCACTTTAGAAGAAGTCTTAAATTTTTGTCTCGGAAGACTGGACTTAAACATAGAGATTAAGTATAATGGTAAAAATAAGGGGATTGTTCAGAGAGTGATCCAGGTGATCCGGGAGAATCATTTTGAGGAGCACTGTGTGGTCACTTCCATGAACTATCGGTTCCTGGAAGAAATAAAGGAGACTGCACCTGAGATCCGGACCGGGTATATTATGACGATGAGCTATGGCAGTGTTTCCCAGGTGGCGGCCGCTGATTTTTTCAGTGTCCGCTATGACTATATTACCGAGGGCTTTGTGAGGGAAGCACATGCTCTGGGAAAAGAGGTTCATGCCTGGACGGTGAATTACAGGGGAAATATAAAGCGGATGCTGGATATGGGAGTGGATAATATCATTACCGATGATCCGGCTCTTGTCCGCAGGGTGCAGAACCAGGAGAGCGGTACGAAAACAG
Organism: uncultured Bacillota bacterium; assembly: GCA_949291945.1. Classification (GTDB taxonomy): domain Bacteria; phylum Bacillota; class Clostridia; order Lachnospirales; family Lachnospiraceae; genus Blautia. The sequence goes on along the minus strand of CASEXH010000001.1, from coordinate 133,949 downwards.
GTTTTGCAGAATTGTTGGAGTACGGGTTTGGAATTTAAACGGAGGGTAAATATGCCAAAAAAGAATAAAAAGACCAAGACAGCAAGAAACAGATATTATGACTATAATCTGGTTGCTATCGTAGTTTTGCTGACTTGTTTCGGACTGGTCATGCTCTATAGCACCAGCGCCTATACTTCTCAGGTTAACTATGATGATGATATGCGCTTTTTTGGACGTCAGGCGCTGATCAGTGTGGTAAGTATCCTTGGAGCTTTGTTTATTTCCAGATTTGATTATCATGTGCTTTATTATGCCAGCGGTGCGATCTATGTAATTTCTATGATACTGATGCTGCTGGTGAAGTTTTCACCTTTAGGGGTGGAAGTAAATGGCGCCAGGAGGTGGCTGACAGTGATTCCGGGGACCACTATCCAGCTTCAGCCATCGGAGCTGGCTAAGATCGCAGCTATTACCTTTATTCCCTGTCTGATCATTAAGATGGGGAAAAACGTAAAAACTCTGCGTGGATCGATTTTCCTCTTATGTACAGGAGCAGTCCTTGCACTTGGAGCTTTTCAGCTTACAGAAAACTTAAGTACTGGTATTATTATCGGAGCCATTACCGTGCTGATGATCTTTATCGCTCATCCCAGGACAAGGCCATTTATTATCGGTGCTGTGGTACTGGCGGTGCTGGTCATTGCAGGAAGGCTGATCCTTCAGTGGGTTCTGGGAGATACCGTGGTCTCCACAGAAAATCTCAGCAGCTTCCGTCTGGAGCGTATCCTTGTGTGGCTGAACCCGGAGCAGTATTCCAGTGAAGGGGGCTATCAGATCATGCAGGCTCTGTATGCCATTGGAAGCGGGGGCTTTTTCGGAAAAGGACTGGGAAACAGTGTGCAGAAGCTGGGACCTGTGCCGGAGGCTCAGAACGATATGATTTTTTCTATCGTCTGTGAGGAATTGGGTGTGTTTGGCGGGCTGGTGGTGCTTATTCTTTTCGGCTATCTTTTGTACAGGCTGTTTTTTATCGCAGAGAATGCGCCGGACTTTTACGGTTCCCTGGTAGTTGGCGGTATTATGATACATATCGCTCTTCAGGTAATCCTGAATATCTGTGTAGTGCTGAACTGGATCCCTACTACTGGAATTACTCTTCCATTTATCAGCTATGGAGGTACGTCGATCCTGTTCCTGATGCTGGAAATGGGGATTGCTTTAAGCGTCTCCAGGCAAATTAAATTTACGGAATAAAAAGGGTTGACAAATATAGGGAAAGAAGATATACTTTGAACATCAAAGTATTCATGACAGCAAAAATTCCCATTGGGGATTGAATAATGTAATTTAAAGGAGATAGGAAATCATGTTAGAAAAAATGAAAGAGATCATTGCAGAACAGTTAAACTGTGACGCAGAAAGCATTACTCTGGAGACATCTTTTAAAGAGGATTTAGGAGCTGACTCCTTAGACCTGTTCGAGCTGGTTATGGCTCTGGAAGATGAATATTCTGTTGAGATTCCTTCCGAGGAATTACAGGATCTGACAACAGTTGGAGCAGTTATTGACTATCTGAAAGCAAAAGGCGTAGAAGAATAAAATTAAAAACAAGATGGGAGGCCGCAGCAGCGTGCTTCCTATTCTTTTAGATAAATACTTTGTTAATCAAAATATTTGGTGATATAAGGAAGGTAGGAACATGGGAAAAACAGCTTTTATTTTCCCTGGCCAGGGTGCCCAGTACGTGGGAATGGGCAGGGATTTTTATGAAACATTTCCTGTATGCAGAGGAGTGATGGACAAGGCTTCAGAAATTTCCGGGCTGGATCTGAAGGAAATCTGCTTTGAGGAGAATGAGAAGATTAACATTACGGAATATACCCAGATCGCCATGCTGGCAGTGGAGACAGCTATCCTGAAAGTTCTGGAGGAAAAAGGAATCACTCCTGATGCAGCAGGAGGACTGAGTCTTGGAGAGTACGGCGCATTGATCACTTCCAAGGCAATGACTATGGAAGATGCTTTTGCAGTGGTCAGGAAAAGAGGAATTTTTATGCAGGAGGCAGTTCCAACAGGAGGAGCCATGTCTGCAGTGCTGGGAACAGATGCTTCTATTATCGAGAAGATCTGCCAGGAGACTGAGGGGATCGTATCCATTGCCAATTATAACTGCCCGGGACAGATCGTGATCACCGGAGAGGCACAGGCAGTGGAAAAAGCTTCTGAAGCCCTTAAGGCAGCAGGAACAAAAAGGGTGATCCCTCTGAAGGTTTCCGGTCCTTTCCATTCAAAAATGCTCACCGGAGCAGGGGAAAAACTGGGAGAAGTCCTTCAGAATGTAGAACTTCACGAGGTGGAGATCCCATACACCACCAATGTTACCGCCCAGTTTGTAAGGGATAAGGATCAGATCAAAGATCTGCTGGTTGCCCAGGTTTCTTCTTCTGTCCGCTGGCAGCAGTGTGTGGAGACTATGATCGAGGACGGCGTAGATACCTTTGTGGAGATCGGTCCTGGAAAAACATTAAGCGGATTTATGAGAAAGATCAACCGGAATGTGAAAGTGATCAACATTCAGACTGTAGAAGACTTTGAAAACGCTGTGGAAGAACTGCAGCAGAAAATGTGAGGGATAGATATGCTGGATAAGAAAGTTGCGTTAGTTACAGGGGCCAGCAGAGGGATCGGAAGAGAGATCGCCCTGACTCTGGCAGCCCAGGGAAATTTTGTTGTTGTGAATTATAACGGCTCTGAAGCCAGAGCAAAAGAAGTGGTAGAGACCATTGAGAAAAACGGCGGCCAGGGAGCTGTTTATCAGTGCAGCGTAGGAGACTTTAACGCCTGCCAGGAGATGATCCAGAATATCATCAAAGAATACGGACGTCTGGATATTCTGGTGAACAATGCGGGAATTACCAGAGATAACCTGATCATGCGTATGAAAGAAGAAGATTTTGACGCAGTGATCAATATCAATTTAAAAGGCGCTTTTAACACCATCCGCCACAGCGCTCGTCAGATGCTGAAGCAGAAAAGCGGAAAAATCATTAATATCTCTTCTGTTTCCGGTATCCTGGGAAATGCAGGGCAGGCTAATTATGCGGCAAGTAAGGCCGGCGTTATCGGGCTGACCAAGACTATGGCCAGAGAACTAGCCAGCAGAGGTATCACTGTAAATGCAGTGGCTCCTGGCTTTGTGGATACAGAAATGACAGAAGTGCTGGGCGAGGACATTAAGGAAGCCGCATGTAAACAGATTCCGCTGGGAAGATTTGGAAAGACGAAAGATATTGCAGAAATGGTAGCATTTCTGGCGTCAGATAAAGCAGATTATATTACTGGCCAGGTCATCAGCGTTGACGGCGGCATGTGCATGTAGGAGGATATATGAAAAGAGTTGTTGTTACCGGTATGGGAGCCATCACTCCTATCGGATTAAATGTAGAAGATTACTGGAATGGACTAAAAGAGGGAAAGATCGGATTTGGAGAGATTACCAGATTCGATACAACCGATTATAAAGTACACCTGGCTGCTGAAGTAAAAGGCTTTCAGGGAAAAGACTATATGGATTTTAAGGCTGCCAAAAGAATGGAGCTTTTCGCTCAGTATGCAGTGGCTGCTGCAAAAGAGGCTATTGAACAGTCCGGACTGGATATGGAGAAGGAAGATCCTTTCCGTGTAGGCTGTTCCATCGGCTCCGGCATCGGAAGTCTGCAGGCTGTAGAGAGAGAACATACAAAACTGGTGGAAAAAGGACCCAACAGAGTAAATCCTCTGATGGTGCCTCTGATGATCTCTAATATGGCTGCAGGAAATGTATCTATTCAGTTCGGCCTGAAAGGTAAGAGTATTAATGTGGTAACTGCCTGTGCCACCGGTACCCACAGTATCGGAGAAGCTTACCGGACCATTCAGTTCGGAGATGCAGATGTGATGATCGCAGGAGGTACCGAGGCCAGTGTAACGCCTTTGGGAATCTCCGGATTTGCCGCTTTAACCGCACTGTCTACCAACCCGGATCCTGAACGCTGCTCTGTTCCTTTTGATAAAGAGAGAAGCGGTTTTGTTATGGGTGAAGGTTCAGGAGTAGTAGTTCTGGAAGAACTGGAGCATGCCAAGAAGAGAGGCGCCAAGATCCTTGCAGAAGTCGTAGGATATGGAGCAACCAGTGACGCCTACCATATTACTTCTCCGGCAGAAGACGGAGAGGGAGCTGCCAAGTGCATGGAGAATGCTATCAAAGAAGCGGGAATTCCTCTGGAAGATGTGACTTACATCAATGCTCACGGAACCAGCACCCATCATAACGATCTTTTTGAGACAAGAGCTATTAAGAAATTATTCGGAGACCATGCCTATAAATTAAAGGTCAATTCTACAAAATCTATGATCGGCCACCTTCTGGGAGCAGCAGGAGCCGTAGAATTTATCGCCTGCGTAAAGGAAATTGAAAACAGCTATCTTCATGAAACCGTAGGCTATAAAGTACCGGATGAAGAGTGTGATCTGGATTATGTAACAGGACAGGGCCAGGAGATGGAAATAGAATATGCCCTTTCCAATTCTCTGGGCTTCGGCGGACATAACGCCAGCCTGCTGATTAAAAAATATCACGAGTAGGAGGGAATATACCATGGAATTAGAAAAGATCATTGAGTTGATCCATACAGTCAGCGAGTCAAACCTTACACAGTTTACCATGGAAGAAGGAAATCTGAAGATTTCCATGAAGACCGATAAACAGACGAAAGTTATCGCCGCACCACAGGCTGTTGCCGCAGTTCCCGCTGCAGTGGTTACAGAGACTGTTCAGACTTCTGTTCCTGCCCAGGAGAATACCCAGCAGGTTCAGGAGGAAACCTTAGATGGGAATGTGGTGAAATCCCCCCTGGTAGGTACTTTCTATAACGCACCTTCACCAGATGCAGAACCTTATGTAAAGGTGGGAGACACCGTTAAAAAAGGACAGGTTCTGGCTATCGTAGAAGCTATGAAGCTGATGAATGAGATTGAATCTGAGTTTGACGGCACTGTAGAAAAGATACTGGTATCCAACGAAGAAGTAGTAGAGTACGGACAGCCGCTGTTCGTGATCAAATAGGAGGGAAAGACAATGAAACTGACAACAAAAGAGATCATGGAGATCATTCCCCACAGACATCCTTTTCTGCTTGTTGACACCATCGAAGATATGGAGCCGGGAGTACGGGCAGTAGGAAGAAAATGTGTAACCTATAACGAGCCCTTTTTCGCAGGCCATTTTCCCAAGGAGCCTATTATGCCGGGGGTGCTTCAGATCGAAGCTCTGGCCCAGGTAGGAGCAGTGGCTATCCTGAGCAAGCCGGAAAACAAGGGAAAAACCGCTTATTTCGGCGCCATCAACAATGCAAAATTTAAAAATAAGGTAGTTCCGGGAGACGTACTGACTCTGGAAGTAGAGATCATTAAGGAAAAAGGCCCTGTAGGAGTAGGTAAAGCCGTAGCAAAAAATCAGGACGGGAAGATCACTGTTATGGGCGAAATGACCTTTATGATCGGTTAGGAGAGTGTTCAGGTATGTTTCAGAAAATTTTGATCGCAAACAGAGGAGAGATTGCAGTGCGGATCATCCGTGCCTGCAGAGAAATGGGGATCAAGACCGTTGCGGTTTATTCTGAGGCGGACAGAGAGGCTCTCCATGCCCAGCTTGCTGATGAGGCTATTTGTATCGGCCCGGCGGCTCCCCAGGAGAGTTATCTGAATATGGAGCGGATCTTGAGCGCTACCATCGCCACCAAAGCAGAGGCCATTCATCCCGGATTCGGTTTTCTCTCTGAAAACAGTAAATTTGTGGAAATGTGTGAAAAATGCAATGTGGCTTTCATCGGACCTTCCGCAGAAGTCATCCACAAAATGGGAAATAAATCCGAAGCCAGAAAAACCATGATGGAAGCAGGAGTTCCTGTTGTTCCCGGCACGAAAGAGCCGGTATACAACGTAGAGGAAGCTCTGGAGGCTGCAAAAGAAATCGGATTTCCGATCATGATCAAAGCTTCCTCAGGCGGAGGCGGAAAGGGAATGAGGATTTCGGAAAGTCCTGAAGATTTTGTAGAGAACTTTAATACCGCTCAGAGAGAGTCGGTAAATGCTTTTGCCGATGATACCATGTATCTGGAGCGGTATGTCCGGGAACCCAGACATATCGAGGTTCAGATTCTGGGGGATAAGTTCGGAAATGTGGTCCAGCTGGGTGAAAGAGACTGTTCCATCCAGAGACGTCATCAGAAGATGATCGAGGAGTCCCCTTCCTGTGCCATTGACCAGGCTACCAGAGAAAAAATGGGAGAAACTGCAGTAAGAGCAGCCAAGGCGGTCGGCTATGAAAGTGCAGGAACCATTGAGTTCCTCCTGGATAAGTCAGGAGAATTCTTCTTTATGGAAATGAACACCAGGATCCAGGTAGAACATCCGGTTACGGAATTTGTTTCCGGTGTGGACCTGGTGAAAGAGCAGATCCGTATTGCAGCAGGGCTGCCCCTTTCAGTAGAACAGAAGGATATTGTTATGAGAGGCCATGCCATCGAGTGCAGGATCAATGCAGAGGATCCTTCCAGGAACTTTATGCCCTGTCCGGGAACCATTGAAAATATCCACCTGCCGGGAGGAAATGGTGTCCGGATCGATACCGCAGTGTTTAATGGCTACCAGATCCCCCCGAATTATGATTCTATGATCATGAAGGTGATCGTGTATGATAAGGACCGGGCTTCTGCTATTGCCAAGATGAGAAGTACCCTGGGAGAGGTAGTTATTGAGGGAGTTCAGACCAATCTGGATTTCCAGTATGATATTCTGAACCAGAAAGATTTTATAGAGGGCAATGTTACCACTGATTTTATTCCGGAACATTATAACATGGAGTAGAGATTTGAGATAAAGGAGTCACGGAGATGTCCAGATTAAAGGATTTATTTAAAAAGTCTGCTAATGTTCAGACACAGGAAGTACAGGGAGAAGGACAGGCCCGAGAGTCTGAAGGGACTCCTTCTGTGCCGGAAGGCCTGTGGGTGAAATGTCCGAAATGCGGGGAGCTTTTATATAAAGAGGACGTAGTCAATCATTATTATATCTGTCCCAAATGCGGCGGGTATTTTCGTATCAAAGCCAAAACAAGGATCAAGATGGTGGCGGATAAGGGGAGCTTCACAGAATGGTGTACCGGCCTTGTCAATTCCAATCCTCTGGACTATCCGGGCTATGAAGAGAAGATCGCTCAGGTCCAGGCAAAGACCCATCTGGAAGAAGCTGTCCGTATCGGGGAAGCCAGAATTGACGGCCAGAGGGTGGTTCTGGGTGTCTGCGACGCCAGATTCCTTATGGGAAGCATGGGACATGTGGTAGGAGAAAAGATTACCAGATCTTTTGAAAGAGCTACAGAGGAGAAACTCCCGGTGATCCTTTTCTGCTGTTCCGGAGGCGCCAGGATGCAGGAAGGAATCATCTCTCTTATGCAGATGGCAAAGACTTCTGCTGCCGTTAAGCGCCACAGTGAGGCAGGGCTTCTTTACATTCCGGTGCTGACCGATCCGACGACAGGAGGCGTTACGGCCAGTTTTGCCATGCTGGGAGATATTATCCTGGCAGAGCCGGGAGCCCTGATCGGTTTTGCAGGTCCCAGAGTTATTGCTCAGACCATTGGACAGAAACTGCCGGAAGGATTCCAGAGATCTGAATTCCTGGTAGGGCATGGTATTATTGACGGTATTGTCCGCAGAGAGAATCTGAAGCAGACTCTTTCCGGTCTGGTGAAACTTCATCAGAGGAATAAGGGATACTGCCAGTTCCTGCGGATCAATCTTCCGGAAGGAAATAAAGAAGAAAAATATTCCAGGAAAAAAAGAAAAGAAAAAGAAATGACAGCCTGGGAGAAAGTTGAAGCAGCCAGAGATTCCAAACGTCTCACCAGTCTGGACTATATCGAGACTGTATTTGACAGCTTTATGGAACTCCACGGGGACCGGGCGTTCAGGGATGACGGAGCCATTGTAGGAGGTCTGGCAGTATTAGACGGCCAGCCGGTGACAGTGATCGGCGTCCAGAAGGGAAGAAACACCAAAGACAACATTACCAGAAACTTTGGCATGCCTTCGCCGGAAGGATACCGGAAGGCTCTGCGTCTGATGAAACAGGCAGAGAAGTTCAACCGGCCAGTGATCTGTTTCATTGATACGCCGGGAGCTTTCTGCGGCATTGAAGCGGAAGAAAGAGGACAGGGAGAGGCCATTGCCAGAAATCTTCTGGAAATGGCCGATCTGAAAGTGCCGATTCTTTCTATTGTGATCGGAGAAGGAGGCAGCGGCGGCGCCCTGGCTCTGGGCGTTGCAAACGAAGTGTGGATGATGGAAAATGCCACTTATTCTATCCTTTCTCCGGAAGGATTTGCTTCTATTTTGTGGAAGGACAGCAAGAAAGCCAAAGAGGCTGCAGAAGTCATGAAGATCACTGCCAAAGATCTGCTGGAGCTGGGTGTTGTGGAACAGGTGATCCCGGAGGAGGTCCCGGCCTGCAAAGATAATCTGGAAGAACTGTCCAAAGATATGAAGAGCAGAATGCTTGAATTTTTAGAAAAAGTAGAGGGGATGTCAGGGGAAGAACTGGCGGCCCAGCGCTACGACAGATTTCGGAAAATGTAAAGAGTAGTAGAAAGGAGCTGTCATATATCTGTTATCGGAGAATCGCTCTCCGAATAAATTAGATATGGCAGCTCTTTTTGGAAATGGAGAGTAAAATGGGTACAGGATTAAAAATCGGTGATTTAGAGGCGAGAGTCCCTGTGATACAGGGAGGAATGGGAGTGGGAATCAGTCTTTCCCGTCTGGCCGGCAGTGTGGCGGCCAACGGCGGCATCGGCATTATCTCTACCGCCCAGATCGGGTGGCGGGAGCCGGATTTTTATCAGAACCCTTTTGAGGCCAATTACAGGGCCATGAAAAAAGAACTGGCGGCAGCCAGAGAGATTGCCAATGGCGGCATCGTAGGCTTTAATATCATGGTGGCTACCCAGCGCTATGAAGAATATGTGAAAACTGCTGTAGAAGCCGGAGCGGATGTGATCATTTCCGGCGCAGGACTTCCTGTGGACCTGCCCAAATATACAGAAGGTTCCAATGTAAAGATCGCTCCGGTAGTCTCTTCCCTGAAATCCTACACAGTCCTGTGCAGGATGTGGGAGAGAAAGTATAAAAGATATCCGGATTTCGTAGTGATCGAAGGTCCTAAAGCAGGAGGCCATCTGGGATTTTCCGCAGAAGAACTGGATACCCTTACCCCGGAATCCTATGACCAGGTGATCCTGTCTATTATCAGTAAAAACAAAGAATACGAAGAAAAAGCAGGAAGGGACATTCCTGTGATCGTAGCGGGAGGAATCTTCGACGGAGAGGATATGAAGCATGCGCTGTCTCTGGGAGCAGACGGGGTCCAGGTGGCTACCCGGTTTGTTACCACAGAAGAGTGCGATGCGGCTCCTGCTTATAAAGAAGCTTATATTAAAGCAAAGAAAGAAGATATCTGCATTGTGAAAAGCCCTGTAGGCATGCCTGGCCGGGCCATCCATAATGTGTTTATCGATAAGGCAAAAAAGGAGAAATGCAGGATCAAACACTGCTACCACTGCATTACCACCTGTGATCCTGCAAAGATCCCTTACTGTATCACCCAGGCTTTAGTCAATGCTGCAGAAGGAAACCTGGACGAGGCTTTGCTGTTCTGCGGGGAGAACGCCTATCGGTGTGATAAGATCGAGAAGGTTAAAGATATTATGGAAGAATTTGCACGGGCAGCTCAGAAGCGGTAGAAGACGGCAGACGGGAATTGTGCAGCCTCAATAGAAAAGACCAGTTCATATAGATCCAGAGCTTTATAATAGCCAGGATTTTATGGGCTGGTTTCTTTTTTGGTTGTAATGCTTTCAAAGAGCAGGTATACTATCCATAAGTGAGGTAGGTGATTTCATGAAAAAAATATTGCCGGTAGGCTATGAGGATATTCGGGAAATCGCAGACAGAAATCTGTATTATGTGGATAAATCTCTGATGATCCGTGAGCTTTTGGAGAGAGGAGGAAAGGTAAATCTTTTCACCAGACCCAGGCGTTTTGGAAAAACCCTGAATCTCAGTATGATCCGGCGTTTCTTTGAGCTGGAGCGTAATGAGGAAGGGATAAAGACAGATAACAGCTATATTTTTCAGGATCTGGGTATTGCCCGCTGCCAGGAAATCTGCAGGGATCATCAGCAGAAATATCCGGTGATAGTTCTGACCATGAAGTCGTCCAGGCAGCCGGATTTTCAGATGGCAAGAGATAGTCTCATTGATGAGATTGCAAAAGAATACCGGAGACATGCGTATGTGTTGAACTCTCCCGGCCTTTTGGAAGGAGAGAAAAAGCGTTTTGAGGCAGTGCTGAATCGAAATGCAGAGAAAATTGAATATGCCAAATCCCTGGAATTTTTGTCCTATTGTTTGTGGAAGGAATCCGGGAAAAAGACCATTATTCTTTTAGATGAATATGATGTACCTTTGGAAAACGCATATTTTGAAGGATTTTACCAGGAAATGACGGGATTTATGCGGTCACTGCTGGAATCTGCCCTGAAGACCAATCCCTATCTGGAATTTGCAGTGATCACAGGCTGTCTCAGGATCAGCAAAGAAAGTATTTTTACAGGACTGAATAATCTGGATATTTTTTCTATCACAAGTCCTGATTTTGCCGACAGCTTCGGCTTTACAGAAAAAGAAGTCCGGGAAATGACCGATTACTATGGGCTGGAAGGAAAAATGCCGGAGATAAAAGAGTGGTATGACGGCTATTCTTTTGGAGATGAGGAAATCTATAATCCCTGGAGCATTATTAACTACGTTAAAACAGCAGTAAGAAAATATGATGCCTTTCCCAAGCCCTACTGGTCTAACACATCTTCCAACAGTATTGTTCGGAAGCTGATTCAGGAAGCGGATCCGGCTACCAGAGAGGAGATTGAAGAACTGCTGGACGGAAAAGCTATCCGCAAGCCGGTTCACGAAGATATTACCTACGGAGATATTGAAGAGAGCAAAGACAACCTCTGGAATTTCCTTTTCTTTACAGGCTATTTAAAAAAGATAAAAGAAGTCTATGAAGAGGGAAATATCTATTTCTGGCTTGCCATACCAAATGAAGAGATACGATATATTTACCGCAATAGTGTTCTGACATGGTTTCAGCATAAAGCCAGCCAGACAGATATTGAACCCTTTATCCGGGATCTGGAAAAAGGAGACTGTGAATCAGCAGGAGCCTTTCTTTCCCATCAGCTTTTAGAAACCATCAGTTTTTACGATTATTCGGAAAGCTATTATCACGGATTTCTGACAGGGCTTCTCAATGTTTCAGAAAAGTATCGTGTCTATTCAAACCGGGAACAGGGGCTGGGAAGACCGGATATTGTGCTGAAAACGCCGGGAATCCGGAATGGAAGAGCTATGATCCTGGAACTGAAAATTGCCGGAGTCTATGAAGAAATGGAGAACAAGTGCCGGGAGGCTTTAGATCAGATCGAGAAACAGCAGTATGCCAGCACTTTGTTAGAAGAAGGATATCAGGATATCCGAAAGTATGGGATCAGTTTTTATAAAAAAGAATGTCTGATCAGGGAAAGGAAAGATTAATGTGCAGGGTTACAATTTACTGATTATTTATCAGACAGCTTCGGGAAGCAAATATATGGGAATTATAAATATAAGACATGGGAGGGATGGATAATGTTCCACATCAGTAATTTTACCAATAATGATGATATCAATGTACTGGATTCTATGGGGCCTTTTACCGTGATTGAATACGCACGGGACTTAAGCGTAGCGCCCACCAACGCCATGGCGGCATACTTCTGCAATGCCATGAATGTGCGGAAGCGCCAGGTTATGTGTGATCTGAGCCAGGCCAATGTGACGGTTCAGTCCGGAGCCATGCAGTGGATGGTGGGAAATGTTAAAGCCACCACAGGGATCAAGGGAGTCGGTGACCTGCTTGGAAAAGCCGTAAGGGGAAAAGTAACGGGAGAATCCGCCATTAAGCCGGAGTACACAGGAGACGGGGTTATGGTACTGGAGCCTACCTATAAGCACATTATCCTTCTGGATGTGGATGACTGGAATGGCTCTGTGGTCCTGGATGACGGCATGTTCCTGGCCTGCGATGCAAATCTCCGCCATAAGGCAGTAATGCGTTCTACCCTTTCTTCTGCAGCGGCAGGAAATGAAGGACTGTTCAATCTGGGAATTGTGGGAAGCGGAGTCCTCTGTCTGGAATCTCCCTGTCCCAAGGAAGAACTGGTGGAAGTGACACTTCGGGATGATGTGATCAAGATCGACGGCAACATGGCAGTGGCCTGGAGCGGCAGTCTGGATTTTACTGTGGAGAGGTCAGGAAGATCCCTGATGGGTTCCGCTGTGTCCGGAGAAGGACTGGTGAATGTTTACCGGGGTACGGGAAAGGTATTGTTTGCTCCGGTGAGATAGGTGGGCAGGAAGGGATTTTTCTCTCTTTTGACCTTGCAAAAGAAATATAGGTTATGTATAATTTGTGCAGTGGGGTATATGGTTGCAGACCGCATACCCCCTTTCCATGTTTATCCACAAGGCATGAGCGCCTTGCAGTATTCCATAGATAAGGAGAGAGAAGAATGAGTAAAGTAAGAACAAGATTTGCCCCAAGCCCTACCGGGAGAATGCATGTGGGAAATTTAAGGACAGCATTGTACGCCTATCTTATTGCAAAGCATGAAGGAGGAGATTTCATCCTGCGTATTGAAGACACGGACCAGGTACGTTTTGTAGAAGGGGCCCTGGATATCATTTACCATACCCTGGAGGAGACAGGACTGAAACATGACGAAGGTCCGGATAAAGACGGAGGATACGGTCCCTATGTCCAGAGTGAGAGAAACGCCCAGGGGATTTATCTGAAATATGCCAAGCAGCTTATTGACCAGGGAGACGCCTATTACTGCTTCTGTACCAAAGAGCGGCTGGAATCCTTAAAGACCGATATCGAGGGTAAGGAAGTAGCTATGTACGATAAGCACTGCCTTCATCTGAGCAAAGAGGAGGTAGAGGCAAAACTGGCTGCAGGAGAACCCCATGTAATCCGTTTTAACATGCCTACAGAGGGAACCACCACTTTCCACGACGATATTTACGGAGACATTACCGTGCCAAACAACGAGCTGGACGATCTGATCCTGATCAAGTCTGACGGCTATCCTACCTATAACTTCGCTAATGTAGTAGATGATCACCTTATGGGGATCACTCATGTAGTAAGAGGAAATGAGTACCTGTCTTCTTCTCCAAAATACAACCGTATTTACGAGGCTTTCGGCTGGGAAGTGCCTACTTATGTACATTGCCCTCTGATCACCAACGAAGAGCACAAAAAACTGAGCAAACGTTCCGGCCATTCTTCTTATGAAGATCTGGTAGAGCAGGGATTCCTGACAGAGGCAATTGTAAACTATGTGGCTCTCCTGGGCTGGTGCCCTGAGGACAACCGGGAGATCTTTTCTCTGGAAGAACTGGTGAAAGTGTTTGACTATCATCACATGAGCAAATCTCCGGCAGTATTTGACGTTCAGAAACTTCGCTGGATGAACGGGGAATATATGAAAGCCATGGACTTTGACAAGTTTTATGAAATGGCTCTGCCTTATATCCAGAGGACCATTACCAGGGATATTGATCTGAAGAAAATTGCCGCTATGGTGAAGACCAGGATCGAGGTATTCCCGGATATTCCGGATCTTATTGACTTCTTTGAGCAGGTGCCGGAATATGATGCAGCTATGTATACCCATAAGAAAATGAAAACCAATCCGGAGCTTTCTTTAGAGGTGCTGGAAAAGATCCTTCCTGTGCTGGAAAACCAGGAGGATTACAGCAACGATGCCCTCTATGAACTGCTCTGCGGCTTTGCCAAGGAAAACGGATACAAGAACGGCCAGATCCTGTGGCCTATCCGTACAGCTCTTTCCGGCAAACAGATGACCCCTGCGGGAGCAACGGAAATCCTTGAGGTTCTGGGAAAAGAGGAGAGTCTTCTGAGACTTCAGGCTGCTGTGGAAAAGCTCCGCCAGGCGTAAGGAGGCAAAAAACCACAGACTATGAAGATGAACAGTGCCCAGGAAAAGGCGGTCAGGCATTTTAAAGGACCTATGATGCTTCTGGCAGGTCCCGGGTCCGGGAAGACCGCCACCATGACAAGAAGAGTGGAGAACCTTCTGGAAACATATCATGTAAATCCGGGAAACATCCTGGTGGTGACCTTTACCAAGGCCGCCGCCAGGGAAATGAAGACAAGATTTGAAAAACTCTGTGAAGAGGCCGGGCTGAAGGCGGATTACCGCCGGGTGACTTTTGGCACCTTTCACGGAGTTTTTTACGGAATCCTCCGTCATGCCTATCATCTTACAGGAAAGAATATCCTCAGCGAAGAGAGGAAGTATGAGATGCTCAAAGAGATCGCCTATGGAAAGCGGCTGGAGATCGAAGATGAAAAAGAGTTTTTTCAGGGGCTTTCCCAGGAGATCAGCCAGGTGAAAAATACCAGGATTCCTCTGGAGCATTATTATTCCGCAAACTGTCCTGACGAGGTTTTCCGGAGTATTTATATAACGTATGTAAATCGATGCCGCCATGCCAGACTACTGGATTTTGACGACATGCTCCTTTACTGTTACGACTTGCTGGACCAGAGAGCAGACATCCGCCGGGGCTGGCAGGAAAAGTTCCAGTTTATTCTGGTAGATGAGTTCCAGGATATCAATAAGATCCAGTATGACATTGTGAAAATGCTGGCGGCGCCTCAGAATAACCTTTTCATTGTTGGGGATGACGACCAGTCTATCTACGCTTTCCGGGGAGCCAGACCGGAGATCATGATGAATTTCCCAAAGGATTTTCCAAAGGTTCAGACGGAGCTTCTTTCCTGTAATTACCGTTCCACACCTCAGATTCTGGAGGCAGCGGGAAAGGTCATCGCCGGAAATAAAAGAAGGTTCCGGAAGAAAATTTACACAGAGAATCCCCCGGGACCGACACCAGTGATTAAAATGTTTGAAAAGGGCCGGGAGGAAGAGCTTTATGTGAAAGACTGTATCCAAAAAGCCAGGAAGGAAGGGTGTCCCTACGAAGAGATGGCAGTGCTTTACCGGACCAATTCCGGAGCCAGATTCCTGGTGGAGATTCTTATGGAGTACCAGATCCCTTTCCAGATGCGGGACAGTCTCCCGAATCTTTTCGATCACTGGATCGCCAGAAATATGATCTCCTATATGAGGCTGGCTATGGGGGACAGGAGCCGGAAAGAGTTCCTCCAGGTGATGAACCGGCCGAACCGTTACATATCCAGAGAGGCTCTGGAGTCGGAGACTGTCTCTTTTGAAGAGCTGCGGTGGTTCTATGAGGGAAAGGAATGGATGTGCGACCGGATCGACCAGATGGAGGAAGATCTGAAGACTTTAAGAGATATGACTCCTTACGGAGCCATTAATTATATCCGCCACGGGGTGGGCTATGAGGAATATCTGAAGGACTATGCCGCCTATCGGAAGCTGCGCACGGAAGAGCTTTACGAGGTAATGGAGGAACTGGCGGAAAGCGCCAGAGGCTTTAAGACCTTTGCCGAATGGTTTTCCCATATTGCCCGGTATACGGAGAAATTGAAGGAACAGGCCAGACAGCAGAACACAGAAAAGGAAGGTGTAGTGATCTCCACCCTACACAGCGCCAAGGGCCTGGAATTTGACCGGGTCTTTATTATGGATGTAAATGAAGGAATCATTCCCTACCGGAAAGCGGCAGGAGAAGGAGATCTGGAGGAAGAGCGGCGGCTTCTCTATGTAGGAATGACCAGGGCCAGAAAAGAACTGTCTCTTTTCTACGTGGGGGAGCGTCATGAAAAGAAGCTGGAGCCGTCCAGATTTCTCCTGGAATCTGGTCTGGCGGAAAGGAGAGAGGGACCGTGAAGACGGGGATCATTTATCTCTATGCAGGCAAAATAGAAGAGTGGACCAAAGACTGGAAGGAGGAGAAGCACCGGGAGAGCCTCTGCGGCCGGCTCCTCCTCCTTCAGGGGCTTCAGGAACTGGGTTATGATCGGCTGTTTCCCCAGAATAAGGATCTGAAACAACTGCTGGAACTCCTGGATGCCTCGTTGGGAAAGGGTCCCTACGGCAAGCCTTACTTGACAGAGTATCCGGAGATCCATTTTAATATCAGCCATTCTGGGGGATGGGCAGTCTGTGCTCTGGCTTCCATGCCCTGTGGGGTGGACATCCAGGAAAGACGGTCCATAAAATCTCGGAGAATGGTGGAAAGAACCATGAATGCCAGGGAGCAGCGGCAGATCCTGGAGGCAGCGGACAGCACCGGAGAGTTTATCAAACTCTGGACTTATAAGGAAAGTTGCATCAAGCTGTCCGGGGAGGGCCTTCATCAGGATCTGAAAACTCTGAAAGCGCCTGCCTGCCATCAGTTCTTCTGGCTGGAAAAGGATCTGGCCGGCTGTGTGGCTGCTGAAGAGCCTCTTACATTGGAAATCCGGCCGGTTTCTCCGGAAGAGCATTATCATTAAATAGATGTCAGCCTTTGCCAGCCATCTGTTGTCATAAAAAAAGATTGTCCTCATATATATATCTTAAAAAGAGGTGAGGACAATGAAACAGGAAGAAATCGCAAAACTATTTCCTGCCCACATCCGGCAGGCTCTTCTGGCGGCTCATTTTGACATGGACCAGGTCTATGAGATCCGTCTCCGTGTCAATGCTCCCCTGATCGTGATCTATCAGGGAAAAGAGTATTTCCTGACCAGAGAGGGAGAATTTTCCCGGGAGGAATCCCAGGGATGTTTCGTAAGAGCAGAGGACTTAAAGGAAACCATGGAATATGTAAGCAGTTATTCCATGTATGCCTTTGAAGAGGAAATCCGCCAGGGGTTCATCACGATTCAGGGTGGGCACCGGGTGGGCATTGCAGGAAAGACTGTCCTGGAAGGGGACAGGATTAAAAGCGTAAAATACATATCTTATATGAATCTCAGGCTGTCACACCAGATAAAAGGCTGTGCTTCGCCAATACTTCCCTATATTATCAAAAACGGCAGGATCTGCCATACACTGATCATTTCTCCCCCTAGATGCGGGAAAACCACCCTTCTCCGGGACCTGATCCGCCAGGTAAGCAGCGGCAGCTCCTATATGCCTGGAGTATCCGTCGGGGTAGTGGATGAAAGATCAGAGATCGGAGGCTCCTATCAGGGGATTCCTCAGAATGATCTGGGAATCCGCACCGATGTGCTGGACTGCTGTCCAAAGGCAGAAGGCATGATGATGCTGATCCGCTCCATGTCTCCCGAAGTGGTAGCAGTAGATGAGCTGGGAGACTATGAGGATATCCATGCCATAGAGTCAGTGATTCACTGCGGCTGCAAACTTTTTGCCACAGTTCACGGCAGCTCTATAGAGGATATTAAGCGAAAGCCTCTGATGCAGAGGCTGGTCAGGGAGAGGATCTTTGAGCGGTATATTGTTCTCCACCACCAGGACCGGGCCGGCAGGGTAAAGGCAATCTTTGACGAGAGAGGAACCAGCCTCTTTGACTGGAAACGGAAACAGGGAATTCTATGCTGAAGGCGGCAGGGGCTTTGCTGGTGATCCTTTCCTGTACGGCTATGGGATACGGGAAAAGTCTGAATTATTCCAAAAGACTGAGAGAACTGGAGGAGATACAGAAAATGGTATACTTCCTGTTAGGGGAGATCACTTACCGAAGAGAAGCTCTGCCTGAGGCTATGGTTCGTGTGGCGGACAAGGTCCGGCCTCCGCTGTCCCAGTTTCTGCGGGAAGTTTCGAAAGCAGCCAAAGAGTATCAGGGAGAACGCTTTTCCAGAATCTTTTCCCTGAAGGCAGCAGAATATCTGAAGGATACAAGCCTGACAAAAAGGGATCTGGAAGAACTGGCCCGGCTGGGGGAGGATCTGGGATATATGGATATTACCATGCAGGAAAATACCATAAATCTATATCTGGAAGAACTGAAGGGCGAGATCAGACGGACACAGCAGGAGGCTCCGGCCAGGAAAAAGCTGTATCAGGCTCTGGGGCTTATGACAGGAATGTTTCTGGCGATCCTGCTGATCTGAAAAATTAAATCGGGAAGCTAAATGAAAGAAGGCGTAAAGGCAGAAAAAGCAGGGAGGAGATCAGGTGGAAGTTAGTTTACTGTTTAAAATCGGAGCGGTGGGAATCCTGGTGTCTGTGCTCTGCCAGATCCTGAAACACAGCCAGAGGGAGGAATTGGCTTTTCTTACCAGCCTGGCAGGACTGATCCTGGTATTGTTCTGGATCCTGCCTTATATTTACGAACTGTTTCGGACGATCCAGGAACTATTTGCATTGTAAGGGGGAGAGGGCATGGAAGTGGTAAGAATCGTCATGCTGGGAATGACAGGGGTGCTCCTGGGGCTTTTCCTGAAAGGCACAAGGCCGGAGTATTCGGTTTATCTCAGCCTGGCAGCAGGAGTCCTGATCTTTTTTTATATGACTGACAAGCTTTCCTACCTTTTTTCTTCTGTTATGAAGATTCAGGATTACCTGCCTCTGGACGTAGAATATCTGTCTACCCTCTTAAAGATCATAGGGATCACTTACATCGGTCAGTTTTCTTCCGGGATCTGCAAGGATGCAGGTTATGGTTCTATTGGAGCCCAGATCGAGATTTTTACCAAGCTCTATATTATGGTACTATCCATGCCGGTACTCCTGGCCCTTATGGAAACCATACACGGTTTTCTGTCATGAGGGGAAAGGGCAGACAAAAGAAAACAGCCCTTTTTGCCTTTCTGCTTCTTTTGGGGATTCTGTTCCTGGCGGAGCCTGCTCTGGCTGCCAGGGAGAGTGGAGATCAGAATGAAGAGCCTCTGGAAGAGGAACTCCTCCGGGAACAGGAGAAAAGCCAGGAGGCTCTCCTGGAAGGACTGGAATTGGGAGAGATGCAGGAAGCAGTAAATGAACTGCTGGGGGAAGAGAACTTCAGTGTCCGGGAAGCATTGGAGCGGATACTTTCCGGAGAGGAGCTTTTTTCTATGGATTTTCTCCTGGTGACAGGAAAAAATTTTTTATACGATCATCTGCTGGCAGACCGGGAGGTGCTTTTTCAGGTGGTGCTGCTGGTGATTCTGGCAGCTTTGTTTGCCAATTTTACCAATGTGTTTTCCGGCAGTCAGGCGGGAGAGACCAGTTTTTACCTGGTATATATGCTCCTTCTGGCGCTTCTGATCCATTCTTTCGGAAGCCTAAGCGCAGATCTGTCCAAAAGCCTGGAGGATCTGACTGCCTTTATGCAGGCTTTGATGCCTTCTTATTTTCTGGCGGTAACAGCGGCTTCCGGTGCAGCTACCGCTATGGTTTTCTATGAAATGGTCCTGGGTGTCATCTTTTTGATCCAGACCCTTCTTTTAAATGCAGTGATTCCCGGTATCCAGGCTTACGTGATCATTCAGCTGATCAATTATCTGCACAAAGAGGATTTCCTTTCAAAACTGGCAGATCTTCTGAAAACAGTCCTGGAATGGACGTTGAAGACTATTACTGCGGTGGTCATTGGTATGGAGCTGATCCAGAACATGATCAGCCCGGCTTTGGATTCCCTGAAGCGAGACGCCCTGGGAAAAACGGCGGCGGCCATTCCCGGTATCGGAAATGTCATCGATGGCGCCACAGAAGTGGCTCTGGGAACAGCCGTGCTCATCCGCAACTGCCTGGGGGTCACAGGCATTGTTGTTCTGGTGATCCTGGGACTTCCTCCCATCATCAAGCTGGCTATGACGGTGCTGGCCTATAAACTTCTGGCGGCCCTGCTCCAGCCGGTGTCTGATAAGCGGATGACCGGCTGTCTGTGGGCAATGGGAGAGGGCTGCAGGCTGCTTTTAAAAGTATTGATCACAGTGGAACTTCTTTTTCTGATCACTATTGCTGTTTTGGCGGTATCTTTTATCTCTCACTAGGAGGCGGGAAGATGGCGGAAAGTATTTACTCCTGGATACAGAATCTGGCTTGTTTTTTTATACTGGCATCGGCAGTGATGCATTTCCTTCCGGAAAACAGTTATAAAAAATATGTGCAGTTTTATATGGGGCTGCTGCTGATCCTGGTGATTCTTTCTCCGGTTTTTCAGTTTACCGGTTTGGAGGATAAAATCCAGGGGTTTGTACAGGAGTTTCAGGACACTCAGACCCAGCGGGAAGAATGGGAGAAAAAGGCGGAAGACTGGGAGGCCACCTGGGAGGGCAGCGGGGAAGAAGCCATAAAGGGGCAGGAGGTGTTACCGTGAAGCCTTTGGAAAAATGGATGAAAAAGGAAAACCTGGGAGTACTGCTTTTAGTGGGACTTTTGCTCCTGGTCATAGCACTTCCGGTAAGGAGGAATGAAGAAAACACAGGAACAGAAGAAACCAACGCCGAGACAGACCAGAGTCTTTCAGCTCAGGACTGGCAGACAAAAATGGAGAACCGGTTGATCCAGGTACTAGAACAGGTCCAGGGGGTGGGGAAGGCAGAGGTTTTCCTTACCTGCGAGGGCACCCAGGAAAAGGTGGTGGAAAAAGACGAGACAGAAACGGTTTATGAGCGGGATTCCAGGGGAAATCAGACCCCGTATGTATCCTCAGAGATCTATCCAAAGGTCACAGGTGTCCTGGTGGTAGCCCAGGGAGGGGACGACCCTGTGGTGGTCCAGAATATTCAGGAAGCTGTTCAGGTATTATTTCAGGTGGAAGCCCATAAAATTAAAGTAATGAAAATGAATTAGGAGAGAATGTCTATGAAAAAAATCTTCAAGAAAAATCAGGTTATCATTACGGCTCTGGCTATTATGATCGCTGTGGCGGGATACATTAATTATTCAGATAACCATCTGGGAATGGACAGCGCACTGGAAGACCTGGGAAGTAACGGGGAGGACACTGCCGCTGCAGCTTCCGACACAGAAGGGATCGTAGAAGAAATCGACAGCCTGGACTACGATCTGACAGATGAGACGGCTCTTTTGGAAGAAAACAGCCAGGCAGGGAAAGAAGGGGACCAGACCCAGGGAACGGACGAGGGAGAAACTGCCCAGGAAACAGAGACCAATGAAACAGAAAGCCAGAATGTAGAGGCCCAGGAGGGAACAGATACCGCAGATGCTTCCCAGACAGATGCTTCTCAGACAGAAACTCCCGGAGAGGCGGTCCTTACCGGAGCTTCAAATTTTGCTGCACAGGCAAAGGTCAGCAGAGAGCAGGTCCGCTCTGCCAATAAGGAGACTCTTCTGGAAATCATCAATAATGAAAACTTAGGTGACGATCAGAAGCAGGAAGCGGTAAATTCTATGGTGGATATGACCGATATGGCGGAGCAGGAAGAAGCAGCAGAGCTTCTTTTAGAAGCCCAGGGCTTTACAGACGTAGTGGTGAACCTTACCGGAGACAGCGCTGATGTGATCGTACCTCAGGCTTATATGGAGGATGCCAGCAGAGCCCAGATCGAAGATATTGTAAAACGGAAAACCAGCGTTCCTGTGGAGAATATTGTGATCACGCCTCTGGAAGACGGAACCCAGGGAAATGAGTAAAAGCCCCTTGACAACCTCCAAAAGGGTATACTACAATAGCGTCAGTGTGCAATTTTGGAGATCATATTACCTTTAATATAGAGAAGGAGGGCCAACTGTGGCTGACTATACGAAAGAAATATCAAAAAGACGTACATTTGCAATTATTTCTCATCCGGATGCCGGAAAGACCACGCTGACGGAAAAATTCCTCCTCTACGGAGGGGCTATCAATCTGGCAGGAAGCGTGAAAGGAAAGGCCACCGCCCGCCATGCGGTTTCCGACTGGATGGAGATTGAAAAGGAGAGAGGTATTTCCGTAACCTCCTCTGTGCTGCAGTTTAACTATGACGGTTACTGTATAAACATATTGGATACTCCGGGACATCAGGACTTCTCAGAAGATACCTACCGTACCCTTATGGCCGCAGACTCTGCGGTCATGGTCATTGATGCTTCCAAAGGCGTGGAGGCCCAGACCAGAAAACTTTTCAAGGTATGCGCCATGCGGCATATCCCCATCTTTACTTTTATCAATAAGATGGACCGGGACGCCAACGATACCTTTGATCTGTTAGACGATATTGAAAAAGAGCTGGGGATCCCAACCTGTCCCATTAACTGGCCCATCGGTTCCGGAAAGAAATTTCGTGGCGTTTATGACCGGGAGACCAGGAAGGTGCTGACCTTTTCCGATACCATGAAAGGTACCAGGGAAGGTATTGAGAAAGAAATAGGCATTGAGGAAGAAAGACTGGATCAGGTGATCGATCCTGATCAGAAGGAACAGCTCTTAGAAGAGATCGAACTTTTAGACGGGGCCAGCGCAGAATTTGATCAGGAAAAAGTAGACAAAGGAGAATTATCTCCGGTGTTCTTCGGATCTGCCCTGACCAATTTTGGTGTGGAGACTTTCCTGAAACATTTCCTGAAAATGACTTCTTCTCCGCTTCCCAGAATGTCCGATGAGGGAGAGGTTGATCCTATGGATCCGGATTTTTCTGCTTTTGTTTTTAAGATCCAGGCTAATATGAACAAGAACCACAGAGACAGGATCGCTTTTATGCGGATCTGCTCCGGAAAATTTGAAGCCTCTGCAGAGGTATATCATGTCCAGGGGAATAAGAAGATGCGTCTTTCCCAGCCCCAGCAGATGATGGCTCAGGACCGGCATGTGGTTGACGAGGCCTATGCAGGAGATATTATCGGCGTGTTCGATCCGGGTATTTTCTCCATCGGCGATACAGTCTGCGCTCCGGGAAGAAAGATCCGGTATGAAGGAATCCCTACTTTTGCACCGGAACATTTTGCCAGAGTAAGACTTCTGGACAGCATGAAGAGAAAACAGTTTGTAAAAGGAATCAACCAGATCGCCCAGGAAGGCGCTATCCAGATATTCCAGGAGATCATGGGTGGTATGGAAGAGATCATTGTAGGAGTGGTAGGTGTCCTTCAGTTCGATGTGCTGAAATACCGTCTGGAGAATGAGTACAATGTGGATATCCGTCTGGAATCTCTGCCTTATGAGCATATCCGGTGGATCGAAAATAAAGAAGAAGTAGATGTGAAGAAACTCACAGGCACCTCCGATATGAAGAAAGTGATGGACTTAAAGGGCAATCCTCTGCTGCTGTTTATCAACAGCTGGAGTATTGGAATGACTCTTGACAGAAATGAAGGTTTAAGACTTGCGGAATTTTCTAAAAACTGAAATCAGGAAAGAAAAGCGGTTTTTTGCGGGAAAAGCAAAAAACCGCTTTTAATTTCATATGGCTTTTGGTATAATATAAAACAGGATATTTCCTGTTAGGAGGTAAAATTATGGCGGAAGACAGAAACGTATATAAGATCCATGACAATGGCTCTCTGGGGGAAGTACAGATCGCTGACGAGGTAGTGGCTATCATCGCCGGACTGGCTGCTACAGAAGTAGAGGGCGTGGATTCCATGGCTGGAAATATTACCAACGAACTGGTAGGCAAGCTGGGTATGAAGAACCTTTCCAAAGGCGTGAAAGTAGACGTGCTGGAGGATGTGGTATGTGTGGATCTGGCTTTAAATATTAAATACGGATACAACATTCTGGAGACCAGCAAGACTGTCCAGGAGAGAGTGAAGGCGGCCATTGAAAATATGACCGGTCTGACTGTCTCCGATGTAAACGTGCGCATTGCCAGCGTGGAGATCGAAAAGACCAAATAATTAGTTCATTGACAAGTAAACATCTAAAAGAGCAGAGAGGTAAGGTGTCTTTTTTAGAGGCACCTTTTCTTTTTAAGGAGGAAACTATGGGAAGAAGAGAGATGAGAGAACATATCTTTAAACTCCTTTTTTTAAGAGAGTTTAATGAAGCGGCGGAGATGCCGGAGCAGATAAAATTATATTTCGACAATATGGAGGAGCTTGCGCCGGCTGAACAGGCCTATATGGAAGATAAATATAAGAAAATCCAGGAACATCTGGAGGAGATCGACCAGCTGTTAAATGAAATATCCACTGGCTGGAAGACGAAAAGAATGGGCAGAGTGGATCTGAACATCCTTCGTCTGGCAGTGTATGAAATGAAATATGATGAAGACGTTCCGGTGAAAGTGGCAATCAACGAAGCTGTAGAGATCGGAAAGACCTTCGGAGGAGAGGATTCCGCTTCTTTTATTAACGGAATCCTGGGAAAAGTGGCAAGAGAGGCCCTATGAATAGCATTTATTCCGTAGGACAGGTAAACGCCTACATCAAAAACATGTTTAATCAGGACTTTATGCTGAACCGGATCTATGTGAAGGGGGAGGTATCTAACTGTAAGTATCATACTTCAGGGCATATTTATTTCTCTCTGAAAGACGAGACCGGGACCATTGCCTGTGTGATGTTTGCCGGACAGAGAAAAGGCCTGGCTTTTCCCATGAAAAACGGAGACCGGGTGGTGGCCGGGGGAAGTATCAGTGTCTATGAGCGGGACGGGAAATACCAGCTTTATGCCAGGGAGATCACCCTGGAAGGGGCAGGGCTTCTTTATGAGCGCTTTCTGGCGCTGAAAAAAGAGCTGGAGGAGATGGGCATGTTCGCCCAGGAATATAAGCAGCCTATCCCGAAATACGCCGGGAAGATCGGCGTGGTCACTGCGCCTACCGGGGCGGCCATCCAGGACATCCGGAACATTGCAGGGAGGAGGAACCCTTATGTACAGCTGATCCTTTATCCTGCTCTTGTCCAGGGAGAAGGGGCCGTACAGAGCATTGTAAAGGGAATTCAGACCCTGGACAGACTGGGCGTAGATGTTATAATTGTAGGAAGAGGCGGAGGCTCCATAGAAGATCTCTGGGCCTTTAACGAAGAAGCAGTAGCCCGGGCTATTTTCCAGTGCCAAACGCCGGTGATCTCTGCTGTAGGGCATGAGACAGATACCACCATTGCAGATTATGTGGCGGATCTGCGGGTGCCTACTCCTTCCGGAGCGGCGGAGCTGGCGGTAGCGGATATCCGGACCTTTTTTGATACCCTGGGAAATTACCGGCAGAAAATGGACCGGGCCATGGAAAACCGTCTGCTGATCCTGCGGCAGAATCTGAAATATTATCAGACCCGGCTGGAACATGGAAGCCCCAGCTACAGGATCCAGGAGATGCGGACCCACCTGATGGACTGTGAGGGAAAACTGGAAAACGCCATGAGAAATCAGATCTATCTGGCAAGACAGCGGCTGAACATTTATATTGAGCGGATGAAGGGACTGTCCCCTCTGGATAAGCTGAATCAGGGATTTTCCTATGTGGAAGACGGACAGGGTCATGGAGTCACCAGCATTTCTCAGGCTGAGATCGGGGACAGACTGCTGATCCGTGTTACAGACGGAACACTGGAGACAGAAGTAAAGAGCAAAAAAAGAGAAGAGAGGAATACAGGAAATGGACCGGACAGAAAATAACGGGCAGGAAACCACCATTGAGGAATCCTTAAAGGAGCTGGATGGTATTGTGGAAAAGCTGGAGAGCAGGGATATTTCTCTGGAAGAGTCCTTTGCCATGTACCAGAAAGGCATGGATCTTTTAAAGCAGTGCAGCAAAAAGATCGATACCGTTGAGAAAAAAATGTTGAAAGTAAATGAAGATGGTGAACTAAGTGAATTTTAAAGAAGAATTGGAAAAGAGAACCTGCAGGGCAGAACAGGTGATCCGGAAATATCTTCCTGCAGAAGAGGGATTTTCAAAAAATCTCATAAAAGCCATGAATTACAGTATGGAAGCAGGGGGGAAACGTCTGCGGCCTGTTTTCCTGGGAGAGATGTATCACATCTTCGGGGGACAGGAAGAACTGGCGGAGCCTTTTATGGCAGCCATTGAGATGATTCATACCCATTCCCTGATCCATGACGATCTTCCTGCTATTGACAATGACGAATACCGCAGGGGAAAGAAGACCACCCATATCGTATTCGGAGAATCCGCAGCGATCCTGGCAGGAGACGCTCTGCTGAATTATGCATATGAGACGGCGCTTAAAGGTTTTTCTCTGGCAAAAAATTCCCGGGAGATGGAGAGAACAGCCAAAGCCCTCCAGATCCTGGCAGAAAAGACCGGGATCCGGGGCATGCTGGGGGGACAGAGCGTAGATGTGGAAAATGACGGCAGGCCTTTGAAAAGAGAACTGCTGGATTATATTTATGTGAATAAGACCTCGGCCCTTATAGAAGCTTCCCTTATGGCGGGAGCGGTTCTGGCAGGAGCCGAAGAATTGAAAGAGATTGAGACCATGGGCAGGTATATCGGTCTGGCCTTTCAGATCCAGGACGATATCCTGGATGTTACAGGGGACCAGGAAGAGCTTGGAAAGTCTGTGGGAAGCGATGAGAAAAATCACAAGACAACGTATGTTACGCTGGAAGGAATGGAAAAAGCGGGACAGGAGGTAGAGAGACTTACAGGGGAGGCCCTGGAACTGCTCTCCGGTTTTCCGGGGGACAAGGAATTTTTAAGGGAACTGTTCCTCTTCCTTTGTACCCGCAGAAAATAGAGGTGCATAGCGGATGCTGTTAGATGAGATTAAGAAAGAAAATGATATAAAGAATATCCCTGTGGAGGAGCTGCCAAAGCTGGCAGGGGAGATCCGTACCTTTCTTCTGGAGCATTTAAGCAGGACTGGGGGACATCTTGCCTCCAATTTGGGAGCGGTAGAATTGACTATGGCTCTTCACTATGTGTTCCAGCTTCCACAGGATAAGATCATCTGGGATGTGGGCCATCAGTCTTATACTCATAAGATTCTGACCGGAAGGAAAGAGGGATTTGACCATCTGCGTATGCTGGGAGGAATGAGCGGTTTCCCCAAGAGGAGCGAGAGTCCCTGCGATGCTTTTGACACAGGTCACAGTTCTACTTCTATCTCTGCAGGAATGGGATATGTATGTGCCAGGGAGCTGAATAAAGAAAATTATCAGGTGGTCTCTGTAATCGGGGATGGAGCCCTGACCGGAGGGATGGCTTACGAGGCTTTAAACAATGCTTCTCAGTTAAAATCAAATTTTATTATTGTACTGAATGATAATGAGATGTCCATTTCAAAAAATGTGGGAGGGATTTCCAGCTATCTGGGAAATCTGCGGACCGCTGACAGCTATAATGATCTGAAAACAGGAGTGAAAAAAGGACTGAATAAAATTCCCGGCATTGGTCCGGCTACTGTAAAAAAGATTCATAAAGCCAAGGATAGCATGAAACGTCTGATCATTCCGGGGATGTTTTTCGAGGATATGGGCATTACTTATCTGGGACCGGTGAACGGCCACGACTGTAGCAGAATGATCCAGGTATTTCAGGAGGCCAGAAGGATTCAGGGGCCGGTGCTGGTTCATGTCAAAACCGAAAAGGGCAGGGGCTATGAGCCGGCTATGCGGCACCCGGCCAGATTCCACGGCACAGCGGCATTTGACCTGGAACATGGGATTCCTTTAAACAATCACGGAAAGGCCAATTATACCGATATTTTTTCAACGGTTATGAGGAAGTTCGGAGATCGGGAGGAAAAAGTAGTGGCTATCACAGCGGCAATGCCCGACGGAACCGGACTGAAAAGATTTCGGAATATGTTTCCGGACCGTTTCTTTGATGTGGGCATCGCTGAGGCACACGCCGTAACCTTTGCTGCAGGATTGGCCCTGGGAGGGATGATCCCGGTGGTGGCAGTATACTCTTCTTTTCTCCAAAGAGCCATTGATCAGATCATCGAAGATGTATGCATCCAGAACCTCCATGTGATCTTTGCGGTGGACCGGGCGGGACTGGTAGGCAGCGATGGGGAGACACATCAGGGCTGCTTTGACCTGACTTATCTGTCTATGATCCCCAATATGACCGTGATGGCTCCAAAAAACAAATGGGAGCTTTCGGACATGCTCAAGTTTGCAGTAAAATACCAGGGGCCCGTGGCTATCCGTTATCCTAAGGGAGAGGCCTATGACGGCCTGGAAGAGTTCCGGACACCTATTGTCCTGGGACGCAGCGAGATCCTCTTTGAAGGAGAAAAGATTGCTCTTTTACCTGTGGGAAGTATGGTAAAGACAGGAGAAGAGGTATACCGGCTGCTGAAAGAGGAGGGAGAAGATCCCACCTTGATCAATGCCAGGTTTGTAAAGCCGCTGGATGAAAAGATGCTGGATCGTCTGGCAGAAAAACACAGCCTTCTGGTGACCATGGAAGAGAATGTGAAGTCGGGAGGTTTCGGCATGGCAGTAGCGGATTACATGAGAAAGAATCATCCAAAGGTCCGGGTGCTTATTTTCGCAGTGCCGGACCAATTCATAGAACATGGAAATCCGGAAAAACTTAAAGAAAAACTGGGACTGGACCCGGTATCTATTTTTGAGAAGATCAAGGAGGCCAGATAAATGAAGGAACGTCTGGACGTCCTGCTGGTGAAACGGGGCCTGGCAGCTTCCAGAGAGAAGGCTAAGGCGGTGATCATGGCAGGAAGCGTATTTGTAGATAATCAGAAGGAAGATAAAGCAGGCACTATGTTTCCTGATACGGTACAGATCGAGGTTAGAGGAAATACTTTAAAATATGTAAGCCGGGGAGGGCTGAAGCTGGAAAAGGCCATGACCCATTTCGGGCTGAGTCTGGAAGGCTGTGTCTGTATGGACGTGGGGTCTTCTACAGGGGGCTTTACTGACTGCATGCTTCAGAACGGGGCGGTGAAGGTCTATGCCATAGATGTGGGGCACGGGCAGTTAGACTGGAAGCTGCGCAATGACCCCAGAGTAGTCTGTATGGAGAAGACCAATATCCGGTACGTGACACCTGAGGACATCGGAGAAAAGGCAGATTTTTCCTCCATTGACGTGTCCTTTATTTCTCTGACCAAGGTTTTGCCGCCTGTTTATGAACTGTTGAAGGAGCAGGGACAGGTGGTCTGCCTTATCAAGCCTCAGTTTGAAGCAGGAAGAGAAAAAGTAGGGAAAAAAGGAGTAGTCCGGGACCCGGCAGTCCATCGGGAGGTCATTGAAAAGATCACCTCCTTTGCTTCGGAAACAGGCTTTGCCCTTCTGAATCTGGAGTATTCTCCCATCAAAGGACCGGAGGGAAATATTGAGTACCTCCTTTATCTTCAGAAGAAGTGCAATGGACTTCCCCAGGACGGAAACATAGATATAAACGCAACCGTGGACCAGGCCCACAAAGAACTGGATAAATAATCATGGATAATTTTTATATTATTGCAAACAGTGAAAAAGACGAAGGATTGAAGGTAGCCTCCCGGGTGGCGGGATATTTAAAGAGTAAGGGGAAGAACTGCTATATCCGTTCTTCTTCTCCCGGGATCCGGGACAGCCTTCACCATTATACAGATATCAGTCAGATCCCTAAGGAGGTAGAATGTGTCCTGGTACTGGGAGGGGACGGGACTCTTCTCCAGGCGGCCAGAGATGTGGTCAGCCGGCAGATCCCTCTTCTGGGGATTAACCTTGGCACCCTGGGATATCTGGCAGAGATCGACAGTAACTCTATCGAACCGGCTCTGAATCATCTTATGGCAGATGAGTATACGGTGGAAAAACGGATGATGCTCAATGGCAAGGTTTACCACCGGGGAAAGATGGTGGCGGAAGATGTGGCTTTAAATGATATTGTCATAGGAAGAGACGGCCCCATGGGGGTGATCCGCTTCCGGAATTATATCAACCAGGAGTTTTTAAATGCTTATACTGCAGACGGGATCATCATCTCCACAGCCACAGGTTCCACCGGCTACAGTCTTTCTGCCGGAGGCCCTATTGTTTCGCCGGAGACGAATATTATGATCATGACCCCCGTATCCCCCCATACCCTGAATACCCGGAGCATTATCTTTCCGGCAGAGGATGAGATCGGAGTGGAGATCGCCCAGGGAACTCACAGGGGAAACGGCAAGGCGGTGGCTTCCTTTGACGGGGATACCAATATTGCCATGAATGTAGGAGACCGGATCGTGATCCGCCGTTCAGTAAAAGATACACGGATCATTAAGATCAGCAACATCAGTTTTTTGGAGGTGCTCCGCACCAAGATGAGAGATTAGGAGGCAGGTATGAAGATTGCCAGACATTCAAAGATCATAGAATTGGTGGATCAATATGACATTGAGACCCAGGAGGAACTGGCCTCCCGGCTCAATGAGGCCGGCTTTCGGGTAACCCAGGCTACCGTGTCCAGGGACATCCGGGAACTGAACCTGACAAAAGTAGCAAAGCCGCAGGGAGGCTCCAAATATACAGTGATGGCTGCCAAGGAAACTCCTGACGGAGAAAAATACATAAGGGTTTTGCGGGAAGCCTTTGTATCTATGGATGCAGCCCAGAATATCCTGGTGATCAAGACCGGTGTGGGCATGGCCAATGCCGCTGCAGTAGCTCTGGACCATATGAACTGGCGGGAAGTAGTAGGCAGCATTGCCGGAGACGATACCATTGCCTGCTTCAGCAAGAGCCCGGAAGAGACCCTGCAGCTTTTAAACAAGATCAAGAAAATTTTAAATCAATAGAAAAAGGGGTAGGTCAGAGATGTTGGTGCATTTGCATGTGAAAAATCTGGCGCTGATCCAGGAAGCTCAGGCAGATTTCGGTCCGGGCCTGAATATCCTGACAGGAGAAACAGGAGCGGGGAAATCAATCCTTATGGGATCTGTGAACCTGGCTCTGGGACAGAAGATGTCCAGAGGCATGATCCGGGAAGGGGCTTCCTATGCGCTGGTGGAGCTGGTGTTCCAGGTGGACGCCCCTACAGAAGAAAAATTAAAAGAACTGGAAGTATTTCCTGAAGACGGACAGGTGATCATCACCAGAAGGTTAATGGAGAACAGGAGTATCAGCAAGGTCAATGGAGAGACCACTACAGCGGCAAATATCCGGAAGATTGCATCCCTGCTCCTGGACATCCACGGTCAACATGAACATCAGTCTCTTCTTTATCCGGAAAAACAGATGGAGATCCTGGACGGCTTCGGCGGCTTGGAGATCCAGGATAAGAAAGAAAAGGTAAAAGAACTGTACAGGGAATACAGCAGGCTGAAAAAGGAACTGGAAGGCTACGGCATAGATGAGGAGCAGCGCCGCCGGGAGATGGGATTTCTGGAGTATGAGATCCGGGAGATCTCCCAGGCTCAGCTTAGAAAAGGTGAAGACCAGGAGTTGGAAACTGCTTACCGGAAGCTGTCCAACGGTAAAAAGATCACAGAAGGCCTTGGATTTGTATACCAGATCACCGGATATGAGGGAGAGGGCATGGGGGCCCAGATGGGAAGGGCGATCCAGAAGCTGTCCCAGATCCGGGAATATGACAGCCAGCTGGAAAATATTTACAGTTCTATGGAAGATATGGACAGTCTGCTCAATGACCTGAACCGGGAACTATCTTCTTACTTATCAGAATTTGTTTTTTCAGAAGAAGAATTTCAGGAGCTAGAAGAACGTTTGGATCTGATCAATCATTTAAAATCCAAATACGGGCATACTATTGAAGAAATTCTGGTTTATCAGAAAGAAAAAGAGGAAGAGCTGGAAAAACTGGAAAATTTCCAGAGCAGAAAGGAAGAACTGGAAAGAAAGCTTTCCCATCAGGAAGTCCTTCTGAAGGCTGCTTCCAGGGAACTGACAGACAGCAGGAAGAAGTGGGCTGCAGGACTGGAAAAACAGATCATACAGGGCCTGGAAGATTTAAATTTCCTTAATGTGGAATTTCAGATCCTTTTCAGACAAAAAGAGGGATACACAGCCCAGGGAAGAGACAGCGTCACTTTCATGATCTCAACCAACCCTGGTGAGCCGGTATTACCATTGCAGCAGGTTGTATCCGGAGGAGAACTTTCCAGGATCATGCTGGCCATCAAAACACTGCTGGCAGACAAGGATCAGACAGAAACTCTGATCTTTGATGAGATCGATACAGGCATCAGCGGCAGGACTGCCCAGAAAGTGGCGGAAAAAATGGGGGTCATCGGAGAATGCCATCAGGTCTTGTGTATTACTCATCTTCCCCAGATCGCCTCTCAGGCGGATTATCATTACCTCATTGAAAAAAATGTGGAAAATATGGAGACAACTACCAGGATACGGAGACTTTCCTATGAAGAGTCTGTGGAAGAGCTGGCTAGAATGCTGGGCGGGGCAAAAATTACCCAGGCAGTTTTAGAAAATGCTGCAGAGATGAAAGATTTGGCACAGCAACAAAAAAATACAAGATTGAAATAGACAAAAGGTCACATAATAAAAAGGGTACACAACAGCGTGTATCCTTTTTCCTTTTTCAGAAGCACTGGAAAAGTCTGGTTTTAATTATACAAGAGAGGATGTGATTTTTTGTCGAAAAAACGTAATTATCGTCTCTTTCTTTTCGGATTTTTAGTAGCAGACCTGATGGCGGCAGGTGTTCTTTCTTTGGAAGAGCTGAAAGACCGGATTCCGGATACGGTTTATGTTCGCTACGGACAGGAGGAAGGCCTGCAGGAATCCCTGAATATTCCTCTGGTAACTTATCCCGAGTCTATCGATGTGTCAGATCGGGGAAGCTATCAGATTCCCTGTTCCCTTCTGGGAATGCTGCCCCTGAAAACAGTTCAGGTAGAGACGGTGGAAGAGCAGTGGGTTTATGTTTCAGGAACAACCGTAGGTCTGTATATGGAGACCCAGGGCGTGCTGATCGTAGATACGGGAGAGATCACAAATCAGAGCGGCGTACCCCAGGAGCCGGCGGCTAATATTGTCCAGCCGGGAGATTATATACTGGAAGTAAACGGAAAGGCCGTTTCCAGGAAAAGAGAACTGATTGCAGAGATCGAAAATTGCCAGGGAGAAGATGTAGAACTGCTGGTAAACCGCAAAGGAGAAAAAATTCCCCTTTCTCTGGCACCTGTACTTACCCAGGAAGAAGAATATAAGCTGGGTATATGGGTCAGAGATAACACCCAGGGGATCGGTACAATGACCTATGTGGACGAAGAGGGAAAGTTCGGCGCTCTGGGACATGGAATCAGCGACACAGACACAGGCCAGCTTCTGGATGTGTCCGGAGGAGAACTGTATCAGGCCCAGATCGTCTCCATTATCCGGGGGACCCAGGGAGTGCCGGGGGAACTTTCCGGATATATCGAATATGACGAGGAAAAAAAGATCGGAGTCATAGAGAAAAACTCTGATATCGGAATATTCGGAAAGATTTTCCCAGACACCCAGCTTGCAAAAGAAAAAGTGATGATCGGGTATAAACAGGAGGTGAAAGAAGGAAAGGCCCAGCTTCTTATGCAGTCAGAGGGAAAAGTGGAAAAGTATGATATAGAGATCACAGAAATTTACAGCAGTCAGCAGGATACCAACAAATCCTTTCAGATACAGGTGACAGATCCAAAACTCTTGGCTAAAACAGGAGGGATTGTCCAGGGAATGAGCGGCAGTCCCATTCTTCAGGACGGAAAACTCATCGGTGCGGTGACTCATGTTTTTGTCCAGGATTCCGCAAAAGGATACGGGATTTTTATTGAAAATATGCTGGGATAAATGCACTTTCCCTGGAAATCCGATATGAAAAATGTCGAAAAATCAAAAAAGTTATCAGAATATATCGCTAATTGTAGGATGATTTAGCTTGATTCTGAAAAGCCCAGAGAATATAATACTAATAGTCTTTAGAAATGGCGATTCTACAGGGCGCCCGTCATTTCCTGAAGAATATGGCAACAAATATATGGAGGATAAGTAATGGAGAAGTTAAATGTCGCTATAGCAGATGATAATGAAAAAATGTTAGATTTACTTGGAAACCTGATAAATGAAGACCAGGAGCTGGAATTAGTGGGACATGCCAGCAACGGCGCCGAAATATACGATATTATCAAGGAGAAAGAGCCCGATGTAGTCCTTCTGGATATTATAATGCCAAAGGTAGACGGACTCACGGTTATGGAACGGGTGGGAAAAGACTCTAATCTGAAAAAGCACCCGGCATTTATCGTCGTATCTGCAGTAGGGCAGGAACAGATTACAGAGGATGCTTTTTCCCTTGGAGCAAACTATTATATCCTTAAGCCTTTTGATAATGACATGCTTCTGTCCAGGATCAAACATATCCGCCAGGAAAAAGAAGGAAGAAAAAAGGATCTCAGGAAGGTAAATGCCTATGAAAACAGTACCAGCTATTATGAGAGAAATCTGGAAGCAGATGTGACCAATATTATACATGAGATCGGAGTTCCTGCCCATATAAAAGGATATCAGTATCTCAGAGATGCCATTATACTTTCTGTAAATGATATGGAAATGCTTAATTCCATCACAAAAATCCTTTATCCTACCATTGCAAAAAAGCACCAGACAACCCCCAGCCGGGTAGAGAGAGCTATCCGCCATGCCATTGAAGTGGCCTGGAGTCGGGGAAAGATGGATACTATTGACGAACTATTCGGATATACGGTAAGCACAGGGAAAGGAAAACCTACAAATTCGGAGTTTATTGCCCTGATTGCAGACAAAATCAGACTGGAATACAAAAAATGACTTTTCTTTGCTAATAAAATGGGGTATAATACTGGTAGATTTAGTCCCGAGAGGGACAAATGATCAGAAAGTGTGGCAAGGAGGGTTTTTAAGGTGAAAAAGATATTATTCGTAGCCTCAG
This sequence comes from uncultured Bacillota bacterium, assembly GCA_949291945.1. Lineage (GTDB taxonomy): Bacteria > Bacillota > Clostridia > Lachnospirales > Lachnospiraceae > Blautia. The sequence continues at coordinate 99,160 of CASEXH010000001.1, read as the reverse complement.
AGGCAGTACCTTTTATAAAGACCGGGGGATTAGCAGACGTAGTAGGTGCACTGCCAAAATGCTTTGACAAAGAGTACTTTGATGTCAGGGTTATTATTCCAAAATATATGTGCATGAAGGAAGAGTACAAAAATCAGCTTCAGTATATTACCCATTTCTATATGGATATCGGATACAGAAGAGAGTACGTGGGTATCATGCAGCTGGAATATGACGGAATCAAATTTTATTTTATTGATAATGAATATTATTTCTCAGGCTACCAGCCATATGGAGATATCCGTTTTGATATTGAGAAGTTTGCATTCTTCTCTAAGGCGGCTCTTTCGATCCTGCCAACTATTGACTTCAGACCTGATCTGATCCACTGCCACGACTGGCAGACAGGACTGATTCCTGTATACTTAAAAGACGGTTTTCAGGACAGCCCCTTCTATCAGGGAATTAAGACAGTTATGACTATACATAACTTGAAATTCCAGGGAACTTGGGATATTAAGACCATCCGTGAGCTGACAGGACTGCCGGCTTACTTCTTTACACCGGATAAATTAGAGGCATACAAGGATGCCAATCTGTTAAAAGGCGGACTGGTATACGCAGACGCCATTACTACCGTAAGTAATACCTATGCGGAAGAGATCAAGACCGAATTTTACGGAGAGGGCCTGGACGGACTGATGAGAGCCAGAAGCAATGATCTGAGAGGTATCGTCAATGGACTGGACTATGACGAGTGGAATCCGGAAACCGATCCGATGATTGCAAAGAACTTTAATGCCAAGACATTTCGGAAGGAAAAGGTAAAAAATAAAACAGCCCTTCAGAGAGAACTGGGATTAAACGAAGATCCCAAGGCTATGATGATCGGTGTTGTATCCAGACTGACAGATCAGAAGGGATTTGATCTGGTGGCCTATGTGATGGATGAGCTGTGCCAGGACAACGTACAGATCGTGGTTCTGGGAACCGGAGAAGAGCGCTATGAAAATATGTTCCGTCATTTCGCATGGAAATATCAGGGAAAAGTATCTGCCAATATTTTCTATGACAATGCTCTTTCCCACAGGATTTATGCTTCCTGTGACGCCTTCCTTATGCCGTCTCTCTTTGAGCCCTGCGGCTTGAGCCAGCTGATGAGCCTTCGTTATGGAACCCTTCCTATCGTAAGAGAGACCGGAGGTCTGAAAGATACCGTAGAGCCTTATAATGAATATGAGAGCACCGGTACCGGATTCAGCTTTAAGAATTACAATGCTCATGAGATGCTGGGAACCATTCGTTATGCGGAAGGCGTATACTACGATAAGAAGAGAGAATGGAATAAAATGATCGATCGGGCCATGGCAAAAGATTTCTCCTGGAACAATTCTGCAAAACAGTACGAGGAGATGTACAACTGGCTGATCGGAGGTTGAACATAGAAAATTAAAAATGGGCTGCTGCATTTAACATGTGTTAAGAGTGAAAGACTCTGGAACTTTGTTAGAGGCGGCGGCTCTTTTTATTCTACAAGAAAGTCATTTGGACTGCCCTATAGAATAAAAAGTTATACAGAAAACTGCAACAAAGGTTTTTAAGCAAAAACATGGAGGAAAAATGAAACTGCTGATCATAGAGGATGATGATAAATTGAGAACGGAACTGGCAAGATTTTTTTCTATGGAGGGATATGAGACGGAAGAACTTACGGACTATGAAAATCTGGAGGAAAGTGTCCTGAAAGCCCATGGAGACCTGCTTCTCCTGGACATAGGTCTTCCGGTGAACGATGGAAAATTCCTCTGCCGGAGCTTGAGAAAAAAGACTTCTTTGCCTATTGTGATCATTACCAGCCAAGATACAGAGATGAATGAGCTCCTCTGTATGAATTACGGGGCAGATGATTTTATGGCAAAGCCCTTTAATCCCCAGATTCTTCTGGCCCATATAGAAGCTGTGCTGAAGCGGACTATGGCAGGAAACAGAGAAGAGGATAAGATAGAATGCGGAGGATTCTGGCTGGATGTATCCAGAAGCATCATAGGTGACGGAACACAGGAAGCAGAGCTTACCAAAAATGAAAGCAGGATACTTTTCAGTCTTGCCAGGAACAGGGGGAAAATTCTGTCAAGAGACCAGATCATCAACGACCTGTGGGACAGTGAACTGTTTGTGGATGATAATACTCTTACAGTAAATATGACCAGGCTCAGGGCCAAGCTGGAACTTCTGGGAAAAGCCCAGGCTATAAAAACTAAGAGAGGACAGGGATATCTTCTGGAATGAGCTATAAAGATTATGTGAAAGACCACTGGTTTCCCATAGGTATTGGAACCCTTTTCCTTGTTACGCTTCTTATTTTCGGAGGACTTACCCAAATCCCTCTTTACTTTCTGGTAATAACAGGAGCCGGAAGCTTTCTTTTGGGCCTGGGGCTCTTTTGCTGGGATTATGGACGGAAAAAAGAATTTTATGAGGAACTTCGGGAGAAAGTCCGGGATTTGGACAAGGCATACCTTCTGCCGGAGATTTTAAGCGAGCCGGAATTTTTGGAGGGAAGACTTGCCTGCCAGGCTATGAAGGAAATGGGACGCTCTATGGCAGAACAGGTCAGCAGTTATGAACAAAAGCAGAAAGAATATAAAGAGTATATTGAACTCTGGGTACATGAGATCAAGCTGCCCATAGCCACGGGAAAACTGCTGGTAGAGAATAACCGTCAGTTTTATGATGAGAGCATGATAGAAGAACTGGATAAAATTGATGCTTATGCGGAACAGGCTCTTTTCTATGCCAGAAGCAGTTATGTGGAAAAAGACTATGTACTGAAAAAAATTTCTCTGAGAAAGGTTACGTCAGAGGTACTGAAAAAGAATCGAAAACTCCTTCTGGAGGGAAAAATCTCTATACAGTGCCATGATCTGGACGTGGAAGTCTTCTCAGACAGCAAATGGCTGGCTTTTATCCTCCAGCAGATCCTCTCTAACAGTATCAAATATATGGGAGAGGGAGAGAGGACTCTGGAATGGTATGCAGAAAAGGGGCGGGAACAGGTGAAGCTGTATCTGAGGGATACGGGCATAGGAATTTCAGCTGGAGATCTTCCCAGAATCTGGGACAAAGGTTTTACTGGAGAAAATGGCAGGATTGGGAAAAAATCTACGGGAATCGGATTGTATCTGTGCAAAAAACTCTGTGAAAAAATGGGTCACAGGATAGAAATTGTCTCGGCCAGGGGGAGAGGCTGTCTGGTCATTATACGTTTCCCTTTAGGAAGTATGACAGAAGAGATTTTCCAGTAAAGAAAGGTTACAAAAATGAAAGGAAAGTGTAAGGTAAATCCATGGGAGAAAATAAGTCTTTCCTGTAAGATAAAAGTATCAACAGGAAAGGAGCAGAATCATGCATACAGTATTAGAGGTTGCAAATGTAGAGAAATACTATGGGAATAAAGGCAGCTTAACCAAGGCTCTGGACAAGATCAGCTTTGAAGTACAGGAAGGAGAGTTTGTGGGGATCATGGGAGCTTCTGGCTCTGGAAAGACTACCCTTCTGAACTGTATTTCCACCATTGACCGGGTTACCAGCGGAAAGATCATTGTCAATGATATGGATATTACACGGCTCAGAGGAAACCATCTGAACAGATTCCGCAGGGAAGAACTGGGATTTATTTTTCAGGAGTTTAATCTGCTGGATACTCTGACTGCCTATGAGAATATTGCACTGGCTCTCAGCATCCAGCGGGTAAAGCCGGAAAAAATCGCAGAAAAAGTGGAAAAGACTGCAAAGGAGCTGGATATTTCTTCGGTCCTCCATAAATATCCTTATGAAATGTCAGGAGGACAGAAACAAAGGGTGGCCTGTGCCAGGGCGATCATTACCCAGCCCCAGCTGGTGCTGGCAGATGAGCCTACAGGAGCTCTGGACTCCAAATCTGCCAGGATGCTGCTGGAAAGTTTTCAGTATATGAACCAGAAACTGGGAGCCACTCTCCTTATGGTGACCCATGACGCTTTTACGGCCAGTTATGCAGACAGGATACTTTTTATTAAAGATGGAAAGCTGTTTAATGAGCTTCACAGAGGGGAGGATTCCCGGAAGGAGTTCTTTGGCAGGATCATCGAGGTGGTCACTTTGCTGGGAGGTGAGCTGAACGATGTTCTTTAGGCTTTCTCTGAAAAATATGAAAAAAAGTTTTAAAGATTATGCCATTTACTTTCTTACTTTAATCCTGGGTGTGGCTATTTTCTATATTTTTAACTCCCTGGATTCCCAGCAGGCCATGTCAGTTATGGGAAGCTCCACCTATGAGATCATAGATTTCATGATCCAGATGCTGGGAGGCGTGTCTGTGTTTGTATCTCTTATCCTGGGTTTTCTCATTGTCTATGCCAACAACTTTCTTATTAAGAGACGGAATAAAGAATTTGGCATTTACATGACTCTGGGAATGGGAAAGATGCAGATTTCCAGGATCCTTTTAGGAGAAACTTTTCTCATAGGCCTGCTGTCTTTGGCAGTGGGACTGCTTATAGGAATATTTGGAGCCCAGTTTATGTCTCTTCTGGTAGTCCGGATGTTTAACGGCGTTATGGACGGCTATCAGTTTGTTTTTTCCGGAGATGCGTTCTGGAAAACAATTTTATATTTTGGCATCATGTTCCTGATCGTAGCGATGTTTAATGTTATAAGTCTTTCCAGGTATACATTGGCGGAACTTCTGGCAGCAGGAAGGAAAAATGAAAAGATAGGGATGAAAAATCCCATACTCTGTGTAGTGATATTTCTGCTGGCTGTGGCAGACCTGGCTTATCAGTATTATCAGGTAAGCCATCCAGAGGAAATCACAACTTCCGGTATCCTGGTCATTATCCTGGCTGGCTGTTTGGGAACTTTTCTTTTTTTCTGGTCTCTTTCCGGCTTTCTCCTGCAGATTTTTCAGAAAAGCAGGAAATACTATCTCAGAGATCTGAACGCTTTTATCCTCCGGCAGATCCACAGCAAGGTAAATACCATGGTTTTTTCTATGACCATTATCTGTCTGATGCTGTTTCTTACCATTTGTGTTCTGGGAGGCGGTCTGGGGATTAATTTCAGCTTTCAGAAAATGCTTCGGGAACTGACGCCTGTGGATGTGAACTTTACAGATATCTCCGGAGCAGAAGCCAGTATAAAGCTGAAAGAAAAGGGATTTGACATGTCCCTTTTAGAAGATGGATATGTGGAAGTCAGCTTTTACAACACTCCTGAGCTTACTTTAAAGGATACTCTGGACAGAACGGGATTAGATGTAGATATCTCAGGATTGGCGGTGAATCTTGAGGGAAATGAAATTCAGGAAACTATTATGAAAGAATCTGAGTATAATCGTCTGGCTGCTCTGTACGGTATGGAGCCTGTAGAGGTAGAAGAAGATACCTATGCTATTGTCAGCGATTATGAAGTCACAGAAGAACTGAGAAACCAGCTTTTAAAGGCCGGAAAGACCATTTCTCTTAATGGAAAAACTTATGAGCCGGCTTACGAAAACTGCGTCTATGGATTTGTAGAAATGATGGCGAATCATGGAAATACCGGAATTTTTATCCTGGCAGACTCTCAGGTCCGGGAAGAATGGAAAGGCAGCAGTTTTCTGGCAGGGGATTACCGGGCAGATACCCAGAAAGAAAAAGAGCAGATTGACCAGGAAGTCATGAAGTATGATGTGACCAATATGTCAGATGGACTTCTGATTAATACAAAAATAGATATTATTGCCGTCAGCGGAGGACTTTCTGCTTCAGTTACCTTTGTATCCATTTATCTGGGTATTATTTTCCTCATCTGCAGTGCAGCCATACTGGCGTTAAAAGAGCTTTCTGAAAGCTCTGATAATAAGGAACGCTATGCTATGCTGCGAAAGCTGGGGACAGACGAGAAAATGATCAATCAAGCCCTTTTCCGTCAGATTGGAATATTCTTCTTTATTCCCCTGCTTCTGGCGGCTGTCCACTCTGTTTTTGGAATGATTTTTATAAAAATCGCTCTTCAGAGCTTAGGAAGGATTGACTACTTTTCCTCTGTTCTTGCCGCAGCAGTGATTTTTATCCTGATTTATGGAGCTTATTTTTTACTTACCTATTTTGGCAGCAAAAGGATTATCCGAAATCCTTAATATCACATAAAAATCCGGATTTTTGTCATACTAACTGTGGAAACTAAATTTAAGGAGGAAAAGATCATGACAGAAATTTCGGTATTAGACCTTCAGAATCTTCGTCATCTCATCGGTGGTTTTGACACTACCCACTGTAAAATGCAGGACTATGCTCATGAGGCCCAGGACCCTCAGGTGAAGCAGTTTTTCCAGAAATCGGCCCAGTCTGCGTTGGAGAGCAAGCAGCAGCTCATGCAGTTTTTACAGTAGGAGGTGGAAAAGATGACAGATAAAACGATGGTGGCAGACACTCTGGCAGGAATCAACGGGGAACTGGTGCGTTACGGAGAGATGATTTCTCAGACGGAAAATGCTCAGTTAAAACAAGTGCTTAAACAGATCCGGAACCAGTGCGAGATGTCTCAGGAGGAAATCTATCAGATCGCCAGAGCCAAAAGCTATTATGTGCCGGCGGCCTGTGCAAAGCCTGAAGAAGTAGCCCATGTACGTTCTGTGCTCAGCCAGCCTTCCGTTCAGTAAAACTTTCCCGGCGGCAGCCTCTCCAGGCAGCAGGAAAGCAGAACATCCGGCCTCTTAGGATTTGACCGGGAAGGGGAAAAGCTCCCTCTCTTTCGGAGGATGCCGAAGGAGAGAGGGCTTTTTTTACAGTTTTGTCCTGATCCATATGAGGAAAATTTGGTAATTTTCCTGGGATTTACAGAGGCCTTTCGGACATGCTATAATCTAGATAGACCATATCAGAGAAAGTTCTTTCTGTACTAGCAGACGTACTATCAGAAAAAAGTTCTTGTCCCCTCTATTATATATACAATATACAAAAAACTCTTTCCGGATCTTCCGGCTCCCAAAAAAAGAAACAGTTGACAATCCCCCCAAACTATACTATTATTGGGTACATAGGCGAACATAAGTTCGCAGATGGGAAACAGTGAAATAAAAGGAGAAAAAACATGGCACAGATGGTGAAAGAAGATAAATTAAAGGCTTTAGATGCTGCTCTCGGGCAGATTGAAAAACAATTTGGCAAAGGCTCTGTTATGAAGCTGGGAGACTCTGCCGCAAACATGAATGTAGAAACCGTACCTACCGGTTCTCTGAGCCTGGATATTGCGCTGGGAATGGGAGGTGTTCCAAAGGGAAGGATCATAGAAATCTACGGACCCGAATCCAGCGGTAAGACTACCGTGGCCCTTCATATGGTGGCAGAGGTACAGAAGAGAGGCGGCATTGCCGGATTTATCGATGCGGAACATGCCCTGGATCCTGCTTATGCAAAGAACATTGGTGTGGATATCGATAATCTGTACATCTCTCAGCCGGACAACGGCGAGCAGGCGTTAGAGATCACAGAGACCATGGTTCGTTCCGGTGCCGTAGATATTATTATCGTGGACTCTGTGGCGGCATTGGTCCCAAGAGCAGAGATCGAGGGAGATATGGGAGATTCTCATGTGGGACTTCAGGCAAGGCTGATGTCCCAGGCTCTGAGAAAACTGACCGCCCATATCAGCAAATCGAATTGTATCGTGATCTTTATCAATCAGCTCCGTGAAAAGGTAGGAGTGATGTTCGGAAATCCGGAGGTGACCACCGGAGGCCGGGCCCTGAAATTCTATTCTTCTATCCGTATGGATGTAAGAAGGATTGAAACGCTGAAGCAGGGGGGCGAGATGGTAGGAAACCGCACCAGGATCAAAGTGGTGAAGAACAAGATAGCACCGCCTTTTAAGGAGGCAGAATTTGATATTATGTTTGGGGAGGGAATTTCCAAAGAAGGAGATATCCTTGATCTGGCAGCGGATCTGGGAATCGTAAATAAAAGCGGCGCCTGGTATGCTTACAACAATGCCAAGATCGGACAGGGCCGGGAAAATGCCAAGAAATATCTCAAGGAAAATCCCCCAGTTCGGGAAGAGATTGAGAAGAAAGTAAGAGAACATTACGGCCTGGCTGTAGAGGAAGGCGGGGAGGAACCTAAGACAGAGCCTGCCCAGGAGACTCTGCAGCTTGACAGGGAAGAGAAAGACTGAGGAGCCGGCTTATGATTGTCACCCAGATCAGGCCTGTGACCAGGCAGAAATACCAGATTGAGGCAGAGGGACTTTCTCCCTTTGTCCTGTATAAAGGAGAAGTAGCCCGCTATCATATAGAAAAAGACAGAGACCTTTCGCTGGAGACCTACCGGGAGATCCTGGAGGAAGTTCTTATAAAACGGGCGAAGATCCGGGCTATGCACCTTTTGGAGCAGGGAGACAGGACGAAAAAAGGCCTTCAGGACAGACTGGCGCAGAACGGCTATCCTCCGGAGGCGGTAGAAGCAGCCATAACTTACGTGGAGTCTTTTCATTATATTGATGATAATCGTTATGCGGTAAATTATATTCAAAATCAGGGCAGCAAAAAGGGACGGGCCAGGATCATGCTGGAACTGAGAAATAAAGGCGTTTCCCAGGAGGATATTGAACAGGCTTTTTGTGAGACAGAGGAAGATATCGATATCCGGGAAGTGATCCGTGAGCTGATCCTGAAAAAGAGGAGGACACAGGAGGCTATGGGGGAAAAGGAGAGGCAGAAGCTTTACGGTTTTCTCATGCGCAGGGGCTTTGCTTCCTCCGATATTTTATCGGTACTGCGGGAATTTGCCGGTACAGGAGAGAATATGGGATCATAGGCATTCTTTATAGGAAAAGTGTTTAGAGGAAACTTGTATAAAATATACATAGATACCCTTCTTAATTGTGTGTTTTATGTTGACTTTTTAATGAAATCAGTATAAAATTATACTGTTGTATACGTACAATGAAAACTTAATAAGGAGGTGCTCCTGTGGCAATCTATGTGATCATTGCAATCGTTGCTGTAGCTGTTACATTGCTGATCGCAGTTCCTGTTACAGCCAATATTTCTGTAAAGAAAAAGACAGAGAAAGATGCTGAGACCATTGGAACTGCGGAAGTGAAAGCAAGAAGCATTATAGATGAAGCATTGAAGACTGCGGAAACAAAGAAGCGTGAAGCTCTCCTGGAGGCAAAGGAAGAAAACCTTCGCACCAAGAATGAACTGGAGAAAGAGACCAAGGAGAGAAGAAATGAGCTTCAGAAGTACGAAAAACGTGTTTTGTCAAAGGAAGAGGCTCTTGATAAGAAGGCGGATGTCCTGGAAAAACGAGAGGCCGAATATGCAGCAAAGGAAGCTGATTTAAAGAAAAAAGAGAAAAAAGTCGACGAACTGCAGGGACAGAGAATTCAGGAACTGGAAAAAATTTCAGGTCTTACCTCCGAACAAGCAAAAGATTATTTGTTGAAAACTGTTGAAGATGAAGTAAAAATTGACACCGCCAAACTTTACAAAGAATTGGTAAGTAAGGCAAAAGAAGACGCAGACAAAAAGGCAAAGGAATATGTTGTAAATGCGATACAGAAATGCGCAGCAGATCATGTCGCAGAAGCTACGATTTCTGTTGTGCAGCTTCCAAGCGATGAGATGAAAGGAAGGATTATCGGTCGTGAAGGCCGTAATATCCGGACTCTGGAAACGCTGACAGGTGTGGATCTGATCATTGATGATACTCCGGAGGCAGTGGTGCTTTCCGGATTTGATCCAATCCGCAGGGAAGTGGCAAGGATCGCCTTGGAGAAACTGATTGTAGACGGCCGTATCCATCCGGCCAGAATTGAAGAAATGGTTGAAAAAGCACAGAAAGAAGTCGAGACCATGATGCGGGAAGAAGGAGAAGCCGCAGCATTGGAAGTCGGGGTACATGGAATCCACCCGGAACTGATCAGACTTCTTGGACGTATGAAGTTCCGCTCAAGCTACGGTCAAAATGCTTTGAAACATTCTATCGAAGTAGCTCAGCTTGCAGGTCTTCTGGCAGGAGAAGTGGGGACGGACGTACGTATGGCAAAACGAGCAGGACTGCTCCATGACATCGGAAAATCCATCGACCATGAAGTGGAAGGATCCCACATTCAGATTGGTGCTGACTTATGTAGAAAATATAAAGAATCCCAGGTTGTTATCAATGCGGTAGAAGCCCATCACGGAGACGTAGAGCCTACCTCTTTGATTGCATGTCTGGTCCAGGCTGCCGATGCAATTTCAGCGGCAAGGCCGGGAGCAAGAAGAGAAACTTTAGAAACTTATACCAACAGATTAAAACAGTTAGAAGATATCACAAACTCCTTCAAAGGAGTGGACAAATCTTTTGCTATTCAGGCAGGAAGAGAAATTCGTGTTATGGTTGTACCTGAGCATGTCAGCGACAGCGATATGGTACTTTTAGCCAGAGATATATCCAAACAGATTGAAGCTGAACTAGAATATCCTGGACAGATAAAAGTAAATGTAATCCGTGAGTCCAGAGTTGTGGACTACGCAAAATAAAGTCGACTTTAAATCTAATAGAGAAAGACTCTTACAAAGAAGGTAGGGGTCTTTTTCTAATTTAGAGACTATTTTCTTCTTTCCGGTCATAAACTGTAAAGGGTGAAGTTGATGAAAAAAAATCTGCGTCTGTTTCTGATCCTGTATCTGGCCGGATTTGGAGCAGGAGTTTTGGCCGGAGATCTCTTTCTGAAAAAAATAGGATATCAGACAAGTTTGCTTTCTACATATCTGATGTATGCTCCCAATCTGGAAGCTGGTCAATTTTTTGGAGAGCTTTTTTTTCAAAGAGGGAAGCTTTTTTTCCTGGGAGCCGTGTGCGGTGTGACTATTCTGGGAATGTTTTTGGCGGCGGGCGGTCTGTTGTGGGCCGGATTCCTGGGAGGAAATCTGGCAGTACTTTTTCTGACGCAGTGGGGAATCCGGGGAATGGGGGCAGGGTTGCTCTGCCTTTTTCCCCAGAGTATTTTTTATATACCTGGTTGGCTACTTTATTTTTTTGCGATTTGGCAGATGAGCAGAAAATCTCTGGCAGGTTCAAAGAGAAGCAGAGAGGATTATAAGGCCTATTTTTTCTTCCTTTCCATGGCAGCGGTGCTTCTCATCCTGGGAATATGGTCGGAAAGTTATGTAAATCAAAAGATTGTGGCATGGATTATAGAGAATTTTATCTGAGTTCACAAAAAATTTACAAATGTTTCTTCACCATATGTGGTGGAACTGAAAAAGACGGATTTCGATATGTTGTGTGAAATGTCAATAAATGCGGATTTATCAAAGGTTTTGTAAAATTTAGGGTTTGATTTTTTACCAGTTCTTGATATATAATCGTACTATGTTTACAGAAGGGAAAAGAAAGAATGAAGTGCGAGATAGAAGAATTTATTGATTATTTACATAATACCAGGGGCACTTCAAAAAATACAGAAGTTTCATACGAGCGTGATTTGAGAAAATTAGAAACGTATTTGACAGAGGGGGGATTCGAGACCGAGGAGCAGATTACTTCCACGGTTTTGAATTCTTATGTTCTTTATATGGAACGGAAAAATTTTGCCGCTTCTTCTATTTCCAGAAGCATTGCGTCTATTCGTGCTTTTTTTCAGTATTTGACCCAGAAATATGGCTGGAAAGAAAACCCGGCGGAGAAGCTGAAAGCGCCGAAGATCGAGAAAAAGCTGCCGGGTATTCTGACAGTAGAGGAGGTGGATCTGCTCCTTGCCCAGCCCAAAGGAAATACGGCCAAGGGAATCCGGGACAAAGCCATGCTGGAACTGCTGTACGCCACTGGTATCAGGGTGAGTGAGCTGATTAGTCTGAAAATAAAAGATGTGAATTTGAAGCTGGGATATCTGACCTGCAGCGGCGGAGACAGAGAGCGGGTAATTCCATTTGGAAGTGCTGCAAAGCAGGCAGTGGGAAAATATATGGAGGGAGCCAGAAGACAGCTTTTAGGGGACCAGGACAGCGGCTTTCTTTTCCTGAACTGTTCAGGAAAATCCATGAGCCGTCAAGGATTTTGGAAAGTATTGAAAGGATATGCTGCTTCAGCGGGGATCCAACAGGATATTACCCCCCATACCCTTCGGCATTCCTTTGCAGCCCACCTGCTCCAGAATGGAGCAGACCTGAAAAGTGTCCAGGAAATGATGGGACATTCAGACATCTCTTCTACTCAGGTTTATATGAACATGAATATCCATAAAATCAGAGATGTGTATATGAAAGCACATCCCAGAAAATAAAAATGAGCTGCCGTTTTAATATATGTCAAGAATATTTATGCGGCAGCTCATTTTTGTTTTAACACAATTCTGCAATAGTATAGAGGAGTTTTTCTGTATCTTCCCAGCCCAGACAAGGGTCAGTGATAGATTTTCCATATACATGGTCAGGACCGATTTTCTGAGAACCTTCTACCAGATAACTTTCAATCATAACGCCCTTTACAAGCTTCTGGATATCCGGAGAGATCAGGCGGCTGTGAAGGACTTCCTTTACGATACGAATCTGCTGCTCAAATTTCTTTCCGGAGTTAGAGTGGTTGGCATCGATGATCACCGCCGGATTCTGCAGATCTCTTTTCTCATACATTTCCAGAAGCAGCTGCAGATCTTCATAGTGGTAATTGGGGATGGTGTTGCCATGTTTGTTAACAGCACCTCTCAGAATAGTATGGGTCAGAGGGTTGCCCTCTGTCTTAACTTCCCAGCCTCTGGAGATAAAGTCATGTCCTCCCTGAGCTGCTACCACAGAATTCAGCATTACTGAAAAATCTCCGCTGGTAGGATTTTTCATACCTGCTGGAATGTCCAGGCCGCTGACCATGAGACGATGTTCCTGATTTTCTACAGAACGGGCACCGATGGCTACATAGGAAAGCAGGTCGGAGAGATAGTGCCAGTTGTCAGGATAAAGCATTTCATCGGCAGAAGTCAGCCCGGTTTCAGATATAGAGCGCATATGCATATGACGGATAGCCAGAATACCTGCCATAACATCCGGCTGAGCTTCAGGATCTGGCTGATGGAGCATTCCCTTATATCCCTCTCCTGTTGTCCTGGGTTTATTGGTATAGATTCGGGGAACCAGAACAAGACGGTCTGCCACCTTATCCTGGACCTTTGCCAGACGATTGGTGTATTCACACACAGAATCTTCATTATCTGCAGAGCAGGGACCTATAATCACCAGAAATTTATCAGATTTTCCGGTGATCACGTCCTGGATCAAACGGTCTCTTTCTGCTTTTACTTTTTTCATTTCTTCGGACATGGGAGTCTGAGCTTTGATCTGGTCCGGAGAAGGAAGCTGTTTAACAAATGTAAAACTCATAGGATTCTCCTTTGTATTTATAATTAAAATAAGTCGGTTTAACAGAAAAATTATAATACAAGAAATCTCAGTTGTCGATACTTTTTCTTTGCAGTCAGGAAAAGTATTCTCTCAAAAAGTAGAGAGAGAGCCCTGTTACCAGCAGTTCACTGACGATCAGTCCCCACAGATACCCCTGAATGCCATAGTCCGGAATAATAAAAAAGACAAAGGCAATGCGGATGCCCAGTCCCAGAGTGTTCAGTATAAAAGACTGGTTGGCGGCCCCAAGGCCATTTAAAATTCCGCTTAAGGTTCCGGAAAGATACAAACAGGGACAGATGAATGCCAGTGTCTTGATAAAAGTGGCTGCAAATTCATTCTTAAAGAGGACCAGGCCTAGAAAATCGCCGGCAAAAAAGAAAAAGGCTGTGGACAGAAATCCCAGGAACAGACAGTATTTAGCGGAGAGAAAAATTACCCGGCGGATAGCCTGCCGGTTGCCTACGGCCTGCTGCTCAGCTACTGAAGGGAGGAGAACAGTGGACAATGCGTTTGTAATGGTTGAGGGAAACAGGATCAGTGGGAGGGCCATACCGGTCAGGACTCCATAGACAGACAGGGCTGAACCATTATCCAGTCCGTAAAGGCGGAGATGGCCGGGGATCAGTACTGATTCAATGCTGTGAAGAACATTTACCAGAAGCCGGCTGCAGGTAAGAGGAAAGGAAAAGGTAAGGATTTCTTTCATGTCTTTTCCGGGTGAATGGAGATTCCTGAGACGGTATCCATCTCTTTGATAATCCCAGAGGATCACAATCAGGGAGAAAAGCATAGAGACCAGCTCGCCCCCTACCAGACCAGCTACGGCCAGCATAGGGGTAATGAGCAGCCTCTGTTCTGTGAGGATCAGGAAGAGACCGTAGGAGACTGTCACTCTGGCGCATTGTTCCAGAAGCTGGGAAACCGCAGGTATGGACATCTTCTTTTTCGCATAGTAGTATCCGTTGACACAGGAGTGGAGAGTTCCCATTGGAATGGAAAAGGCCATGAGTTTTAACAGGGAAGTACACCTTTCCTCTAAAAGAATATGTACGGCAAACCAGGAGGCGTTGTAATAAAGGACCAGAGAGACTATGAGCGCTATAGAGGTAGAGAGGGCTCCTGACAGAACAAAAATGTCTCTGGCGCCCTGCTCATCTTTTAAAGACGCCCTGGCGGCGGTAAAACGGGAAATTGCTGTCTGAATGCCCCCTACAGACAGAGCGAAGCAGAGGGTATGGATAGGAAAGATCAACTGATAGATCCCCATGCCTTCTGCACCAATTGTCTGGGAGAGGAATATTCTATAGATAAAACCAATGATTTTGGTGATGAACCCTGCTCCTGTAAGAAGAAGTGTTCCTTTAAGAAGCATATATTTATTATCCATACAAACGTCCTTTTGCCTTTTCCATAGTATATTCCCCAAATCCCCTTGACAGAACATAGGAAAGATGTTATTCTACACCCAGATCAAAATCCTAGTAAAATAGTCGGAATTAAAAAGGGGCGATAACGGTGAAACTATCTACAAAAGGGAGATATGGACTGCGGGCCCTGATCGATCTGGCCCAGTATGGGGAGCAGGAGGCAGTTTCCATTCAGAGTATTTCAGCAAGACAGCAGATTTCCGACAGCTATCTGGAACAGCTGGTAAGAAAGCTTAAGAAAGCTGGACTTGTGACCAGTGTCCGGGGGGCCCAGGGAGGATATCGTCTGGCAAGACCGGCAGAGGGGATTTCCGTAGGAGATGTTCTCAGGGCATTAGAGGGCAGCATCGAGGCTGTTTCCTGTCAGGAAGGGGATAATCCCAGCTGTGTGGGGGAAGATCTTTGCGTTGCCAGATATGTCTGGCAGAAAGTGAATAAAAGTATCCAGGAAACCGTAGACTCTATTATGATCAGCCAACTGGTGGAAGAAAGCCGCAGGATCCAGGAAAATCAGAGATAGGAGAGGAAAGCGATGAAAACAAGAATTTATTTAGATAATGCAGCAACTACAAGGACGTCTCAGGAAGTTGTGGACGCCATGCTTCCCTACTTTACAGAAAGTTATGGAAATCCGTCCAGCATTTATGAACTGGGACAGAGAAGTAAGGAAGCCATTACCAAAGCCAGAGAGGAGATTGCTCAGGTTATTGGTGCAAAAACAGAAGAAATCTACTTTACAGCAGGCGGATCCGAGTCAGATAACTGGGCGATCAAGGCAGCTTTTGAAGCATACAAAAACAAAGGCAATCATATCATCACTACAAAGATCGAACACCATGCAGTACTCCATACCTGTCAGTATCTGGAAAAACAGGGGGCCAGAGTAACCTATCTGGATGTAGATGAGAATGGCCTGGTTGACTTAGAACAGCTTCAGAAAGCCATTACCCCGGAAACAATCCTGATCACCATTATGTTTGCCAATAATGAGATTGGTACCATCGAACCGGTGAAAGAAATCGGAATGATTGCAAAAGAACATGGCATTCTTTTCCATACGGACGCTGTCCAGGCTTTTGGACAGGTGCCTATTGATGTGGACGAGATGAATATTGATATGTTAAGCTCCAGTGCTCATAAGATCAATGGACCAAAGGGAATCGGCTGCCTCTATATCCGTAAAGGCGTGAAGATACGCTCCTTTATCCACGGAGGTGCCCAGGAGAGAAAAAGAAGAGCCGGTACAGAAAATGTTCCGGGGATCGTGGGATACGGAGTGGCTGCCCGGATGGCCGCTGAAACTATGGAAGTCCGCACAAAGCAAGAACGGGGGCTGAGAGATTATTTTATCCGCCGGATCCTGGAGGAAGTTCCCTATACAAGGCTGAATGGAGATCCGGAGAAACGTCTTCCAAACAATGCAAATTTCAGCTTCCGCTTTATCGAGGGAGAATCTCTTCTGATCATGCTGGATATGAAAGGTATTGCAGGTTCCAGCGGTTCTGCCTGTACATCAGGTTCCTTGGACCCTTCTCATGTGCTCCTGGCTATCGGCCTGCCCCATGAGACCGCTCATGGTTCTCTGAGATTGACCCTTGGAGCAGACACTACAAAAGAAGATCTGGACTATACTCTGGATCAGATCAAGGAGATTGTGGCAAAACTGAGAAATCTGTCTCCTTTATACGAAGACTTTATCAGAAAACAGAAAAAAGCAGAGAGTAATCAATAAATATAGAGAAATTAACAGAATACGGAGGAAACCATCATGTACAGTGAAAAAGTAATGGATCATTTTCAAAACCCCAGAAATGTAGGAGAACTTGAAAACCCCAGCGGAGTGGGAACTGTAGGAAATGCAAAATGCGGAGACATTATGAGGATCTATCTGGACATTGACGATAACCAGATCATTCGGGACTGCAAGTTTAAAACTTTTGGCTGCGGTGCTGCTGTAGCCACCAGCAGTATGGCTACAGAACTGGTCAAAGGAAAAACTATTCAGGAAGCTCTACAGGTGACCAATAAAGCGGTGATGGAAGCTCTGGATGGTCTGCCTCCGGTAAAGGTCCACTGCTCCCTGCTGGCAGAGGAAGCTATCCATGCGGCTTTGTGGGATTATGCAGAGAAAAACGGGATCAAGATTGAGGGACTTTCCAAGCCGAAATCAGATATCCATGAAGGGGAAGAGGAAGAAGAGGAAGATTACTGATGGAAAAAAAGAAAGTAGTGGTAGGTCTGTCCGGGGGAGTAGATTCCTCAGTGGCAGCCTATCTGCTGAAGCAGCAGGGATATGAGGTCATTGGCGTTACTATGCAGATCTGGCAGGAGGAAGATCCGGAGCTTCAGGAAGAAAACGGAGGCTGCTGCGGTCTGAGCGCTGTAGATGATGCCAGAAGAGTGGCCGCAAAACTGGAAATTCCTTATTATGTTATGAATTTCCGAAAAGAATTCAAAGAGAATGTCATCGACTACTTTATCCGGGAGTATCAGGAAGGCAGGACTCCAAATCCCTGTATTGCCTGCAACAGGCATGTGAAATGGGAGGCACTCCTGAAACGGAGCCTGGACATTGGTGCAGATTATATTGCCACAGGGCATTATGCCCGGATAGAACGGCTGGAAAACGGCCGCTATGCCATTCGGAATTCTGTGACTGCCAGAAAGGATCAGACTTATGCTCTGTATAACCTTACCCAGGAGCAGCTGGCCCATACTTTGATGCCTGTGGGAGCCTATACAAAAGAGGAAATCCGTCAGATCGCAGAGAAAGCCGGACTTCCGGTAGCCCATAAAAAAGACAGTCAGGAAATCTGTTTCGTCCCGGATAAGGATTATGCAGGCTTTATTGAAAAGAGTACTGGGGAAAAGATCCCCGCAGGAAATTATGTGCGGAAAGACGGAACAGTGATCGGGGAACATAAAGGGATCATCCATTACACCATCGGCCAGAGAAAAGGTCTGAATCTTTCCATGGGCCATCCCGTCTTTGTGACAGAGATCAGACCAAAGACAAATGAAGTGGTCATCGGGGAAAATGAAGAGCTTTTTGTGAAAAGTCTGGTCTGCGACCGGATGAACTATAT
This sequence comes from uncultured Bacillota bacterium, assembly GCA_949291945.1. Taxonomy (GTDB): domain Bacteria; phylum Bacillota; class Clostridia; order Lachnospirales; family Lachnospiraceae; genus Blautia. The sequence continues at coordinate 81,260 of CASEXH010000001.1, read as the reverse complement.
GGCTATGGAGGGAATCAGAGAAGGAGAAGTCCTTACGGGAAAGATACGCTATAATCATCCGGGAGCCCCCTGCACTTTGAAAAAGCTGGAGCATGGACGGGTACAGGTGGATTTTCTGGAGCCTCAAAGAGCTGTAACTCCGGGACAGGCAGTGGTGTTGTACCAAGGAGAGTATGTTGCGGGAGGCGGCATTATTCTTGGACCGGTAAAAGAAAATTAGAAGGAAATACATCAGATAATCTTAAAAATAGAAGGTGCCGCATTAAATAAACACGAGAATATTAATACATTTTATTGTGCAGTCTGGGTAATAAAATGTATCAATATTCCTAATATGTGTTTAATGAATGCGGCACTTCCTCTCTATACAGCAGGTGCTATCATTAAAAACAGTTTTCTATTCTGGGCTATAGTGCCCTTACAGATTTAAAAATTCTGGCTGACCTTCTTTAAAGATGGTGTAATATCGGAAACCGCAGGCTTTCAGGATCTCACCGGTTTCCCGGAAGTTATAAGCGATATGTTCCGGTGCATGAGCATCTGAACCCAGGGTCAGGATCTCCCCTCCCAATTCCCGGTAGCGGGCAAGAATCTTTTCCGTGGGATTGGGATGGCCCAGACCATATTTAAAACCGGCAGTGTTGCATTCCAGACCGATCTGCTTTTGAATAAGAGTTTTCAGGATCTCGTCCAGAATATCCTGATATTTTTCGTAAGAATAATTCCGGTTCTTCTGAGGACCGTACCGCACTACATAATCAATATGTCCGCAGGTATTAAAGCAGGAAAATGTGTTCAGATTTTCCAGAAGTACTTCAAAATAGCGATGATAAGCCTCATACTCGGTTCTTCCCTGGAAAAAGATTTTGTCATAGGGATCCATGTGATCGGCCACATGGGTGGAACCGATGATGAAGTCAAAAGGAGCAGAGGCGGCAATCCCGGGGAGTTCCCCGGCCAGATGAGGCTGAAGCCCCAGTTCCAGTCCGAAAAAGATTTGTATGCGATCCTGATAGGTTTCTTTCAGCTCCAGAAGCTTTTTTTGATAGGCAGCGATATCCAGATCAAAGGAACAATCTCCTCCGGGAAAATCAGGGTCCAGATGTTCGGTAAAGCACATGGCGGGAAGTCCCAGCCGGATTCCCTGCTGTATCATTTTCTCCATGGGAGCATCGCTGTCCCCGGAAAAAGAGGAATGAAGGTGATAGTCACAATACATAGAAGCAACTCCTTTACAGTAGATATTTTAGTTAACGTAAGTATTATAAGGGAAATTTTATACGCATAGCAAGAGGCAGGGTGTTAAAACAGCGTTAAAATGCACATGAAATGTGAAAATGGGCTTGAATTTTTGGACGAAAACGAGTACAATATGGACAAGGTTGATGTTTCTTTAACAATGTGATTTACAACAGTTAAAGAACTCACAGAAAATCAATCACTTTTAGGAGGAATGAAAATCATGGCAGTAAAAGTAGCAATCAATGGTTTTGGACGTATCGGACGTCTTGCATTCAGACAGATGTTTGGAGCAGAAGGATTTGAAATCGTTGCAATCAACGATTTAACATCTCCAAAGATGTTAGCTCACTTACTGAAATATGACTCTACACAGGGAAGATACGCTTTAGCTGACAAAGTTACAGCTGGAGAAGATTCTATCACTGTTGACGGAAAAGAAATCAAAATTTATGCAATGGCTAACGCAGCAGAGCTTCCTTGGGGAGAGATCGGCGTAGACGTTGTTCTGGAGTGTACAGGCTTCTATACATCCAAAGCAAAAGCACAGGCTCATATCGATGCCGGCGCTAAGAAAGTTGTTATTTCCGCTCCTGCTGGAAATGACCTGCCAACTATCGTTTACAATGTAAACCATGAAACATTAACAGAAAATGACAACATCATCTCCGCAGCTTCCTGTACAACAAACTGCCTGGCACCTATGGCTAAAGCATTAAATGACTTAGCTGAGATCCAGTCCGGTATTATGTGTACAATCCACGCTTACACAGGCGACCAGATGACTCTGGACGGACCGCAGAGAAAAGGTGATCTGAGAAGATCCCGTGCAGCAGCTGTTAACATCGTTCCTAACAGCACAGGTGCTGCAAAAGCTATCGGATTAGTTATTCCTGAATTAAACGGAAAACTGATCGGTGCTGCACAGCGTGTTCCTACTCCTACAGGATCCACAACAATCTTAACAGCAGTTGTTAAAGGAAATGTTACAAAAGAGCAGATCAACGACGCTATGAAAGCTGCAGCTACAGAGTCCTTCGGATACAACGAAGATGAAATCGTATCCAGCGATATCGTTGGTATGACATACGGTTCTCTGTTCGATGCTACACAGACAATGGTTCTGCCTCTGGACAACGGAACAACAGAAGTTCAGGTTGTATCATGGTATGACAATGAGAACTCCTACACAAGCCAGATGGTTAGAACAATCAAATACTTCGGTAAATTATTAAACAAATAATCTGAAAGTATTATAAAGGCTCATTGAGGGTCCGGTCTATTATGGTATGGACCGGGCCCTTTTCGGCTGTATGAAGGAAAGACGCTGCCGGATTAGTCATATTTCAGGAATATTTATACATTTTATGCGAATTTGTCGAGCATAGCTTTGAGACAATAGGCTCAAAGCGGCGCAGACTGAGCAATAAAATGCATAAATATTCTCGATTTTGATTATTGCGACAGCGCTAGAAATCAGAAAAAGGAGGCATTTCCAATGCTTAATAAAAAATCAGTTGATGATATCAACGTAAAGGGAAAAAGAGTACTGGTGCGCTGCGATTTTAACGTGCCCCTTCAGGACGGAAAAATCACAGATGAGAACCGTCTGGTAGCAGCACTTCCAACTATCAAAAAACTGATCGCTGACGGAGGAAAGGTAATCCTCTGCTCACACCTGGGAAAACCAAAGGGAGAGCCAAAACCGGAATTATCTCTGGCACCTGTTGCAAAACGTCTTACAGAGCTTCTGGGACAGGAAGTAAAATTCGCTGCAGATCCTGAAGTTGTGGGACCAAACGCAAAAGCTGCTGTTGAGGATATGAAAGACGGAGATGTGATCTTACTGGAGAACACCCGTTACCGTGCAGAGGAGACCAAAAACGGAGATGAATTTTCCAAAGAACTGGCTTCCCTGTGCGACGTATTTGTAAACGACGCTTTTGGTACTGCCCACAGAGCACACTGCTCTAACGTAGGTGTTACGAAATACGTAGATACCGCAGTCGTAGGCTATCTGATGCAGAAAGAGATCGATTTCCTTGGAAATGCTGTCAACAATCCAAAGAGACCTTTCGTAGCTATCCTTGGCGGAGCGAAAGTTTCCAGCAAGATTTCTGTTATCAACAACCTGCTGGATAAAGTAGACACATTGATCATTGGAGGCGGAATGGCTTACACATTTTCCAAAGCAGAAGGTGGAAAAATCGGAACTTCTCTTTGCGAAGATGATTATCTCCAGTATGCTCTTGATATGAAGAAAAAAGCAGCGGACAAAGGTGTGAAACTTCTTCTTCCTGTTGACAATAGGATCGGCGATGCATTCTCCAATGACTGTAATATCCAGACCGTACCTACCGGCCAGATCCCGGACGGATGGGAAGGCATGGATATCGGACCGGAGACAGAAAAACTGTTCTGTGACGCTGTAAAAGATGCCAAGACTGTTGTATGGAACGGACCGATGGGTTGCTTTGAAATGCCGAATTTTGCACATGGCACAGAAGCTGTTGCAAAAGCTCTGGCTGAATCAGATGCGACTACTATCATCGGCGGCGGTGACTCTGCAGCAGCTGTAAACATCTTAGGCTATGGCGATAAGATGACTCATATCTCCACCGGCGGCGGAGCTTCCCTGGAATTCCTGGAAGGCAAAGAACTCCCCGGCGTAGCAGCTGCAAACGATAAATAAGGAAAGAAGGTAATTCCCATGGCAAGGAAAAAAATTATTGCCGGAAACTGGAAGATGAATATGACTCCCAGCGAGGCAGTGGAATTAGTAAATACTTTAAAACCATTGGTTGCAAATGATGATGTAGACGTTGTTTTCTGTGTACCGGCTATTGATATCGTTCCTGTAGTGGAAGCTGTAAAAGGAACCAATATCCAGGTAGGCGCTGAGAATATGTATTTCGAAGAAAAAGGTGCTTACACAGGAGAGATTTCTCCAAACATGCTGGTAGACGCAGGCGTAAAATATGTGATTCTGGGTCATTCCGAGAGAAGAGAGTATTTCGGAGAGACGAACGAAGATATCAATAAGAAAATGCTGAAGGCATTTGAGCATGGATTAACACCTATCATGTGCTGCGGTGAGACACTGGAGCAGAGAGAGCAGGGCGTGACCATGGACTTTATCCGTCAGCAGGTAAAGGTTGGATTCCAGGGAATCACAGCAGATCAGGCAAAGGAAGCTGTGATTGCTTACGAGCCTATCTGGGCTATCGGCACAGGTAAGACAGCTACCACTGAGCAGGCGCAGGAAGTATGCAAAGCGATCCGTGAGTGTATCGCAGAAGTATACGATCAGGCTACAGCCGATGCTATCCGTATCCAGTACGGCGGATCTGTAAATGCTAAGACAGCTCCTGATTTATTTGTTCAGCCGGATATTGACGGCGGACTGGTAGGTGGAGCTGCTCTGAAACCAGACTTCGGTTCCATTGTAAACTACAATAAATAAAAGTGATTGAAAAAGGACGGCCTCCAAAGTCATGAGGGAATTTCAGCAAGAAGTTCCCAAATGTTTTGGGGGCTGTTCTTTTTTACAGGCCTTCCAGGTCAAAAGGCGGGGTATATTCTTCTTTGGCACTGCTTTTTTCCTGCATAAATCCCCGGGTAAGTCCCAGGGAGACAGCTTCTTCCAGTACTTTCTCATATTCATAGGTGGTGAGGCGCCGGTTGATCCGGGGATGCTCGCTGCTTTTGTAAAAAGGTGTATACTGGCTGAGCAGGCTGAGGAGAAAACCGTCTTTGGGAAGATTTTCCTCTAGCCACCTGAGGATAGAGACAGAATCTTTCCTGGATCCCGGGAGAACCATATGCCGTATGAGCACTCCTCTTATCATGATTCCCTCTTCGTTAAAAACAGGGCTTCCGGTCTGGGCAATCATGGCAGAGACCGCCCGGGAAGCTACAGAGAAATAATCTCCGGCTCCGGAATATTCAGAAGAGAGTTTCGAATCAAAGTATTTTAGATCAGGAAGATAGATGTCTACATAGCCATCTAAAAGTTGGATCACTTCCGGTTTTTCATAGCCGCCACAGTTATAGACTACAGGAATAGAAAGTTTTGGCCTGGCAAGATCCAGGGCGGCAAGGATCCCGGGAAGAAAGTGGGTCCCGGTTACCAGATTAATGTTGTGGGCTCCCTGTTCCTGAAGATTCAAGAAAATCTGGGCCAGTCTTTCCGGGGAGAGTTCTTTTCCTAATCCTTCCTGACTGATCTGATAATTCTGGCAGAAACAGCATTTCAGACAGCAGCCGGAGAAGAACACAGTGCCGCTTCCTCTGGTGCCGCTGATACAGGGCTCTTCCCAGTAGTGAAGAGCAGCACGAGCACACCGGATGGCGGCTTTTTCTCCGCAGAATCCGGCCCTTTCTTTCCGGTTTGCCCCGCAGTTCCTGGGACAGAGCCGGCAATGGGTCATATCAAGTAAAGAATTTTCCGGTATCATATTATTTACTCCCTTAAAAATGTTCATATCTTCCCTAATAATAGTAGAAAGATTGGTGAAATTCAACAGAAAGGAAGAAAAGCCTTTTAATTTTAAGGGTTTTGGAGTAGAATGACCTGTGATAATACAAATAGTAAGGAAGTTTGTTATAGATATGAAAGATCACAAAAAAGAGAAATTAAAGGCACTGAAAAAAGCAGATGAAAAATTGAAAAAGGAAAACCGTAAGAAAAAGAAGAATAAGAAATCGAAAAAGGTTTTAGGAGCAGTCCTTGGAACAGGAGCGGCTGTGATCCTTGCCGGTTATGTGGGGATGGGATTTTATTTTCAGGATAAATTTTATCCCGGAACTACAATTAACGGTGTGGACTGCAGCGGCAGGGATACTGCCTATGTAAGAGAGCTGTTGAAAAATAGTGCAGAGACCTATTCTCTGACGATCCGGGAAAGAGGAGACCAGACAGAAAGCATAGAGGGTAATACTATACAGCTTTCGTATCAGGACGATAATGGAGCCCAGGAGGTGAAAAATCAGCAGAATTCCTGGCGCTGGCCCATACAGATCTTCGGAGATAAAAATTATACGGTAAATGCAGACAGTTCTTACAATGAGGAAAGCCTGAACCAGGCGGTAGCAGCCCTGGCCTGCATGCAGGATGCCAATATGACGCCTGTGCAGGACGCAAGGGTGGAGGATAATGGAACTTCCTATGAGATCGTACCGGAGGTAGAGGGAACTACTCTGGATAAAGAGAAGACTCTGGCTGCGGTTAAGGCTGCAGTAGATCAGCGTCAGACAGAGATTTCTCTGGAGGAGGCAGACTGCTATGTGAAACCGGCAGTCCGTCAGGATGATGAAAATCTGAAAAAAGAGGCGGAACAGCTCAATAAATTTACAAGTCTCCAGGCCAGTCTTAATTTTGGAACGGGTACCGAAACGGTAACCAGGGATCAGTTGAAATCCTGGCTGAAAAAGGGAGATGACGGAAATTATTATTTTGACACAGAGACTGTAAAGCAGACTGTGATCGCCTGGTCTGAAAAGTACAATACTATAGGCCGGCCCAGGGATTTTGTTACTTCAAACGGAGCTACCGTACATCTTACCCAGGGAGATTACGGCTGGAGATTGTGGCAGGATAAGACCACAGAGTCTCTGGTGAATATGCTTAACGCCGGACAGAGCGGGGCAGTAGAACCTACCTGGCTTTACTCCGGAGAAAAACACGGAGGCAATGATATTGACGGAACATATGTGGAAATCTCTATCAGTGAACAGAGGATGTGGTTTTATAAAAACGGCACTCTGCTGGTAGATACTCCTGTGGTAACAGGAAATCCGAATAAAGGAAACGGAACGCCTTCCGGAGGCGTGTGGCGCTTAAAAGATAAGGCCAGTCCCTCAACCCTTGTGGGGAGAAATCCGGATGGTTCCATTGAATATGAAACGCCGGTAAATTACTGGATGCCTTTTAACGGCGGTGTGGGGATCCATGATCTTACCAGCAGGAGCAGCTTCGGCGGAAATATTTATCTGTATAACGGATCCCACGGCTGTATCAATACTCCTCTGGATAATGCCAGGACAATTTATGAAAATATTGAAGTCAATACGCCGGTAGTTGTGTATTGATATTTTTGGGGAAAGCTGGTATAATCCATTGAAATTGAATAAATATGCATTTCTGTTTAAAATTAAACAGAAAAATTAAAAACTGTAATGCATAAATATAAAAAAGGAGAGTAAAAAGATGAAGAAAAAAGTTTTAGCGGTATTCTTAGTATCTGCAGCAGTACTGACAGCAGCTGGCTGTTCAGGAGGTAGCCAGGCTTCTTCTGAACCAGTGGAGATCCAGTCAGTAGATGATCTGGCGGATCTGAAGATCGGTGTGCAGATCGGTACTACAGGAGACTCTCAGGCTACAGATGCGGTTAAGGATGATTCCCAGGTAAACCGTTTTAATAAGGGAGCGGATGCTATCGTGGCTCTGAAAAACGGTAAAGTAGACTGTGTAGTTATTGACTCTCTGCCTGCAGAAAAATTTGTGGAAGCCAATGATGATCTAAAGATTGTTGACGGCATTTTTGATAAAGAGGAATATGCCATCTGCATGAAGAAGGGCAACACAGCGCTGAGAGATGCCTTTAATAGCGCCCTTGCTGAACTTAAAGAAGAAGGCACCTTAGAGGAAATCCAGAATAATTACATTGGCGATGAGATCGGAGAGCACCCTTATGAGTCTCCGGCAGATGTGGACCGCTCTAATGGAGTCTTGACCATGGCTACCAATGCAGAATTTGAACCCTGGGAGTATAAAGAGGGAGACGAGGTCGTGGGAATTGATGCAGATATCGCCCAGGCTATCTGTGACAAGCTGGGCTATGAGCTGAAGATCGAGGATATGGCCTTTGAAGCGATCCTGACCTCCGTGGACACCGGAAAGGCAGACTTTGGTGCAGCAGGCATGACAGTGACCCCTGACAGAGAAGAAAGTGTGGACTTTACAGATACTTATGCAGAAGCTACTCAAGTAGTCATCGTAAAAAAATAGTACCGGGATAAGCAAGGAGGAATTGAGCTATGTGGGAAAATTTCCAACATGAGTTTCAGCGGTATTTTGTGGATAACGGAGCCTCAGACTGGTGGCTTAATGGCCTGAAGACTACGATCCTGGTAACCCTTCTGGCTTTGTGCATTGGTGTGATCCTGGGGTTCCTGGTGGCATTGATCCGATCCACCCATGAACAGACCGGCAAGCTGAAGCTGTTAAACGCAGTATGTGTGGTATACCTGACGGTTATCCGGGGAACACCTTCCATGATACAGATTCTGATCTTTTATTCCGTGGTTTTTGCCAGCATACCTTTGAATAATATCATCATCGGAGGAATTGCATTCGGTATCAATTCCGGAGCTTATGTGGCGGAGATCGTCCGTTCCGGTATCATGTCCATTGACAAAGGCCAGATGGAGGCAGGAAGAAGTCTGGGATTAAGTTCCGGTCAGACTATGAAGCTGATCATTATGCCTCAGGCGTTTAAAAATGTACTTCCGGCCCTGATCAACGAGATGATCGTACTTTTAAAGGAAACAGCCATTATCGGATATATCGGCACAGTAGATATCACAAAGGCGGCCACACTGGTACAGAGCCGTACCTACAGTGCTTTCGTGCCTCTGATCTCAGCGGCAGTCTTTTATCTGGTCCTGGTAATGCTGCTGACCTATTTCATGGGCAAGGTAGAAAGGAGGCTGCGCAGAAGTGACCACTAAGGACGAAGTATTGATAAAGGTAGAAAATCTCCAGAAACATTTTGGGGAGAATAAGGTTCTGGACGGGATCACTACAGAAATACATAAAGGCGAGGTAGTGGCTATCATCGGCCCTTCCGGTTCCGGAAAATCCACCTTTCTCCGTTCCCTGAATCTTCTGGAGGTTCCTACGGGAGGAAGGATCTTATTTGAAAATGTAGATATTACAGATCCCAAGGTGGATATTAACCGCCACCGGCAGAAGATTGGAATGGTGTTCCAGCAGTTCAATCTGTTTCCTCATAAGACAGTGAAGGAAAATATTATGCTGGCCCCTGTAACTTTAAAGCTCATGACACCGGAGAAAGCTTCTGAAAAGGCAGAAGAGCTTCTTGCGAGAGTTGGCCTTCCGGATAAGGCAGAGGCTTATCCCGGCAGTCTTTCCGGAGGACAGAAGCAGAGGATCGCTATTGCCCGGGCTTTGGCTATGAACCCGGATGTGATGCTTTTTGATGAACCGACCTCGGCACTGGATCCGGAGATGGTAGGAGAGGTGCTGGAGATCATGAAAGAGCTGGCCAAGACCGGTATGACCATGGTGGTAGTAACCCATGAAATGGGATTCGCCAGAGAGGTGGCCAGCAGAGTGCTTTTCATTGACGGTGGGAATATCCAGGAGGACGCTCCGCCAAAAGAATTTTTTGCCAGTCCCAAAAATCAGAGACTGCGGGAATTTCTTTCCAAGGTATTATAAATCCATTGAAAAATCCTCTAATTCTGGTAAAATAAGAAACGGACATAAGGAAAAAAGAAATTTGAGATAAAGGAGAAATCGTCATGAGTAAAAAACCAACCGTATTAATGATTCTTGATGGATATGGGCTGAATGATAAGTGCGAGGCTAATGCCGTATGCGAAGGGAAAACCCCCATCATGGATCAACTGATGTCTCAGTGCCCATTCGTAAAAGGAAATGCCAGCGGCATGGCTGTGGGACTTCCTGAGGGACAGATGGGAAACTCCGAGGTAGGTCACCTGAATATGGGCGCAGGCCGTATCGTATATCAGGAGCTTACCAGGATCACCAAAGAGATCCAGGATGGAGATTTCTTTAAGAACGAGGCCCTTTTAAAGGCTGTTCACAATGCAAAGGAAAATAATTCAGCCCTTCATCTGTTCGGACTGCTTTCCGACGGCGGCGTTCACAGCCACAATACTCATGTGTATGGACTTCTTGAACTGGCTAAGAGAGAGGGCCTGGAAAAAGTGTTTGTTCACTGCTTCCTGGATGGAAGAGATACACCTACTACAGGGGGCAAAGGCTATATCCAGGAACTGAATGATAAGATGAAAGAGATTGGCGTAGGACAGGTTGCCTCTGTAATGGGACGTTACTACGCTATGGACAGAGATAACCGCTGGGATCGTGTAGAACTGGCATACAAAGCGCTGACAAAGGGCGAAGGCGTTCAGGCAGAGTGCCCGGTATGCGCTGTGAAAGCTTCTTATGAAGAGGGAAAAACAGATGAATTTGTGGTTCCTACAGTAATTGTAAAAGACGGAAAACCCGTAGGAACCATTCAGGATAAAGATTCCGTGATCTTCTTTAATTTCCGTCCTGACAGAGCCAGAGAGATCACCAGAGCTTTCTGTGCAGATGAATTTGACGGATTTGCAAGAGAGAAGAGACTGGAGCTTACTTATGTATGCTTTACTGAATATGATCCTACGATTCCAAATACAGAAGTGGCATTCCATAAAGTATCAATTAAGAATACATTCGGAGAATTCCTTGCTGCTAACGGTCTGAAACAGGCTCGCATCGCTGAGACAGAGAAGTATGCCCATGTAACCTTTTTCTTTAACGGCGGCGTGGAAGAGCCAAATGAGGGAGAAGACAGAATCCTGGTAAAATCTCCCAAGGTTGCCACTTACGACCTGAAGCCTGAGATGAGCGCCTACGAAGTATGTGACAAGCTGGTAGAAGCTATCAAATCCGGAAAATATGATGTGATCATCATCAACTTTGCAAATCCGGATATGGTAGGGCACACCGGAGTAGAAGCTGCAGCCATCAAAGCCATCGAGACTGTAGATGAGTGCGTGGGAAGAGCGGTTGAGGCTGTTAAGGAAGTTGACGGACAGATGTTTATCTGTGCAGATCACGGAAATGCAGAGCAGCTGGTAGACTATGAGACAGGAGCTCCTTTCACTGCTCACACAACCAATCCTGTGCCCTTTATCCTGGTAAATGCAGATCCTTCCTATACATTAAGAGAGGGAGGCTGCCTGGCAGATATTGCGCCTACGCTTATTGAACTTATGGGTATGGAGCAGCCGGCAGAAATGACAGGAAAGTCTCTGCTGATCAAAAAGTAAAAAATTAAAAACTTACTAAAATCCGCAGGTTTCTAACCTGCGGATTTTGTAAAGTATTCCGGTATTGTTTTTACGGAAAGCCAATGCTATGATGTAACCACAGTTCAACCATTAATTTTCAAATCCGGCCATTCGGCCAATATTCCAGATCCACATACATAGAAGAACTGAATACAGACAGGAAAAATCTGTTTCCAGCAAAATACCTGGTTTGAGAAACAAGATCCGGGGAATATTATCCATGGGATAAGAAAAAGTATGAGACAGAGAAAAAAGACCATAGACTAAAGTTTATAAATACGATAGAGAAGAAGATCCATACAGAAGAAGAAAAAGAAAAATACCCCGGATAACAGAATACAGAAAATGTAGGAAACATGAAGACAGAAAATAATCAGGAGGTATTGCTATGGAAAGATATTTGCCGATCAGGAAAGTATACGCAAGAGAGGTGCTGGATTCAAGAGGCAATCCTACGGTGGAAGTGGAAGTGACTGTAGGGGAAGGTGTTGTGGGCAGAGACGGATATACCGGCAGAGCCATTGTGCCCTCCGGCGCCTCCACAGGGAAGTTTGAGGCCCTGGAACTTCGGGACCGTGAGAAACGATACCAGGGACTGGGGGTCCGGAAGGCGGTGAGCAATGTAAACGCCAAGCTGGCAGATGCAGTTCTGGGAGAGAATGCCCTGGATCAAAGCCAGATCGATCAATTGATCCTGGAAGCAGACGGAACCGAGAATAAAGAGCATCTGGGGGCAAACGCTACTCTGGGGGTATCCCTGGCTGTGGCAGATGCGGCGGCGAAGGCTCTCAGGCTGCCTCTGTATCAGTATCTGGGCGGCTGTATCACAGACCGTATGCCGGTGCCTATGATGAACATTTTAAATGGAGGAAAGCATGCGGATAATACCGTAGACTTTCAGGAATTTATGATCATGCCTGCAGGGGCCTGCTGTTTTAAAGAGGGTCTGCGTATGTGTGGAGAGATTTATCAGAAATTAAAAGAGATTCTGAAGAATAGGAATCTGTCCACCGGTGTAGGGGACGAGGGGGGATTTGCCCCTGATGTAAAGGATGCCAGAGAGATCTTTGAACTTATGAGCCTGGCGGTACGAGAGGCAGGCTATGAGCCGGGAAAAGAGATTTCCTTTGCCATGGATGCAGCAGCCAGCGAACTTTATCTGGAGAAAGAAAATGCCTACTATTTCCCGGGAGAGTCTTTTATGAAGGGTGATAAAGTGATCCGTACTGCGGAAGAAATGGTGGAGTATTACGAAAAGCTGGTGGGAGAGTATCCCCTCATTTCCATAGAAGACGGTCTCTGGGAAGAGGACTGGAGAGGATGGAAACTGATGACTGAGAAGCTGGGTGGAAGAATACAGCTTGTAGGGGATGATCTGTTTGTGACCAATGTAAAGAGGATCCGAAGGGGCATTTGTGAAAAGGCAGGGAATGCAGTGCTGATCAAAGTGAACCAGATCGGAACCCTTACAGAAGCCGTAGCGGCAGTCAGGATGACCCAGAAAGCAGGGTGGAATGCGGTGATCTCTCATCGTTCGGGAGAGAGTGAAGACACCTTTATCGCAGATCTGGCGGTAGCTATGGGAGCAGGACAGATCAAGACAGGAGCTCCCTGCAGAGGTGAGCGGACCGCTAAGTATAACCGGCTTCTGGCCATTGAAGACCGGCTGGGCAGTCATGCCCTGTATCTAGCACAGTGAATAACAAATAACCAGCCATATCACTTGCCTGATTTTTCATCTGCTGCGTTATCGTCAATCGACGTAGCCTGGACAGCCGGAAAAAACATGAGAAAAACGGTTGAAATCCTATCTGCCTTGTGTTAAACTTGATGTGTTTAACAGGTAGGAGGTGTTACAGTGGAGATATTGAGAATTGTTTTGACGATCCTTTTCGTTATTGATTGTATAGGACTGACTGTAATCATTCTGATGCAGGAAGGAAAATCTCAGGGACTTGGAAGCATCGCCGGAATGGCCGAGACCTATTGGGGAAGAAATAAAGGCCGCTCCATGGAAGGTGCTTTGGTGAAGGCTACACGGATTATGGGAGTTTTATTTTTCGTGCTGGCTTTAGTATTAAATCTGAATTTTTAAGCATGAGGCTGCTGCATTAAACAGGAGAGGTTTAGTGGGGCAGCCTTTTCTTAACATGAATGAAAAGAGGGAGTTGCCGCATTAATCAAACTCGAAAATATATAAATTTTCCTGACATATGTTAAATGCGACAGCTCCTTTGCGGAGGCAGAATTGAAAAAAAATCAACAGACTAAAAAAAGAAAGAAAATCGTATATGATCTGATCTGCTGTAAGGAATATCAGCCTATGCGGGCAAAAGAGCTGGCAGTCCTGCTCCAGGTGCCTGCAGGAAAGAGGGAAGAACTTCATAAGATCCTGGATATGCTTCTGGAAGAAGGAAAGATTACTATTAATAAAAGAGGCAGATATGAAGCAGTGAGGCCTTCTTTAGAGGATCAGGAAAAAGGAAGGAAAGACAGACAAAAGCAGGAAAATAAAAAAGAGAAAAAAGGAAAAAGAGAAGAAAAAAACCGGAAGAAAAAAGACAGATATCTTACAGGGGTTTTTATCGGACATCCAAGAGGATTTGGCTTTGTGGAGCTGTCTGAGGAAGAAGGGGAAGATGTGTACATCCCCGAGGAAGAGACCGGTGGAGCCTTTCACGGGGATCTGGTCCAGATCCTTCTGAAAAAAGAAGAACGTCTGGGAAAAAGGAAAGAAGGCCGGGTAGTAAAGATCCTGGAGAGAGGGATGGAGGAGATCGTAGGCACCTTCCAGGAATCTTCCGGCTTTGGTTTTGTAGTGCCGGACAATCAGAGATTCCTGAGAGATATTTTTATACAGAAGGAAAATTTCCTGGGAGCCAGGGACCAGGATAAAGTAGTGGTCCACATCCGGGATTATGGTACCAGTAAACGATCTCCGGAGGGAAAGATCGTTGAAGTGCTGGGCAGTCTGGAAGAAAAGGGAATTGATGTGCTCAGTGTGGCCAGAAGCTGCGGCCTTCCCATGGAGTTTCCGGAAAGAGTATTAAACCAGGCGGAAAAGATCCGGGAAACCCTTAATGAAGGAGACTTCTACGGCCGTCTGGACCTCCGGGATGTGACTATGGTCACCATTGACGGAGAGGATGCCAAAGACCTGGATGATGCAGTGTCTCTTACAAAGGAAGGAAATCTCTTTCATCTGGGAGTCCATATTGCAGATGTGAGCAATTACGTCCAGTACAGCAGTGCCTTGGACAGGGAAGCACTGAAGAGAGGAACCAGTGTCTATCTGGTAGACCGGGTGATTCCTATGCTGCCCCAAAAGCTTTCCAACGGGATCTGTTCTTTAAATGCAGGGGAAGATCGTCTGGCCCTCAGCTGTCTAATGGATATTGATGAGAAGGGAAGAGTGGTATCCCACGGCATTGCGGAGACAGTGATTCATGTAAATGAAAGAATGACTTATACAGACGTAAAAAAGATCCTGAAAAAAGAAGATCCGGGAGTGACCAGACGGTACCAGGAGTTGGTGCCTATGTTTTTCCAGATGGAGGAACTATCTGCTCTTTTGAGAAAACGGAGAAAAAAACGGGGAGCCATTGAGTTTGACTTTCCTGAGACCAAGGTGGAGCTGGACGAAAATGGAAAACCGGTACGTATCTATCCCTATGAACAGAATGTGGCGACCAGGATCATCGAAGATTTCATGCTGGCGGCAAATGAGACTGTAGCCCAGGAGTATGCCCAGGCAGAGATCCCCTTTGTATACCGGACACATGAGAATCCGGATATGGAAAAGATGGAACCGGTGCTGGAGATGGTTCACCGGGCAGGGGTGAAGGTGAAGAAAAACAAAGAAGAGATACAGCCCAAAGAAGTCCAGAAAATTTTAAAAGAACTGGAGGGAACTCAGTCTGAGCCTTTTTTTTCAAGGCTTATACTCCGTTCCATGAAGCAGGCAAAATATACCACTCAGTGTACCGGACATTTCGGCCTGGCAGCCAGATACTACTGCCATTTTACTTCTCCTATCCGCAGGTATCCGGATCTGCAGATCCATAGGATCATTAAGGAAAATCTCCGGGGAAAGATGACAGAGGCCAAAATCCGCCACTATGAGGAAATCCTGGATCAGGTAGCACTCCAGTCCAGCACCATGGAACGGAGAGCCCAGGAAGCGGAGCGGGAGACTGTGAAGATGAAAAAGGCAGAATATATGGAGGATCATATTGGTGAAGTTTTTGAAGGTGTGATCTCCGGGGTGACAGACTGGGGTTTCTATGTGGAGCTTCCCAATACAGTGGAGGGCCTGGTTCATGTGAACTCTCTTACTGACGACTATTATATCTATGATCCTGCCCGGTACACTCTGACAGGAGAGAAAAATAAAAGAAGTTTTGCTATGGGGCAGACAGTGACCGTCCGGGTATCGGAAGCGGATCCCCAAGAGCGGTCCGTAGATTTTGTTCTGGCAGAATAAGGAGGATTAGAACATGGCTAAAGAATCAGGGATTCGTCTGATCGCCAATAATAAAAAGGCTTATCATGATTACTTTATAGAAGACACATATGAGGCAGGGATCGAGCTGGTTGGAACCGAGGTAAAATCTCTGCGCATGGGAAGGTGCAGCATTAAAGAGTCCTTTGTCCAGATCGACAAAGGAGAAGTTTTTGTATGGGGCATGCATATCAGCCCCTATGAGAAGGGAAATATATTTAACAAGGATCCCTTGCGGGTGCGCAAGCTCCTTCTTCATTCCTATGAAATACGGAAGATTGAAGGAAAGATACGAGAAAAAGGGTATACGCTGGTTCCCTTAAAGGTCTATTTTAAGGGCAGTTTGGTGAAGGTAGAGATTGGCGTTGCAAAGGGTAAGAAACTTTATGACAAGCGCCAGGATATTGCCAAGAAAGATCAGAGAAGAGAAGCTGAGCGGGAATTTAAAGTGAAAAATCTTTATTAAGGATGAAGTACCGGGGCCGGAAAGCAGCTAGATCTGCAGGCAGGGAAAGTTCCCGGATGCGGCAAAAACTACAGATGAGACAGAAAGGAAGTAGAAACCTATGAAATTTAAGGATATGCCTTATGAGAGAATTGATTTTGAAAAAGCCAGGGAGGAGCTTACAGGACTGATCAAAGCTCTGAAAGAGGCAAAAAGCGGAGAGGAGCAGTTTGAGATCCATAAAAAGTATTACGCTTTGACAGACTGGGTGACTACTCAGGCTACCCTCTGCTCTATCCGTCATTCAATAGATACCACAGATAAATTTTATCAGGAAGAGCAGGATTACTATGACCGGGAAACCCCGGCCTACTCCAACCTTTGCGTGGCTTATCAGAAAGAACTTTTCGCCTCTCCTTATCGGAAGGTGCTGGAAGAGAAGATCGGTCCGGTGGCCTTTAAGAATATCGAGATAGCCATGAAATCTGTATCTGATGAGATCATCCCTCTTATGCAGGAAGAGAATGCTCTGGTGACAGAATATGAAAAGCTTTTGGCCGGGGCCAAGATTGACTGGGAAGGGGAAACTCTGAACCTGTCTCTTCTGACTCCCTATTTAAAGAGCAAAGATTTAAAGATCAGGAGAAAAGCCTGCGAAAAGCAGAATGAATTTTTCCTCAGTATCGAGGATAAGTTGGATGAACTTTATGATAAGCTGGTGAAGAACCGGACTTTGCAGGCAAAGAAGTTGGGATTTGAGACTTATACACCTCTTGGGTACCTTCGCATGCAGAGAAATTGTTATGGAAGAGAAGAGGTAGAGAACCTCCGCCGCCAGGTAAAAGAAGTATTCGTTCCCTTTGCAGAAAGTCTTTACGAAAAAAGAAGAAAACGTCTTGGACTGGAACATATGACTTACTCAGATGAGCAGGTATTCGGTCCAAAGGGCAGTCCAAGTCCCAAGGGAACTCCTGAAGAGATCCTGGCAGCAGGCCAGCAGATGTATGAAGAGCTTTCCCCGGAAACAAAAGAATTCTTTGACTTTATGATGGAGAACGAACTGCTGGATGTCTTTGGAAGAAAGACAAAGGCAGTGGGAGGGTATATGACCTATCTGCCGGATTACAAGGCTCCTTTTATCTTTGCAAACTTTAACGGCACCAGCGGCGACGTGGACGTTATGACCCATGAGTGCGGCCATGCTTTCCAGGGCTATCTGGCGGCTTCAGATCCTATCAGAGAACATGCGGATATCGGTATGGAGACAGCAGAGATCCATTCTATGTCTATGGAATTCTTTACAGAGCCCTGGTACCATCTGTTCTTTGATAAAGACACTACAGAGGACTACACCAGAATGCATCTGGAAGAAGCGGTGATGTTCGTGCCTTACGGCTGTATGGTAGATGAATTCCAGCATGAAGTATACGATCATCCGGAAATGAGCCCGAAAGAGCGGAAAGAAGTGTGGAAAAATCTGGAAAAAATCTATAAACCTCATATGGATTATGATGGACTGCCCTTCTTTGAAAAAGGATGTTTCTGGCAGAAACAGCATCACATTTACAGCTTCCCCCTGTACTACATTGATTATGTGATCGCCCAGCTCTGTGCCTTTGAATATAAGGCATGGATGGACAGAGACTATAAAAGAGCGTGGGAGAGCTATTTGAAATTATGCAGGATGTCCGCTTCAAAGTTTCATACAGAGCTTCTCAAGGAAGTAGGAATTGATTCTCCCTTTGCAGACGGAACCATAGGTAAAATCGTGGAAAATCTGGAAAAAGAAGTATGAATTATATTGCCAAGAAAAGATATTTGTCTTTGGTAAAAACACACAAAATACACAATTTCGTCATAAATGGTTGACAAAAATGCAGATTCAATTATAATAAAGAGGATTGCTCAATCGCTATAGCAGACTGGTATGGTTTGGTTTTCTATAGTAAAGCGAAGAAGTGGAGAAGACTAATTTTGACTTCAGGATTGAGACATCAGAAAGGGAGGAATTCTAAGATGAAAATGAAGAAAATCTTAGCAATGGCTTTAGCCAGCGCCATGGTTCTGTCCTTAGGCGCATGTGGAAGCTCTGATTCCGGCAGTACTTCCGGTTCAGATTCCAGTGCAGCCAGCGATGGAACAGAAGCAGCTAGTTCAGCTTTTCCGGGAACTGCTGAAGATGATACTTATGTAGTGGACCTTCGTGCAGAACCCCCTGAATTGAACAGTATTCTGACAACAGACGTTGCTTCCGGAGATATTCTCCGTGAGGTTATGGTAGGTCTGTATAAACTAGACGCCAACGATACACCGGTTGCCGACCTGGCTGAGGATACACAGGTCAGCGAAGACGGCCGTGTATACACCATGAAGCTCCGTCAGGACGCAAAATGGACAAACGGCGAGCCTGTGACGGCACACGATTTCGTGTTCTCTTATCAGACTATCTGCAGCAAGGAAGCAGCTTCTTCCTATGCCTTCATTGTTTACGATAACCTGTTAAACGGCAATGAAGTATATGAAGGAACTATGGATCCTTCTGAACTGGGTGTTAAAGCTATTGACGATTACACTCTGGAAGTGACTTTTGAAAACCCGATTCCATACGCTGAGCATTTGTTCTCCTTTGCTTCCTATTATCCAATGAACCAGAAAGCATATGAGGAGATCGGTGCAGATGTATATGGAGACGACGCTGATAAGATTGTGACAAACGGTGCTTATACAATCTCTGAGTGGGTACACAACGATCATATCACTCTGACACAGAATCCTGATTTCTATGATCCGGACAGATGTGCAGCAGGAACTATCCGCTACACAATGATGAACGATGCCAACACACGTATGAACGCTTTCCAGGGCGGACAGGTTGACTGTATCAACATCACAGCAGACCAGACTGCACAGGCTGAGACACTTGGCATCAAAACAGAGAGCTATGTAGACAACGGAAACTGGTACATTCAGTTCAATACACAGAAAACAGACAAGGGCCTTGACAATGCCAATATCCGCCGCGGTCTTGGTATGGCAATCAATACAGAGAGCCTTTGCAACGACATCCTGAAAGACGGTTCTGTACCGGCTACAGGTCTTGTACCTACAACGATCGCCGGAGCTAACGGCGAGAAATACCGTGACGCCGTAGGCGATGTGGTTTCCTACAATGCAGAAGAAGCTAAGAAAGCTTTCGAACAGGGACTTCAGGAGACAGGACTTTCTGCAGAAGATCTGAATCTGTCGATCCTCTGCGACGACCAGTCACAGGCACAGAGAACTGCAGAGTTCTATCAGGCACAGTGGAAAGAAGTTCTGGGTATCGACGTTGAGATCACACCTCAGCCATTCAAATCCCGTCTGGCTTCCATGGACAGCGGCGACTTCGATATGGTTTATGCAGGATGGTCACCAGACTACAATGACCCGATGACTTTCCTGGATATGTTCACTACTACAAACGGAAATAACTACGGTAAATATTCCAATGCCCAGTATGATGAACTTATTGCAAATGCTCTGAAGGAAAGCGATGTAGTTGCCCGTCAGGATATGCTGGCTCAGGCAGAAAAGATCGTAACCTATGATGACGCTGCGATTTATCCTCTGTACTTCAGCGGTGTTACTTACGCCGTATCTGATAAAGTTCAGAACATGACACGTACAGGATTCCAGGAATTCGACTTTACAGATGCAGCAGAATAATAGAAAGTTATACGGCTGACAAAGGTATAAAGTGATTTAGCGGATAGGAGCCGTTGCCAGGGAATAGAGATGTTCCCGGCAGGGCTCCTGTCTGTTTATGTAAATCGCAAAGGATCTTTGCGATTTACATAAACAGTAAAAAAAGAAAACACAAGAGAAAGGAGCTGTTATCTTGGCGAATCAGATACGCTACATTTTAAAGAGAATCGTCTATTCCTTTATTACGATCCTGGTCCTGACCAGCGTCACCTTCCTGCTGATGCAGCTGCTTCCGGGAGATCCTTTTACCGGCGGAAAAGATATCCCCGATACGGTTATGGAAGCTCTGAAAGCAAAGTATGGTCTGGATAAACCTGTACTCCAGCAGCTGCTGATGTACATCGGCAATGCCCTCCAGGGGGACTTTGGTATTTCCATACCTGACGGAAGAGAAGTTACCGATATTATCCGGGAGGCTTTCCCGGTTTCTTTTGACCTGGGCATCCGGGCACTGCTCTTTGCATTTATCATGGGTATCCTGCTGGGTATCGTTGCAGCAGTAAAAAGAGGTACAGCCTGGGACAGCGGCGCTATGTTCCTGGCATTGGTAGGTGTGTCCGTACCTTCCTTCATTATGGGTGCCATCCTTCAGTACTTCCTGGCTCTGAAGCTGGGTCAGGCTACAGGAACTCAGGTATTCGCTATTGTGGGCTGGACAGACTGGCACAGTAAGATTCTGCCCGCCTTTGCTCTGGCCTTCGGTTCCATGGCTACCGTGAGCCGTCTTATGCGTACCAGTATGCTGGATGTATTAAGCCAGGATTATATTAAGACAGCAAAAGCAAAAGGACTGAGCCAGAGACAGATTATTTGGAGGCATGCTGTCCGTAATGCCATCATGCCGGTCATCACGGTTATGGGACCTTTGGTGGCAGCGATCCTGACGGGAGCCTTTGTTGTAGAAAATATTTTTGCGATTCCAGGTCTTGGAAAATACTTTGTAACCAGTGTACAGACTAATAATTATACGCTGATCGCAGGAACTACTGTATTCTACGGTACCTTCCTGATCCTGGCCAACCTGGTGGTAGATATTATCTACGGCCTGATCGATCCCCGTATCAAACTGACAGGAAGAAAGGAGTAGAAAAGCACTATGGCAAAAAAGAAACAACCCCAAGCAGTACAGGCCCCAAAGTACACTCCTTATGATGTCAGCGGAAAAATCGGAGCGGACGCCTTTGAGGTGATCGGATCCGATGCTTCCTCCATGGAGGCCATTGCCCGTCCTTCTATCAGTTTTATGAAGGATGCCTGGAACCGCATCAGAAAAAGTAAAGTAGCGATTGTATGTATGACGATTCTGGCGCTGATCATTCTGGGGGCTATTTTTCTCCCCATGATCTGTCCGTTTGGCTATGAGCAGCAGAATGTAGCGTTTCAGAATAAACCTATCATGTCCCCGGATTCTGTGACAGGGCAGATGCATATTTTCGGAACGGACAGCCTTGGACGCGACGTGTTCGCCAGAGTATGGTATGGCGCCAGGATTTCTCTGACCATCGCTATCGCCGTGGCTCTGATCGATTGTTTCGTAGGTGTTATCTATGGCGGTGTTTCCGGATATTTCGGCGGTGCAGTAGATACGGTGATGATGCGTATCCTGGAGATCATCAGCGGTATTCCCTATCTGATCATCGTTATCCTTCTGATGACCGTTATGGACAGAGGGTTGGGGACTATCATTGTAGCTTATTCACTTACCGGGTGGACCGGTATGGCCCGTCTGGTAAGAGGCCAGGTAGTCAGCCTGAAGGAGCAGGAGTTTGTTATCGCAGCCAAATCCATGGGTGCATCTCCCGCCCGTATCATCGGTAAGCATCTGGTTCCAAATGTGTTGAGTGTCATCATTGTCAATATCACACTGGACATTCCAAATGTTATTTTTACAGAGGCTTTCCTGTCTATGCTGGGACTTGGTATCGCACCGCCTCAGTCTTCCTGGGGTATGATGGCCAATGCAGCCATTCAGGTATTCCAGATGTATCCTACACAGTTGGTAGTGGTAGCCCTGTTCATCTGTGTAACTATGTTGTCCTTTAACCTGCTGGGAGACCAGCTCCGGGACGCATTCGACCCGAAATTAAGGAGGTAAAGAACTATGGAAAATGATAATGTCTTAAAGATAGACAACCTCCATGTTTCCTTTGATACTTATGCAGGAGAGGTCCACGCAGTCCGCGGGGTCAGCCTGGAGGTTAAGAAAGGGGAGGTAATGGCCATTGTTGGAGAATCCGGCTGTGGGAAAAGTGTTACCGCCCAGACGATCATGAAATTAAATCCTATGCCTCCTGCCCGTATCAAAGAAGGAAGCATTGATCTCTGCGGCAAGGATATCGTAGCTGCCAGTGAGAAAGAAATGCAGAATATCAGGGGACAGTTGGTAAGCATGATCTTCCAGGATCCTATGACCTGTATGAATCCTACCATGAAGGTTGGAAAGCAGCTTACCGAGACTCTGGTAAAGAAAAAGAAGATTTCTAAGGCAGAGGCGGAAAAAGAAGCTGTCCGCCTGCTGAAGCTGGTGCAGATTCCTAACCCGGAGGAGAGGGCAAAACAGTATCCCCATGAGTTTTCCGGCGGTATGCGGCAGAGAGCCATGATCGCTATGGCTCTGGCCTGCAATCCTCAGCTCCTTATTGCCGATGAGCCTACCACAGCCCTGGATGTGACCATCCAGGCCCAGATTATGCAGCTTATGGCAAAGATCAAAGAGGAGACAAAGACTGCCATTATCCTGATTACCCATGACCTGGGAGTTGTGGCAAATCTGGCGGATGAAGTGTCTGTCATGTATGCAGGAAAGATCGTGGAAAGAGGTTCCGTAAGAGATATCTTCTACAATCCGGGACATCCTTATACCATCGCCCTTCTGCGAAGCCTTCCTACCATTGATACAAAAAAAGAGGAAGAACTGGTTTCTATCCCAGGTACTCCACCGGATCTTTATGCACCGCCTCAGGGCTGTGGATTCGCCAGCCGGTGCGAACACTGCATGAAGATCTGCAAGGCAAATCAGCCGCCGGTATTTGAGCTGGGAGAGGGACATTCCGCTTCCTGCTGGAGACTTCACCCGGATTTTCCGGGAGCAAAGGAGGGAAAGGTAAATGGATAAGCTCATCACATTAGACCATGTGTCCAAACATTTCCACGTAGGAAAAGGACGAACTCTGGTGGCAGTCAATGATATTTCCCTTAATATTTATAAAGGCGAGACCCTGGGTGTGGTAGGTGAGTCCGGCTGCGGAAAGTCCACCCTGGGACGTGTGGTAATGGGGATTTACCCTGCCACAAAAGGCAAGATCCTCTATAACGGCAAAGAAGTGAACATGAAGCACACCAAAGACCGTTATGAGTATTCCAGAAAAGCACAGATCATTTTCCAGGATCCTTATGCTTCTCTGAATCCCCGTATGACGGTTGGAAGCATTATTGCCGAGGGTATGGAGATCCATAAAATGTACGACAAGGAAAAACGGACCCAGAGAGTCTATGAACTGCTGGAGACAGTAGGCCTCAACAGAGAACATGCCAACCGTTTTCCTCATGAGTTTTCCGGAGGTCAGCGGCAGCGTATCGGTATTGCCCGGGCTCTGGCGGTAGAACCGGAATTTATCGTCTGCGACGAGCCGATTTCTGCTCTGGACGTTTCCATTCAGAGCCAGATTATCAATCTGCTGAAGGAACTTCAGGATAAGCATGGATTTACCTATATGTTTATTGCTCACGACTTGAATATAGTAAAATATATTTCCGACCGTATTGCAGTTATGTATCTTGGAAATCTTGTAGAACTGGCAGACAGTGATGAGATTTATGCGCATACTCTCCATCCTTACAGCCAGGCTCTGCTGGCTTCTGTTCCGATTCCGGATCCGGATAAGGAAGCACAGAAAGAAGCCAGTGTTCTTTCCGGAGACGTACCCAGCCCCATTAATCCAAAACCGGGTTGTTCTTTTGCAAACAGATGTAAGTATGCAACAGAGAAATGCCATACGGAATCCCCGAAGCTGAGAGAAGCTCGTCCGGGACATTTTGTATCCTGTCACCTGGATATGGAATAAATAAAAAGCTCATACAGCAAGGCAGAATAGATGCCGAAGCTGTATGAGCTTTTTTATAAGATTCTTCAGCTCTTCGGAAGTTCTGGTTTCCAGTCTGTCTCCTTTCGGATACTGCTGATATCGGTAATACCTTCCCCTGCATTTGGATGAATCTGTGTATATACCAGATCCAGGCAGAAAAGAATAAGGAATATAAGACAGAAAAGTCTTAATAATTTCTGATTCCCCTTTTGGAACAGATTGTCCGTAAGAGGTGCCAGAATATAGACCACCATCATTCCTCCCACGCCAAATACCAGCAGTCCTTCTGCACAGATGCGTCCGTGGAGATTCAGAAAATATCCGCTGTAATCCCACCATTTCATCCCATCGGTGAATATTTCCATGAGCAGTGACGTCATATATTCCAGGGAACCGCAGAGGACCACTGCGGCAAAGAATTCTGCAGCCGGTTTTTTTCGGAGCCGGTACAGAAGAGTCAGGATCAGTACGGAACCGCTTCCATAGATGGGGAGCCACGGACCGTTTAAAAAGCCCCGGTTTACAAGCTCACCACTGGTAACGAGATGAAGGGTCACTTCCCAAAGCCATCCGAAGATAGAAAAACCCAGGAAAATGATAAGCAGTGACCAGATACTGTATTGCCGCATATAATTGAGGGATTCAGCCTGGACCCTTTTATTTTCTTCCGGAATGGGAAACAGGCGTGTAGGATAGACAAGACCTTTTACCGCATCGGATAATTCTTTGTTTTTCAGGCGGCGGGCCTGGACCTCTTCATAGCGTTTTTCATGCTTTCCCCAGAATAACAGGATACCAAAATTCCTTGCAAGGAAACCTTTCACTCCGGGAAGCTTTGGCTCTTCCAAAGGAGGGGTTTCCATGATATCCAGAATGTCCACATATTTTTCCGTGAGATCAAGGGCGTCTGCTTTTTCATAGAGATAAAAATCATTGAGCAGTTGAGAGAGGGGAATCTTTTCCTCTTTGCCCTTTTGGCGGAGCTGGATATAATATTCGGTAAAAACAGCTGTTTTGTACGGATTCGTAAAAAGTATATTGAAAATCCCCAGACTCAGAGCGCCCAGGATCATCCAGCCTAAAAAGGATAGTTCCAGAAGGAAGCATTCCCACTTGTGGCCTTTCATGAGTTTTCTTGACAGAGTGACAGACTGATTGGCAGTCATGTCAGGATTCTCTGCAAGAATATAGGGCACAAGAAAATAAGAATAATGCTTAATGATCCCTCCGATGACAGTCAGTGACCAGAGAGACTGATATATATATTTGACCAGCATATTCCAGGAAACCTTCAGCCATTTTTTTACCCTTAAAAGGTAGAGAAAACGGGAAATCGGAACCTTTTCATAGGTATGCCCTTCCAGAAAAATGCGGCGGAGGATGACACCGAAGGTATTCTGAATCAAAAACCAGAATACAGACAGTCCTGCGGTACCAAGGAGGATCAGGACAACAATACCGCCTCTTTCTGTGCCTGTAAGAGAATTTACTGCAGCGGCAAAGGTGACCAGGATGGAGCCGGAGCTGATCTGATTTATGAGATTAGCAAGTACGCCTCTGGTACGGCCGAATACAGGACTGCCCTCCAGGGAACGTTCCATTGCCTGTTTCTGTAGGGCTTCAGAAAGCTGTGCACCTTCTTCTAACTGATCCGTGAGAATGTCTTCCACTACTTCATGCCAGCCCACGCTTCTTTTGGAATCAACGGAAACTTCTGTATACGCTTCAGGGTCAGCGGACATCTCTTCGTAATTCCGAAGGGTGGAAAAATTAAGAGAGCCGTTGAACTCGGAAGCAAGGAAGGCAGAGATCATACAGACGGCTGCGAAGATCAGATAATGTTTTTTCAGGGATTGTTTCCCCTTTTGCTTTAAATCTTTTCTTGTGATCATAAATATTATTTTCCGGGACTTGTCACCGGAGTTCTCCTTCTTTTGTAGACTTATATTTTCTGGTACGATCCCATTGGCAGGTAAGAATATTTAAAGAAAAAGAGCTGATCTAAAAGCAGAACCCTCTGCCTTTAACTCAACTCTTCTATGGACCTGAGGGGAATCGAACCCCTGTCCGAAAGTCTATCCCTTGAAGCATCTCCCATCACAGTTATTCTTTTAACATTCCCTCACACAGCCGCCGGATAACAGGCTGCTGCGCTTAGTAGCTTCATAAAATCTTCCCCAATCTCAAAGCTTTGAAAGAGAAGTTCCCCGCAAGTTTGATGCCAGATTCCCGAACAGCGGGTGGTCCGGGGCTGACAAGCTGCAATTAGGCAGCTAACGCTACTCTATTATTGTTTGCGTTTATATTTAAGTTCCAGGTTGATACGCAGTCCCGGAGTCTGCGGATGGCTTCCTCAACTTCAAAACCCCCGTCGAAACCAGTACAAGCCCTCATATAATAAGGAAAGCTTTTCCTGTAACGCAATACAATCTGCGCTTCTGCAAGTTTTTAAAGCATAATTTATCTTATAATGTTTTTCCCTCCTTGTCAAGGCATGAAATGCATAACCGCCGGCTGTTTGGGCTCATATGATATATAAGAGGAAATCAGAAGGCTGGTTTCCTCTTATTCGAAAGGAGGACAGATATGGCTTTAAATGGAATAGATGTTTCCCACTACCAGGGAACAATAGACTGGGATCAGGTCAAAGATGGAGGGATTGCTTTTGCTATGCTCCGGGGTGGATACGGGCAGAACAATGTAGACACCTATTTCCATCGGAATGCAGCAGCCTGCCAGCGGCTGGGCCTCCCCTTCGGTATTTACTGGTTTTCCTATGCATACTCCACACAGATGGCAGCCCGTGAGGCGGAATATTGTATTGCTCTGGCAGAACAGTATAAGATCACCTGGCCTCTTGCCTATGATCTGGAGTACGATACGGTGCGTTACGGAGCACAAAATGGGGTTACCATTGGGAAAACACTGGCAACAGATATGGTCATTGCTTTCTGTGAAAAAATAAAATCTGCGGGATATACCCCTATGTATTATACCAACCTGGATTATTACCGGACCATGTTTGACACAGACCGTCTCCCCTATGACCTCTGGTTCGCACAGTATGCCTCTGCTCCGTCTATTACCGGTATGGATATGTGGCAGTATACTTCTACAGGAAAAGTCCCTGGAATTTCCGGAGACTGTGACAGAAATTACAGCTATAAAGACTATGGGAAAGGAACCGCAGAATCGGAACCTGTGCCTTCGGTTCCCAGTGAGTATACAGTTCAGCGGGGAGATACACTTTCCGGCATTGCTCTCCGGTTTGGCACTACAGTGAGTCAGCTGGCAGCACTGAATTCTATTGCAGATCCAAATAAAATCTATGCCGGTCAAGTGCTGAGGATTACCGGCAGCCCTTCCGGAAATCAGACAATCTATACGGTAAAAGCAGGAGATACTCTTTCTGAAATCGCCGCCAGGTTCGGCACAACTTATCAGGTTCTTGCACAGCTGAACGGGATCTCAGATCCTGACAGGATCTACCCGGGACAGACGCTGAGGATTCCTTCCGGTGCCCAGGCTTCTGCTCAGTATTATACCATCCGTTCCGGAGATACCCTTTCGGGAATTGCCGCCCGGTTTGGAACAACAGTCAAGAAACTTCAGGAACTGAATCAGATTTCAGATCCGGATAAGATCTATGCCGGCAGCAGGATCCGGATCTCCTAATTTCCAGACAGAAAAAACCTCAGAGGCAGAAACAGATCTGTCTGCCCCTGAGGGGGATTAAGGGAATATCTTCGGAATAAAAGGACCGCCGGAACATCAGGATTCCAGACTCTCTATGATTTCAGAAATATTGCTGATGCTTAGATTGCTGACAAGTCCCTGATCATCTGTCTGAGCCGTTCCCTGTATGCCTATACTTTCCGTGTCTGTTCCGGACTCCATGGTAAGTGTGCCGCTGATCTCATAAGAATCTCCATCTTTTTGAATCTCCAGATCCTCCAGACCCATTTCTTTATGGGCTTCATAAGCTTTCACCGGTATCTCATAGAAAGCCGTTCCTGTGAAAGCACCATAACCTTCATCAGTCATATCATTTTTGAACCTATCCTCTACCCACTGGGGAAGGTCAGAAGAGGCGAGAGAATCAGAAACAGCCTGACCATCTGTCTGTCTTAAAGCCTCATACTGGGAATCATCCAGGTCTTCAAAAAGATTTTCTACTATGTTCTTTATATTTTCTTCTCCATTGTCATTTCCGCCGGAGGCGCAGCCTGTTAAGATCAGACATAAAAGAACACTCCCGGAAATGAAAAAACTTCTTTTATTCATTTTGCTTCACCCCGCTCTTTTAAAGTCTTATGCCTTCCGCAGCCGGAAAGCATCCTTTTCTTTTTCCTATATAATGATTATAAGATATTTGAGAATCTATAACAATATAAAACAGGAGTAAAACCATAATTTTTACGTAGGAAGTCAGGTTTTTATTCCTGCAGGCTTGATGCCCCGTATGCTGGCATCGGGATATTTGACAAGAAAAGATACTGGTATTCTTTCTTCTTGACAGAGAAATTTTCCTAGAATATCCTATTAGGAGAAGAGTTCACATTTCGGACAAAAATCTCTGGTACACTATAGGAAAAGGAGCGGATAAGATTATGGATAAATGTAAGATATTAGTAGTAGATGATGAAAGCAGGATGCGGAAACTGGTCCGGGACTTTCTGGTAAAACAGGATTTTGAGGTTCTGGAAGCCGGAGACGGAGAGGAAGCTCTGGATATCTTTTATGAAATAAAGGATATTTCCCTGATCATTTTGGATGTGATGATGCCTAAAATGGACGGCTGGGAAGTGTGCAGAGAGATCCGGAAGGATTCCAAGGTGCCGATCATCATGCTTACAGCCAGAGGAGACGAGAGAGACGAGCTTCTGGGATTTGAACTGGGGGTAGACGAATATATCTCAAAGCCTTTCAGTCCCAAGATCCTGGTGGCCAGGGTAGAGGCCATCCTGAGAAGGACTAACGCCAGAGGAGCAGAGGATATTCTCCAGGCAGGAGGGATTGAGATTAATAAATCGGCCCATATCGCCACCATTGACGGGGAGCCAATGGAACTGAGCTATAAGGAATTTGAGCTCCTTACTTATTTTATGGAAAACCAGGGGATTGCCCTGTCCAGGGAGAAAATCCTGAACTCTGTTTGGAACTATGATTATTTTGGTGACGCTCGTACCATTGACACCCATGTAAAAAAACTCCGGAGTAAAATGGGAAAAAAGGGAGAATATATCAAAACAATCTGGGGAATGGGATATAAATTCGAGGTGTAAGCCATGCAATTTATAAAGAAATTTATGGGTAAATCTATAAGGAATCGGCTGGCAGTGACCTTTATCGGAATGATGGCATTGTTTATGATCATTATTTTACTGCTTAACTCTTTCTTTTTGGAAAGGGTTTATACTATTACCAGAGAAAGACGTATTTATCAGACTTACAATACCATCAATGAGGCAGACTCTTATGAATTTTTAAATACTCCTGATTTTGGAAATTATCTTTTGGAAAACAATCTTTCAGTGGTGATTCTTGATCAGGATTCCTCCCGTATACTTTACCATTTCGCAAAAGATGCAGATGATATGAGAGACAGGCTGCTTTTTGGAATCCCTCTGAATCTTGAAGGGGATCAGCAGATCCTGAACTCAACGGATCAGTATATACTGGAGCGAAGGGTGAATACACAGAGTATTACAGATTCTATTAATATGTTAGGAAGTCTGGACAATGGGGACTCCTTTCTTATCAGCACTCCTATAGAGAGTCTTAAGGATAGCGCCAGGATTTCTAATATGTTCTATATCACTATCGGAATTGGGATGATTCTGTTAAGCTCCGCTGCAGTCCTGGTACTTTCGGGAATGATCACAAAACCTCTTCACCGTTTGTCCGAGCTTTCCAAGGAGATGGCAAACCTGAATTTCAGTGTAAAGTATGACAATCCCAGCCAGGATGAAGTGGGAGTACTGGGAAACAATCTGAATATTATGTCTGAGGAACTGGAGCGGACAATTTCGGAACTGAAAACGGCTAACAATGAGCTGCAGAAAGATATCGAGAAAAAGACCCAGATAGATGAAATGCGGAAGGAATTCCTCTCCAATGTGTCCCATGAACTGAAGACTCCCATCGCTTTGATCCAGGGGTATGCGGAAGGACTCCAGGAATGTATCAATGATGACCCGGAGAGCAGAGAGTTTTACTGCGATGTGATTATTGATGAAGCAGGCAAGATGAACAATATGGTGAAGAAGCTTCTGACCCTGAACCAGCTGGAATTCGGCAATGACCAGGTGACCATGGAACGGTTTAATATTACAGAGCTGGTCCGTGGCGTAGTGAATTCTTCCCAGCTGCTGGCTTCTCAGAAAAAAGTGGAGCTGCGGTTTATGCAGCGGGATCCGGTATATGTCTGGGGGGATGAGTTCAAGATTGAGGAAGTGGTGACTAACTATGTTTCCAACGCTTTGAACCATGTGGATTATGACAAAAAGATCGAAGTAAAGATTCTTCAGAAGAGAAATCTGGTGAGAGTATCTGTGTTTAACACGGGAGACCCTATCCCTCAGGAAGATCTGGACAAGATCTGGATCAAATTTTATAAAGTGGATAAAGCCAGGACAAGAGAGTATGGAGGCAGCGGTATCGGCTTGTCTATTGTAAAGGCCATTATGGACAGTATGAACCAGAAATACGGTGTGATTAACTATGATAACGGCGTGGAGTTCTGGTTTGAGCTGCAAAGTGCTGGTCCGGCAGAGATTTCCATCTTTCCAAACTGAATTTTCAGCAAAATCTGCGGGAAAATTTGCATTTTCGGTAGTATTCTGTTAAACTAAAAAGATGGAAAATATAAGCGGATCATAGGCCCGGCTCTAATCCCCCGATGCTTGCAATACTGCAAGTTTGATGTCCTGTATGCTTGCATCGGGGTTTTTGACTGAAAAGCCGGCCTTATGGTCGGCTTTTTGGGAGGGTAAAGATATGCCGCCTTTACAGGGACAATGGCTGGAGGCTTTAAAGCCAGAATTTAGGAAACAATATTATAAAGAATTGTTTACAAAAATGGGGCAGGAGTATCAGAAAAGAAAGATTTTTCCTGCTCCAGATGATATTTTTAATGCTTTTCATCTGACCCCGCTGGATCAGGTGAAGGTGGTGATCCTGGGACAAGATCCCTATCACAATGATGGTCAGGCCCATGGACTTTGCTTTTCCGTAAAACCGGATGTGGAGATCCCGCCGTCGTTGGTGAATATTTATCAGGAGCTCCATGACGATTGCGGCTGTTACGTTCCGGATAATGGTTATCTGGTGAAATGGGCCAAGCAGGGAGTGCTGCTTCTGAATACTGTCCTGACCGTCCGTGCCCATCAGGCAAACTCACACAGAGGTATCGGCTGGGAAGAGTTTACCGATGCGGCTATCCGGGTACTGAATGAACAGGATAGACCGATTGTCTTTATGCTTTGGGGAAGGCCTGCCCAGATGAAAAAAGCCATGCTGAACAATCCCAGACATCTGATTCTGGAAGCTCCTCATCCAAGCCCATTGTCGGCTTTCCGGGGATTTTTCGGATGCAGGCATTTCAGCAAAGCCAATATTTTTCTTAAAGAGCACGGGCTGGAGCCTATTGACTGGCAGATAGAAAACAGACAGGGGAACTAACCTATGGAAAAGAAAAATGACAATACTTTATTGAAAAATGCTTCCTTTCTTATGGTAGCGGCTCTGGTCTCCAAGATCATCGGACTGATCTACAAGAGTCCGTTGTCCGCCACTTTGGGAAATGAAAGCTTTGGCTGCTTTAGTTTTGCACAGAATGTATACCTGATCCTGCTGATGATCGCTTCTTACAGTATCCCTCAGGCAGTGTCCAAGATCATGGCGGAGAGGATCGCATTTAAACGTTACAGGGACGCACAGAGGATCTTTAAGGGGGCTCTCCTCTATGCGGTGATCGTAGGCGGAATAGTGGCTATATTCTGCGTGGTTGGAGCGCCTATTCTTATACCTGACAGTATGGCGAACGCAAGGCTGGCCCTTCAATTCCTTTCACCTACGATTTTTCTTTCGGGAATTTTGGGAGTATTCCGGGGCTATTTTCAGGCCTACCGGAACATGCTGCCTACTTCGCTGTCTCAGATTTTTGAGCAGATCGCAGTGGCAGTGGTGGCCCTGGTTATGGCTAATTTCATGGTGAATTATTTCGCAGATGCAGACACCGACGTGCTCAGAAGCTGGAGCGCAGCGGGAGCCACCATGGGAACCGGAGCGGGAGTTGCTACGGCGCTGCTCTTTATGCTGCTGGTCTACTGGGTGAACCGGAAGATCATACAGAAAAAAATTCAGCGGGATACGGTTTCGGTAAATGAAAGTTATTCTTCTGTGATGAAGAATATTATTCTGATCGTATCGCCCATTATCCTCAGTTCTTTCCTGTATAATGTAAATACTTACCTGAACAGCCGGATCTATTCCCAGATTTCAGGCATGCAGGGGCTGGACAGCAGTCTGATCGAAAGTCTGTATGCAGAATGCGGATATTTCATGACACTGATCAATATTCCCCTGACTTTGGCAAGTACAGCGCCGACTTCCATGCTTCCGGAAGTTTCCGGTGCCTATGCTACAGGAAATATCAGAGAGGCAAAGGAAAAGATTAATAAGGCAACCTGGCTGAGTATGTTTATTTCCATTCCCTGCTCCGTGGGATTGTTTGTTTTGGCAGACCCTATCACAAGACTGCTGTTTCCGGCAACAGACGGAGTAGCAGGATATCTGATGATGATCGGTGTTGTTACCGTGATCATGAACGGCATGTCAAATATTTCCAACGGTGTCCTTCAGGGAATCGGAAGAGCCCATCTTCCTATGATCCATGCAGCAGTGGCCCTGGTGGCAGATGTTGTATTTATGGTGGTGCTGATGTTTGTTACAAACCTCGGGATTTATACGATTCCGATTGCTATGATCGTTTATGCTCTGGTAATGTGTATTTTGAATCATTTGTCCATGTGGAAAGAGCTGGATTACAGAAATCCCTGGAAGGAAGCTTATCTTATGCCCTTCCTGGCTTCCCTGCCTATGGGAGCCGCTGCTTTTCTGATCTACCGGGGCGTATATGCCTTTGTACGGAGCATACCTGGGGGAAACCTTATTGCCCTTGTGCCGGCGATTGCCATTGGCGCCTGTATTTACTTCCTGATCTACCTGCTGATCTCGAATCCAAAAGCAGAGGATCTGGCAGGCCTTCCCGGAGGCAGAAAGCTGGTGGAGATCGGCAGAAAGCTGCATATCTTAAAAGACTATTCCGGAGATAAATAATAAAGAGACAATCCTGTAGAACATTCAGGCTTTGAAAAAGCCCGGGTTCTCAGGATTGTCTCTTTTATAATTTTATATGATTGTTTATCCCAGTTTTTTAAACGCTGTAGAAAGCATAAGTTTAATACGGTTCAGCTGATTTACTTCACTGGCTCCCGGATCGTAGTCCACGGCTACGATATTGGCTTCCGGATAATCTTTCCGGATGGCCTTAATAACCCCTTTGCCCACAATGTGGTTGGGCAGACAGCCGAAAGGCTGAATACATACGATGTTAGGCGTACCTCCGTGGATCAGCTCCATCATTTCTCCGGTGAGGAACCATCCTTCACCGGTCTGATTGCCCAGAGAAACAATCGGCTCTGCCATTTTTGCCAGATCTGCGATCTTGGCGGAAGGAGTGAAATGTTTGCTCTTGGCGAATTCTTTGTTTGCTGCACTTCGTACAAACTCGATGGCGGCAATACCCAGATTTCCTTCCTTTGCAAGAGTCTTTTTAAAGCCCAGATAGTTGGACTTAAAGTTCAGGTTGTAGAAGCAGTAGCACATAAAGTCGATCAGATCCGGGCATACAGGCTCGGCCCCTTCTTTTTCCAGTAGTTCTGCCAGATGGTTATTGGCTGCGGGGAGGAACTTTACCAGAATCTCTCCTACGATACCAACTCTTGGCTTTTTCTCGTCTGTAATAGGCAGTGCGTCAAATTCTCTTATCATCTGTCGACAGATCCGATTAAACTGGGCGAAAGAAGCATGTCTTCCGGAAAGGAAAGACTTACATCTTTTTTCCCATTTTTTGTGCAGGGCATTGGCAGAACCTTTTACCTGTTCGTAGGGACGCATACGGTAGATACACTTCATAAGGATATCTCCGAAGACCGCTCCGTAAGCCAGACGGATGGCCAGCTTTGGAGTTATCTTGAATCCCGGATTTTCCTCCAAACCGCTTAAGTTAATAGAGATTACAGGGATAAAGCCCATGTCGGCCTTTTCCAGAGCCCGGCGGATAAAGCCGATGTAGTTGGAAGCACGGCAGCCGCCTCCTGTCTGGGACATGATAATAGCAACTTTATGTAAGTCATATTTCCCCGATAACAGAGCCTGCATGATCTGTCCTACCACCATCAGGGAGGGATAGCAGGCGTCATTATTTACGTATTTCAGTCCCACGTCTACCGCTTCTTTGTTATCATTAGGCAGCACCTCCAGATTGTAGCCGCAGGCGTTAAATCCAGCTTCCAGGATGGAAAAATGGATGGGGGACATCTGGGGGCAGAGGATGGTGTAGTTCTTCCTCATTTCCTCTGTAAAAGGCACTTTCTTAATAGAGGCAGGAATGATGGTTCTCTTTGCATTCTGCTGTTCCTTCACACGGATAGCGGCGATTAGAGAACGGATACGGATACGTGCCGCCCCCAGGTTGTTTACTTCATCGATTTTCAGGCAGGTGTAGATTTTGTCGCTGCCGGTGAGTATTTCACTCACCTGGTCCGTAGTTACTGCATCCAGACCGCAGCCAAAGGAATTTAACTGGATCAGATCCAGATTGTCTCTTGTTTTCACAAAATTGGCAGCAGCATAAAGCCTTGTATGGTACATCCATTGATCGTTGACACGGAGAGGACGTTCAATAGGTGCCAGGTGGGAAACGGAATCCTCTGTGAGCACAGCCAGTCCATAAGAGGTGATCAGATCCGGGATACCGTGGTGGATTTCCGGATCAATATGGTAAGGACGTCCTGCCAGAACGATACCCCGCTTTCCGTTTTCATCCATCCACTTCAGGGTTTCCTCTCCTTTGCGCATGATGTCTTTTCTGCACCGGTCCATTTCCAGCCAGGCTTCTCTGGCCGCATGACGGACTTCTTCTGCCGGGATATCTGGGAATTCTTCTACCAGCCGCTGGGTGAGAGTCTCTTCGCTGGTCAGAGCCAGGAAGGGATTGTGGAACCGGATGCTGGGATCATTTAACTCATCTACATTGTTTTTAATGTTCTCTGCATAGGAGGTTACGATAGGGCAGTTGTAATGGTTTACCGAATCGGAAAACTCCTGACGCTCATAGGGGATACAGGGATAGAAGATGTATTTCACTCCCTGCTTCAGCAGCCAGGTCACATGTCCGTGAGCCAGCTTGGCCGGATAACATTCGGACTCGCTGGGGATGGATTCAATGCCCAGTTCGTAGATCTTTCTGGTAGAGGTAGGGGAAAGGACTACCTGATACTTCAGATCTGTAAAGAAAGTATACCAGAAAGGATAGTTCTCAAACATATTCAGGACTCTTGGAATTCCTACTTTTCCTCTTACTGCCTTGTCCTCGGAAAGGGGTGTGTAGGAAAAGAGCTTCTTATACTTATATTCGAACAAGTTAGGTACATGGTCTTTATTCTTTTCTTTGCCGATACCCCGTTCGCAGCGGTTGCCGGAAATGTACTGACGGCCGCCAGAGAACTTGTTGATAGTCAGACGACAGTTGTTGGTACAGCCTTTACAGTTGGCCATGGTAGTCTTATATTCCAGAGTGTTGATCTTTTCAATGGGGAGCATAGTAGTCTCTTTCCCCTGGTCGTAACGCTCTCTGGCAATAAGGGCTGCTCCAAAAGCACCCATGATACCGGCGATATCCGGACGGATGGCATGGCAGTCTGCAATCTTTTCAAAACTGCGCAGTACGGCGTCGTTGTAGAAAGTACCGCCCTGGACTACAATGTGTTTTCCAAGCTCGGAGGCGTCGGAAACCTTGATAACCTTATACAGGGCGTTTTTAATAACAGAGTAAGCCAGACCTGCGGAAATATCTGCCACAGAAGCCCCTTCTTTCTGGGCCTGTTTTACTTTGGAGTTCATAAATACGGTACACCGGGTTCCCAGGTCGATGGGGTGCTCTGCGAAAAGAGCAGCTTTGGCAAAATCCTGGACGCTGTAGTTCAGAGATTTTGCAAAGGTTTCGATAAAGGAACCGCAGCCGGAAGAGCAGGCTTCGTTGAGCTGCACACTGTCTACGGTCTGGTTTTTGATCTTGATACATTTCATATCCTGGCCGCCGATATCCAGGATACAGTCTACCTCCGGATCAAAGAAGGCAGCAGCGTAGTAATGGGATACGGTCTCTACCTCTCCTTCATCCAGGAGAAGTGCTGCTTTGATCAGGGCTTCTCCATATCCGGTAGAACAGGAGTAAGCGATCTTGGCTCCTTTCGGAAGCTGGGAATAGATTTCCTGGATGGCCTTAATGGAAGTGGCCAGGGGACTTCCGTTGTTATTGCTGTAGAAAGAGTACAGCAGGGAGCCGTTTTCTCCTACCAGAGCTGCTTTGGTGGTGGTAGAGCCGGCGTCAATACCCAGGTAGCAGTTTCCCTTGTATGTAGAAAGCTCCCCGGTCTTTACATTGTACTGGCTCTGACGGCGGTTAAACTCCTCGTAATCTTCCTTTGTGGCGAAAAGAGGTTCCATACGGCTGACTTCAAAATCCATTTTAATGGAAGCTTTCAGTCTGTCTCTCATGGCAGTTACCGATACACCCTGGGCATCTGGCTTTACATTAAGAGCAGAGCCGATAGCGGCAAACAGATGAGAGTTCTCCGGAACGATAGTATGCTCATCATCCAGCTTTAAGGTCCGGATAAAGGCTACCTTTAATTCAGAAAGAAAGTGGAGAGGACCGCCCAGAAAGGCTACATGTCCCCGGATCGGCTTGCCGCAGGCCAGACCGCTGATAGTCTGGTTTACAACTGCCTGGAAAATAGAAGCAGCCAGATCTTCTTTGGTAGCCCCGTCATTGATCAGGGGCTGGATATCTGTTTTTGCGAAAACACCACACCGTGCGGCAATGGGATAAAGAGCCTTATAATTTTTTGCATATTCGTTAAGGCCAGGGGCGTCTGTCTGCAACAGAGATGCCATCTGGTCAATAAAAGAACCTGTACCGCCGGCACAGATACCGTTCATACGCTGTTCTACGTTTCCACCTTCAAAGTAGATGATCTTGGCGTCCTCTCCGCCCAGCTCTATTGCCACGTCTGTTTTCGGGGCAAGTTCCTGAAGGGAGGTGGATACGGCGATAACCTCTTGGACAAAAGGTACTTCCAGATGGTTTGCCAGAGTCAGACCTCCGGATCCGGTGATCACAGGAGCTACCTGAATCTCGCCTAATGCCTGGTAGGCTTTGTCCAGCAGTTTTGCCAGGGTATTTTGAATGTCTGCAAAATGGCGCTCATAGTCCGAGAACAAAAGCTCATGCTGAGGACTTAATACTGCGATTTTTACAGTAGTAGAGCCAATATCGATACCTAAGGGATACAGGGTCTGGTTCATTGTATTATCTGCTGACATAGTCAGAAGACCTCCTCTTGATTTACTTTAAAAGCCCGGTCTCAAAGCAGGAACGAAGGGTCTGCCTGCAGACCGGTCCGGCTATGCTTTAGAGACGCTGGCTTTGTCTTTGGTTGCTTCCTATTTTTAATATCTGTGAAAAATCACAGTACATTATACGACAAACTATGAAAAAAAACAATTACAAATATTTAACAGCCATTGCCTTTGAAAGGGCTCTATGATAGAATAAGTCGGGTAATGAGAAGAAACAGGACTATTTTTGGTCAGATTCTCTAAAGAAACTGGAAATCCTTTCAGGAGGACCGGAAAACATGTAAAAATTATTTTGAATGAAGAGGTTATATTCTATGTATACAGTGCTGAAACAGGAAGGACGGGCCAAAAGAGCCCGTATGGAAACTGTACACGGGACTATCGAAACCCCGGTGTTTATGAATGTGGGTACAGCCGCTGCCATTAAGGGGGCTGTGTCTACTATGGATCTTCATGAGATCAAAACCCAGGTGGAACTTTCCAATACTTACCATCTCCATGTGAGGCCGGGAGACAGGGTGGTGAAACAGCTTGGCGGACTGCACAAGTTTATGAACTGGGACCGGCCGATCCTTACCGATTCCGGAGGATTTCAGGTGTTTTCCCTGGCCAAGCTGCGCCAGATCAAGGAGGAAGGAGTTTATTTCCATTCTCATGTGGACGGAAGAAAGATTTTTATGGGACCTGAGGAGAGCATGCAGATCCAGTCCAATCTGGGTTCTACCATTGCCATGGCTTTTGATGAATGTGCCCCCAGCAAGGCGGATAGGAAGTATGTGGAAAATTCCGTGGCCCGGACTACCCGGTGGCTTGTGCGGTGTAAGGAGGAGATGGCAAGACTGAATTCTTTGGAGGATACAGTAAATCCCCATCAGCTTCTCTTCGGGATTAATCAGGGAGCGGTCTATGATGATATCCGTATCGCCCACGCCCAGGAGATTTCCAAACTGGATCTGGACGGCTATGCCATCGGCGGACTGGCTGTAGGGGAGACCCATGAGGAAATGTACCGGATCCTGGACAATGTGGTTCCCTATCTTCCGGTGAATAAACCTACCTATCTTATGGGGGTGGGAACACCGGCCAATATCCTGGAGGCTGTCTCCAGAGGGGTGGATTTCTTCGACTGTGTTTATCCAAGCCGCAATGGCCGTCATGGTCATGTTTATACAAACTTTGGAAAGATTAATTTATTTAATGCAAAATATGAGCTGGATCCCAGACCTATTGAAGAAGGCTGCCAGTGCCCCACCTGCCGTCATTACAGCAGGGCTTATATCCGCCATCTGCTGAAAGCCAAGGAAATGCTGGGCATGCGGCTATGTGTACTCCACAATCTTTATTTCTATAATACTATGATGGAGGAAATCCGTCAGGCACTGGATGAGGGAAGATACGAGGAATACAAAAGACAGAAGCTGGAAGGCATGGCTGCAGGGCCGAAAGACTGAAGAAAATATAGAAAAACACTTGAAGAAATGGGAAAAATTGTGTATGATAGCCATAGTGTCTAAATTGAGAAAAGACAAAGTTTAGTATTTAGTTTTAGGAGGAAACAGCATGTTATTATCAACAGCAGCAGCGAGCAGCGGTACAGGTGCCTTATTAAGTCTGGTTATCCCTCTTGCGATATTCTTTCTGTTAATGTACTTCATGATCATGAGACCTCAGAAGAAAGAACAGCAGAGAGTAAAGAGTATGCTGGCAGCCATGGAAGTAGGCGATACAGTGGTGACTACCAGCGGTTTCTACGGAGTTCTGATTAACATTACCGAGGAAGATGTGATCGTGGAATTCGGAAACAACAGAAACTGCAGGATTCCTATGAGAAAATCAGCTATTGCAGAGGTGGAAAAAGCCAGCGATGGTATAGCAGAATAAAAAACGGAAGAATAAGAAAAGTATGGGGAGTTATCGCATTTTATGTACAGAGTGAAATGCGGCAGCTCCTTTTTCTTATCCGGATAACAGGAGGTACAGGAATTATGGCGTTTATCAGTCTGTTTGAAGTGATCGGTCCCAATATGGTAGGACCTTCCAGTTCCCATACAGCAGGAGCGGTGTCTATGGCCCTTCTGGCCAGAAAGCTGTTTCCGGGGGAAATTAAAGAAGTGCATTTTACCCTGTATGGTTCCTTTGCAAAAACCTACCGTGGTCATGGTACAGACCGGGCCCTGATGGGAGGCATGCTGGGATTTGAGACGGATGATCTCCGGATCAGGGACTCTCTGGCCCTGGCGAAAAAAGCAGGGATCGACTATACATTTACAATTTCAGAGGAGACAGACGGTATTCATCCCAATACTGCAGATATGGATATCCTGGGAACAAAGGGAGAGAAGCTTTTTGTCCGTGGAGAATCTCTGGGAGGCGGAAAAGTAAAGATCGTAAAGCTGAACAATATTTCCGTGGATTTTACAGGAGAATACAGTACCCTTATCGTCAGCCAGACAGACAAGCCGGGAGTAGTGGCTCATATTACAAAGGTGTTAAGCGAAGCCGGAGTGAATATCGCCTTTATGCGTCTCTTCCGGGAAGAAAAAGGAGCGGCTGCCTATACGGTGGTGGAATCTGATGAAAAGATCCCCGAAGATATACCGGAGAAGATCAGAGAAAATCCTCTGGTTTCCCATATCATGCTGGTGCAGCTATGAAAAAATTAACTTTACACAGCATATAAAATAAATTATCTGATTAGTATCTATGTGCTATACTTCTGTCATGGGAAACCACAGAGCCAGGCGGCTTATCCTCTGATTTTTTCGGAGGGGCTAACCCTCCAGACGAAAGAAATAGCCGCCAACTACTAGCACTAGCTGACGGCTGACATCATATAGATGTAAGTTATAAAGTATGTGGGGTAGGCCGTTTCTGTGGCTTTCCCTTTTTCTATATTAATATAGCACATATCAAAGTTGCTCTCAAGTTTACCATGAAAGTTTTTGTTTTTAGAGAAAGATATATTTCAGGAG
Source organism: uncultured Bacillota bacterium (assembly GCA_949291945.1). Taxonomy (GTDB): domain Bacteria; phylum Bacillota; class Clostridia; order Lachnospirales; family Lachnospiraceae; genus Blautia. Next base: position 40,454 of record CASEXH010000001.1, on the reverse strand, counting down.
GAAGAAAAATGGAGTTTAACCATGGAACAGAATTACTGGAATTGTGTGAGAAAAATAAAATGCCGATTTCTCTGGCTATGAAAAAAAGAGAGGAGGAGTTTTCCGGGATTACAGAGGAAGAAGTGGAGAAAAAGATGAGAAAGGCCTGGAAGATCATGAAAGAATCTGCCAGAAAGCCTTTAAAGGACCCGGTTCCTTCTATAGGGGGGTTGATTGGCGGCGAGGCAAAGAAACTGAAAGAATATCATGAGAAAGGCCGGAGTGTCTGCGGTGATCTGATGTCCAGGGCCATTACTTATGCTATGGCTGTCCTGGAAGTGAACGCTTCTATGGGTGTGATCGTAGCAGCGCCTACTGCCGGCTCTTCAGGAGTAGTACCGGGTGTCCTGCTGGCCCTCCAGGAGGAATATGATCTGTCAGATGAAGAAATTTTAAATGGTCTGTATACGGCAGGAGCGGTAGGATATCTCTTGATGCGGAACGCTTCTGTGGCTGGAGCCGAAGCCGGATGTCAGGCTGAGGTGGGAGCTGCTTCCGCTATGGCCGCCGCAGCAGCTGTGGAGATCATGGGAGGCACTCCCGGAATGTGTCTGAATGCCGCCTCCGGGGCAATGGCAAATCTTCTGGGACTGGTCTGCGACCCCATTGCCGGCCTGGTGGAAGCGCCCTGTCAGAACCGGAATTCCGTGGGAGCAGCCAATGCGATGATCTGTGCCCAGCAGGCCCTGGCCGGGATCACCCAGGTAATTCCCTTTGACCAGATGGCAGAAGCCATGTATCATGTGGGAAGAAGCCTTCCTTTTGAGCTCAGGGAAAGCGCCCTGGGAGGCTGCGCCAAAACCCCCGCCGCCTGTGCCCGGACCTGTGAGATCTTTTCCGCAGATTCTTAAGATTATCCGATTGTCAGAGAGACGAAGCTGGCGCACTAAAAATATTCTCGGATTTGATTAAAATGTGCCAGCTCCATCCTATGACAAAAAAATTCCCAAAGGGGGGAAAGCCCCGCATTTGGGAAAGAAAGGAGAAAAATATTGTATATAAACCTGCTGGTAAAGCAGGAGAATTTTTAGGCGAAGCCCGGCGGCCACAACAGCTTCAGACTGTGCAACCGCTGTCTTCTTTCTGAACACTTATGAGTATAGTAGGTAATTGTGACGGCCCTGTGTCTGGAAAATAAAGGATTTCTAAAGTCTGATAAAAAACCATAAAGATAAGATGTCTTTGTAAACGGAGGGTATCAAGTTTCTATGCTCAATGGCAAAGGATTGGCACAGAGAGCCAATAAGAATTTATATAAAGTACGGTTAAGATTTGAATTCACAGCTGCCATTACAAAAGGCCTAAATTTTGTAAGCATAGGGAAGCCCCTGGAAAGAATGGAAGATATAACGAAAAGGCATAGCCGGTTATTCTATTATGACTTGAATTGTAGATAGAAAAGGATTATCATATTACTAATTACACTGTGAAAATTGCCTAATCAGAATATAAGGACAGGAAAGGAGACTATAGATATGGAATATAAAATTTCCCTGATCCCCGGAGATGGTATCGGTCCGGAGATTGTAGGAGAGGCTAAGAAAATATTAGATAAGGTCTGCGAAAAATACGGACACACATTCAATTATGAGGAGGTGCTTCTGGGGGGAGCTTCCATTGATGCATGTGGAGTACCTCTTACCCAGGAAGCTATCGACACGGCAAAAAGTTCTGACGCAGTGCTGATGGGCTCCATTGGAGGAGATGCCAAGACTTCCCCCTGGTATAAGCTGGAACCCTCCAAAAGACCGGAGGCAGGCCTTCTGGCTATCCGGAAAGCCCTGAATCTTTTCGCAAACCTTCGTCCTGCTTATTTATACAATGAATTAAAGGGAGCCTGCCCTTTAAAGGAGGAAGTCATCGGAGATGGCTTTGATATGATCATTGTCCGGGAACTGACAGGAGGTCTTTATTTTGGAGAGAGAAAGACGGTAGAAGAAAATGGGGTGAGAAAGGCTATTGATACCCTGACCTATGATGAGAAGGAGATCCGCCGGATCGCAGTGAAAGCCTTTGAGATCGCAGACAAGCGGAAAAAGAAAGTTACCAGTGTGGATAAGGCTAATGTACTGGATTCCTCCAGACTCTGGAGAAAGGTAGTGGAAGAAGTAGCGGCAGATTATCCGGATATCACTCTGGAGCATATGCTGGTAGATAACTGCGCCATGCAGTTGGTACATAACCCGGGACAGTTTGATGTGATCCTCACAGAGAACATGTTCGGAGATATCCTTTCTGATGAGGCCAGTATGGTGACCGGTTCTATCGGAATGCTTTCCTCTGCCAGCTTAAATGAGACGAAATTCGGCCTTTATGAGCCAAGTCACGGTTCTGCCCCGGACATTGCAGGAAAAGGCATTGCAAATCCCATTGCTACTATTCTTTCCGCAGCCATGATGCTCCGCTTCTCCCTGGATCTGGATAAGGAAGCAGACGCAGTGGAAGCAGCAGTCCAGCAGGTGCTGAAAGAAGGTTACCGTACCGTGGATATCATGTCAGAAGGCATGAAGCAGGTAGGCACAAAAGAAATGGGAGATTTGATTGCAGAACGGATATGACAGAATCTGAAGCACAAAGATGAAAAAATATGTGACGTTATAAGAGATAGGATAATATACATAGAAAGGAAAGAAGATTATGAGAAGTGACGCAGTAAAAACAGGGATGCAGCAGGCACCCCACCGTTCTTTATTTAATGCTTTAGGACTGACAAAAGAGGAGTTATCCAAACCTCTGGTAGGAATCGTCAGCTCATATAATGAGATCGTACCGGGACATATGAACCTGGATAAGATCGTGGAGGCTGTAAAACTGGGAGTTGCAATGGCAGGTGGAACCCCTATCGTGTTCCCGGCTATCGCTGTGTGCGACGGTATTGCCATGGGGCACATCGGCATGAAATATTCTCTGGTGACCAGAGACCTGATCGCAGATTCTACAGAAGCTATGGCTATGGCTCATCAGTTTGACGCACTGGTCATGGTGCCAAACTGTGACAAGAATGTGCCGGGACTTTTAATGGCTGCAGCCAGGATCAACGTTCCTACGGTATTCGTAAGCGGCGGTCCTATGCTGGCTGGAAGAGTCCATGGACAGAAGAGAAGTCTTTCCTCCATGTTTGAGGCAGTAGGCTCCTACAGTGCAGGAACCATGACCGAGGAAGAAGTAGAAGAATTTGAGAATAAGGTATGTCCTACCTGCGGTTCCTGCTCCGGTATGTATACCGCCAACAGCATGAACTGTCTGACAGAAGTGCTGGGAATGGGACTGAAAGGCAACGGAACCATTCCTGCAGTATATTCTGAGAGGATCAAACTGGCAAAACATGCGGGCATGCAGGTTATGGAGATGTACCGCCAGAATATCCGCCCCAGAGACATTATGACAAAAGACGCTATCCTGAACGCTCTTACAGTGGATATGGCTCTGGGCTGCTCAACTAACAGTATGCTTCACCTGCCTGCCATCGCCCATGAGATCGGCTGGGATTTTGATATTACTTTTGCGAATCAGATCAGCGAGAAGACACCGAACCTCTGCCATCTGGCGCCGGCAGGTCCTACTTACATTGAAGACCTGAACGAGGCAGGAGGTGTTTATGCAGTAATGAATGAGCTGGCGAAAAAAGATCTTCTCAATCTGGACTGCATAACCGTTACAGGAAAGACCGTAGGAGAAAATATCAAAGGCTGCGTGAACAGGAATCCGGAAGTGATCCGTCCTATTGACAATCCTTACAGCCAGACAGGCGGCCTGGCAGTTCTCACCGGAAACCTGGCTCCGGATGGAGGCGTGGTAAAGAAAAGCGCTGTATGCGAGGAAATGATGGTACATGAGGGACCTGCCAGAGTCTTTGACTGTGAGGAAGACGCTATCGCCGCTATCAAAGGCGGAAAGATTGTTCACGGCGACGTGGTAGTGATCCGCTATGAAGGACCAAAAGGCGGCCCCGGCATGAGAGAGATGCTGAATCCAACTTCTGCTATCGCAGGTATGGGCCTGGGATCATCTGTGGCCCTTATTACAGACGGAAGATTTTCAGGAGCTTCCAGAGGGGCTTCTATCGGACATATTTCTCCGGAAGCAGCAGTCGGCGGTCCTATCGCTCTGGTAGAAGAAGGAGATCTGATCCGGATCAATATACCGGAAAATAAACTGGAACTGGCAGTTTCAGAAGAAGAACTGGCTAAGAGAAAAGAAAAATGGCAGCCAAGAGAACCAAAGGTGACCACAGGATATCTGGCAAGGTATGCGGCTATGGTTACCAGCGGAAACAGAGGGGCTGTACTGGAGGTACCAAAAAGATAAAAAAGGGGAGGCGATTTCTATGCAGCTTACAGGAGCGGAAATTGTTATTGAGTGTCTGAAAGAACAGGGAGTGGATACTGTCTTCGGTTATCCCGGAGGCACCATTCTGAACATATATGATGAATTGTATAAACATCAGGGAGAGATCCACCATGTGCTGACTTCCCATGAGCAGGGGGCAGCCCACGGGGCAGACGGCTATGCCCGTTCTACAGGAAAGGTAGGAGTGTGTATGGCTACCAGCGGACCGGGAGCCACCAATCTGGTTACCGGCATCGCTACAGCCCATATGGATTCCATCCCTCTTGTGGCTATTACCTGCAACGTTGGCCTGCCCCTTCTGGGAAAAGACAGTTTCCAGGAGGTGGATATTGCAGGAGTGGTCATGCCTATCACCAAGCACAGCTTTATCGTAAAGGACGTAACCAATCTGGCAAAGACCATCCGGAGAGCCTTTAAGATCGCAAAGACAGGAAGGCCTGGCCCTGTGCTGGTAGACATTACCAAAGATGTTACCGCCAACAAGACAGAGTTTACCCCTGTCCAGCCTAAGGAGGTACAGCCGTCTGTAAAAGAGATTACCCGGGAGGACCTTCAGACAGCGGCGGATTTGATCAACAAAGCGGAAAAACCTTTTATCTTCGTAGGAGGCGGCGCTGTGGCCTCTAACGCCTGGGAAGAAGTCCGGGAACTGGCCTATAAGATCCAGTCTCCGGTAACAGATTCTCTTATGGGAAAAGGTGTTTTTCCGGGAGAGGATCCTTACTACACAGGTATGCTGGGCATGCACGGAACAAAAGCTTCCAACTTGGGAGTTACCAGATGTGACCTTCTGGTAGGAATCGGAGTCCGTTTTTCTGACCGTGTTATCGGCAATGCCAAGAATTTCGCCAAAAATGCCAAGATCATCCACATTGATGTAGACGGAGCAGAGATCAACAAGAACGTTCTGGTAGACTGCCGGATCATCGGAGACGCAAAAGAAGTGCTGAAACAGCTTCTGCCCCTGGTACAGTCGGCAAAACATGAGGAATGGATCCAGGAGATCGAGGATCTGAAAGTAAAATATCCTCTTACCTATAATCCTCAGGGCCTTACAGGACCGGCAGTGATCGAGGAACTGTACCGTCAGACCAATGGAGACGCTATTATTACCACGGAGGTAGGACAGAACCAGATGTGGGCGGCTCAGTACTATAAATTTAAAAGCCCCAGAACCTTCCTTTCTTCCGGGGGCCTGGGAACTATGGGATACGGTCTGGGCGCAGCCATCGGAGCTAAGATGGGAAATCCGGATAAGGTAGTGATCAACGTAGCCGGAGACGGGTGTTTCCGTATGAACATGAATGAACTGGCCACTGCCACCAGAAATAACATGGCCCTGGTGGAAGTGATCATCAATAACCAGGTGCTGGGTATGGTGCGCCAGTGGCAGACACTTTATTATGAAAAACGGTATTCCAATACGATTCTCCAGGATAAGGTGGACTATGTGAAACTGGCGGAGGCCATGGGAGCCGTAGGTATGCGGGTTACAAAGAAAGAAGACCTGGCAGAGGCTATCCGGAAGGCTATCGACTTAAATACTACGGTTCTCATAGACTGTGTCATCGACAGCGATGATAAGGTATTCCCTATGGTATCCCCCGGGGCGAATATTGAAGACGCCTTTGATGCAGAGGATTTAGAAGCAAAAGAACAGTGATGTCTTTCTGGAAAAGACAAATGTTTTTATTGACAAAAATATATCAAAGGATTAGAATAAGGACAGCACGTATATATGAGGTGGCGCAGCAGCAAGTCCAAAAGACTGCGGCACCTCATTCTTTATAAACAGGATTAAGAGGAGGAAAGAGTCGTGAGCAGAGTTTATAACTTTTCAGCAGGTCCGGCGGTACTGCCGGAGGAAGTGTTAAAAGAAGCAGCAGAGGAAATGTTGGATTACAGGGGATGCGGCATGTCCGTAATGGAGATGAGCCACCGCTCTAAAATGTTTGAAAACATTATCCAGGAAGCTGAGGCTGATCTTCGGGACCTGCTTGAAATTCCGGATAACTACAAGGTACTGTTTCTTCAGGGCGGAGCCAGCCAGCAGTTTGCCATGATCCCTATGAATCTGATGAAGAACCGGGTGGCAGACTATATCGTTACAGGCCAGTGGGCCAAGAAGGCATGGCAGGAAGCCCAGAAGTACGGAAAGGCAAATAAGATCGCATCTTCTGAGGATAAGACTTATTCTTATATACCGGACTGTTCTGATCTTCCCATCAGTCCTGATGCAGATTACGTATATATCTGCGAGAACAACACCATTTACGGCACAAAGTTCAAAAAGCTTCCAAACACCAAGGGAAAGACACTGGTGGCAGATGTATCTTCCTGCTTCCTGTCAGAACCTGTTGATGTAAGCAAATATGGAATCCTTTACGGCGGCGTCCAGAAGAACATCGGTCCTGCTGGAATGGTCATCTCCATTATCCGGGAGGATCTGATCACAGAGGATGTTCTTCCGGGAACCCCTACTATGCTGACCTTTAAAACTCACGCAGATGCAGGATCCATGTATAATACACCGAACTGCTACTGCATCTACATGTGCGGCAAGGTATTCAAATGGCTGAAAAAGATGGGCGGCCTTTCCGCAATGAAGGAGCGCAATGAGAACAAAGCCAGGATCCTCTATGATTTCCTGGATTCCAGCAGCCTGTTTAAAGGCACGGTAGTGCCTGAGGACAGATCCCTGATGAATGTGCCTTTTGTGACAGGAAATAAGGATCTGGATGCCAAATTTGTAAAAGAAGCTCAGGAAGCCGGCCTGGAAAATCTGAAAGGCCACCGTACTGTAGGCGGCATGCGGGCAAGTATTTATAACGCAATGCCGGTGGAAGGTGTGGAAGCCCTGGTAAACTTTATGAAGAACTTTGAAAAGGAGAATGGTTGATCATGTTTCAGTATCATTGCTTAAATCCCATCTCACCGGTGGGACTGGGAAAATTTCCGGGAAAATATGAGAAAACGGAGGATCTTGCACAGGCAGACGCTATTCTGGTAAGAAGCGCTGATATGCACAGCCTGGAGATTTCCGATAAAACTGTGGCAGTGGCAAGGGCAGGTGCAGGGGTGAACAATATTCCCCTGGAGGACCTTGCCAAAAAAGGAGTGGTTGTTTTCAATACTCCCGGTGCAAACGCCAACGGGGTAAAGGAAATGGTCATCGCAGGTATGCTCCTGGCCTCCAGAGATATCGTAGGCGGTATCGAATGGCTGGAGCAGCAGGAGGCTTCTGAGGATATTGCAAAGAAAGCAGAGAAGCAGAAGAAAAAATTTGCCGGCTGTGAGATCAGTGGAAAGAAGCTGGGAATCATCGGCCTTGGGGCCATTGGAGTCCGGGTGGCTAATGCGGCGGTGCACTTGGGCATGGAGGTTTACGGCTATGACCCCTTTATCTCTGTAGATGCAGCATGGAGCCTGTCAAGAAGTATCCATCATATCAATGATGTGAATATGATCTACCGGGATTGCGATTATATTACCATTCATGTGCCCCTTATGGACAGTACCAGGGGGATGATCGGCAGGGACGAGATCGCACAGATGAAAGAAGGTGTGGTCCTTCTGAATTTCGCCAGAGACCTGCTGGTAGACGAGGAAGCTCTGGCGGAAGCCCTGAGAGAAGGAAAGGTTAAGAAATATGTAACAGATTTTGCCAATCCTCTGGTAGCCAGCACGCCAAACACTTTGGTCACTCCTCATCTGGGAGCTTCCACAGAGGAGTCGGAAGATAACTGTGCAGCAATGGCTGTCCAGGAGATTATGGATTATCTGGAGAATGGAAATATCAAAAATTCCGTGAACTATCCAAACTGTGATGCAGGTGCCTGTGTAGACGTAGGCCGTGTGACTATTAATCATAAGAATATTCCCAACATGATCAGCCAGTTTACCAAGACACTGGGGGATGCAGGGGTAAATATTTCCAATATGACAAATAAAAGCAAAGGGGACTATGCTTATACTATGATCGACGTATCTTCCCCCATCTCAAAAGAGGTGGCAGATACCTTAAAGAATATCAAAGGCGTATACAGAGTCCGTATCGTCAAATAATGGGGTAAAAATGAGAAAAGCAGCATCTTTTCAAATAAGACTGAATCAGATAAAGAAAGCAAAAACCATTGCTGGTTCTATCAGGAGAAACCGTAAAAGAATCTTAAAAACGGTACGGCTCCTGGGTAAGCTTGGGAACCACTAGAGGTTAGGAGGTTTTTATGGCAGTTGTAAAACCATTTCCGGCCATCCGCCCCCAGGCGGTAAAGGCGGCAGAAATTGCGGCCCTTCCCTATGATGTCTTTACCAGGGAAGAGGCGGTCAAAGAGATTGAGAAACATCCCCTGTCTTTTCTGCGGGTAGACCGCCCGGAAACAAATTTTCCGGAAGGGACAGATATGTATAGCCCCAAGGTATATGAAAAGGCAGGAGAACTTCTCTGGAAACTGGTGGATACCGGAGATCTGTGCCAAGATATGGAATCCTGCTATTATATCTATGAGATTAGTATGGGAAACCATGTTCAGACAGGTGTAGTTGCCTGCGCTTCTGTAGACGACTATCTGGATCATGTGATCAAATGTCATGAGAATACACGGCCGGAGAAAGAAGCAGACCGTATCCGTCATATCGAGGCCTGTCATGCCCAGACAGGGCCTATCTATCTGGCCCATTGTCCGGATCCCCAGCTTCGTAGACTGTTGGATATTAAAAAGTGCAGCCATCCCAATTATAACTTCCAGGGAGAGGATGGGGTGCGTCACAGAGTCTGGGCTGTCTATGAAGGAAATGTAATCGAGAAGATTGAAAAATTATTTGAAAAAATGGACCGTATTTATGTGGCAGACGGTCATCACAGGGCTGCCGCCGCAATAAAGATTGCGCAAAAGAGAAGAGAAAAAAATCCCGGTTATACAGGAAAAGAGTCTTTTAACTATTTCCTCAGTGTTTTGTTCCCCTGGGATGAACTGCATATTGTGGAATACAACCGTGTGGTAAAGGATCTGGGAGGAAAGACCCTGGAAGAATTCCTCCGGGAAGTGGGAAAATGCTTCCAGGTGGAAAAAAGAGGGGGCTCTCCTGTGAAGCCGGAAAAGAAGGGGGTTTTCGGCCTGTATGTGGAGAAAATCTGGTATCGGCTGACCATAAAAGAAGAATATAAATCTTCAGACCCGGTAAAGAATCTGGATGTTTCCATTCTTCAGGACTGTCTTCTGGCACCGGTTTTGGGGATTCAGAATCCTAAGGAAGATCCCAGGATCCAGTTTGTGGGAGGAATCCGGGGATTCCGGGAGTTGGAGGAGCGTGCAGACCGGGAAGGAGGCGCCGCTTTCTCCCTGTATCCTACCGATATGATGGAACTGATCCGGGTAGCAGATACAGATCGGCTAATGCCTCCAAAATCCACCTGGTTTGAGCCAAAGCTGAGAAGCGGCCTGTTTATCCACAGGATATAATAAGGAAAAGAGGTAAATGGAAATGAAAAAGAAAATTGCAGCAGTGCTGGTCAGTGCGCTTGTGGCGCTGTCTGTTTTTTCCGGTTGTACGGGAGGACAGGAGAGCCAGACAGAAGAGACCGAGGTACAGGAAGTGAGTCCCCAGGAAACGGAAGACCAGGCGGCGGAAGAGGACACAGAGCCGGAAGATGTAGAAGTTATGGCCTTAAAAGGTCCTACGGCCATGGGCATGGTAAAATTCATGGATGATGTGGACAGCGGCAGTGTGACTTCAGAAAACTACAATTTTTCCATTGCGGCTTCCGCTGATGAGGTAACCCCCAAACTGGTCCAGGGAGAGGCGGATATTGCGGCAGTTCCTGCAAATCTTGCCTCTGTACTGTATAATAAAACTCAGGGACAGGTGGAAGTGCTGGCAGTGAATACCCTGGGAGTTCTGTATATTGTGGAGAATGGCGATACGGTTCAGTCTGTGGAGAACCTTCGGGGCAAGACCATTTACGCCAGCGGCAAAGGATCTACCCCGGAATATGCCCTGGAGTATGTACTGTCGGCCAACGGCATTGATCCGGAGACAGACGTGACCATTGAATGGAAAAGCGAACATTCCGAATGTGTGGCAGCGATCGCCAGTTCAGAAAACGGCGTTGCCATGCTCCCTCAGCCTTTTGTGACAACTGCGGAAACTCAGAATCCTTCCATTCGTACGGCTCTGGATCTTACCGAAGAGTGGGATAAAGCCCAGGAGACCGGAGAAAATAACAGTGCTCTCATCACAGGCGTGGTAGTTGTCAGAACCGATTTTGCAGAGGAAAATCCGGAAGCTGTAGAAGATTTTATGACCAGGTATCAGGAATCTGTAGATTATGTAAACAGCAATACAGAGGCTGCCGCAGAACTGGTGGGAAAATATGATATCGTCACCGCAGAGGTGGCAAAGACGGCCCTTCCGGAATGCAATATTGTCTTTATGGAAGGTGAAGAGATGAAGGAAAAACTTTCCGGCTATCTGGAGGTGCTGAAAGGGCAGAATCCCGAGGCCGTAGGCGGAGAAGTACCGGGAGATGATTTCTATTACAGCCGATAGGTCAGATAAGAAAAAAAGGAAAATAAAAATATGGGCCGTGGTGTTCTGGCTGCTGGTATGGCAGGGAGTGAGCCAGGTCTTGGGGCAGGAGATACTTTTGGTATCTCCTGTGTCTGTTCTCAGACGTCTCCTGGAACTGGCAGTGACGGCAGATTTCTGGTCTTCCATTGCCTTTTCCATTATCAGGATTATGGGCGGATTTCTTCTGGCAGCCTTTTTGGGGATCCTGCTGGGAGCTCTGGCGGCGGGGGGTTCCCCGGTGCGCCAGCTTCTGGAGCCGGCGGTGCTGACTATAAAGTCCATTCCCGTGGCTTCCTTTGTGATCCTGGTCCTGATCTGGGTGCCCTCGGAGAATCTCTCAGTTGTGATCTCTTTTCTCATGGTGTTTCCTGTGATTTATACCAATGTGCTCAACGGCATAGAAAGCACAGACAGGAAACTTCTGGAGATGGCAGAAGTTTTCCGGATTTCTCTTCCCAGACGGATCCGCTATATTTATGCTTCCCAGATCCTTCCTTTTTTCAGGGCGGGATGCAGTGTGGCTCTCGGCCTTTGCTGGAAAGCGGGAGTAGCTGCAGAAGTCATCGGTATACCGGACGGTTCTATAGGAGAACGGCTTTATATGGCAAAGGTCTATTTAAACACACCGGATCTGTTTGCCTGGACCATTGTGATCGTTTTGATCAGTCTGGTTTTTGAACGGCTGTTTCTGGCCCTGGTGGACAGAGGCGTCCGATATCTGGAGAGGAGCTGACAATGGACATTCAAATCGAACATCTGGATAAAGCATATGGGGAAAATCAGGTGCTGAAGGATTTTTGTGCAGTGATCCCTGAGGAGAAAATCACCTGTATCATGGCGCCCTCCGGCAAGGGAAAGACCACCCTGCTGAATATCCTGCTGGGGCTGGAACCTTACGACCTGGGCCGGATTCAGGGTCTTGAAGGCAGAAAGAAAAGCGCAGTCTTTCAGGAGGACCGGCTATGCGAAAATCTGAGTTCCAGGGCCAATATCCGTATGGTCCGGGAGAGAAAGATCAGTGGGAGCCGTGAGTTTTCCCAAAAGATGGAGGAAGGTCTGGAGGCCCTGGAACTGAAAGAATGGGGAGACCAGCCTGTGCGGGAGCTTTCAGGAGGAATGAAAAGACGGACTGCTATATTAAGAGCTCTGATGGCAGATTGGGACATTCTGTTTATGGATGAGCCTTTTAAAGGACTTGATATAGAAACAAAGAAAAAAGTTATGGATTATGTGAAAAGAGAGTGTTATGAAAAGACAGTAGTTTTTGTTACACATGACTCGGAAGAAGCAAAAGAAATGGGAGCGGAGATCCTGGTTCTGTAGACCAGGATCTCCGCTCCCATATATTTTAAATACAGAAAAATTTTTAATAGCCGTCAACATGAAGGAGCTCATGTACTTTGCCTTTTAACAGTCCGTCGTAAAGGGAGAGGATCAGAGGATTCTCATCAGCCTTCCGGATACTGGTTACATTATCCGCCTGATACAGGCCGTCCCTTCTGGCAGATTTCGTACGGTTGCCCGCTCTCGGCGGCTGTCCGCCTCCCATGATACAGCCTCTTCTGCAGGCCATGATCTCTACGATGTGGTAATGCTTTTTGCCGCTCTTGATATTTTCCATAACTGTCCGGGCATTGGCAAGGCCGCTGGCTACGCAGACATTGAGCGGAATGCCTTGGTAAGTAACGGAAAATTCTTTAATTCCTTCATCTCCTCTGGCCCCTGCTTCTGCTACCGAGTCCATCGTTGCCTTATCATGCTTATCTGCAAAACGGCGGAGCATAGCCTCGGTAACACCGCCTGTAACGCCGAAGATCACGCCGGCACCGGAACCAAAGCCGAAAGGCATGTCGCAGGCTTCCGGAACAAGAGTGGCAAACTCAATGCCGGAATTGCGGATCATACGGATCACCTCAGTAGTAGTGATAACCACGTCTGTATCCTGTTCTCCCTTGGTATAGCTGTTTGGACGAAGAATCTCCATTTTCTTGGCCGTACAAGGCATGATAGAAACCACAAAGGTCTTCTTGCCCTGGTTCTTTTCATAGCCTCTGTAGTATTCTTTCATAACTGCGGAGAACATACCCTGAGGAGAACGGCAGGTAGAAAGATTGTCTTTGTATTCCGGATATTGATCACAGAGGAATTTTACCCAGGCCGGGCAGCAGGAGGTGAACAGCGGAAGCTTATCTCCCTCTCCCAGACGCTCCAGGAATTCCTTGGACTCTTCCATGATGGTCAGGTCGGCGGCAAAAGCGGTGTCGTATACTTCATCAAATCCCATACGGTGAAGTACCGCTACCAGCTTGCCCATAACGCTGTGACCTTTGTCCAGTCCGAAAGCGTCTCCCACAGCTACCCGGACAGCAGGAGCTACCTGAGCTACTACCCTGGTATCCGGATCCGCAATAGCTTCCCATACCAGGTCCATATGGGTTTTTACACTGATAGCCCCGGTAGGACAGTAAACCCGGCACTGGCCGCAGCTTACACAGTCTGTTTCGGCTAAAGTCTTATTAAAGGCCGGCATGACCATAGCATCGGTGCCCCGGAATGCAAAGCCTAAAACTCCCAGCCCCTGGATCTCGCTGCAGGCACGGACACAGTCACCGCAGAGAATACATTTATTGGGGTCCCGGACCAGAGCAGGTGAGCTAGTGTCCAGAGGACGGATCTCTCTGGTGTTCTGGAACCGGACTGTGGTAATGTTCATCCTGTGAGCCAGATCCTGAAGCACACATTCACCGCTTTTAACACAGGTGGTACAGTCACGGCAGTGAGCGGAGAGGAGCAGCTCTACAATAAGTTTTCTGTATTTTTTGATCCTGCCGGAATTGGTGTAGATCACCATGCCGTCTCTGGGCACTTCAGAACAGGATGCGAAGGTCCTTCCTCTGTCGTCCTCCACGGTACACAAGCGACAGGCACCGAAAGTGGACACTTCTGAATGGTAGCACAGTGTAGGCAGATTGATACCGGCATTGCGAATGACAGAAAGGACATTTTTTTCGTCTGTAAATTCAACTTTTCTGCCGTCTATTGTCATAAATCCCATAAATCTTCCCTCCTAATATTCAACATATACCGCATCAAATGCACAGTTGTCACGGCAGGCATCGCACTTGATACATACGTCCGGATTAATATGGTAAGCTTGTTTGCGGACGCCGGAAATAGCGCCTACAGGACAGTTTTTAGCACATTTGCCGCAGCCTTTGCAGAATTCCGGATTGATAATGTATTTACGCATAGCCGTACAGCTCTTGGCCGCACACTTGTGTTCCAGGATATGTTCTTCATATTCCTTGCGGAAGGTCTTTAAAGTGCTGATGACCGGCAGAGGAGCGCTCTTTCCCAGACCGCACAGAGCCATATTTTTTACCATGGCTGCCAGTTCTTCCAGGGTATCCAGATCTTCCAGTTTTCCTTCGCCGTTTACGATCCGCTCCAGGATCTCCAGCATACGTTTGGTACCTTCACGGCAGGGAACACATTTTCCGCAGGACTCCCGCTGGGTAAAGCTCATGAAGAAACGGGCAACTTCTACCATACAGGTATTTTCATCCATAACAACCAGGCCGCCGGAGCCCATGATGGCATTGTATTTCTTCACATTGTCAAAATCCAGCCCTACATCCAGATGTTCTTTTGTAAGACATCCGCCGGAAGGACCGCCGATCTGGATAGCCTTAAAGTCGCCGCCCCCTTTGATGCCGCCGCCGATATCGTAGATGATCTCCCGGAGTGTAGTACCCATGGGAACCTCAATAAGGCCGGTGTTTTCAATAGCACCTGTAATAGAGAAGGTCTTGGTTCCCGGGCTGCCTTCTGTTCCGATGGTACGGAACCAGTCAGCTCCTTTTATGATAATACCGGGAACATTTGCAAAAGTTTCCACGTTATTTAAAACCGTAGGTTTTGCCCAGAGACCATGATCTACAGTTCTGGGAGGCTTCACACGAGGCATACCTCGGTCACCTTCGATAGAAGCGGTAAGAGCAGAACCTTCGCCGCATACAAAAGCACCGGCTCCACGGTTGATATGGAGATGGAAAGAGAAGCCGCTTCCCAGGATATTCTCTCCCAAAAGACCTTTTTCTTCCGCCTGACGGATGGCTTTGCGCAGACGGGCTACAGATAAGGGATATTCTGCACGCACATAGATATAACCGTCATGACAGGCAGTGGCGTATGCGCCAATGGTCATACCTTCAATGAGACGATAGGGATCCCCTTCCATTACACTTCCGTCCATGAATGCGCCGGGGTCTCCTTCGTCACCGTTACAGACAATGTAATGAACCGGTTCTTCTTTGTGAGCCGCCACCTGTTTCCACTTTCTTCCTGCCGGGAAACCGCCGCCTCCGCGGCCCCTTAATTTGGATTTATCTACTTCTTCCAGAACATCTTCCGGAGTCATGTCAAAAAGAGCTTTTGTCAGAGCATCATATCCGCCGGAAGCTATGTACTCGTCAAGAGATTCTGCATCGAATTTTCCGCAGTTTTCCAGAACGATCCGGGTTTGCTTGGCAATAAATGGAATTTCGTCCGGTGAAGCGTAAGACTCGCCGCCTTTTTTGTAAAAAAGATGTTCTACCGGCTCATGGTTCAGCACGGTACGCTGGAAGATTTCCATACAGTCTTCTTCTGTTACCTTTACATACTGGTAATGGAGAGGCTCGATGCGCACCAGAGGACCTAATTCGCAGATTCCCTGACATCCGGTCTTTATAGCGCCCAGATGAGGAACATCCTTCTGAAACTCTACAGATACGCCGGGCATTTCCTGGCACAATTCTTTCATTTTCTCATAGATTTTTTCAGAACCGGAGGCAACACAGCCGGTTCCTGCACATACCAGAATACGGCAGTCAAAAGATTCGATTTCTTTTTGGGCAAGTTCCCTCTCTTTTAATAAAGCATCTCTGTTTTCAATTATCATATATTGTCACCTCGCAGTTCTGTGATCAGTTCCAGAGCTTTTTCAGGCGTCATGGAAGGATGGACTTCATTATTGACAGTCAGGGTGGGAGCCAGTCCGCAGGCGCCCAGACAGGATACAGTTTCTACGGTGAACAGCATGTCATCTGTGGTGTGCTTCTTTCTGCTCAATCCCAGTTCTTTCTGCAGAGCCTCCAGGATAGGAATAGATTTACGTACATGACAGGCAGTCCCGTCACAGACCTTGATGATATATTTTCCCTTTGGTTCAAAAGAAAAGTTTTCATAAAAGGTTGCTACACTGTAGGCCTTGGCCTCTGTCACGCCGATCTCTTTGGCTACGTAAGTGAGCAGCTCTCCGGGCAGATAACGGTATTCTTCCTGAATTTCCTGCATAATGGGGATCAAAGAGCTTGCTTTCCGTCCATAGTGGTCAATGATCTCAGCAGCTTTTTCGTAGTAGCTTTGGTCAAGCATGCATTGGTACCTCCTTATTCGTGATTGTAAAATCGCTGTTAAGATAATTTTCATAAGCGAAGTTATACTAATTATACTTTATGTGTGGAAAATGCACAATAATTTTATTTAGAAAAAATAAATTTTATACATTTTACAAAACTGCCCTTTACTGCGGCAGTTTGAAACTTTACAACCCCTGGATTTGATGATAAAATGGAACAAAGGAGGAGCATTATGTCTGAAAAATTATATGAGATGATGGATTGGCCGGAAATAGAGGCCGTTGTATATTCTGAAGAAAGTGAACCGAAAAAAATTCTTGGACCCAGAGTAACTCCCGAAGGTATTCTGATCCAATGTTTTCTTCCTGAAGCCCGGCAGGTAAAGGTAGTTCTTACAAAGGGAAAAGAAGAATATGAGATGGAGCAGGAGGACGAAGCAGGATATTTTGCCGTTCTGATCCCCGGGGACAAGATCCCAAAGTATAAATATGAAGCAGTATATGATGAAGGTGTTAGGGAGAAATTCTATGATCCCTATGCCTTTGAAAAACAGATTTCCGTGGAAGAAGAACAGCAGTTCTGCGCAGGGATCTGCTATAATATCTATGAGAAATTAGGCGCTCATCCGATGACCCTCCACGGAGTATCCGGTGTTTACTTTGCTGTGTGGGCACCGAATGCTATGCGTGTCAGCGTGGTGGGAGACTTTAACCATTGGGATGGAAGGCTCCATCAGATGAACCGTCTCAGTGTCTCCGGTATTTATGAACTGTTTATTCCCGGCGTAAAGGCAGGGGCTTTATATAAGTATGAAATTAAGGCAAAAGGCTCTCTGGTTTATCTGAAGTCAGACCCTTACGGAAATGAGTCAGAACTTCGGCCTAAGACCGCCTCTATTGTTGCCGACCTGAAGAAGTATCAGTGGAATGACGGAGACTGGATGAAGTCCAGAAAGCAACTTCACGATGAGAAAAAGCCCCTGGCTGTGTATGAGATGCACCTGGGCTCCTGGAAAAAACCTGAAGAGGAAGGCAGACTTTTTTATAATTACAGAGAGATTGCCCCTCTTTTGGCCGATTATGTGAAAGAGATGGGCTATACTCATGTGGAACTGATGCCTGTTATGGAACATCCCCTGGACGAGTCCTGGGGCTATCAGGTGACAGGATATTATGCGCCTACCAGCCGCTACGGAAGCTGTGAGGACTTTATGTATTTTATGGATTATATGCATCAGCAGGGAATCGGCGTGATCTTGGACTGGGTGCCGGCCCATTTCCCCAAAGACACCTTTGGCCTTTCTAATTTTGACGGTACCTGTCTGTACGAGCATCTGGATCCCAGACAGGGCATGCATCCTCATTGGGGGACCCTGATCTATAATTACGGACGTCCCCAGGTAAAAAACTTCCTGATCTCCAACGCTTTGTTCTGGGCAGAGAAGTATCATGTTGACGGAATCCGTATGGATGCTGTGGCCTCTATGCTTTATCTGGATTATGGAAAAAATGACGGAGAATGGGTGGCTAATATTTATGGCGGAAATGAAAATCTGGAAGCCATCGAGTTCCTGAAACACCTGAATTCGATCTTCAAGAAAAAACATCCGGATGCCCTCCTGATCGCAGAAGAATCTACAGCCTGGCCGAAGATCACCGGAAAAATAGAGGATGACGGCCTGGGCTTTGACTATAAGTGGAATATGGGCTGGATGAACGATTTCATTGACTATATGAAGAAAGATCCGATTTACAGAAGCGGGGCCCATGACGAGTTGACCTTCAGTATGATCTATGCCTACAGTGAGAAATTCCTTCTGAGCCTGTCTCATGATGAGGTGGTCCATGGAAAAGGCTCTCTCCTGAACAAGATGCCGGGAGACAAGGAAAAGAAAATGGCAAACCTGCGGGCAGCCCTTGGCTATATGATGGTCCATCCCGGAAAGAAACTGCTGTTTATGGGGCAGGAATTTGCTCAGGAACGGGAGTGGTCTGAGCAGAGAGAATTAGACTGGAATCTTCTGGAAGAGAAGGACCATAAGGAGATGCAGGATTACATGAAAGCTCTCCTGAAGCTGTATAAAGAACAACCGGCTCTCTTTGAAGAGGATTATGATCCTGATGGATTTGAATGGATCAATGTGATGGAAACAGAGAAGAACATGCTTACGTTCATTCGGAGAGGAAAGAAAAAAGACAGCACACTGGTAGTAGTATGTAATTTTTCAGCGCTTCCTTATGAAAAATATCAGATGGGTGTTCCGTATCCCGGAAAATATAAAGAGATCTTTAACAGCGATGCAAAGATCTACGGCGGAACCGGCGTGGGAAATCCCAGAGTAAAGGTTTCCAAGAAGGAAGAATGGGATGAAAGGAAAAATTCCATTGTGATCAATGTTGCGCCTCTGTCTGTGCAGATCTTCTCCTACACAAAGAAAGAGATGAAAAAATCAGCAAAGAAGAGTGAAAAAGAGAATCAGACTCCGGTATCCAAGGTCAGGAAAGAGCTTGAGCAGAAAATCGAGGAAGAAAGAGTAAAAGCAGAAAAAGAGCAGGAAATCGTTCTTCCGAAAGAAGATCAGAAAAAACTGGAAACTTCTAAAAAGGAACCTCATAAGCTGGAGACCAGCAAGAAGGAACCGGAGAAGTTAGAAACAAGTAAGAAAGAGCCGGAGAAACTGGAGACCAGTAAAAAAGAACCTCACAAAATAGAAACCAGCAAAAAGGAACCGGAAAAGCTGGAAACAAGTAAGAAAGAACCTCATAAAATAGAGACTAATAAGAAAGAGCCGGAAAAACTGGAAACCGGTAAGAAAGAGACAGAAACGCCGGGAAAGAACAGTGAACAGGCAGAAGATAATGCTTCTGAAAAGAAGACAGGAATATCTTCAGAGGAGAAAAAGCCTTCCGGAAAGAAGACCGGGACAAGGACCAGAAAGACGACCAAAAAACAGTAAAGGTCAAGAAAATAGAAAGACAGAGAGAGGGGCTTTTGCAGAATATATCTTAAAATCTATAAGAATTTCTGCAATAGTCCCTTTCTATGCGGAAAGAAACAGAAAGGGAACAGCAGAAAGATGAATATTTTTTTAGCAGACACATTGGACACTCTGGAGTTTGAGAGTATCAGTGATTTTGTGCATCACTATTTTACCTGGGCTTTCTGGGAAAAGCAGCTTCCTGTGATCGGAACCTTTGTTGGCAGAGTAATTCTGGCAATCGTGGTGTATATTATTGCCAGCAAGCTGATCCAGAAACTCACAAGATTTATCGTAGCTTCTATGAAAAGAGCAGGTGTAGACACTGGTGTGACACAGTTTGTCTCATCCGTGGTGAAGGCGGCTTTGTACTGTTTGCTGGTGGTGTCCATAGCTACCAGCTTTGGGGTGAAAGAATCTTCTATTGCTGCATTGGTAGCTTCCGGCGGTGTTGCTATCGGTCTGGCCCTCCAGGGCGGCCTTTCCAATCTGGCAGGAGGAGTTATTATTCTGGCGTTGAAACCCTTTGTGGTGGGAGATTATATTATCGAAAATACGGATAAACAGGAGGGGACCGTGGTCAGGATCGATCTGTTTTATACTACCCTTTCCACAGTAGATAACCGGAGGATCACCATTCCGAACGGGACACTTACCAGTGCCAGTATTGTGAATGTAACTGCACAGGATAAACGGCAGCTGGATCTGAAGGTGCAGATCTCTTACAGTTCGGATCTGAAAAAGGCAAAAGGGATCCTGGAAAATATGCTTTATGGGGAAGCCAGTATCCTTCACGACGATGGAATACAGGTTTTTGTAGACCAGCTGGCCGCAGACGGCGTGGTTCTGGGACTGCGGGCCTGGGTAGGCTCCGAAGACTACTGGGCCACCCGATGGAGACTGAATGAGAGAATCAAGCTTACTTTTGATGAAGAGGGCATCGAACTGCCATTTACCCAGATGGATGTGCATATAAAACAGTAAGGACTTTTTTAGGAGATGTTTTATAGAGAATTTATAATTTTTAAGATTCCAGAAATACTTTTCCAGAATAGTTGGTGATAAAATATACTCCAGGAAAATTATTTAGATACCAGGAAGGAAGAGTAAGATGAAAACACAGGTACTCTATAAGAGCAGGACGGGAAATACGGAAAAGCTGGCAAAGGCTATCTTTGAGGCGATTCCCGGGAAGAATAAAGACATTGCTGCTTTTCAGGGACAGACAGATTATGATATGGGAGATCTGTATTTCATTGGGTTCTGGACAGACAGAGGAAGTGCCAGCATGGATGTGCTGGATTATCTGGGCAGCCTTCAGGGAAAGCGGATTGCCCTTTTTGGAACCTGCGGCATGGGGCAGAGCCCCGAGTATTACAAGAAAATCGAGGAAAATATCCGGGTTTTTATTGAGGACGACAATGAATATATGGGTGCCTATATCTGTCAGGGGAAAATGCCTATGGCAGTACGGGAAAAATATATGAATATGAAAAATGCCCAGAATAAAAAGCAGGTAGAAGCCATGATTCAGAATTTTGATATGGCTATGCTCCACCCGGATGAAAAAGACCTTCAGGGAGCCAAAAAATTTGTAAAGGATATATTTGAAAGAATAGAGAAAGAAGAGCAGGAAAATGGATAAGTTAAAAGAAAAGCTTGCAAGATTTATGTATGGACGCTATGGAAGTGACCGACTGAATATCTTTATGGTCATCGTGCTTCTGATCTGCGCAGTGATCAATCTCTTTGTGCGGACCGGATACTTCAGTGTCCTTCTCACTTCATGGGAATTTCTGCTGCTGATACTGATCTATTTCCGGATGTTTTCCAGAAATATCAGTAAAAGATATGCGGAAAATCAGAAATACCTGGAAATTGAAAACAAGGTGAAGAGGTTTTTCGGAAAACAGAAGTACATACAGGAACAGCGGAAAGATTTCCACATTTATACCTGTCCTCAGTGCAGACAGAAGATCCGGATCCCAAAGGGAAAAGGAAAGATCAGCATCCGCTGTCCGAAATGCGGAGCAGAATTTGTAAAGAAAAGCTGAGGCCATGGGCTAATGCCGGTTTTAACCTCTGATAAATAGAAAAGGGACCATTTCCAAAGGTTCAGACTTTTATGAAAGGCTGGAACTTTAAGAAAGGGTCTCTTTTTATGAGCTATTTCTAGGGATAAAAGAATTTTTATCTGGGAGATTGCTATCTGGTCCGTATATTTATGGAACTATACGGTTCGAAAAGATTTTTGCTAATCCTAACCGTACGTTACCAGGCAATAGAACGGTAGAAAACCAGCTTCTTGGAATTTTACCCGTACAATTACAGGCATCAGAACGGTAAAAACTAGCTTTTTGAAATTATGCCCGTATAATCATAGGTGTCAGAACGGTAGAAAACCAGCTTTTTGAAATTATGCCCGTATAATCACGGGCGTCAGAACGGTAGAAAACCAGCTTCTTGGAATTTTACCCGTATAATCATAGGTGTCAGAACGGTAGAAAACCAGTTTTTTAGGATTTTACCCGTACAATCACAGGTTGTACGGGTAAAAACAGACTTTAGTGGATCTTAACCGTATATTTATTTACAAGCAATTATACGGTTCGAAACCGGCTTTTTTGACCATCTTAACCGTATTCTGGCGGATTGAGCAGCAACAACTGCTCTTGTTCCCGGAAATTGCAAACGGGATATGGAATAGGTCTAATCTGTTCTGGATATCTCCCGGATATGCCGGTTTCTCATCCAGAAGATACTGGATGAAAATCCCAGGATCCCTGTGCAGAGAAACATCACTGCCATCCCCTTTCCTGGCGCCTCTCCGGTGACACCAGTCAGAAACAGGGCCAGAGGAACATTGGATCCCATAAAAGGTTCAAAAACGTAGTCTGCCAGAAAACCGCCCAGCAGGATCCCGACAGGTATAGTGCCGAACTGAAGGGCATTGCGCACAGCAAAGATCCGTCCCTGTATTTCGGCAGGGATCCAGTGATAGATCATGACATTCTGAGCTGCCAGGATAAAGGGAATGGGAACGCTGGCAAACAGAGCTCCTAGACTCCAAATATAAACATTCTGTCCCAGTCCCATGGTAATATCTCCAAAGAGGAAGGAAAGGGCCGCAGAAAGATACATGACCTTCTGATTGTCTTTTGGAAGCTTCAGCAGAGATACCAGGATCCCGCCCAGTATGCCGCCTGTTCCCAGAATTCCGGTGACAATTCCTAGGACTGAGCTGCTCTGGCTCCTGGACAGGATCATAGGAGATAGGATATTTTCATAAGTTAATCTGGAAAAAAAATTTAGGATACTCATACTAAGGATAATGTAAAGAATACCCTTGTGTGCTTTCAAAAATCTCCAGCCCCAGAGAAAACCTGTAAAAGGTCCCTGCTTTTCTCCTATATGTTCTTTCAGAGAAACTTCCGGAATGGAGATAAAGAAAAACAGGATTCCTGCTCCAAAAAGGAAGGTGAGAAGATCTATAAATAGAATTCCCTTCAATACTCCAAAAGAGAAAAGAGCAGCGGCCAGCATTGGAGTTACGACTGTGATCAGGTTAGAAGAAAAAGAACTCATGCCGCTTGCCCGTGAACGATATTCTTCAGGAACCAGGATTCCCAGGGACACAGACAGGGCAGGGGACTGGAAGGCATTCATAAAGCCGATCAGGATGTTGACCAGATAAATGTGCCAGATCTCCAGTTTTCCCCAAAGGGCAAGAAGGCACACTGCTATGGTACAGACTGCCGAAAAAGTATCAGAAAGCAGCAAAACAGACTTTTTCTTGTGGCTGTCCAGAAAGCTGCCGGTAAAAAGGCTTACCATTACAAATGGCACATAGGAACAAAAAGTCATAAGAGATACAGACAGGGCAGAGCCGGTCTGTCCGTAAGCCCAGATCACCAGGGCAAAGCTTGTCATGGAACTGCCCAGCTCAGAGAGAGACTGGGTAAGCCAGAATGCAATATATTTATTAAATTTTCTGCGATCATTCATTGGTATTTTCTCCTTCAATATAAATTTTGTATTTTCCAGAACAAAATCCAATGAAGAGGTGCTAGTACACTACTCTATGCCAGGCACACCTCATTGGACCTTGCATAGAGTTCTGCATTCAGCAGGGCACTTTTGCAGAAACACATAAAATCACCACCTTTGCGGTCACTATTATATCTTTTGTCAGACATTTTAACAAGAGGATTAAAAATGTGAAATTCGTGAAAATCACAAGTTGCAAAATGTGAAAATATAAGGTATTGTTAAAGCAGATAAGAAAGATGTCCTTCAGAAAAGGAGTGGTCAGGGTGATAGAGGAAGCGAAAAAACTTGCCGAAAAGTATCTTGATGAGAAAACCTACCAGCATTCAGAGCGAGTAGCCAGGTATACAGAACAGAACCGTATGATACCGGAACACCTGCGGGAGCGGTGCATAGCGCTTGCCTGGATCCATGATGTGTGGGAGGACTCCGACTGCGGGACTGCAGAGATACTTGCCCTGGATGCAACCAGGAGGATGGTAAAGTATATGAATTACATTACTCATGGAAAAAACGAAGAATCCTATGAGGACTACATAATCTCTATCAAAAATGCCCAGACTATTTATCCGGAGGTATGGTGGGTGAAGCTGGCAGATATGAAAGATCATCTAAGTCAGCGGGACACCCTGACCGAAAGACTTAAGAACAAATATTCTAAAGCGTTGGCGATTCTTTTGTGAAAGAAATTCTTGACATATCTTTAAAAATCCAGTAAAATCAATTCTTGCAGAGAATTGCTGAAATAGCTCAGTTGGTAGAGCACTTCACTCGTAATGAAGGGGTCGTGGGTTCGAGTCCCATTTTCAGCTTATCCGGGGAAATGGCTGTGATCCGCTTGCAGGATTGCAGCCATTTCCCTTTATACATGACAATATGCAGCCGGCAGAGCGAGCTATCTATTTCGAACCATTTTGCAGGTGACTTAAGCCAGGATGTATAAAAATCCCGTCAAGCAAGCATACTGTACTCAGATACAATGGCATACAAAATGCTGAGAAGTATAGAAATGCAGAAGTACACATAAAACTGCAGAACGGAAGGGATATATAATGAAAATAAAAATTGTGACAATGCTGCTGTCTTTGGCAGTTCTGGGAACTGCTTTTACAGGCTGTAACGAGAAGGAAGAAGAGGACAATCTGGAACTGGTATGGGAGTTAGAATCAGATAAAGGACGGGATACATATGTGTGAGAAGAAAGAGAACAGGGTTTCCCTGCCCTCTTACGCCTGGTCTCCCTGGAAAGAGGGCCGGAGTAAAGAGGAGCAGAGGGAGCTTCAGGAAATCCAGGAGATCCGGATACCCGACGGGGTCCGGGAGCTGGGAAATTATACCTTTTACGGATGCAGGAATCTGGTGACTTTGGAAATGACGGATTCTGTGAAAACCATTGGGGGCGGCTCTTTTACCGGCTGCGGCGCCCTGCGGAGACTTCATGTGCTTATGGAGCCGGGAGGGACTTCCTGTATCCGGGATGTGGTCAGTGAGACTTTCCATGAAGTCTATGTTTCCATCAGGTTTCGGGACAGCAGGGAGGGAGCAGAACTGATCTTCCCGGAATATTATGAGGAAGGGGTGGAGAACACTCCAGCAAGGATCCTGGAGACCCATTATCATGGCTGCGGCTACAAATACCGGCAGTGCTTTCTGGAAAAGAAAGTGGATTACCAGGGATATGACCGGCTGTTTTATCTGGCAAAGATCAATGAAAAGCCGGAGATCCTCCTTCCCATGGCTATGGGAAGGCTGCTCTGGCCCTGGGATCTTGGCAGTCAGGCAGAGGAAGAGTACCAGGAATATATTAAAGAACATGTGTTGGAATGCGGTCTTTATTATATGGAACAGGAAGAGTGGAACCGGGCCTTTTCTTATCTCGGACAGCAAAAGCTGTGGACAGAGGAGGCCATGGATCAGGTGATCCAGAAAGCCTCCGGTAAAGGAAGAGCAGAGATGGTCAGCTTTCTCATGGAAGAGAAGCGGGGGCTGTTTGCAAAACGAAAGAAAACTTTTGACCTATAGGAGAGAGAAAATATGGCCAGGGAAATGGAAAAGAGAATAGAGGATGTCTGCAGCAGGATTCTTATATCTTCCAGAAATGAACTCTATATCCATCTGCGTTTCTTTGATGTGGCACTGTCAGCCTTTACATATGTGATGGGAGAACAGAACGGAGAACTGGGTACCGACGGCGTGGGGATCTATTATGATCCCGGGTATCTGGGCGGCCTGTACCGCCAGGGACGGCGGGAAGTGAATCGGGCTTATCTTCATATGATGCTCCACTGTCTTTTTTCCCATCTGTGGAAAAAGGTGAGGATCCGAAAGAAGATGGCAGCTAAGGCTCTTGGTATTCCCAGAGAAGATGGAGAAAATAGACAAGAGGATCTGACGGATATCCTCTGGGATCTGGCCTGTGATATCAGTGTGGAATCCATTATTGACGGCCTGGCTCTCCACTGTGTGCGAAAGCCTATGTCCGGAGACCGGAAAAATCTCTATGCCAGTCTCAGAAAGAAGAGGAAGACCCTGAATGCAGAGGGGGTTTTTGAAGAGCTGGTGAAAATGCAGCCTTCCCGGGAGCAGGCCCTTCTTTGGGAAAGGGAGTTTCACTGTGACGACCACAGACTCTGGAAAGGAAGCAGGAAGAATCCTCCCAGCCAGAGACCGGAGAAAAACTGGGAGGATATTCGGGACCGTATGGAGACAGAGATGGAAACTTTTGGCCAGGATATGGCACGGGGCCAGGCCGGCCTGAAGGAACAGATCAAGGCAGAAAACCGGGACACCAGAGACTATCGGCGGTTTCTTAGCAAGTTTGCAGTGCTGCGGGAAGAGCAGATGGTGGATCCAGATAGCTTTGACTATATTTTTTACAGCTACGGCATGTCCCTTTACGGAAATATGCCTCTTCTGGAACCTCAGGAGACCCGGGAAGTGAAAAAGATCCAGGACTTTGTCATCGCCATTGACACTTCCATGTCCTGTTCCGGAGAACTGGTTCGGGGATTTTTAAGAGAGACCTATTCCGTGCTCAGGGAACAGGAAAGCTTTTTCCGGAGAATGCAGATCCATGTGATCCAATGTGACGAGCGGATCCAGAGTGACCGGCTCATCACCAGCCAGGAAGAACTGAAAGAGTACATGGAAAATCTGGAGCTTGCAGGAAAGGGCGGGACAGATTTCCGCCCGGTGTTTGCCTATATCAAGGAAAAGCAGAGAAAAGGAGAGCTCAGGGGATTAAAGGGGCTCTTGTACTTTACAGACGGAAAAGGAATCTTCCCGGAGCGTATGCCTCCCTATGATGTGGCCTTTCTGCTGATGCAGAAGGAATATGAAGAGATTGAAGTGCCCTGCTGGGCCATGAAGCTGTATCTGGACGAGGAAGAACTTTTAGAGAGGAACGAGAGGACAGAAGAATGAATATAAAAAGAGCAAAACAGGAGATCAAAGATACGGTGGCAGCCTATCTTTTAAAGGATGATTACGGAGATTATTGTATCCCGGCCATAAGGCAGCGGCCGATCCTGCTCATGGGACCTCCGGGGATCGGCAAGACTCAGATCATGGAGCAGGCAGCCAGAGAATGCGGCATTAACCTGGTGTCTTATACCATTACCCACCATACCAGGCAAAGCGCCATAGGACTGCCTTTTATTAAAGAGAAAAGCTACGGGGGAGAGGCCCGGTCAGTCACTGAGTATACTATGAGTGAGATCATTGCTTCTGTGTATGACAAAATGGAAGCTACGGGAATCCGGGAGGGAATTTTGTTTATCGATGAGATCAACTGTGTCTCTGAAACCCTGGCCCCTGCCATGCTCCAGTTTCTCCAGTGCAAGACCTTCGGAAACCAGCAGGTGCCTTCCGGCTGGATCATTGTGGCTGCGGGAAATCCTCCGGAGTACAATAAATCTGTCCGAGACTTTGACGTGGTGACTCTGGACAGAGTAAAGAAGATCGATGTGCGGGAAGATTTCGGAGTCTGGAAAGAATATGCCTATGAGGCAGGGATCCACCCGGCGGTGCTTTCCTATCTGGATATCCGGAGGGAAAACTTTTACCGTATGGAAACCGGCATTGACGGGAGAATGTTCGCCACCCCCAGAGGATGGGAGGATCTTTCCCAGCTTCTGTATGTATATGAAAAGCTGGGAAAAAGGCCGGACCGGGAGGTAGTCTGCCAGTATATCCAGCATTGGAAGGTGGCAAAGGATTTTGCCAATTATCTGGAGCTGTTTGAAAAATATCAGACAGATTACCAGGTGGATCAGGTCCTGGCGGGACATTTTGAAAAATTTGCCCTGGAAAAGCTCCGGCTGGCTTCTATGGACGAGCGGTTTGCAGTAGTGGGACTGTTTATGGGAAAACTGGGAGAAAGGTGCCGAGCTTATCATGAAAAAGACCTTCTGGTCACAGAACTTTTTGAAGTCCTGAAAGGATGGAAAAAGGCTCTGGAATCTGCAGAACATCCCTGGCAGGCTTTAGAGGCCCGGATCTTTATGAGAGAAAAGGATCTGGAAGAAAAGAAGAAGGCAGACCTTCTTACACGGGAGGAAGAACATCTGAAACAGGAGATCCTGAAACTTCTGGGAATTTACCGGGATCTGGTAAAAGAAGGAGAGGCCCGGGGAGAAGGAAAAGAAGAAATCTTCCAGAAAGTTAAAGAAGCCTTCCAGGACCAGGCCGGGGAGCGTGAGGAATTGATAAAAGACACCGGAGAAAAGCTCCAGAATACCTTTGACTTCCTGGAACTGGCTTTTGCGGAAGGACAGGAGCTGGTAGTCTTTGTCACAGAACTGAACACCAACCCCTACAGTATGGAATTTATCAGTGAGAATGGCTGCGACAGCTATTATAAATATAACAAAAAACTCCTTTTCGACCAGGAGCAGAGAGAGATCCTGGAAGAGCTGGAAAATATTGAAGAGGAGCTCTAAAAGCAGGAAGTCCGAAACGGGATCCTGCAGACAGAGCCGGAGAAAAAGAGCAGGGAGGAATGAGGCCCATGAAAAAGGGAAAAGAACGGGGAAGCTGTGAGACCTGCACCTTCTATGTCTATGATGAGGAATACGAAGCCTATCTGTGCGACATGAATATGGACGAGGATGACTATGTGAGGATTTTGTCAGACCGGTACTATCAGTGCCCCTATTACCGGAATCAGGATGAATACGCAGTAGTGAGAAAACAGATGTAAAAAAAGAGGAAAGACTGCATTGTATGTTGTGCAGTCTTTTCTGTATTTGAGGGAAGATTTCTTGTGTTATGAGAATATTTTCAATTATAATAAAGAAAACAAAGGAAAGAAACAGAAAATGAAGATAGCAATTTGTGATGATGAGAAAAAAGCTTCGGAGGCCCTTCTGGAAATCCTTGAAGAGTGCCCGGAACCTATAGAGAAAACAGACGTATATTTCAGCGGCGAAGAACTTCTCCGGTCAACAGAACAGTACGATCTTCTGTTTCTGGATATTGATATGGAAGGGATAGATGGCATAGAGACCGCCAGAAAGATCCGACTGAAGGATAAAAAAGTAAAGATCGTATATGTGACTGCCTACAGTGAATATGCAGGGAAAGCTTTTTCCGTCCATGCTTTCGGCTATCTGCTCAAACCGGTGAAGAAGACCAGTGTGCTCAAGCAGGTGGCAGATGCCCTGGCTTACCGGGAGGAGGAGCAGAAGCCCAGTCCCGTTCTGGAGTTTGAGACTTCCCAGGGAAGGACCAGGCTCCATACAGCAGATATTTACTACTTTGAGATACGGGGAAGACAGATCAAGCTGGCGGCAGAAAAGGGCTGCTATGAAATGCGGGGAAAGATCGGTGATCTTCGGGAAAGAATGAAGGACTATGGATTTGCTTCTCCCCATAAAAGCTTTGTGGTAAACCTGGATCAGATACGGAATATCAAAGGCTACGATATTTACATGATGAGCGGGGAAATCCTTCCGCTGTCCCAGAAACAGGCAGTTTCTTTTAAGGAATGTCTGGGAAGATTTCTGGCAGAAAAAAACGGGAGCTCTTTTTAAGGGGGCTGCCTGACCTGCCGCAGGAGAAAAGAAGAGAAAGGGGAGGAGTACTTTGTATAGTTTATGGCTGCCGGATATTCTGATCATTCTGGGAGTTTCTGTCTGGTTTATATTTCGTCTCCGGAAGAAAAATGTCCGGTCCAAAGGCTATTATGTTTTCAGCGGACTGCTGTATCTGGCAGGGATCGTCCTGATCTGGGCCCTGTCCCGGGTACTGCTCTATGAGATCTATACCAGATATATGCTGAACTTTTCCGGATTTAACACTACTTTGAATCCCTATGGAAATGCCCAGCTGATCGCAGGAGTCATCCGTTGGGCGGCTCAAGGGGGCTGGGCCTGGTTCCTTAGCAGTATCCTGAAACGGGGCAGGAGGGGCCATCTGAGCAAAGGCCAGTTTTTTATCTGTCTGGTCATGCCTTTGCTCTCCCTGGTGATGATGATGTCTTTTCTGACCTTAAGCGATTACTATGCAAGCTGGAACGGCTATCTGCTGGTGCTGGTAAATGTATTGCTCCTTCTGTTTATGAATATATTTGTGGTATATTTTTATATTACAGCGGCCCAGAGCAATGAGGCAGAAAAGAAGTCCAGGCTTTACCGGCAGAAAGAAATGCTGGTGTACCAGCATTATCAGAAGCTGGAAGAAAGCTATCGTCAGTCCAGAAAGATCGTTCATGACGTAAAGAACCATATCCAGGCCCTGGGAAAGCTTTATGAGGAAGGCCAGACAGAAGAGGCAGAAAAATATAAAGAAGAAGTTTTCCATCTTTTGAATCAGAACAATCATGCCTGGTATACGGAGAACCGGATGCTGAATATTATCCTGAATGAAAAACTCTGCCATGAAAATCTCCGGGACGCCAGACTGGAGCTTGACATAGAGGAGAACTGTCTGGACAGAATACAGGAGATCGATATTACAACGATCTTTGCAAATCTTCTGGATAATGCCATTGAGGCCATGGGCAGGGATAAGGAACCGGAAGAAAAGTATCTGAAGATCCTGGCAAAAAGAGAAAAAGAGTTTCTCATGATCCAGGTGGAAAATTCCAAGTCCAGGCACCCGGAAAAGTGGGAAGGCCATCAGGGACTGGGGCTGGAAAACGTAAGGGAAGCCATAAAACCATATGAAGGAAACTGTACCATTACAGATGAGGAGAAACGGTTTCAGGCAGTGATCCTTATCCCTAACACAGTGAAAAAAGAGGAGGTGCGGAGTAAATGATGGATAGAATCGTGATTCTGCTGACGATCCTGATCGGAGGAGGGATTTCTCTGGCGCTCCTGATGGGAAAGGGTAGTTTTCTCATAGCAGGGTATAATACAGCCTCAGAAAAAGAGAAGAGAAAATATAATGAGAAAAAACTGTGCAGGACCACAGGAACTTATCTGGCTCTGATCACAGTCCTGGTCCTGGGGGCGGAGATCATGGGAGAGAATATACCGGACTGGTATCTGGCGCTGACCACGGGTGGTGTCTTTATCGGACTGATCCCTACTCTTCTCTATGCAAATCTGGGCTGCAGGATAAAACCGGGAGAGGAAATCCTGCTGGAGGAAAGTCCAGAAAAGGAATTAAAAAGGAAAAAGGCCCGGAAGACAGGGACTATCATTACCATCCTCATTACCGGAGCTGCTCTGGTGTTTTCGGCAGTACTGCTTTTTACCGGAAATGTGGAGGTTGTGATCCAGAATGACCAGTTGGAAATCCAGGGGTCTTACTGGTCAGACTATGAGCTGCCTCTTTCAGAAATACAGGCCGTTACTTACCGGGAGGACTTTGAAACAGGCAGTAAGCGTATGGGAGTCAACAGCCTGCAGCTTAATGAGGGAACTTTTCAAAACAAAGAGTTTGGAGAGTACACCATATACAGCTATGTCAGATGTAAAGATTTTGTGGTGATGGAAACAACAGACGGCGTGCTGGTGATAAATGGGAAAACTCCGGAAGAGACCAGAACGCTGTATGAGAAGATACTGGCGGCGTCCGGGCTGGAGTAGGGGCAGAAAGGAGAAAGTTTATGACAAAAGGAAAATGGAGAAAAAAGATCCTGGCAGGCTTTTTGGGGATTCTGGCACTGGCTGCTTTGTCCGGCTGTCAGGAATCTCTTTCAGATGAGTTTCAGGAAGACCAGGTCATTGCAGAAGCGAAAGAAATGGTAGAAAGAATCAATGCCGGGGAACTGGAAGGAGTATGGGAAGATACCTTTAATGTGGTCATGCAGAATGGGACAGATCCGGAAGAACTTCAGGAAAATATTGACTATTATATGAAGGATAAAGGAGAATTTCAGGACTTTGACAGGATCCAGGTCCGGGGGATCACAGATCGGGACACAGGAACTCCTTATGCCACAGTTATGGTTCTGGCGGCTTATGAAGACGGAAAAGTCATGTTTACCATTTCCTTTGACACGGATATGAAATGTGCGGGATTTTATGTGAAATAGGGGAGTAATCTTGCAATGTTATTTTTTAATAATAAAAAATCCTGGATCCTGTGGGCAATCACTTTCCTGGCCGCAGGGGTGGCTTTCCCTTTTCTGCCGGAACAGATACCGGTGCATTGGAGCGCCGGAACAGCAGACGGATTTGCGGGAAAATGGGCGGTTTTTCTCTTCCCGGCCCTTCAGGCAGGAATCTTGCTTGTGAGCCGGATCCCTGGGGTAAAACAGTGGTGCCTGGTTAATAAAACGGGGATGGAAGGAAATGAGAGCCAGTATTACTTTAGAATCTTTTTTATCATTTTCCTTCTGGCTTTTGTGGAAGGTTTGAGTATCTGGTATGTATTTTAATTCTGGAATCCGAGACTCGGTCCTGCTATAATACAGATAAGAATCCAAGAGAGGTTAGGACTATGCTTGAATCATTAAATAACAATAAAAAGCTGCTTCCCCGGCAGGCTGCGGAACAGATCATAAAACTGATCCGGGAAAACCAGCTTCAGGCAGGGGAAAAGCTGCCTAATGAATTTGATATGGCCCAGCAGCTTTCTGTGGGAAGGGGAACCATCCGGGAGGCTGTGAAAATCCTGGAATCCAGAAATATCGTGGAGATCAGAAGAGGAAGGGGGACATTTGTATGTGAGCATCCGGGACTGATGGAGGATCCTCTGGGCCTTGCCCTGGTGGAAGATAAGGAGAGACTGGCTCTGGATCTGTGTGAGGTCCGTCTGATCCTGGAACCGGAACTGGCGGCCCTGGCGGCCAAAAGAGCAGGAGAAAAAGAGATCCGGAAACTGGAGGTGATCCAGGAACAGATCGAAAAACTTTGCAGGCAGGGAGAATCTTATCTGAAAAAAGATATGGAGTTTCATGAACTGCTGGCCCGGATCAGCCGAAACTATGTAATGCCCAGATTAGTGCCTATTATTCAGGAGGGTGTTTCCCTGTTTATAGAAGTCACGGAGCTTTCTCTGGCGGAAGAAACTTTAAGGACCCACCGGAAGATCGTGACATCTATACAGGATCATGATTCCAAGGGGGCCAGAGAAGCTATGAAGGAACATCTTCTCCTGAATCAGAAAAAAATACAGGAGAAGCTATGGGAGAATAAATCCGAAACTTTTATTGACGGAGAAGGATAAAAGGTTTATTCTTAACATAAGACGTCATACGTGTTATGACATAGACTGTTTTCATGTCTGTTATGTAACTATGAAATACAGAAACAGTTGATCTTGATATGATAAAAGAAAAGGAGAAAAGTTATGAAGCTGAGAAGTCAGGAACTAAGAAAAATTGCTCCGGAACTGGACCCGCTGCGTCTGGGAACGGGATGGAAACTGGAGGATCTGTCAAAACCCCAGATCATGATCGAGAGCACTTTTGGAGATAGTCATCCAGGCAGCGGACATTTGCTGGAACTGGTGGAAGAGGCCAGAAAAGGGGTGGCTCAGGCCGGAGGACACGGAGCCAGATATTTTACCACCGATATCTGTGACGGAGAAGCCCAGGGACACGACGGCATCAATTACTCTCTGGCATCCAGGGATATGATCGCCAATATGATTGAAATTCATGCAAATGCTACGCCTTTTGACGGCGGGGTGTTTATTGCAAGCTGCGATAAGGGAATGCCTGCCCATCTTATGGGTGTGGGGAGAGTCAATATTCCTTCCATCATTGTGACCGGAGGAGTTATGGATGCCGGCCCGGACCTTCTGACACTGGAACAGATCGGAAAATACAGCGCTATGTGTGAAAGAGGAGAGATCACAGAGGAGAAGCTGACTTATTATAAACACAATGCCTGCCCTTCCTGCGGCGCATGTTCTTTCATGGGAACGGCCAGCACTATGCAGATCATGGCGGAAGCGCTGGGACTGATGCTTCCGGGAAGCGCCCTGATGCCTGCTACGAGCCCGGATTTAAGAGAAGTGGCACGAAAAGCCGGGGAACAGGCCGTATGGCTGGCTCTCCATGACCTGACTCCGGACAAGATCGTGACCATGAAATCTTTTGAAAATGCTATAATGGTACATGCAGCAATTTCCGGCTCTACCAATTCTCTTCTCCATCTGCCGGCCATTGCCCATGAATTTGGTATTGAAATTGACGGCGATACTTTTGACAGACTGCACAGAGGAGCCCATTACCTGCTGAATATCCGTCCTGCAGGAGAATGGCCTGCACAGTTCTTCTACTATGCAGGAGGAGTTCCTACGATCATGGAAGAGATCAAGGATATGCTTCATCTGGATGTAATGACCGTTACAGGTAAGACCTTGGGAGAAAATCTGGAGGACTTGAAGAAAAACGGATTTTACGATAAGTGCGACGCTTATCTGGCAAAGGTAGGTCTGAAAAGAGAAGATGTGATCCGTCCCTTTGACAAGCCGTTTGGAACAGACGGAAGTATTGCCATTTTGTATGGAAATCTCTGCCCTGATGGCGCCGTGGTGAAGCACACAGTAGTGCCTAAAGAAATGTTTGAGGCGACTCTGAAAGCCCGTCCTTTTGACTGTGAAGAGGATGCCATTCATGCAGTTCTGACTCATGAGATCAAACCAGGTGATGCGGTGATTATCCGTTACGAAGGACCAAAGGGCAGCGGTATGCCGGAGATGTTCTATACCACAGAAGCCATTGCCTCTGACGCTGAGCTGGGAGCTTCCATTGCTCTTCTCACTGATGGCAGATTCTCAGGAGCTTCCAAAGGTCCTGCTATCGGACATATCTCTCCCGAGGCGGCGGCAGGAGGCCCTATTGCTCTGGTGGAAGAAGGGGATTTGATCGAAGTGAACATTCCCAAACGTATCTTGCGGATCGTGGGAATTGCCGGGGAGAAAAAGACGCCGGAAGAAATTGAAGAGATATTAAAAGAGAGAAAGAAACGCTGGAGCCCTAAACCAGCCAAATATGAGAAAGGCGTGCTGAAGATTTTCTCCGAAAAAGCTGTATCTCCTATGAAGGGCGGTTACATGGAATGATGAATCTGTTTGACATAAAAGGGAAAAAGGCCATTGTTACAGGAGGAACCAGAGGGCTGGGCTATGGGATTGCAGAGGGCTATCTGGAAGCCGGCGCACAGGTGGTGATTGTCGGAACTTCTGACAAGGTTTATGACGTAGCAGAAGACTTCAGGAACAGAGGCTTTGACTGCCAGGGTGTAAAGGGAAACCTTGGTGTGAGGGAAGAAGTCTATGCAGTCTTTAATCAGTGCCTGGAAAAGCTGGGCGGCGATCTGGATATTCTCCTTACGGCCCATGGAATACAGAGACGTCACAGCGCTGAGGAATTTCCAGTAGAGGAATGGGATGAAGTACTTAATGTCAATCTGACTTCTATCTTTATCCTTTGCCAGGAGGCAGGAAAGATCATGCTGAAAAAAGGGTATGGGAAAATTATTACCATTGCCTCTATGAATTCTTTCTTTGGAGGACAGACCATCCCGGCCTATGCGGCGGCGAAGGGCGGTGTTGTTCAGCTTACCAAAGAGCTTACCAATGACTGGCTGGGAAGAGGAGTAAATGTAAATGCCATTGCCCCGGGTTATATGGCCACAGAAATGAACAAAGCACTGATGGATCCGGAGAACCCCAGGTTCAAAAGTATTTCAGAGAGGATTCCGGCAGGCCGCTGGGGAACCGGCGAGGATATGAAGGGAGCCGCTATTTTTCTGGCTTCCCATGCCAGCGACTATGTCAGCGGAGCAGTGATTCCTGTAGACGGCGGCTATCTGGTAAAATAAATAAGGCATACAGGATAACGGGACATGGACAGCCGGAAAGAAAAGAAGGCATTTCCATGTCCCGTTTTTTGCTTTAATCCAGCAATAACTGTATAGAGGAATCCGATCTTCGGTAGTACAATAAAGATAAAATTTTAAGGTAATGTGAGGACTGGAAAAATGAAAAACAGACAGAAAAGTGCACCTCAGCGGCTTTTGTGGGCTCAGTTTGACGCCCTTCAGATGGGATCAGGCTGGGATGAAGAGGACATTACAAAGCCCCAGATACTCCTGGAGGATGTATTTGGAGACAGCCATCCAGGCAGCGTTCACCTGGCGGGACTTATGGAGCAGGCAAAGTACGGGGTATTTGAAAAAGGGGGATTTCCCGCCCAGTATCATATCACAGATATCTGCGACGGCTGCGCTCAGGGCCATGACGGCATGAACTATATTCTGGCTTCCAGAGAAGCTATCTGCGATATGATCGAAGTCCATGGTTCGGTCTATCCCTGGGACGGCATGATCCTGGCAGCCTCCTGTGATAAGTCTATCCCCGCTCAGTTAAAGGCAGCGGCCAGACTGGATATCCCTACGATTTTTATTCCCGGAGGAAGTATGCGTCCGGGACCGGATATGACCACCTCTCTGGTGGCAGGGGATATTTCTCTGCGGCAGAAGAGGAAGGACGCAGTTACTCCTCAGGAGGTACGGGACTATAAACTGACCGGCTGCCCTTCCTGTGGGGCATGTACCTTCCTGGGAACTGCCAGCACTATGCAGTGTATGGCAGAGGCTCTTGGACTGACCCTGCCAGGAGCGGCTCTTATGCCGGCTACTATGCGGGATATTCTGGGAAGCGCCAGAATGGCAGGACGCAAGATCATGGAACTGGTGGATAAGGGGATCAAGGTCAGCGATATCGTGACCAGAGAGGCCCTGGAAAATGCAGTGATCATTCACAGCGCCATCGGAGGTTCCACTAATGCAACCATCCATCTTCCGGCGATTGCCAGAGAACTGGGAATTATCCTGGAGCCGGAACTTTTTGACCGGATCAATCATCAGGTACCTCATCTGGGAAATATTACACCCAGCGGAGAACACCTTACCGAGGCATTCTGGTTTGCAGGAGGAATTCCCATGGTAGAGCTGGAGCTGCGGGATATGCTCCATCTGGATGTGATGACGGTTACAGGAAAGACCCTGGGAGAAAACCTGGAAGACTTGGAAAAAGAAAACTTTTTCCAGAGAAATCTGGGCTATCTCCACAATTACGGTCTGGAGAGAGAACAGGTGATCTTCCCAGTGGAAAAAGCCAGAGAAAAGGGCTCGGTGGCTATCTTAAGAGGAAATCTGGCTCCGGACGGGGCGGTGATCAAATATTCAGCCTGCACAGAAGACATGCGGGAACGGAAGGGCCCTGCCAGGGTATTTAACTGTGAGGAAGATGCCTATCAGGCAGTAGTGGATAAAAAAGTAGCTCCGGGAGATATGCTGATCATCCGGTATGAAGGGCCGAGAGGGTCCGGTATGCCGGAAATGCTGATGACTACGGAAGCTATTGTCTGTGATGAAGAGTTAAATGGAGAAGTGGCGCTTATTACAGACGGAAGGTTTTCCGGTGCGACCAGAGGGGCGGCCATCGGTCATGTTTCTCCGGAAGCTGCGGCAGGAGGTCCTCTGGCTTTTGTAGAGGACGGGGATATCCTGGCCTACAGTGTAAAAAACCGGAGCCTGGATATTGTAGGAATCCGGGGAGAAGAAAAGTCTCCGGAAGAGATTGAAGAGATACTTCAGGAGAGAAGAAAAGCAGGAATACTGCCAAGACCAGAGAGAAAAGGTCTGCTGAAGCGTTATACCAGCCACGCTCTTTCCGCTATGGAAGGGGCCGGCTATGACTGTTAGAGAAAAGGAGTAGGAAGATGAAAGCAAAATGGATCACGCCGGCAGTGACGGCGCTGGATAAAGAGGGACATGTGGATATTGAAGCCAATAAAAAAATTTATGACTTCCTGATTGATCATGGAATGGACGGGATCCTGCTTTTCGGCAGTATCGGAGAGTTTTTTGCTATTTCCATGGAAGAAAAAAAGGCGCTTATAAAAGAGGCTATAGCTCATATCAGCCATCGGGTGACCGTATATGTGGGAACCTGCCATATGGAGTTTGAGCAGTGTGTGGAACTGTCCAACTATGCACTGGCACAAGGTGCGGACGGGGTGATGGTGATCTCTCCTTACTATTTCAGCCTTCCTGACAGCGCTCTGCTGAATTTTTATGACACTTTGGCAGACCGGGTCAATGGCCCGCTGCTATTATATAATTTTCCCGACAGGACGGGACATGACCTGTCGCCGGACCTGATTTATACTTTGGTATCCAGACATAAAAATATTGTGGGAATCAAAGATACGGTAGCTACTATGGGCCATACCAGAGGGATTATCCAGAAAGTGAAAAAAGAGTTTCCGGATTTTCTGGTTTATTCGGGATTTGATGAGTTTTTCGGCCACAATGTATTATCCGGAGGAGACGGCTGTGTAGCCGGTCTGTCTAACTTTGCTCCGGATGTGGCCTCTGCCTATGCCGCTGCGGCAAGAGCAGATGATCTGGAGGGAATGAAGAAGTGTCAGCAGCAGATCGACGGCCTTATGGCTATTTATGACGTGGCGCCTCAGTTTATTCCCACTATTAAGAAGGCAATGGTTTTAAGAGGAGTGGAGATGGAGCCTCTCTGCGCCCAGCCTCTGCTGGCGGCTACAGAAGAAGAGACAGAGAAAATCCGCAGGATCTTAGAAGAGGGAAATCTGCTGTAAGAAGATAAAGGAAAACGGGTCCGTTCCGCCACGGCATCCACAACCTGGATAATATCCAGAATGCCTACAAGGTCATCCAGAAGTGCCATTTTCAGATACTTTCCAAGGCTGGTTTTAAACTCGGTTGCAGTAACAATCACACGAATCCCTCCTTTGCTCTGGGTATGAATCACATGGAGATAGCGGCTTATCAGAAAAATGGACGGGAATTGCCGGCAGTTGAGAAGAGCAAAAATAATAATTAGGAGGATAAATACTATGCATTTCTCCAACGTCTACTTTATCAATGGAACAGCATATGCAGGAAAATCAACGATGGTTAAACTGCTGGCAGAAAAATATAATGGAATTGCGTGCGAAGAAAATTATCATGACAAGCTATTACCTGAATTGAGCAAAGAAGATTTTCCTTGTCTGACGTATACACGAGATTTAACTGATTGGCATGATTTTATCAGAAGAACGCCAGAAGAATATGAAGCATGGATTGATGGGGCATCGAGAGAATGCGAAACCTTAGAATTGAAAATATTATCGGATATGAGCCAAGAAGAAAAGCCGATTTTTGTAGATACCAATATTTCCATTGAAACGCTGAGAACTATTGCCGACCATCACCATGTGCTGATTATGTTAGCCGATCCTCAAATATCGGTGCACCGTTTCTTTGAAAGACCGGATCGGGAGAAACAGTTCCTCTATCAGTTGATCATGGAAGAACCTGACCCGGAGCAGGCATTGGAAAACTATCGGCAGAGTTTAATGAGAATTAATTCTCAAGAGCGGTATGACCGTTTTTTATATTCTGGGTTTCATGTAATACATAGAGATGAAAACAGAAGTATTGAGCAAACACTGACCTTGGTAGAAAAAGCCTTTGATTTGAGATGATAAATAAAGTAGAAAGAGAGCGGCCAAGCACTTTGAGGGATGGCCGTTCTCTTTTTGTTCTTTCGGGAGTGTAGCAACAACTTTGGAGCATTTTTGCAATTTACTTCAATGTATGTACTGTAATGTATATAGTGTCCATGTGCCATGTATGCTGTTTGATTCTACCGGAACAAAGAAAATCGCTGCACTGGCAGGGTATGTGATAGAAGGACTTGAGCAGGGAAGGATTCTTGTAATAGATGAACTTGACAGCAGTATACATTTTAAACTGACCAGAGCAATCGTAGCAATGTTTAATAATGAACTAAACGTAAATGCACAGATGATATTTACTGTTCATGATATAAATCTCATGGATTGTAAAAAAATGTTCCGAAAAGAGCAGATCTGGTTTGTGCACAAAGATAAAGAAGGGGTATATGTGTACTCACTGGCAGATTTTACTGCGCAGCAGGGTGTGCGTGATACTACAGATATTATGGAAAAATATAGAAAAGGAGCATTAGGGGCACTTCCAGATCCTGATTTAATTAATTCTCTTTTAAACATTAAGGGAAATGAAAAGGGAGGCGTTACGGATGATAAATAGGCTTCCTGTTTTTTCTGACAAGCAAAAGATATGTATTATCTGTGAAGGAAATGAGGAGTATGCTTATCTGGACAAATTAAAGTCCATGAACGTATGGAATGATCAGTACGAAATTTCCCTTGACAATGCAGGCGGAAATGGAAATATTCCGGCAAGATATCAGGATCGTTACCAGAATGGTACATATGAATTAGTGCTTATATTTTGCGATACAGAAAAGAAACCTCACGAACAGTATGTAGATATCAAACGAAAAGTTAATGAGTTTCATGGAGTGGATTATGCGTCACCGGGTGGACGGATTAGAAACAACTGATACAGTTGCCGGAAGCAGCAATTTTGGAAAGTTTATGGAGCTGTTTGAAAGTGAAGACAGCAGATG
This sequence comes from uncultured Bacillota bacterium, assembly GCA_949291945.1. Classification (GTDB taxonomy): domain Bacteria; phylum Bacillota; class Clostridia; order Lachnospirales; family Lachnospiraceae; genus Blautia. The sequence goes on along the minus strand of CASEXH010000001.1, from coordinate 182 downwards.
GATTGATGAGATTAATGCAGAATTGGAAAAATAGATAATCTAAAGCTGAAAAAGCGACATTGATGCAGGATTTGAAATTGAAAGCGGTAGTGTAAAAAACTTTGTGGCTTTGGTAAAAAATGGCTCCTTTTTGGTAAGAATTACAGATATGACAATTCTTATCGAAAAGGAGTTTATTTATG